>CAVPBL010000011.1:0-193427 GCA_963701835.1 uncultured Acidobacteriaceae bacterium | reverse complement strand
CCTACTGGCTGGTCACGGCGCTCTTCAACGTCTTCCCGCTGCCCCGCCAGCGCGACTTCCAGGCCAGTTTTGCCCACGCAGGCAAGGCCCTGGACCGCGGTTACAACGTGATGATCTTCCCTGAGGGCACGCGCTCGGCGGAGGGCCAGTTGGCGCGCTTCCGTCCCGGCATCGGCCTGCTGGTCAAGGAAAGCTTCGTGCCCGTGCTTGCCGTCGCTATCCGCGGGCTGGGCGAGCTCAAGACCGGCGAGCGAGGCTGACTTAGGTCCGGCATCCTCGAAGTGCGCATCGGCGAGGCCATCCGCTTCGCCCCCGAGGAAACCGAAGCCGCCATCACCGCGCGACTGCACGATGAGGTCGAGCGGCTGATGGGGAATGCGGGGAGCAAGGGAGCGAGTTAGCCAGTCAGCGAGTGAGCGAGTGGTGGCGGGGACTTTAGGTGGTCGACCAACCCTCGCTGCGCGAAGGATGGGCAACGCGAGAGTGCTCTCCCATGCACCCAAAACCGACGACCTGCAGGTCGTCGAATTCGCAACTTGGCGCGAGGAAAAAATCGTCGCATCGGGAGCTCGCGGAAAATATGACCTACAGGTCGTCGAATCGGCGCAAAATATGACCTGCAGGTCAGTCAGAATGGGGTGAAATCGTCGCATTTTCGGTGCGCGATAGGGATTTTGGGGGTGCTGGCGGGGGTCTGGGAAGGTTGGCGGCGGACGCCGGCCGTCGGTAGCGGTTCGCGCGCGCTGCTTTTCCGGAGCCCGACTCTCGGAGCACGAATTCTGCGTCGCCACAGAGCTTAGGGGATTGGGAAGCGAGCGCAAACGGTCAATGAGAGCATTGGCCTGTTGTAGTAAACCGAAGACCATGTCCACGTAAATCGGCGAACACTTGCCGACATTCCGGGAGTAATCGTGTAGAGAACCTGTATCGGATAGAAGATAGTGCGGATACTCAGACATTTATCTGCTCCACCCATGGACTTCGGGAATCCGTCTGGAATCAACTCTATCGTCCAATCGTGCAAAATGGCGTCACCAAAACAGTCGAGCCACCTGTGTTGGTGACGCCTGATATAAAAAAGGTGCTCTCCGTTAGTGAGTTTTCACTCTAGCACCGCGTCACGATAACGCTGCCGGTCTAAGCGCGCAGCTTGGCGCTCCGATTCAAAGAGGAACCGTGACGTGGTTGTCGGTTATGCAGAAGGCCTGACGGTTTGGGACTTTACGTCTCCACGGTAAGTAGACATATCCTGCATCGCCAAAGGTGTTACCCCAACTGTTCTTGACGATGAAGTAACCGCCTCCTGATCCGGCAGGAGCGCCGGAAGGCAGTTGGTCGTTGGTAACAACTCCAACTACGTGCACGGTTTGCTGGCCCACCGAGGTCTTTATATCATTGGCGTCGTAGGACACATATCCGTCCGCACTCGGGATAAGAAAGTTTTTGGTCATGTTGAAGTTCATGACCACCGTGTTGTTAAATCCCAGTTCCATGATCATGAAGTTCTTGGATTGTTAGTGTTGTTAGGGAACCATAAATAGACCAGCCCTGCTGGACCGGCAAAACCCGCGCCTCCGCTGGTATTAACAACCGCCGCATGAAGCATGCAGACCGGGAGCGTGAATCCTTCACATATTCCAGGAGCCTGGGGCGCGGAATCGGAGCATCCCGGTTCGGTGTTGGGGTAGTTAAGGCAGGAGTTGACATACACTCCGGTGAGGGCGCTGAAGCCACGACTGAGAGATGGGTTGTAATCCCAATCCGATTCATATACGGGAAGATACGCATTTGTGTATGCGTCAACGATCTTTTTCCATGGATCTCCCGTTTCATGCTCGTATCCGGGGCTCCAAAGCAGGCGGTAGTGCTCCATCAGATCCTGTTCGGAAAGGTTAATGATCGCGCCATTATGGACCGCGAGGTTGTACTTCTCCTCCAATGCTGAAACCAAGCCGAAAGTGGGGGAGATTGCACGCTTTCCCTGATCTTTGACACAGCTCACATAGCTCTTGTTGGTAATATCCACATTGGCAAAGATCCCGGTAGTGCTGAAGGTGCTGCTATCGCTATTGCCGGTGCGATCGCCATACAACGAATGTGGCAAGCCGGCGCCGCTTTCCTGCTCACAGATCACGGCCGGTGAGGGTAGAGGGTGCGCGGTGAACGAGATAATCGGTTCCCAATAACTCGCGAACAGCGCCAGTGCGTTGGTGATGCTGCCAAGTGAAGCCTGACCCAAGCTGGCGGGAGTTGGCAGTGTAGCTCCATTCGGCAATTGCTGCAGGAACCCAGGAGGCAAACTGTTGTACATCCCGGCATACAGCGCAAGCTGCGCGTTGCGGTCGCCGGCAAACACCACCGAATGATAGATGCCGCTCA
Organism: uncultured Acidobacteriaceae bacterium; assembly: GCA_963701835.1. GTDB lineage: Bacteria > Acidobacteriota > Terriglobia > Terriglobales > Acidobacteriaceae > Telmatobacter. The sequence continues at coordinate 191,048 of CAVPBL010000011.1, read as the reverse complement.
ATTTGGAGGAAAGGCCGAGCGTCGACACTGTTTTAGCGGCCGGGGTGCAATTGATGATCGGATCGCCGGGCCGGCAGGACCCCGGGGGGTAGGTCTGCACTGTGACCGACCAAGTGCCGTCGCCATTCGGATTTACGCAACCGATGGCTGGGTCGTTTGAGACGCAAGAGGAAGAAGTGTTGGCCACCGGATTGCTGAGTATGTTCTGCAGCAACTGCGGGTTGGGGTTCTTCAGCAGAAATGCTGCGATCGCGATCAGATGCTGGGCATCCTGCGCGGTGAACCCTTGATTCTGCTTCAGCACAGCAAGCTGGTTGCAACTGGGATCGCCGTTGAAGGGCGGGTTTTGACAAATGTTGTCATCCGAATCGTTGGCGGTTTGGGCGGTGACAGCGGCGGATGCAATGCCTGCCGCCGCCGCGGGCACTGACAAGGCAAGCGCAAGGGCGGGAATCAGGTACCAATTCAGGGGAGCATTGGTGAGTTTAGCAATGTGCATGGCGAGACCTCCTGTTCTCAATTGCCTAAGATCGAAACCGACCTCAGGGTCGGGCCCCGACCACCCGGAGGGTAGCGAGGCCGTTTCAGATGTATCGGCTGGTGCAGGGAGCCGGCATCCGGCGCTGACGAAACCGTTCGCGGGACTCGGCTAACAGAATCTCGCGCGTTCATACGGGCTAGGTTGCCCAAGGATCCAGTCCATGTCAATTCAACTGTCTTTGAATCTGTTATGAACTGTTAAACACTCGGGAATTTGGTGTTTGCAGGCGTACTTGAACAAGAAAGGTGGCCGGATTTCGTGCTAGGCTTCCTCTAGCGAGTGATGGCCAGCCCTGCTCAACCCGGACCGGTGTACCGCTTCGGAGTCTTCGAGGTCATCGTGGAGTCTCGTGGACTCCGCCGGAATAGCAAGCGGGTCAAGTTGCAGGATCAGCCCTTCCAATTGCTCCTCCATCTTCTTGAACATCCCGGCGAGATCGTCAGCCGCAAATTCCTCCAGGAGCGTCTCTGGCCCGAGAATACTTTTGTTGAGTTCGGCCAGAGCTTGGCCACGGCCGTTACCAAGCTAAGACAGGCGCTTGGCGACGATGCAGAAAATCCCCGCTTTGTTGAAACCGTGCCGCGACGCGGCTACCGGTTCATTGCTCCCGTCAGTGTGGCGACGATTCAACCGGTTGGCGCAAGCGATTCAGCACTACCGGATGCTCCGCGCATGCCTGATCACCGGCCTTTCCTCGTGTCAAAAATCAATGCACTTCAGGCGCCCTTCGAAGCTGTCCGCAAAAGGAGTTGGAAACTTGTTTGGTATTCGATGGTCGCGGCGCTGCTGTCTGGGGTGCTTGCAACGTATTGGTATCGACGGGAGAAGGCATTCCTCCTCCTCCCCAGGGACATCGTTGTCCTCGCAGATTTTGAGAACGCGACCGGCGAAGCAATGTTCGATGACGCGTTGAGACAAGGCCTCATCATCGGTCTGGAGCAGTCTCCAGCAATCCAGGTGCTGTCGGATCGGAAGTCGGCTTTCGTTCTTAAGCAGATGGAGCGCTCCCCCGATGAACGGATGGCAGGTCCTGTCGCGATCGAGTTATGCCAGCGCGTCGGCGGCAAAGTCACGGTACAAGGCTCCATATCCAGCCTTGGAACAGCTTATCTGGTCGGATTGACTGCCTTTCGTTGCGATGACGGTGACCCAATTGCGCATGAACAGGTGACTGCAAATCGCAAGGAGAACGTCATCAACGCGCTCGGTAGAGCGACGGCTCAGTTGAGAGCGCGTCTGGGCGAGTCGTTGCCATCGATTCAGAGTCACAACGCACCCTTGGAACTGGCAACCACTCCCTCCCTCGACGCTCTGAATACTTACAGCCGGGCACTTGCTGTCCAGAGTCACGACGGCGATCTGGCGTCGATCCCGCTTTTCGAAAAAGCGATTGAGCTGGATCCTAACTTTGCCATGGCTTACACCGAACTCGCAGCCATTGACATGAATCGCGGAGAAAGCGGACTGGCTCGTGAAAATGCGATTAAGGCTTACAAACTAAGGGAGCGGGTGACGGAATTCGAGAAGGCATCGATCGAGTTTTGGTACCACGTCTGTGTGACAGGCGACTTGAACGAAGCAGCGCAAGTATACGAAATTGCAGTGGAGAATTACCCTGCGAGTCCGAGGTTTCTGAACGATCTGGGATTGATTTATGGCAGTCTGGGTCAGTACGAGAAGGCCGTCGCTGCGTTTCGCTCGACGGTGCACATTTACCCCATTGCGGCAGCAACATATGGAAATCTGGCCACGGCTTTGATGGCCCTGAACCGGGGTGATGAAGCAGGAGCAGTTCTTGCGGAAGCGGACGAGCAGCATCTCCAGACGGACTATCTGCTGGAGGTGAAGTATTGGTATTTCTTCCTTCGCGGTGACAACGAAGCTATGCAGCGGCTCGTCGCCCAGGCGTCGAATATACCTGGAGCGCAGTCCGATCTGCTGGAGGACCAGGCGAATTCGGCGGCATATCATGGCCGCTTCGACAGAGCCCGTCAGCTTACCAGAGAAGCCGCGAACCGCATGATTCAGGAAGGGGATAGAGGGTCGGCCGCCGCTTGCTGGGCAGAAGAGGCAATTTGGGAGTCTGAAGCCGGGGAATTCGCTCGGGCCCATGAGTCCATTGCCAAAGCTCTGAGATTGACGCACTCCCGCGATATTGTGACTTTGGCTGCGCAGGTAATGGCGCGATCCGGAGAATATAAGCAAGCCCTTTTGTTCAGCGAAAAACTAAATAAGGAATACCCGTCGCACACGCTCATCCAGAAGTACTGGCTCCCGGTCATACGAGCCCAGGTTGCCTTGCAGCGCGGGAAAGTGCCGGAGAGCGTCGCAGTTCTAAGTGGGGCTGAACCTTTGGAATTCGCAATCTCCGGTGCAATTAACACGAGCGTTCTTTACCCGGCATACGTAAGAGGCCAAGCGTACCTCGCCGGGAAAGATGGGGACAGAGCTGCGATAGAGTTTCAAAAGATAATCGACCACCGCGGAATGGTGCTGAACTTCCCGCTCGGCGCGCTGGCATACTTGGGACGCGCTCGCGCTTACGCTCGGATGGGGAATTCTTCAAAAGCCAGAGAGGCATATCTGGAGTTTTTCGGCCTATGGAATGGAGCAGACCCCAATATCTTGATCTTGCGCCAAGCCCGCTCCGAATTCGCCAAGCTGAAGACCCCGTCTCATTGATGCCCCATTCGATCGAATCTCGTCAGCGATCTTGGGGTTGAGGCCGTTCTCGTCGGCCCTCCGAAGTCGCCCGCCTGGAAGTAACTTTGTAGGAACACCCACACACCCTTCCGAGATCTCAGAGGCATGTATTTTCAGGTCAACAGACGGGATTACTCCCGAAACGCCGCAGTGTCCCGGAGCATATCTGGAATGATGGTAAATCGCCGAGTCACTCATCGAGACACTGCGAGCCGTTTCCGCGCGCTTCTGTTCGCGGCGAAGGAATGCCCTCAACGGCTGCGCTGTGAGCTAACAGCTAAGAGCTAGAGACGGTTGCAGAAATACGGCTCGGCAAACGGGCTTGCCCGTCAGGGCTGGAGCCCGCATTGTTTTGCAGTGGTTGCGGCCTGATCACGAGAGATTCAAAGAGGTAGTGTTTACTCAAACGCGGTCTCAATCACATAACGCTGGCTCCGCTTCTATCTAACCAGGGCAATCGCATGAACGGGCAGTCCTGGCCGCACTTGCCCGCTTGCGCCGCCCTACGGGGCTCCGGAACCAATTTTGGTCCGATTTCCCAGCGTTGAAACGCTGGGCTAATGAACATTGCGCCTCCGGCGCGAGCGGATCGGAACCATTGGAGTCAATGAATTTCCTTCATGCAATTGCCCTGTCTATCTAACCTCCGCTTTTATCCAAGAATAACAGTCGTGTTGTATAATTTCTGCGAATCATCCTTCCACCGAATCTGCGCCTTCTCTCACACACTCCTCCTGTGCCAGAGCAGACCGTTGCACGACTCTGCGGACGGAGAAGGCGGGCCTAATCCAAAATCAGGCGGTCATGCGATGCGTCCACACCGGCTCCGCGATTGCTGCGTCGCCTTTCGTGTACTGTCATCGGGATTCGTCAGCCAGGGCGATGAATCTAGCCGAACATTCGTTTCAAGTTCCACAAGTTGCTGGATGAGCTCCATCAGGAGAAAGACCATGAGAATTTCGATCCCGGCCGCAGTTGCGGCTTGCGACCTCGTTTTGGTCTCCGGAGTAATGTTTCTGGTTGCCGGATGCGCCGCTACCCCGTCGTTCCACAACGTTTCAACGACGTCGACTGTCGCCTTAAACCTGAAAGGAAACGTAATGGGCGGGCAGTCGCCGATCTCAGGAGCGACCTTGCAGCTCTACGCCGCGGGTTCATCGGGGTACGGTTCAGGGGCGCAGGCCCTGCTGACGCCGGCCATAACCACCGATCAGAACGGGAACTTCACCATACCGAGCGGTTCTTACACTTGTCCGCTCAGCAACCCTGAGACCTACATTGTCGGAACGGGCGGAGATCCGGGAATCGGCGCCAATAATCCGGCAATCGTGCTGATGGCCGCTCTCGGTCCTTGCGACAGTCTCACCTCCAGTACTTATGTGGTCATCAACGAAGTTACAACCGTGGCTGCGGCATTTGCGCTGGCGCCATTCCTCGGGCCCGGCGCGCAGATAGGAACCATCGCTGCCAACGAGCAGGGCCTGACGAATGAATTTACTAACTTTAATAGTCTCGTCAATATCGCCACCGGGACATCGCCGGGAACGTCCGTGCCTGCGGGGGTAACGATCCCGGTCGAAGAGATTTACACCCTGGCGGACATTCTGGCGGCCTGCGTCAACTCGAACGGCACGACCGCGTGCAACGCATTGTTCGCCGCCGCCAAGTCCACGGGGGGCTCTACCCCAACCAATACGCTCGATGCGGCGTTGAATATCGCGCGCAATCCGGGCGCTAACATCGCGGCGCTTATGGCTCTGCCCACGCCGCAGTCTCCCTTCCAGCCCATACTTGCCGCGCAGCCGTCCCAGTGGACGTTTGGGAATGCGATTACCTACAATCCTGCCCTTGTTATATCCAGCCTCTCTCCCGCCTCGCTTCCGGTTGGAAGCGTTCCGCAAACCCTGACCATCAACGGCACAGGGTTCTTTTCGAATTCCACCGTAAGTCTTAACGGAACTACCCGCGCAGCGACATTTGTCAATGGGGGCCAACTGACTGTTTCGCTTGCTTCTTCCGACCTGGCCGCGGCCAGCAGCTATTTGGTGGTGGTCGCGAATCCAGCCCCGGGCGGCGGAGCGTCGGCTGCGGCGAGCTTCTACGTGGGGCCGAACGGCGCGAATGACAGCTACCTCAACGGAACCTACGTCTGCAAGTTCGACGGTTTTAACGACGGGGATGAATCGCGCGGAGCCGTACTTCTCAGCATGGTCGCCAACGGCAGCGGCAGCCTGAGCAGCGGCGTTTTCGACGAGAACGACCGCGACCTTTCCTCGCCATTGGAGGGCGCCATCACCGGCGCCTATAGTATTGGCGCAGACAACACCGGGTTGCTGACCGTCACCACCGTTCTGACCTCTGGAGGCACGGGAAGCAATACGACCCAGTTTGCCATGGTGTTGAACAATCTTGCCGGCCCCACGGCTTCCGAGTTTCACTTGGTCGAATCCGACGATGTGGGCTCAAACGCCCAAGGGGAACACGGAAGCACTGACTGCAACCTGGCCAGTACCAGCGCGTTTGCCTCCAGCACCATTAGCGGCAACAGTTTCGCCTATGGCCTCCAGGGCGAGGATGCCAGCGGCCTCCCCGAGGCATGGGTTGGCCGCTTCACCGCCTCCACTGAAACCGCAACCGGTGGAACCGGGGGCGCACCCGGCGGCAGCATCACCAAAGGCATTTATGACGGGATGTACATCAAGAAAACAAGCGACGGCGGCAATGTATTCACCGGAAGCTACACCGCTCCAGATCCTACGTCGGGACGTTTCACCATCACCATTACTCAAACCGTCTTGGGCATTCAGTACACCGGGAGCTACGTCGGATACATCATCGACGCCGATCGCATGTTCCTGCTTGAAACCGTGGGAGATGGCGGCATGCAGGACGGCGACATGCGCAAGCAGCAGCAGACCTCGTACTCCGGGGCGAACCTCGACAGTTCTTTCGTTCTCTACGCACAGGGGTATGAATACTCAGGTGGCAGCGTCTCGGGCTTTGATTCCTCGGTCTATAAGGGAACCGGTAACGGCGCCAGCAGCAGCTTCACCGTCAATTCCTATTATCAGGACGCCGACGGCAACTACAAGGCGGGAGGCAGTGTGGATGGCGCCACGCTCGCCGTTACGTTTGACATCGGCAATCCCGGCCGCGCCACTGCCTTCTCCGGCGACTCGCTTTATCTGTACTTCTTCAATTACAACAGTGCCTTCGAGCTGGATTTGAATGGCGGCGGCAATCCCAACTACCTGGAAACTGGCTGGTTGGAACCGCAGTCTCAAACCACCTTCACCGATGCGGCGGTGGCCGGCAACTACATGTTCGGCCTGTTGCCGGTGATGGAACCGGCCACCAGCATCCCCATCGGACAGTCCAGCCTGCTGAGCAACGGCACGTACTCCGGCGAAGTCACCCTCGGAGGCCACGGCAGCTTCAGCTATGACCAACCCATCGCGAGCGCAGCGTACGGTTGGGATACAACTGTCCCCGGCACAGGCTCCTTTCTGGAGGGAAGCGGGTCGAGTGCGACAAGCTGCATCGTCATCACCTCAACCAGGGCCGCCTGCATCGTGAACACCGATAACTCGCCGAGCGTGATGATCTTGCAGCAGTAAGCGATGCTGCTCAAATCTGGGTGCTGAGGGCGGCCGACCAAGTGGTTGGCCGCCGCGGCATCTGCGATCTGACGTTTTGGGGTCCGAGCAGGAGTGACTTTCTGCTCTGGTACGCACTCGATAAGTTCGTTGTGTGTGGCTGCGCAACCTCCCATTCCAGGGGAGATGAACGCCTATTCGGAAAATACCCGCGTTTCGGAAGGATCAGGACCGGCAAACGCCAATGTCGCCCGGAGGGTTCCGGCATCTCGCTCAATCGCCGAGGCACTCACCGAGACAATCCGAGCCGCGTCGGTGTGCTTCTGTTTGCGGTGGAGGAATGCGCTCAACGGCTGCGCTGTGAGCTAAGAGCTAGACGCGGTTGCAGAAATACGGCTCGGCCAACCTGCTTGCCCCTCAGGGGCTGAAGCCCGCATTGATTTTGCGGACGTTTGCGGCCTGACTGAAGCCAGGCCCTGATACAAAGCGTTCCCCACGCTGAAGCGCGGGGCTAACCAACACTGCGCCTCCGGCGCGGGAGCTGGAGACCGGCGCCACAAATACGGCCACAAACAAAAACGGACTCGGGTACAACAACTCTGGTATCGCTCTAGTTGGAAGGCGCGCCGGATTCGATCAGGATGGGACTGTTTCCCACCGGCACAACTCCGTTGGCAATCGGGTTGCTGTTGCCGGCCAAATCGCGATAGTCCGCCATCGGGGCCGGGGCCGCATAGCTGGCGAGGTTCTTGGTCGAGTTCCATACGATTTCCGCCTGGTAGCCACCCGGCCGTGTCAGGCTGCACACCCAGGTTCCATTGCCATCCGCACTACACGGCTGGGTCAGCGTTGCTCCCACGATCCATTTGTAAGTCTCGCGATAGGCAGTTCCCGCGGCGTTGAGTCCAGCCGTTGCGCCCATCAACCTTCCCCAGCAATCGCTGTTGTCGTAGGCATACCAAACCACTCGCGCCACGCCCTGCGACCATTGCAGAACGAAGTACTTGGAGACAAAGGCGGCGCGGTGCGAGTCGTCCCCGATGGCGCTTTCACCCCAACCCCCTTCCGTGTCCCACAACGGCATCGAGAGGCCGGCATCGGCGCTCGTCACCGCCCGATAGCTGCTTACGATCCCATTCAGATCCTCGGCGTTGGCGGTTCCATATCCGTGAAATGCAACGATGTCCACGGAAGAATTCCCGCCGCCCGAGAGAAAAGTCCCGAGCCAGGCAGGTCCCGCAGAACCGGTCACCGCGGGAGAAAGCACTTTGGCCGTTGCATCGATGCTCTTGATGATCTGGTTCGCATGTTGCGCCATCGTGACCATCGCCGCGACATCGCCGCAATAGTACTCGGCGTCATTCGGCTCATTCCAAAGCTCCCAGTAGTGGATCCGTCCCGCCGCTCTGGCGACAACCGCCGCCACATACTGGTCCCACGCCGCAAGCTGTGGCGGAGCGCACTGGCCCGGTCCGTACGGGCCCGGAGCATTGGGCTGGGTAGAGGCCCATTGCGGCGTGCGCCCGAAGGTGTAGATCATCTCCGCACCCCGCGCCTGATTGATGGCAATGAAAGAGTCCAGCGGAGCGAAATCGTATTGGCCGGGAGCCGGGTTTGCGTCCGCCCAATCCAGGCCCGGGTAGGCGTCCCAGGATCGCGTGGTGCCATAGGCGACCAGAGGCGCGACGTTGGCAAAGTCATTGACCGTGAGTCCGAAAAACGCGCCTTGCGCCTGGCTGGGAACGAAATCGTTCTGGCTGGGAGTGAAATTGTTTTGTACGATCCGGCCGCAACCCGCAAGCAACAAAACGCCGACGCTCAGCAAGTGCAACCGAAATCCCGATGGCAGGTGCAGAAATCGTAAATTGGCCCGCTTCGATCGCTTCCACGCCATGCCAAAATCAGCCCCTCAGTTCAGCGTGGACTTCCGGCGAAAATCAATCTGTGTCTCCTGTCACGATCTGCTTGCCAAGGCACTTTTTTGGAGGAAACGGCCGAGCCCACAATCCGTCTATGCGTGTGATTTGGAAGGGGCAATGACCTTGACGCGGAGGCTCAGTCGACGGTCATGACCAGCAAAGTAACGTCGTCGTGAAAGATGCCGTTGGAGAACCGCGACACTGCAGCAATGATTTGTTCGCGGCATTTTTCGGCGCTGCCATCGTGGTGGCCGAACAAAGCCATCAGGCGCTGCTCGCCAAACTCTTCTTCCTGGGCATTTGCCGCTTCCGTGATGCCGTCGGTGTAGAGCACGAGACAGTCCTGCGGCCGCAGTTGCGCCGAGCCGCACGAATACGTTGCAGCAGGCAGGATGCCAAGGACAGGGCCGCCTTCGGTCAGCATCTCGGTTGCGTTCTCGCGCAGGGTCTCGGTTGCGTTTTCGCGATGGCGCAGCAGGGGCGGGTTGTGGCCGGCGTTGCAATAGTCGATGCGCATCTTCGCGGTATCGACGACCGCATAGAAGAACGTGATGTATTTTCCGGAAGCGACATTGGCGGCGATGAGCTGGTTGGCCCGGGCGCAGAGTTCATGCGGGGCAAGCCCGGCAGGCGCAAAGGCGCGCACGATGGCCTGCAAATTCGACATCAGCAGCGCGGCGCCCATGCCTTTGCCCGAGACGTCGCCAATAGCGATGGCCACGCGGGAGTCGCCGAGACGGATGGCGTCGTAGTAGTCTCCGCCGACGATGCGCGAAGGCAGGCATTCCGCGGCCAACTGGCATCCCGCGATCCGGGGCAGTTCCTTCGGCATCAGGGCCTGCTGAATCTCGCGGGCGTGCTCGGCTTCCTGCGCGTGCTGGCGAATCGTGCTTGCCTCGGCGTCCACGGTTTCCTGCAACTGGCGATTGCGCTCCTCGAGGCGGCTGCGCGTTCTCGAGTACAAGCGAATGGCGCAGGCGAACCCCACCGACACCACAACCACCAAGCGGTTGGCCAGGTACAAGTCCGACCACTTGTGAACGATGCCCAGCAACAACGTGAGCAGGCTGCCGATACCCGCTGTGGCAAGCGAGAGCACGAGCTTGGCGCCGCCGTAGACGATCCAGTCCATGGGGAAGCGCGACGCATCGGCCCACCGCCGCAGCAGCTTCTCGGTAGCGGCCTGCAATGCCATCAGCGGCAGCGCGTAGATGATGCTCACCGCGACCGCTGTTCCGGCCTCGCTGCCCAACGTGCCGCGCATTACAAAGAGAACCAGCAGGGCGCAGCCGGCTGCCATCGCGACGCCGACGGCCAGCACCTGCAGAATCCGTTTTGTGGCTGACCCGTTCATTGCTGTATACGAAACCCCTCTAGAATCCTGCCCGCGCTTTGAACTCGCGGGCGCGGTCGCGGGCGACGGTCAGGTCAGTATTCTTCAAATCCTTGAGGCGGACGTTGAGAGCTCCTCCGGGCAGCGATGATACTTCCTTGATCCACTCGATGTTCACCAGAGTGCCGCGGTGGATGCGGAAGAAGCGGCCCGGGTCCAGCTTTTTCTCCAGTTCTAGCGATGGTGTGGTCGATAGAGTATGCCTTGCCCTCGGAGACCGCGTAGGTGAGCTTGTCCTCGGCGTAGAAATGACTCACGCGATCGAGGTCGAGGAACCAAAGCCGATCGCCGAGGCGCGACGCAATGCGGCTGGGAAACTCCGCTTTGCTCTGGCCGCAGCGAGTCTGCGATCTGGCGGAGCAGAGCCTGCAAATCCGGTTGCGCCGACGGCCCCGCGCCGCGCAACCGCTCCACTTTATTCAGTGCGCGTTCCAGCGTCTCCGGTTCTACCGGCTTGAGCAGGTAATCGACGGCGTTTTCGCCGAACGCCTGCAGCGCGTACTGGTTGTAGGCTGTAGTGAAAACCACAATGGGCTGGCTCGGCAGCCGCGCCAGAACTTCAAAGCCATTTAGCCGCGGCATCTGGATATCGAGAAAGCACACGTCGGGCGGATTCGCGGTCAGCGCTGCCACGGCTTCCTCGGGCTTGGTGGTGAAGCCGGTCACTTCAACACGCCCCGTGTTGTCGAGCAAGCGGCGCAGGCGCTCGAGCGCCAGCGGCTCATCATCCACGAGATAGACACGAAGCTTCATGGGCTCGGTAAAATCATCTCCACCACAGAATAAGCGTCGCGCCGGAAAACGTTCAGCCTTGCCCGGTCGCCGAACAACGCATCGAGACGCTGCACCAGTTTGTCCAGTCCGTGGCCGGCGCAAATGCCGGCCAAATCAAAGCCCGGTCCTGTATCGGCGACATCGATGCACACGCTCCCCGCATCGGCGCGCGCCGTCACCACGAGATCCCCGCCGTCACTCTGCGGAGTGATTCCGTGCTTCACCGCGTTCTCCACCAGGGACTGCACCGACATGGGTGGAACCATGGTCTCGTTCAATTCATGCGGAACTTCAACCCTTGCGCGCAGCTTTTCGCCAAGGCGCGCGCGCTCGATGTCTAAATAGCTTTCCACGATCGCGATCTCCTGATGCAAGGGGATGAGCGAATTGGCGCTGGTGTCGAGAGAGGCTCGCAGCAACGTGGCGAGGCGGCCCACGGTTTGCTCGGCGCGGGCGGGATCGAGGGTGATGAGCGCGCTGATGGAATTTAACGTGTTGAAGAGGAAATGAGGGTGAATCCACGACTCAAGCGACCGCAGGCGCGTTTCTGCCTCGAGTTTTCGCGATCGCTCTTCGGCGATCTGCTTTTTGTGCAGTTCCAGTTCCATCACCTGAACGCGGCTGAGCAGCATTGCGTGCGTCATGGCGCCGAGACCGAAGACCAGAGCAAGCGGCACGGCGACGCGCAGGGTGTAATAGTAGTTGAGCCAGAAATGCTGCGAACCCGCAAAGCCCGCCGCCACCAGAAGTGTTTGCGCCAGCAGGCAGCCTCCCACGACGAACAGCAGGATGCCCGGAATCGCAACCCTCCACGGCGACACCTTGCGAGCCGCGGCTTTCTCCATCAGCCAACCCAGGATCAAAGCCCCGAGAATGCTGGTGAGGTTTGCGTAAACAAATGTGAAGGCCAGGCTTTGCAACAGGTCGCGGGTGGTCCGAGCAGGACCAATCACAAACGCGATCAGCTCGATCAGCGCCACGGCCGCATTGGTCCACAACAAGACGAACAACCATTTGTGCTTGAATGGAGCCGGGTTCTTTGACATGCGCTGCCTCAATTCTTCGGGTTCAACGGTTCCAGCGTGCCGAAGCGGAAGACGCTGAGAGGCAGGGACGTATCCTGGCCGGGCAGTTTCATTTGCCCGGAGACCTCTTCATAGATGGTGGCGTACTCGATCTGTTTGGTCGCCAGGGATACCCAGATCACTCCCCAGAAATCGCTGCGTCCATGAATGGTGACGCCGCCGGTGGCAAGCTCAAGAGGATTGAAGAAGGCACGATAGTCGATGACTGCGCAATCCTGGCCGTTTCTTTGGGAGCGCCCGACCCATTCCAGCACCGTATCGCGGCTATGGAACGTACCCACGTCAGGCATTTTGATGTCCTGGTTGGTGGAGATGTGGAGCGGCACGTTCAGCTTGAGCTGGTCGAAGAAATTCTGGCCGAACGATTCGAACATGGTCGTGTCCCAAATCAGGTTACGCTCAAAAACTGCGGACGGCGGGAACGATTTGAAGAAATCCGGCTTGAGCGTGTCAGGAGATCCCGGCGGGATAGTGGAAGCCCTCAATGAAGTCCAGTTTCTGGGCCGGAGGGAAAGGAGCCGTGGCGCCGTCCACTTGCACGTCGCCGACGTTGTTCCACTCGACGTCGCCATTGGGAAGCCCGCGCGTATAGTCGCCGGTTATGCGCTGGCGGTGAACCACGTCGCCCGTGGCGTTGGCGGTGTCGTAATCCACGGTGAAGCGGTAGGTGCGGGGACCGGCGTCTTTCACAACCGTCCCGTGCGGCAGGTCCCAGGTTTGCACGTTAGGCGTTGGCACGGAGGTGGATTGGGCAAGCAGAGGTTTAATACTCAGGCAAAATGCGGCCCACATCAAAGCGGAAAGCAGGAACGTTTTGTTGAACATTGGTGCGATACCTCTCAGCGCGCAGTGTCCCACCCGCAGCGAGGACATGCACTCTCTTTGCGACGAAAGGCAATATCTCCCGACCGAGCGCGCGAACAGACGGACGAACCGCGGCCTCTCTCCGCGATCACCGAAAGCTGTCTTCAGCTTGCCTGGCGCGGGCGGTAGTAGCTGGTGCCGCCGGCGAGAACGGGAGTCCAGAGGGAGAGATCGGCGGGCTGTTCGCTGGCGCCGAGGAGCAGGATGCCGTCGGGCGGAAGCAGGCGGTGGATGCCGGCGAGAAGGGTGCGGCGCGTCTGCTGCCCGAAGTAGAGCATGACGTTGCGCAAGAAGATCACGTCGAAGCGGTCGGTGGACCGGTTGAACGGAAGCGCAGGGCCGCAGAGATTGGCCTGGCGGAAGTGGCAGAGCTTGCGCACCTCGGGCTTGACGATCCAGTCCTCGCCGACGTGGTCGAAGTAGCGCACCACGAAGCGCGCGGGCAGACCGCGGTTGATCTCGATGCGGTGGTAGCGGCCGGCCTGGGCGCGTTCGACCACTTCGCTGCTGATGTCGGTGCCTTCGATGGAGATGTTCCAGCCGACGAGCAGGGGAAAGTGCTCGAGCAGCAGCATGGCGACGCTGTAAGGCTCCTGGCCGGCGGCGCAGGCGGCGCTCCAGATGCGCAGCGTGCGCGCGTGGCGGCGCGCCTCGATGAGTTGCGGAAACAGCTCCTGGCGCAGGAGGTCGAAGGGGCGGCAATCGCGGAAGAAGCTGGTCTCGTTGATGGTCATGGCCTCGGCGACGGCCCGCTCCAGCTCGGGATTCTTTGTGCCGCGCAGGTTCTGCACCAGTTCGTCGAGGCGGCTCATTCCCTGGTTGCGCAGGACTTTGGAGAGGCGCGTCTCGAAGAGGTAGTCGCGCGAGGGATCGAGGACGTTCTGCGAGAGCCCGAAGACGAGATCGCGGAGATAGCCGTAATCGGTGGCGGCGGCGGTTTCCATCGCTAGACCACCATCCGCGCGAAGGTATGGGACTCGGCCGAGGCTGGGACGGCGCGGCCGGCGATGCGGAGGATTTCAGGAGCGATGGCGGCGAGGGGGAGGACCTTGTGGGCGAGGCCAGCCTGCGCCACTGCGCCCGGCATGCCCCAAACGGTGCTCGTGGCCTGATCCTGAGCCAGCACGCTGCCGCCCTGGGCGCGAACGATGCGGCTGCCGGCGAGCCCGTCGCAGCCCATGCCGGTGAGCACGACGGCCAGCACGCCGGAGCCGTAGACCCTGGCCACGCTGCGAAAGAGCGTATCCACCGCGGGCCGGCAATGATTCTCGGGCGGGTCCTGGTTGAGGTGGAGGGTGGCGGGCGAGCCGGCGCGAGCGGCAGCCAGCGTCTCCATGTGCCAGTTGCCGCGGGCGATATAGATGATCCCCGGAGTGGCCGGAGCGCCTTCTGAAGCCTCGCACACGCGCAGGCGGCAACGGCGGCTGAGGCGCTCGGCAAAGAGACGGGTAAAGACCTCGGGCATGTGCTGCACAACGAGAACGGGAAGCGGAAAGTCGGCGGGAAGCTCGGGAAGAAGGACGTCGAGCGCCGCGGGGCCTCCGGTGGAAACGCCAATGGCCACGACGGCGGGCGCGGACGGCTGGCAGGAACAGCGCGCCGGGCTGCGGCGGCGACGGCGCGACGCGGCGGGAAAGACGGACGGCTGAGGCATGGGCCAGGCAAGCGCATGAGCCGGAGCATGAGTCAGGGCATGAATCTTGGGGATGAGGTCCTGCGCGAGGGCGCGCATGGCTTCCTCGCGGCTGGCCTGGCCGGAGGGCTTGGCGACGTAGTCGCTGGCGCCGCAGGCCAGCGCTTCGATGGTGACCTTGGCGCCGCGCTGGGTGAGCGAGCTGCACATGATGACCGGCATTTTGTGCCCGCGCTCGCGCAGCTTGCGCAGCGTGACGAGGCCGTCCATCACCGGCATCTCGACATCGAGCAGAACCAGGTCGGGAGGCTCGAGGGCGAGAGCGCTGAGGGCCGACGCGCCATCGCCCGCGGTTCCGGCCACTTCAAGGCCGGCGTCGGAGTTGACGACGGAGCGCAGCAGGCTGCGCATCACGGCGGAGTCGTCCACGATCAGGACTCGGGTTCGGCCGCTGGCCGCCATGGTTCAGGCCTCCTCGAGGCCGAGCATGGCCAGTTTTTCGCTCAGGGCCTCGTCATCGAAGGGCTTCATCAGGTATTCGTCGGCGCCGGCGTCGAGGGCGCGGACGATGTAGTCGTTTTCGGCCTCGGTGGTCACCATCATCACTTTCAGGTCGCTGAATCCGTCGGCGCGCAAGCTGGCGAAGCATCTCCAGGCCGTTCATCACCGGCATATTCCAATCCACCAGCGCGAGGTCGAATGCGGTGCCGCTGTGCAGACGCTCCAGACGCGGCCTGGCCGTCGGCGGCTTCTTCGCACTCGATTCCCTTGTTCTTCGAGCAAGCCGCGCAGAAAGTCCCTCACAAAGCGGGAGTCGTCGACGATGAGTGCCCGCATATCTTCCTCCTGAGTGAAGCGCCCCCGCGCCGTTTCGGTTCTAAGCGGCCTGGGCCGCGCCCAGGCGCATTGCAGCAAGCCGCATTGGATCGAGCCGCTCGGGATCGAGCATCACGAGCAGGCCGTCTTTGAGCTTGTATGCGCCGGCCAGCAATGCCCTGCGGCGCTCGTCGAGGATGGAGGGGTTGGGTTCGTAGTCGGCCGAGGAAACAGTGAGCACCTCGCCCACCGAGTCCACGAGCAGGCCAAAGCATCCGCCGGCGCTCTCGAGCACCAGAATGTCCTGCGCGCCCTCTCTGGGCGGAAGGCCGAGCAACTGGCGCAGGCTCACCGTGGTGAGCACGTCGCCGCGATAGTGAACCAAGCCGCCCACGAAGGCCGGCGCCAGCGGGACGGGCTGCGGCCGCGCCGCGCCCACAATCTCAAGGATGTGGCGGATGGGCACGCCGAAGAGCGTGTTCCCCAGGCGTACGGAGCACACCTCGACCAGGGTCTCGGTCTTCTGCTTGCGATGCAACGCGCCTGCTGCCGTACTCATGCCACTGCCTCCGCAACCTGCTGCAACTCATGCGGCGCGGCTTCAGCCAGCAGAAGCGGAGCCACTGCGCCGAGATCGACCACGCCAGTGACACGGTTCTTGAGCAGGGTCACGCCGCCGGTCCGCTGGCCGGCGCCAGCCTCGAAGAGGCTGCCGCCCGGCGGCCACGTCGAGCACATGCGAGACCGCAATGCCCACCTGACGATTGCCTTCGCGGCACACGACCACGATCATCTGGGCGTCAGGATTGCCCTGGGCCGCGGCCAGGATGCCGCCCGAATCCTCGACCGGAAGCAATTGCCCCTCGAAGTTGAGGACCGGCCGGTAGCCGATGTATTCGATGCGCGAAAGCGGAAGCTGCTCGATGCGCAGCACGTCAGCCAGCGGCACCGCGGCCTGGCGTCCCGCAGCCTCCACCAGCAGATAATCCATCTTGGCGTCGTCGGTTTCGCCTTCTTCTTCGACGGCGCGCGAGGATTCGTTCTTCGTTGCTCATGGCCACGCCGGCCCGCACGGCGATGGATCCGGGATCGAGAATCAGCGCCAGATCGGCATTGCCAAGCACGGTGGCGCCGGAGTAGAGGCCGATATCCTTGAGCACCGCGGAGAGCGGCTTGACTACGATCTCCTCGGGATCGGCGAGCGAGTCGACAACCAGGCCGAAGCGGCGGCCGTCGGCATCGAGCACGGCGATGAAGCTGTCGCGGTCCGCAGCCAGTTTGCACTCGCGGCCGGGCATCAGCAGACGGTCGAGAAAGACCAGCGGGAGCAGGCGGCCGCGCAGCCGGTAGAGCGGCGCGTCGTCGATCCATTCGATCGCCGTGGCGGCCTGTTCGGGCGGAATGTGCACCAGCTCGGAGAGCGCGGCCTGGGGCAGCGCGAAGCTCTGGTTGAGACTGCGCACGATGAGCGCGGGAATGATGGCCAGCGTGAGCGGAATGCGCAGGCGCAGCGTGGTTCCTTTGCCGACGCGCGAGTCGATCTCGACCTTGCCGCCGATTTTCTCGACGTTGGTGCGGACCACGTCCATCCCCACACCGCGCCCGCTCACGTTGGTCACCTGTGCGGCGGTGGAGAAGCCGGGAAGAAAGATCAGCTGCAGAAGCTCGCGTTCGCTGAGCTGGGCGGCGCGTCCGGACGTGATGAGGCCGCGCTCGATGGCTTTGCTGCGGACTTTTTCGACCGCGATGCCGGCGCCGTCGTCGGAGATTTCGATGATGACGTGGCTGCCTTCCTGCACGGCGCGCAGCGTGAGCAGACCTTCAGGATCTTTGCCCGCGGCCTGGCGCACCGCGGGCGGTTCGATGCCATGGTCGAGGGCGTTGCGCACCGCGTGCGTGAGAGGGTCCTTGATGGCCTCGAGCAGGCTCTTGTCGAGCTCCGTCTCCTGGCCCTCCATCTTCAGGCTGACGCGGCGCCCGAGCGACTGGGAGAGGTCGCGGACCATGCGCGGCATCTTGGAGAAGACGTTCGAGACCGGCTGCATTCGGGCCTTCATCACCGATTCGCGCAGGTCCGCGGTCACCATGTCGAGGCGGCGCGAGAGCAGAGTCATGTTGGGATCGGCGGCAGTGGCCTGCAGAACCTGGTTGCGCGTGAGCACCAGTTCGCCCACCAGATTCATCATGCGGTTGAGCAGGGCGACGTCGACGCGCAAGGTGCTTTCCGCCGCGGATCCAGCGAATGGGCTGCGCGCCTTTGCAGTGATCGGCGGCAGGCGTGGGCGGTGCGACCGCGGGCGGCTGGGGCGCGACTACTGCTGCAGCAGGCACAGGGGATCGAGCGTTGCGGCGGAAACGGTGGACGCCTGAAGGCTTCGCGGTAGCGCTCAGGCTCCATTGGCAAAGTTTGCGCACCGGGCTTTGGCGCTGACCGGCTGCTGCACCCGTGGCGCGGCTTCCGGCGGCGTTTCCTGGCCGCTGGGACGGCGCGCCGGGGATTTGGGCGGCATGTTCTTGCCCCTGGGGTGGATCACCGGAGCCTGCAACTCCTCCAGGCGCGCGATCAGAGCGCCGTCGTCACCGGCGCCCTCGCCGCCCTCGGCCTCGATGGTCTTCAAAATGCCGCGCAGCCCATCGAGCAATTGCAAAAGCGCGGTAATCACAGGCGTGCCGGCAGCCAGCTTCTCGTCGCGCAGCAGGCCGAGCAGGTTCTCGCCGGCATGAGCCAGTTTTTCCAGGCGCTTGAAGCCCAGAAACCCGGTCGTGCCTTTGATGGTGTGCACGGAGCGAAAGATTTCGGCCAGCAAAGCTGTGTCCCGAGGCCGCTCTTCCAGGTCGGTCAGGCACCGCTCCATGCGGTCCAGCCCTTCCTGGCTCTCGATCAGGAACTCCCTCGTCAGATCGTCCATTGCACACACTCATCCGGCCGGCGGGAATGGCACGCCCGCGCGGCGAGCACTCATAAGGTCTATCGGAAAATTGGCGCTCAACTTGAGAAAGACAGGGAACAAGGGACCGAGGGACCAAGGGAACGGGAGACATAGGGACGAAAGGGTACATGAACATAGGGAAAAGAGATCGGCTGCAAGGTTCGCGATGGACAAGCGTTCCCGTGTTTGGTTCTGGGGCAGTGACACCGGCCGCAGAGCGAGTGTACACGAGAGGTCGTCATGCATTAGCCTCTAATCTTCGGCCCCATTGTGGATGCGAGGGATGTATTGTCCATGACGAACTTGACTCAGCCTGCGCTCGAAAAGCTGTCCGAACTCGCGCGGGAGGCGGCGCAGCACTCCTATTCCCCGTATTCGGGATTCCGTGTGGGCGCGGCGCTGCAGCTCGCCAGCGGCGAAATTGTGACAGGAACCAATGTAGAGAACGTGAGCTTTGGATTGACCATCTGCGCGGAGCGGGCGGCGTTGGTGCGGGCCGTTTCCCAATTCGGGCCGGAGATTCGAATTGCAGCCGTGGCGGTTGCGAATCTGAACGGCTTGGCCAGCCCTCCCTGCGGGGCGTGCCGCCAGATGCTGGCCGAATTCATTCTGCCCGATGCACCGGTGGTGTTTCCGGCGGCGGACGGAGCGCGGACGATGACCTTCAACGACATGCTGCCGCTGGGGTTTGAGATGAAGTTGAAGTAAGGCGCAGATGCTCATGACGCAGAACGACTCTAATCCGACTGCGACTCCCGCCGCTGCACCGCTGCACATGATCGACATCATCCGCAAGAAGCGCGACGGCGGGGCGCTGGACGCGCGCGAGATTGGTTTCGTGGCGCGCGGCGCGGCCGATGGCTCGATTCCGGAGGCCGAGCTTGCGGCGTGGCTGATGGCGGCGTGGATCAAAGGGCTCTCATTGGAGGAGACGCGCGCGCTGACGCTGGCCATGCGCGATTCGGGCGAGAAGTTTTCGCCGGCGAGGCTGGGCAAGCGGGCCGTGGACAAGCACTCCACGGGCGGGGTGGGCGACAAGACGAGCTTTCTGGTGGCGCCGCTGGCGGCGGCGTGCGGCGTGGCCGTGCCCATGATCAGCGGGCGGTCGCTGGGCCACACCGGCGGGACGCTGGACAAGCTGGAAGCGATTCCCGGCTACCGGACTGCGCTGACGCTGGCCGAGTTCGAGGCGGTGATCGCGAAGTGCGGCGCGTCGATTATCGGGCAGACAGACGAACTGGCGCCCGCCGATCGCAAGCTTTACGCGCTGCGCGATCGGACGGGGACGGTCGAGAATCCGGGGCTGATCTGCGCGTCGATTTTGAGTAAGAAACTGGCGGCGGGACTGGACGCGCTGGTGCTGGACGTGAAGACCGGCTCGGGCGCGTTCCTGCGCAAGGTGGAGGACACGCGAGTTTCTGGCGGCGCTGATGGTGGCGACGGCCGAGGCTGCGGGGACGCGCACCGTGGCGTTGCTGACCGACATGGGCCAGCCATTGGGGCGCGCGGCCGGCAACTGGATCGAACTGGCCGAGTGCGTCGAGCTGTTGCGCGGCAAGCGGCCGGCGTGGAGCGAGGATTTGCGCGAGCTGTCGCTCATCCTGGCCGGATGGATGATTCATTTGGGCGGGAAAGCGGAATCGCCGAAGACCGGCTACACGCTTGCCGAGGCGGCGCTGGATGATGGCTGCCGCGCTGGCGCGCGTTCATGAAGATGGTCGACGCGCAGGGCGGCGACGTGAGCGTCTTCGACCATCCCGAGAGCGTTCCACAAGCCGGGCGCGACGGAGATCGTGGCCGCGTGGGAGAGCGGCTATGTGGCGGAGATGGACACAACCGCGCTGGGCTGGGCGGTGCAACGCACCGGCGCAGGGCGCGAGAAGGCCGGGGAGCCGGTCGATCCCCACGCCGGAATTCTGTTCCATGCGCGCCGCGGCGCACGGGTCGAGCGCGGAGACCGCTTGGCAACGGTGTTTGCCACGCGATCGGAGTTGCTTGCGGAACCGGTGGATCTGATTCGCAAGGCCGTGACCATCGCGGCGTTGCCGCCGAAGCCGGCGAACCTGATCCGCGAGGTGTTCACGCGGGAAAGCGCCGAGGCGTTTCTGAGAGCGCGCAGCGGCGCATAGCGGCCGGGCCACACGCGAAAACTCAGAATCGCGGCAGAGGAAAACGCAGTTCTGTGACCAGCGGCGGGGAGTGCAGGAAGTCGCTATAGCGCACCCAGAGCGGCTTGACGGCGAAATAGGCGATGCCTATCCAGGAGAGACGGGAAGGCCCGTCCGGCCACACTTCGAAATATGCGTCCTGGCACTGCTTCAGCTCGACGCCCTCCGGCTCGAGGGCAAGACCCTCGTATTGCACCGTCTGCTCGCCGCCCCATCCAACGACGAAGGAGCAGCGCGGACGCGCCACCAAGTTGGGGTATTTGCGCGACGACTTGACGGTATCGAAGACGATCTCCAGCTGCGGCGTGACGGCGATGCCGACCAGTGCGGATTGCGGTGAGCCATCGGGCGCGATGCTGGAAACGACTGCGTAACGAAATCTGGACATGAACGCGAAAACCTCAGGCCGGTCCATAGCTTGCCTCCAGGAACGATGATGAATTATAGGCCAGGCGGCGGGGCTGGATACGGTAAAGTAGTCGCTAGTAAATCCGAGGTTCCGGAGAGATCGCTTTGGCACGATTCACAGGCGTATTGGGGATTTTGGCAGTCTTACTCGCCGCGTATCTTTTCTCCACCGACCGGAGGCGGATTCGCTGGCGCACGATTGTCTGGGGACTTGGCCTGCAGATTACCTTTGCGTTCATCGTGCTGCGCTTCGACTTGGGCATCGCGATTCATGACGTGGGCGGGCGGCGTGGTGACCAACATGCTTTCCGCGACGTTTGCAGGGACGCAGGTGTTGTTTGGGCAGCTCGGACTGCCCAACTCCGGCGCGTTCGGCAATATGCTGGGCGCGGAATCAAGGGCGCCATCTTTGCATTCCAGGTGCTGCCGACGATCATCTTCATCTCGGCATTCTTCGCGGTGCTCTATCACATCGGAGTGATGCAGATCATCATTCGCGGCATGGCGTGGATCATGCTGAAGACGATGCGCATCTCCGGCGCGGAGAGCATGAATGTGGCGGCGAGCATCTTCATGGGGCAGACGGAAGCGCCGCTCACCATCCGGCCGTTTCTGTCGAAGGCCACGCGCAGCGAGCTGATGACGATCATGACCAGCGGCATGGCGCACGTTTCCGGCGGCATCATGGCCATGTACATCGCGCAGGGCGTGGAGGCGCGGCACCTGCTGTCGGCGGTGATCATGACTTCGCCGGGAACGATCCTGCTGGCCAAGATGCTGGTGCCCGAGACAGAAGTTCCGGCGACGGAGGGCAAGGTCGTCATCCCCAAAGACGAGTTGCACGCGGACGAGAACTTTATCGGCGCCATTGCGCGCGGGACCATCGACGGCGGCAAGCTGGCGATGAATGTGGCCATCATGCTCATCAGCTTTCTGGCGCTGGTGGCGCTGCTGGACATGATGCTGGGCTGGATGCACGGGCTGAGCTACATGCACTGGGTTCCACCGGGCCTGGGGCAGATTCTGGGATTCGTCTTCGCGCCGGTGGCGTGGCTGATCGGCGTGCCATGGCAGCGATTGCGTCGCGATCGGAACCTGCTGGGCACGCGCATGGCGCTGAACGAAGTGATCGCCTACATCTCGCTGGGCGCGCAGAAGGCAACGCTGCTGCCGCGGTCATTTACGATTGCGACGTTTGCGCTGTGCGGATTTGCGAATCTGGGATCGATCGGGATGCAGATCGGCGGCATTGGCGCGCTGGTTCCGGAGCGGCGCAACGACCTGGCGCGGCTGGGCGTGCGGGCGATGCTGGCGGGGACGATGGCGAACCTGATTTCGGCGTCGATTGCGGGGATGTTTCTGGGGTGAGTTTGACACTTCGCAAATTGCGAAGTATTCTTGAACATGTGCACATCGTCACGATCAAGCGCCTGCAGCAGGCGGGCGAGAAGTATCGTGAAGCCGCCCGGGAGATCGGCGCGTGGGTCAAGATCGTCAAGACTGCTCGATGGCGGAACTTTGAAGAACTGCGGACAAATTTTCCCGATGCCGACGATGTAGACTGGCTTTGTGGTTTTCAATATCAGGGCATAATCGCTACCGGCTCATAGCAGCCGTGCATTACGCGAAGACGATCGACAGGCGGCTAACGCTGGGACATGTCTACATCGGATCGTTCCTGACGCACAAAGAGTACGACCGATGGTGCGACTTGACGCCGAGACGGAGGGCGGAATGGCTACAGTTCTAGCAAATCCGGCGAGGATGATTGAACGCGGAGCTCCCCATATCATTCGACTCCGAGAGAACAGCTTGCCGCGTATACCAAGGCCCTCTACCGCCTGACTGCCGAGCCGCGTCCGACGCCGGCGCAGGTGAAAGCGATCGAGTTGCTCACACTTCTGATCGAGCGTTATGAGGAAGAGCACTACGCGGTTCCCGATGCGTCACCGGCCGATGTGCTTCGCTTCCTGCTTGAGCGGCATGGATTGAAGCAGCGCGATCTGGCTCGGGAACTGGGTGGAGAAAGCGTGGTTTCAGAAGTGCTATCGGGTAAGCGCAAGCTGAACCTGACGCATATTGAGCAGCTCAGCAGGCGCTTTCGGGTTTCGCCTGCGGTGTTTTTCCCGTCCTGATTTCGGCGTCGATTGCGGAGATTTTTCTGGGGTGAGCTGACTTTGGCAGCGCAAGCCCGGTATGGGCTGCGCGCGTCCGCCTTGTCTTGACTTGCACGCCAAATGGCGCAATAATTATGCCAGGTGGCGGACATGGGCACTGCGGAGATTGTAGAAGTTCTGGGCGGCAGGAAGACCTTCAAGCGGGCGGTCAAAAACACGGACGATCTGGCTCAACAGGTGCGTTCCGGGCTTCCGGCGTCGACCGTGGCGCTCTTGGCGGCAACATTGGCGGTCGAGAGGGCCCAGATGGCCGAGCGGCTGAACATTCCGTCGCGGACGCTGAGCCGGCGGCTCAAGATGAAATCGCGACTGACGCACGACGAATCGGACCGGACCCTGCGGATGGCGAGAGTGGTGGCGCTGGCTCGCGAGGTTCTGGGATCGGATGAGAAGGCGTCGCACTGGATGAGCAATCCGAACCGTGCGCTGGGAGGCAAGAGGCCGTTCGACCAGCTCGACACCGAGCCCGGCGTTCGATCGGTGGAAGAGATCTTGCACCGGATCGCCTACGGGATCTATAGCTGATGCAGGTGTGGAGGCTCTTCCCGGAGCGATTTCCTCAGCACGGCCTTCACCGGCGCGGGGAGTTTGCACGCGGCGGGCCGGTGGAATCATCTGGAAGCGCGCGATGGTGTATACGGCAACGTCGCGAGCTCTGGCGGCGCTGGAATACTTCGTCAATCTGCAGCCGAATGAGGCGCCGGACCATCTGCTGATGGCCGAGGCCACAATTCCCGATGCATGCGTCGAGGCGATCGGGCTCGATATTCTCCCGCGCAACTGGCGGGGATTGAACAACCAGCGTTGCCGCGATCTGGGTTCCGAATGGGCGTCGAGTCTGCGGTCAGTGGCGCTCAAGGTGCCGTCGGCTGTGGTGGACGGGGACTGGAACGTGCTGTTGAACCCGAAGCATCCGGATTTCGGCAAGGTCAAAATCGGACCTGTGAAAGCGTTCCGTTTTGACGAGCGGATGTTTCGCTGAGGCGGTTGGTGAGAGTTTTGTTTCGCACGAAAAAACCCCGGCTTGGAGCCGGGGTTTTCAGAAAAATCCGGTGCTCGATAAACTGAGCACGCCTGCGAAGCAATTCAAACTTAGCTCTAATCGAGGGTCATGTCAAGTGGAATGGACCGGTTTGTCCCGTTAAACGACCAAAATGGAACCACTCGTCTTTCGAGCGCGTTGGAACCCAGCGGAAGATGGGAGAGTCGAACTCCTCGAGGCTGCTAGGCCTTTCCAACGCTTCGCAGGCGTGCTCAGTACCCACACTGAGAGCATCTTCCGAAGCACGTTTCTGCGCCAGCAAATACTAATCGCAGAAATCCAACCGCCCGCGTGTCGGGCGTCACAGATGTGGGAGTGCGGGCGAATGACGATGGCGAACCTGATCTCGGCGTCGATTGCGGGGATCTTTCTGGGGTGAGCTGGCGCGCTGCGCAGATTTTCAGGTTCAAATTCAGCAGAGATTTCTAAGCCCAGATTCAGAGAAGGCAAACGCCTCCACCTGGATCACGAACCAAACCGCGCCATACCCCGCAGTTTTGCCTTCGCTGCTTCTTCTTCGCGATTGCGTGGCGGAGCCTGTGTCTCAAGCCGGCTGAGTAACTGCATCGATGCTGCGGCGATCTCATCGACCGCGGCACTGAACGCTGCCTCGTTCGCCTTTGACGGTTTGTTGAAGCCGCTAACTTTGCGCACATACTGTAGCGACGCGGCACGCGCCTCCTCGTCCGTGACAGGAGGATCGAAGTTGAAGAGCATTTTGATATTGCGGCACATGCGCTTCTACCCTGGGTACGCGCCGGTGATGTAGCCTTCGAGCGCCTGGATGGTGTGCTCCTGGCCGGAGATGACCCACTTCACCATGTCTCCGATGGAAATGAGGCCCACAACGCGATCGCCATCGAGCACGGGGAGATGGCGGAAGTGGCCTTCAGTCATGAGGTTCATGCAATCGTCCACGGTGTGCTGCGGAGTCACGGAGATCACAGGGCTGGTCATGATCACGTGGACTTGAGTCTCTTTGGATCGGTGGCCCAACAAGATGCCCTTGCGCGCATAGTCCCGCTCTGAGACGATGCCCACCAGCCGCTGCCCGGACATGACGAGCAGCGCGCCGACATCGTACTCGGCCATCAGCGCCAGGGCTTCGTGAACCGACTGTTCGGGAGCAATGGGAAGAATTTTGTTGAATGCCTTGTTCCGGAGCACCTGGGCAACGGTGTCGGTAATCTTCATCGGGATCCTCCATGGGCCTCAGCCAGGGGTATGCCGGGGCGCCCCCTCGGTTCCCAAGGGCCATCGCCGCCGTGGAAGAGCAGTATACGCTGGACTGCATTCCACTGTCGTACCCATCTTTTCGCAATGGAGGAAGCGATGGGAATCGCCTGCCTTTCGTTGAAGAGGGTGAGTCTTGCAGGAGAGGCGCAAATCAGGCAGGCGGACGGGCGTGAGGAGTGCGCAGGCGGCGGACGCGGTAGACGATGGTCAGGAGAGTGACCGCGCCGCAGGTGAGAAAGCTTGCACCAAGGCCGACGATGAGGGAGTTGTCGTGCTGGTAGACGCCATGGATGACGCCGATAATTTGCAGAATGCAGAAACCGCCGAAGGTGACCAGCGAGATGCCCTCGTCGCTCTTTTTGCGCCAGACGGCGAGCGCTTGAGGCACGAATAGGGCCGCATTTCCCAGCAGGGCCAGCCCAAAGATCAACGCGACAGTTTCCTTCATTCCGATCGACCCCCGCACCGGAAATGATGCTCTCCCGATCTTCTCATTTGGGCGGGGTGGGCTCGGGCCTGCCGGCAATCTAAACTGTGCAAATGGTTGGCTCAGCGGTATGGAAGCGGCCGATGACGCGGACATGGATGAGCGGTGGTGCGGCGCTGCTCCTTGCGGCAGGGGCGTGCGCGGCGGCGCAGAGTGTGGGAGCGAGAAGCGCGGCGCAGGAAAGATCGTATCCGGGGTTTGACCGCAACGATTATCCGGGCGACGCCTCCCTCCCCGCCCTGCGCAGAAGTTTTCGCTACACCGGCTACTGGCTGAACCACCCGCCGGGCGAAACGCAGAATAGCTGGGCGGGCAAGCGGGCAATTCTCCGCCAGCAAGGATTCGGGTTTCTTGTGCTCTTCGACGGGCGCACCGATGCCGAGTTGAAGGCGGCGGAATCGAAAGGGCAGGAAGCGGCAGTGCTGGGCACGGCGGATGGTAAGGCCGCTGTGGCAGCCGCGTTGCGCGAAGGGTTTTCACTCGGCGTGCTCATCTTCCTTGACCAGGAGGAGGGTGGCCGGCTGCTTCCGGAACAGGCTACGTATCTTTTCGCCTGGGTTGACGCCGTGCGGGGTGCGGGCACACGGGCAGGCGTCTATTGCTCCGGAATCTTGGTGCGGGAAGGCACCGGTACGATCAGCACGGCCGAGGATATTGCGGAGCGAGAGAGCACGCGGATGCTTGCAGACCACTCCGCCAAAAGCCCGAACCGGGATAGCCGCCTTGCGCTTTGGGTGGCCAACGACCAGTGTCCGCCTGCGCCCGGATGCACCCTTGCCGCGCCGCCAATGACGGTGGCGCTCTCGCCGGTGATTGCGGGCTTTGCAAGCGTCTGGCAATATGCGCAGTCACCGCGCCGGGCGCAGTTCAGCGCCAGTTGTCCGGCCAATCAGGCCCCGGACGGCAATTGCTACGCGCCCGGGCTGCCAGCAGATGCGAGCATCTTTGTGGATCTGGATACGGCAAATTCGCCCGACCCATCCGAAGAAACAAAGGAATGACTTTTGCGGGAACGACGTGGCCGGGAATCAGTTTTCCGGCCGGCGCGGGCGGCCCAGCAATCGCGCGCTGAGAGCACCGCCGCCGACAGCAAAGGCGAGAATGATCATGGCCAGCAAACTGGTATTGAAAAGCATGGAACCGGCACGACCTTCCGGTGAGAGCATCAACACCTTATTCGCCGCGATTGCCTGAGCGTCGAACCCCGTGGACGACAACTGCTGGCTCACCTGGTTGACCTGGTTCTGCCAGGAATCGTCGAAGGTGTTGCCCTGGTGCAACCAGAAGCGCTGGGCGTAGAGCGTCACTCCGGTGGTGAGAGCGGCCGCCCAACCACCAAGAATGCCGGTCATCAGGCCGATGCGGGCGCCCGCACCGATGGTGATCCACGCCGGCCGCTGGCTGCGCATGTAGAGTGCGACCACCCAGGCAGCGGCGAGGGGCATCAAAAGCGCGCCAATGGGGCCAATCCGAGTCAGTCCAGCGCAAAGGATTCCGGCGGGTACGGCTAGCGCAAGGGCCGACCGCATGGCAGGTTTCCAGTCGACGGCGCCTGCATCCCGCACCGCATCATTCCACCGATCGGGCTGACCCGCAGCAACGGCCGCATCCGCCGTATAGACGAGTTGCGGCAGGCCGCAAAAAGGGCAATAGCAGTCCGCGGGCTGCACGGTTTGGTGGCAACGGCTGCAGGTCAGCTCCATACAACTATGAGCCTAACGCATTCGGCTGCGGGGCAGGCAGCAAGGAAGAGTGAAGAAGTGAAGGAGTGAAGAAGTGAAGGAGTGAAGAAGTGAACGAGTGAAGAAGTGAAGAAGTGAAGGAGTGAAGAAGTGAAAGGAGCGAGCTAACGAGTTTGCGGGTTGGGAGGCGCGATGCCGAGCTTTTTGGCGACGATGGCTTGGGCTGCGGCGAGCGCCTGCTCGAGCGTCATGTGAGTCGAATCGAGAATGACCGCATCCGGCGCCGGCTTGAGTGGTGAGTCGGCGCGATTGCGGTCGCGCTCGTCACGGGCACGCAGGTCGCGGACGATCTCTTGACGCCCCAGCGACGAAGACCTGTCGCCCCCCCGCTGCGCAACCCCGGTTTCCGGCGGCGGAGCGGGTGTGGGGGCTTTTTGGTCCATCTGCTCGTAGCGGCGCTGCCCGCGTACTTCAGGGGCCGCATCGAGAAAGATCTTAACCTCGGCATGAGGGAAGACGACGGTTCCAATGTCGCGGCCCTCCATCACCACTCCTCCCTGCGCGCCAAGCTGTTGTTGCAGACGGACCATCCAGGCGCGAACCGCCGGGAAAACGCTCACGCGCGATGCAGCCTCAGTGACGGTCGGGTTGCGGACGAGGCCGCTAACGTCTTCGCCATCGAGCAGAACGCGGTTCTCCTGGCCGCCGGGTTCCAGGCGGATGGCGGTTTCACGGGCCAGCCTTTCCAGAGCCGCACTGTCATCCAAAGGGAGTTCCGCGCGCAGGGCCTTCAGAGCGAAGGCGCGGTACATTGCGCCGGTTTCAAGATTCAGCAGGCCGAAATGCCGGGCCAGGTGGAGGGCAATGGTGCTTTTTCCCGCCCCGGCAGGCCCGTCGATGGCGACGATCGCCCTGCGGACAGGCTCAGGAGCGGCTATGCGGCTTTCTTCCGCGCTCATCCGCGTTTCTTCGATCGCTGCTTTGGCGGTGCGGTAAAGCCATACCGCGCTCTGTTGCCCGCCTTCGAGGAGGCTGTCAATGCCGGCTTGCGGTTGCCGCGGGCTGTGCGCGTGTCAGAACGCGTACCCTTGCGGGAAGCACCGGCCCTCAGCGAGGCGGATTTCGAGGTCGCCTTTTCCGGCGGCGATGTGGCCGTTGCGCAGACTTCTGGCAGCGGACGGCTTGGCTTTGCGCAAACCCTGGGCGCTGCTTGCTGTGCGGGCCGCGCGAACGTTGCTGCCATTCGAGCGGAAGCGGCTCCCCGAAGAGCTTTTTCCGGGATGCGCGCCATTGTGCTCGCGATGACCGTTGCCATGCCCGTTTTTGGACGCGCCTGCGCCCAGCGCGCAGCATCTGCATGGCGGGAACTGCGGTTCGTACGCGCCCCGGCGCTTCGCGCTGACGTGGCGCGAACGTCCCGGCTGGTGCGGCGGGCCGCGCGGCTGCTCGCGGAGCTCTGCGCCGGCTTGCGGCTGCGCGTGCGAGCAGGTTGATGGCTGAATTGGGGCCGTGCGATTTGCGGCTTTTCCCTGAGAGGCGCTGTGCGCTCGGCCGCGATCCGAGGCGCCGGGGCTCGGCCGGCTTGGGCAGCGGGGCAGGCGTCGCCGGCGTGGAAACGGTTGCAGGAGCAGGCCTGGAGAACAACGGCTCGCGCCTTTCTTCCTCGTGCTCATAGGAGCGCAGGAAACTTGTCGAGGCAGGCATGGAGGAACTGGCATACGCCGTGGGCGGGGCGGCAAATTCCGGCAGCGTCCCGGCTACGTAAAAGTGCGGAGCATGGCCCAGCGAGATGCGTGTGCACCTGACGGGTGGCCACCAGTCCGCGAAGAACCTCGCGCACCTTGCTGCGCGCGGTCAGCGGCGCGAGGAACATCTCCACCTCTTCCATGCTGGCGGCAATCACCGCCTGCAAGTAGATGGAGGCAAGCACCGAAATCGCCGTGACTTGCGACGTGGACGCGCCTTCGGCGATGGCCTTTTGGAAACGCAGCCGCAGCAGCTGCCATTGGCGGTGTCTTGCCTGGAGCCGACACCACCGGAATAATGCGCAGTTGCTGCCAGAGTTCGGTGATGGCGCGGAGAACAGCGGATTCCGTCACCTCGCGGCCGAGCGCATGCCTCAGTTGAGGGATGGTGGCGTCGCCCGCCTCAAGATGCTTGTAGGCCTGGATGGCCAGCGGCGAAACCTGGCGCGATCCCGTCAATTGCGGGCTGCGCCGCCAGTCGCGATCGCCGCGAAGAGCATAGACGTAGGGCAAAACCCATCCCGCCACAACGAAATCAGGCTGCTCGCCCGGCTGTCCAAGCAGGTTCAGGCGAACGGCCACGCCTTCCGCTTCGAGGCGAATCAGCAGGTCTTCCGCCAGGGCGACAATTTTGGCTGCCGGGAGCCGAGTTCCGCTCACCCGCTACGGCTTCAACAAAGGTTGGGGCAATGAAGGCGGAGAACTGCCGCCGCGGCAGGAAGAGACACAATCCCGTCTCCTCCAACCATGTCCGGGCGTCCTCGAATGTGAGTGGCCCAGGTCCGTTCTGGCGCATCCTTTCGGCGCGCGATGCTTCCAGTTGTTCCGCTGTCAAAGAAAAACCTCGCTTCCAGGTTGGCAATCACGGCCTGCAACCCGCGCTCCTGAGAGCGCGTCCGGCCACCTTCCAAAGTTCCAGGGTCTTCAATGGACCCTAAATTCGGTGGAAGGCCCGCTGGATTTCCTTCCAAGAATACAGCAAAGCTATTGGACGTCCATGCGGGCAACTGGTTGGGTGGCTGGTCTTCGCAAGTTCTAACAATAACCATTCTATACGTTTTCGATCAAGAGGGGTATTCACTTTGATGGCCGAATGGCAGGCGATGGAGGCAGCAATGCGGGTGCGGAGCTTGTTAAGTTCCTCATTCCGAGAGGGTTCGTCGGAGTCGGCAGAGGATTGCTCGATGACCTCGCCGAGCGTCCGCTCGAGAGCCGCGCCCTCCAGGCCAACCGGCGCCGCTTTTACCGCAAGTGTTTGAGGGCCAAATGGTTCCACCTCAAAGCCATTGTTTTCAAGCTCTTCGGCGATGCGCGCAAAAACGACCATCTGCTCGGGCTTCAATTCCACCAGCAAGGGCATGAGCAGGCGCTGGCGCTGCACCCGCTCCACTTGGCGATCCTGCAGGATCTTCTCAAAAAGCACCCGTTCGTGTGCAACATGCTGGTCGATGATCCACAATCCATCGTCGCCGGCGGCCAGAATGAACGACTCGCGCAACTGCCCGAGCGGTTTCAGCGAGCCCAGGCGGTTCAGGCTGGCAGCCGCCTGCTCGGCTTCAACCAAGGCGGCTGCCGCTGCGGGATTGTCCCTGTAAGCTGTTGCAACTGTCGAGGCTTGGGCTGCATTCGCCGACGGCGGGAGCAGCGGCTGGCGTGAAGAGCGCCTTGGCCGCTTCGCCCCACGCTCCTCGCTCGAAGCTACGCGGATCGAAGCTCTGAGGCTCGGAGCGCTGGCCGTCTGGGAGGCTCCGGCCATCAAACGGCAAGTTGCCGGGAATGGGTATCGGCGCCCTGGGGGTCAGCCGGAATGACTCGGCATCGGCGTGGCCATCGGCGTATGCGCTCCGGATCGGAGTCCGGAGGCAAGGCGCCGCCGAGGGCAGGCGAGACCGAGTCACCGCCGGGCGCGCCGGGAAGCGGTGAAGCAGCGGGCGGCATCAGCGACGGGCTGGCCGAGGGCTGGGAGTCGAGCGCGGCCAGAAAACCCGCAGCGGGCCGCGCCTTGATGAGCGCCGTGCGCAGACTGTCGCGGACAAAGTCGTGGACCAGGCTCTGCTGGCGAAAGCGCACCTCGGTCTTGGCGGGATGCACATTCACGTCCACCTCCTCGGGCGGCATCTCCAGGAACAAAAGCACGACCGGAAAGCTGGTGGGCGGAATGACGTTGCGATAGGCCTCAGTGATGGCGTGCAGCAGCAGCCGGTCGCGGATGAGGCGCTTGTTCACGAAGATGTAGATGGAATTGCGGTTCAGCTTTTGCAGTTCGGGCTTGGAGTAGAAGCCGGTGAGGCGCAGAGTGCCGGGCATGCGCGAAGGCTGGTCGGGATCTTTCTTCCATGGCGGCGGCTCGGGCAGGCCGGCGTGCTCGAGCGGCGTTTCGGCGGCCACCGGCAGCAGTTGGCCGAGCGTCTCCTTGCCAAAGATCTGGTAGATGCGCTCGGCGGTTCGGGTGACGGGCGGTGCGGACAAGATGGTATGGCTGGCCGAGATCAGCTCGAAGTGCTTCTCAGGATGGGCGAGGGCGTAATGCGTGACCAGCGCGGTCACGTGGGCCAGTCTCAGTGGATTCAGCGCGCAGAAATTTGCGCCGCGCAGGCGTGTTGAAGAACAGATCGGCTGACGGCGAGCGTGGCGCCGCGCGGCAAGCGCCGCATCTTCCACGCGCAGAATCTTGCCGCCGGCAATTTCGATGCGCGTGCCCGCGGCAGTCTTCGCCCTGCGGATGTTTCCAAGCGTGACCCGAGCGACCGAAGCGATCGATGGCAGCGCCTCGCCGCGAAAGCCCAATGTGGCGATGGAGAGCAGATCGTCCAGCGGTGCGAAGTTTTGAAGTAGCGTGGCGCTCGAAGGCCAGCAGGGCGTCGTCGCGGTTCATGCCCTGGCCGTCGTCGGAGACGCGGATCAGCCGCCTTCCGCCGCCCTCGACTTCGACGCGAATGCGCGTGGCTCCCGCGTCCAAGGCGTTTTCAAGCAACTCCTTCACCACGGACGCAGGCCGGTCCACCACCTCGCCCGCGGCGATCTGGTTGGCAACCTGATCAGGAAGGATGCGGATCTGGCCCATAAGAATTCAGGGTAACGCAAGGCGGGGGCAGCGGAGCTAGCGGTGCTAGCGGAGTTGGGAAAGCGGTGCCAGCCAGTTAGCGAGATATCCCACACTGACACTATAGGCGCGACAGGACAGAGCGAGGCAAAGATCCGCCGGACCGAATAGAAGATGGCGAATTTGGCGAAAGCTCTAGTTCGCTGCCTGCGCGCCGGGCTTGGCGGCGGGCTTTACCTGCGCCGTCGTCCTTGCTTTGGACTTTGGAGCTGTGGCAGGCGCGGTCGCCGGAGCGTTTTGCGGCGGCCCCTCCAGCATTGTGGCCTTACGAATCACCGCTTCCGGCGCGGTGGTGGTGAAGCCCGGTGTGTTGGTTAGCTGCGCGGCATACCACTGCGGAGGCAGATACCACCGGGTATCGCCGGACGCGGTCAAATAGTCGTAGATCAGGGGCATGTTCGACGGTAATCCGACGTGATCGCGCTCGGAGAGAGCCACGTACGCCTTCAATTCGCTCGCAATCTGATCCTTGTTCGCTGGATCGTCCTGCTCGATCAGCGCGACGGCATACTCCAGATGAGCCGATGGGATCGCGCCGCGGTCGGCGTCCAGTTTGAGTGCGGTTGTCAGGTGGTTGAGCGCATCGGTTCTTTCCTCGGGCGTGCGCGCGGTCAACCGTTCCAGCTTGGCCAGATAGAAATGGGCTGAGGCATCGTCGGGCATCTCCTCGACCGCACCCTGCAGGTTCCTCTTCGCCACGGCAAAGAGATCGAAGTCCATCGCCAGAATGCCGTTGTCGCGCTTGACGGCGGCAACAGTGGGCGCGAAATCGGGACTGTTGGAGTTGAATCCCTTGCCCTTGGTCCGCATCTCGATCTCCGCCTTCAGGTTTCCATTCAGGAGCGTCTGCAGGCGGGCCGACCGCTCTTTCACGCGCGGCGCGCTGCCCATGAATCCAAGGCCCATGCGGGAGTCCACCGTCACCACCTGATTCAGCGTCGTGAACAGATGCGATACCTCGCGCGGGTCGTAGCCCTGGTCCAGCATCAATCGGGTCGCCATATCATCGGCATCGTCCTCTTCCCTTGAGGCCCAGGCGACGGGCTCGATTTGCGGATGAATAAAGTAGTGGCCCACTTCCATTCCGGTGGCCAAGCCAGCGCTTCCGCCCAACAGCGATCCGAGCCTGAGCGGAATCATCGCGCCGCCCAATCCGGCTCCCATCACCGTCGAGGCCACGTCGGTGATCACCTTTTCCTTCTCGGCCTTCTCCTTCGCCAGCTCTACCTCCATGTGCTTGTCGCGAATCCGCAGGTAAGCCTGCCTCAGTTCAATGTGGGCAATCTCGTGCGCCAGGACATAACTCAACTCCGATTCGCTGTCGATCATCGAAAGCGAGCCCGGTGGAGAGATAAATCGTCCCCGTAGACAAGGTCAGCGCCTTGGGTATGGGATCGTACAGGACGCGGAAGGTGTACACGTTGTTCGAGGACTTGGGGACAAGCCGCTGCCCGACGTGATTGATGTAGCTTTGAACAACCGGATTGCTGTACAGGCGCTGCCGGTCGAATGCATCGCCTCCAACGGCGTCCTGGGCCATGCCCCAGTTCTCGGTCAGGTTGATGCCATAGGCCAATTGCATGTCGTTTCTGCGCAGGGTGTCCCATTCCTGCTGAATGGCGTCCTGGATCTCCGGCATCTGCTCGACCCTGGCGATCTTATCCTTGTCGACATTGCTCAAGTCGGCAGGCGCATTCGGGTCAAACGCGGGCTTCTTCTGCTTTCCGGTAATCACGTTGCCAAGCTGAGTAATCCCGGAAGTGGATTGTGGCGCTGCAACTCCGCAGAGAACCAAGGCACAAAAGGCGATTGCGAGAAGTCTTTTCATAAGACTCTCCTCTTTTCATGAATGCGGCGTACTTATCCGGCCGCTGACCTTTGATGGCTGAGGGGAAGGCCCAGTATTCCCGAGTATAGGCCGGAATTTCGCGCCGAGTCAACGGCGTTTCCAACACCAATCGGCCGCCAATTGAGCGGGAATTTGTGCTGGGTCAAAGAGCGGGAGGCGCGGGCAACAAGCCGAGGGAGACCCAAAGCGGATTGGGCAGGTCCCACATTTAGAGACGGTTGCCCGGACTGTGACCCAAGGCACTTGCGGTTCCCGGCAGGGACGGCACAATAAACGAGTGAGGCCGTGCCTGCCATTGGCTGCGCCGGCCGGGAGAAGCGATCCATGAGCGATCTTGCCACGCTGGCTGAAGCGGTTGCGGTTGACCCGCTTGTCGGCCATCCCCCCGATTACCACGTGTTTCATCAAATTCATTGAGCGCTGCAAGAATCTCCCGGCTATCACCACTGCCGTGGTTTGGCCGCTCACGGAGGTGGCCCTCAGCGGGGCCGTCGAAGCCGCAGCCGCCGGCCTCATCGAGCCCACGCTGATCGGACCCGAAGCGGCCATGAAGGCCCTGGCCGCAAAGATCGGCGTCGACATCCGGTCCTTTCCCATCATTCACGCGGATACCGAGCTCGAGGCCGCGGCGAAGGCCGTGGTCATCTGCCGCTCCGGCAATGCCCAGGCCATGATGAAGGGCAGCCTGCACACCGACGACCTGCTGAAGCCCGCCATGCAGCGCGATACCGGCCTGCGCACCGCGCGGCGCATCTCGCATGTCTTCATCATGGATACCCCGGCCTACGCGCGCACGCTGCTGATCACCGACGCGGCCATCAACATCACGCCGGAACTCGAAGACAAAGTTGACATCGTGCAGAACGCCATCGACCTGGCTCATGCGCTGGGCATTCCCGAGCCCAAGGTGGCGCTGCTCTCGGCCATCGAAACCGTGAACCCCAAGATCAAGTCCACGCTCGACGCCGCGGCGCTGTGCAAGATGGCCGACCGCGGCCAGATCACCGGGCGGCATCCTCGACGGACCGCTGGCCTTCGACACGGCGGTCAGCCAGAAGGCCGCTGCCATCAAGAAGCTGGTTTCGCCGGTCACCGGCCAGGCCGACATTCTGGTGGTTCCCGATCTGGAGAGCGGCAACATGCTGGCCAAGCAACTGGAGTATCTGGGCGGCGCGCAACTGGCCGGCATCGTGCTCGGCGCGCGCGTGCCCGACGATCCTTACCAGCCGCGCCGACTCCGCAGAAACGCGGCTTACAAGCTGCGCGGTTGCCGTGCTGCTGCACTACGCGGCGCACCCGGCGGTGAAGGTCTAGATCGCGGCAACTCGATCCGCAGAGATCGAACGGGCGCCAACCTCCGACGGCGCCCGTTCTTTGTGTTTGTGCGAATTTCAACAACTTTTGCACGCTCGTCGGGCGCATCATTGCGCGCGAAACCTGCAAGCCGGTCGGACCAGCATCGAACTCGATACGCGACGATGCGCGGCGTAATCCCTTCACCGGAGCATTTCCGGTAAATGGCCCGCAGGCTGCGCACGTCGCATAGGAGATTTCGATGTCGACCCACACGAGCTCATGCCAGACCCGGCAGCGAAAGAAGCGGCCAAAGCCAGCAATCCGCGATGGCTTCTCGCCGGAGCAGGTGAAGAACCTGTCGCAGCGTGCTGAATCGCGCTGCTGGCGGATGTCTTCGCGCTCTATCATCAAGACCAAGAACTTTCACTGGCACATGAGCGGCCCGCATTTCCGCGACTATCATCTGCTGCTCGACGAGCAGGCCGACCAGATCTTCAAGATCACCGACGACATTGCCGAGCGGGTGCGCAAGATCGGCGGCGACGTTGCAGCCAATCCGCATGCAGCGAATCTGCGACAAGACACATTCGCGCTGGACCTGCATGCTGGAGGACCTGCAGTCCATGGACAAGGCGACTATCGACGTGCCTCCGCCGCGATAAGCTCACCATCGTTGCCAACATCGCTGCCACGACATCTGATCGAGCTTGGACGGCGACAACCGGGCGCATGGTGGAGAGCCTGCGCGACAGCGCGCTGAGGCGGCCGCAATGGCGAATGACTACGCGACCGTGCAGCCCGATCGAGGTTTGGATCGACGAGGCAGAACGGCGCGCCTGGTTCCTGTTCGAAGTCCACGCGCTAGCAGCGGCAGGTTGCGGAGACTTGAGCCGCTGTCGTAAGGTTGGCGCATTGGGCTCGCCCCTTGGGTCTCTATTTGACAGGAGGCCTTTGTGCCGAAGCACGCTGTCAGCGTATCCCCCATTGCCGCCGCTGCGGGCGGCAGTTTTCTGCTCGAATCGCGCACGCCCGGATGAAATCTTCACCCCCGAAGACCTGAACGAAGAGCAGCGCCAGATCGCGGCCACTGCGGAGCAATTTGCGCGCGAAGAGATTCTGCCCCGCGCGGCGGCCATCGAGGCCAAAGAGCCGGGCGCGATGCAGGCGCTGCTGCGCAAGGCCGCCGAGCTGGGATTCACCGCGGTCGACATTCCCGAGGAGTACGGCGGCATGGGGATGGACAAGGTGAGCTCCACGCTGATCACCGACCACATCTCGGTGCTGGCCAGTTTTTCCACGGCATTTGGCGCGCACGTCGGCATCGCCACGCTGCCGCTGGTCTGGTACGGGACCGAGGAACAGAAGCAGCGCTACCTGCCCAAGCTCGCCACCTGCGAGTGGATCGGCGCCTATGGATTGTCCGAGGCCAGCTCCGGCTCCGACGCCATGAACATCCGCACCCGCGCGACGCTTTCGCCCGATGGCGCGCACTACATTCTCAACGGCGAAAAGCAGTGGATCACCAACTGCGGCATCGCGGGGCTGTACACGGTCTTCGCCAAAATCGACGGCGAAAAGTTCTCCGCGTTTCTGATCGAGCGCGGCACGCCGGGGCTGACCGTGGGCGCGGAAGAACACAAGCTGGGAATTCGCGGCTCGTCCACCTGCCCGCTGGTGTTCGCAGGACTGCAAAATTCCCAAAGAGAATCTGCTGGGCGAGGCCGGCAAGGGCCACCACATCGCATTCAATGTGCTGAACGTGGGCCGCTTCAAGCTGGGCGTGGCCTGCATCGGCGGGGCGCGGCACGCGCTGGCGCACATGATCCGCTACGCCAAAGAGCGCCGCGCCTTCGGCAAGGCGATCGCGGAGTTCGGGCTGATCCAGCGCAAGATTTCTTCCGCCGCGGCGCGGCTCTACGCCGCCGAAAGCATGGCCTACCGCACGGCGGGCCTGATCGACGCGAGAACTGGCGCGGCTCAGCCGGCGAGGACCCGAAGCAGCGCGTGCGATGCTCCGCGCAGCATTGAGGAGTACGCGGTCGAGTGCTCCATCCTGAAAGTCTACGGATCGGAGATGCTGACGCTGGTGGCCGACGAGCTGATCGCCACCATGGGCGGCTACGGCTACGTCGAGGAGTATCCGGCGGAGCGCTACTACCGCGATGCGCGCATCAACCGCATCTTTGAAGGAACCAACGAGATCAACCGGCTGATCATTACCGGATGGCTGATGAAGCGCGCGATGAGCGGAAAGCTGCCGCTGCTGGCGGCCATCAAGCGCGTGATGGACGAAGTGATGCAGCCGCCGTCGTTCGGCGGCGACGCCAGATGCGGGCGAGCCGCTGGCGCGCGAGGCCGCAGATCCTGGCCGCAGTGAAGAAGATCGCGCTGTTTGCCGCGGGCGTGGCCAGCCAGCGCTTCATGACCGGGCTTGAGGAGCAGCAGGAGATCATGGCCGACCTGGCCGACATGATCAGCCAGGTCTATGCGCTGGAGTCGGCGCTGCTGCGCGCGCGCAAGCTGGCCGCAGCGCGGGCCGCAGCTCGGCCGAAGCTGCCGCGGCCATGACGGGACTGCTGGCCGATGAAACCATGGGCTTGGCCGAGCAGGCGGCGCGGCGCGTGCTGGCGGCCTGCGGCGAAGGCGATGCGCTGCAGACGCAACTGGCCATTCTGCGGCGGCTGGCGCGGTTCACGCCCGCCGACGTGGTCGCCCTGAGCCGCACCGTGGCCAAACATGCCATCGCGCTGGAGCGATACCCGGTTTAGACCGACCATCGGGATTCTATGCAGCCCACGCCGATCGATCGTGGCAAAATCCGCGCTCTGCTCGCCGAGGCCGAGGCCGCGCTTGCCGCAGGACCGCATCCCGAGCGCGCGCGGCGCGATGCCGAGACGCTGCTGCTGCACGTGCTCAGAGAAGATGCGCCGGACACAAACCTCGCCTGGCTGATCGCGCACGAAGACGAGCCCTTGCGGCCGATGCGGCTGCCGCTTTTCGCGAATTGGTCGAGCGCCGCCGCAGCCGGCGAGCCCATCCAATACATCACGGGCGAGACGGAGTTCTACGGCCTGCGCTTCCATGTGAATCGCGATGTGCTGATTCCGCGGCCGGAGACGGAACACCTGGTGGAAAAAGCCATTGCGTTGGCTGCACCATTCGAGCGGCCACGGATTGTCGATGTTGGCGCCGGCTCAGGCGCGATCGCCATTGCGCTGGCCCATGAGTGCCCGGGCGCGGTGGTGACAGCGATCGATATTTCGGCGGCTGCGCTGGACGTTGCGAGGCGCAACGCTCTGCGCACCGGGTTCGCCGATCGCATCCGCTTTCTGCAGAGCGATCTGCTGGAGCCGGTCGCTGGCGAGCAGATTCGACATCGTTGTTTCGAATCCGCCTTACGTGCCGGAGACGGAGCGCGAGTCACTATCCGTGGAAGTGCGCGATTATGAGCCGGCGCAGGCGCTGTTTGCGGGCGCCGACGGCCTGGCCGTTCTATCGCCGGCTGATTCCCGCGGCATTTGCCGCGCTCGTCTCCGGCGGTTTTGTGGCGCTCGAGATCGGCTACGGCCAGCAAGAGGCCGTGGATGCGCTGCTCGCCGGCGCGGGTTTCACGGAGATCGAATTCACAGCCGATTTACAAGGCATTCCCCGCGTGGCTTCCGCTCGCCGTCCTTGAATCCTTCTTGAGTTTCGCTGAATCCAAAGGGAAGCAAGCAGGCCAGCACAAAGCATCCCGCATCCCGGTGCGCACCCGATCTGAAATCCCCATCAGGGCTTTTGTTTTACCATTTTCCCGAAAGGAATCTTCGCCATGCCCGCATCGAAAGGCTATGCAACACCTGACGCGCAATCGCCGCTCGCTCCATTCGCCTTCAGCCGCCGCGAGCCCGGATCGACCGAGATCGCCGTGGAAATCCTCTACTGCGGCGTCTGCCACTCCGATCTGCACATGGCCCGCAACGAGTGGGGTAACGCGGTTTATCCCATGGTGCCGGGCCACGAGATCGTGGGCCGGGTGGCAGCGGTGGGAAGCTCGTACCAAAAAGTTCAAGGCTCGGCGAGCTCGCGGCCATCGGCGTCATTGTTGACTCCTGCCGCCATTGCGCGCCGTGCAAGCGCGGCGAGGAGCAATACTGCGAAGAGGGCGTCACGCTCACCTACGCTTCGCCCGACCGTGTGGATGGCTCCATCACCATGGGCGGCTATTCCAACAATTACGTTGTCGACGAGCGCTTCGCCCACACCGTGCCCGCAAATCTCGATCTGGCCGGAGTTGCGCCGCTGCTCTGCGCGGGCATCACGACCTACTCGCCGCTGCGCCACTGGAACGTGGGCCCCGGCAAGAAGGTGGGCATCGTGGGCCTCGGCGGGCTGGGCCACATGGCGCTCAAATTCGCGCATTCCCTGGGCGCGCACGTGGTGCAGTTCACCACGTCGGCCAAAAAGAAGGACGATGCGCTGCGGCTGGGCGCCGACGAAGTTGTTCTGTCCACCGATGCCGACGCCATGAAGGCGCACGCCAAGTCCTTCGACTTCATCCTCGACGCCGTTTCGGCGCCGCACTCGCTCGATGCCTACACCGAGCTGCTGAAGCAGGACGCGACCATGGCTCTGGTGGGGCTGCCGGACAAGCCGCCCACGATCAACGCGGCAATCTCATCTTCAAGCGCGCCGCTCTGTCGGGATCGATCATCGGCGGTATGCCGGAGACGCAGCAGATGCTCGACTACTGCGGCCAGCACAACATCACGGCGGATGTCGAAGTGATTCCTATCCAGAAGGTCAACGAAGCCTTCGAGCGATTGCTGAAGCAGGATGTGAAGTACCGCTTCGTGATCGATATGAGTTCGCTGAAGTGATTGGGCACGTCAACGTCCGCCGCAGCGATAGGCGGCAACGAAAGGGTTCCGCTGATGAAGAACTGAATTCGTTGCACGGCTGCCTTTGCTGCTTCAATTGTGCAGGTCTTTCACGAGGCGCGGCCGGTCTTGTTCAGTTCCTTGTAGAAGCCGAGGTCTTTGGCGAGCATGCTTTTGGTGATGTAGAGGATCTGGCCGTAGTGCATGCCGAAGTGCTCAACGACATGGTAGACAGCGTCGAGGCCGCGCGTGTGGTAGCCCTGAATCTCGTAGGGAGCGAGCAATTCTTCGGCAGTGAGGCGCTCGAGCACCTGGCCGGCTTCGTCGAGCGTGGCGCCCAGCCGGTCGAGCAAGTTCGGCGGCTGTATAGCCCGCCTTGCGCAGCGAACTCGGCCGGGCGGTTGCGCTTGTCGTCATCGCTGTTGAACGATGCAACCAGCCATTGGCGCACGTTGCCGTTCGAGATGCAGCAGCAGATTGCCGATGCTGTTCGAGGCATCGTTGGGCCGCCACCAGACCTGCTCCGTGGTGAGAGGCGCGACGCATTCCTTGAGCCGCGGCCAATACTGCGCCGAAAA
This sequence comes from uncultured Acidobacteriaceae bacterium, assembly GCA_963701835.1. Classification (GTDB taxonomy): domain Bacteria; phylum Acidobacteriota; class Terriglobia; order Terriglobales; family Acidobacteriaceae; genus Telmatobacter. The sequence continues at coordinate 150,164 of CAVPBL010000011.1, read as the reverse complement.
GCCTCTTCCGCGAGGACTCGAGAAACAGCGCGGCGAGTTCGTTGTCGGTGGTGCTGATCAGGGCCTCCGGCGATTTGCATCAGAATTGCTGTGCGGACTACCACGTCGGTCAGGAGGCTCGTTGAGCCGGACTGGAGTCCGGCGCTACATTGGCAGCTAGATCAGCTCGTAGCCCGCGAACCAATAGCCGATCTCGAAGGCGGCCGTGTCTTCCGCGTCGGAGCCATGGATGGCATTCTCCTGAATGGAGCTGGCGAACTTCTTGCGGATGGTTCCCTCTTCGGCGTTGGCGGGGTTGGTTGCGCCCATCAGCTTGCGCAGGTCCGCAATCGCGTTGTCCTTCTCCAGAACCATCAAGAAGATCGGACCCGAAGACATGAAGTCGGTCAGGTTCGTCGAAGAACGGCTTGCCGCGGTGGACGGCGTAGAAGCCCTCGGCCTCGCGCTTGGCGATGGATTCTTTTTTGATGGCGACGATGCGGAAGCCGGCCTTGTCAATCTCGGTCAGGATGGCGCCGGTGAGTCCATTGCGGACCGCGTCCGGCTTGATGATGCTCAACGTGCGTTGCGACACTCGAATCTGCTCCTTGGGGAGAATTGTCTTCCCTTTTCATTGTATTGGAGGAGATGCAGCGAAACTCCGTCCCGGCGATCGGATCCAGGCTCGGCGCATGCCTTCGCTCACGAGTGTGCAGTTCGCGCTGCAAGCGGCTGTTGGCTAAGCATTTACGCGCTCGTGCGAGGGCCTCTTGGCAACGCCAACCTGCTCGCCGGGATCGACACATTACTTTCGTGCATTGTCCGATAGATGAGGCCAGTTTATCCCCCAAAAGGGGTATTCCGGAGCCCTTTTTTCCGCTACACAAACGCTGTGTTTTCTGCTACAAGTATGAGAGTATACGAAATGTTCCGGGATCGGTCACCGGAATGCGGTTACCGATAACCCGATTTTGGGGATCACTGATGATGTTGTCCGTTATCCAAATTGGGGCTGTGGTTGCGATTGCGCTGTATCTTGTGCGTTGGCGCAAGAGCGTGCGGCGCCGCAACTCGCAAACCTGGGAATCGTTGATGGCCCGCCTGCGTTCCGAATGGAGCGCACGCGAGTTGAGCGATCACTTCCTTTGGCAGGAAGGCTTGAGCGCCACGCCTGAAGATGCATGGCAGCGCATGGAAGGCCCGAAGGGCCTCTGGGTGATGTACCAGAATGCGCGGGTCATGCTGGAGATGGCGGATTTCGCCGCGAAGCACTGCGAAGGCGTGGACCGCTTGCTGATAGAGACGCTGCACAGCGACGCCATGCAAATTCGCGTTTGCGTTCTGATGGCCCTGGCGCAATATGCATTCACGCAGGCCAGCGAAGGGGTTCGCGTGAATGCTTTCCGCGCTGCCTCGATGTACACCGGCATGGCCGCCCGCACGACGCAGTTGCTGCAGGATCACGCAGCCATCATGGTTCCGGACTTCGTGGCAGCGATGTAATCCGGCTTCCTCCCCCATCACACAAGAACCCCGGCTTCGGCCGGGGTTCTTGTTTTCGTGCCTGCATACTGAGAGACCTGTCCTCAGGACTGGCATCGTCGTCCAGGAAGTCTGCCGATGCGCTGCGTACTCTTCGTCGCTGAAGCGGAAGGCTGAGCGCGGCAGCCGTCTCTTCCACCTGCTTGGCGCTGCGGCCGCCCACAATGGCGGCGGTGATGGCGGGATTGTGCAGCGTCCACGCCACGGCCACCACGCCGGGGCTGACGCCATGCCCGTCGCCGATTTCGCGCAGCAGCTCCACCAGGCGCAGATTGCGGCTCAAGCGCGGCTCATTGAATTCGACGTTTTGCGCCGCCAGTCGTCGGCCGGCAGGGCCGCCGCGCGCTCAGCGGTCATCTTGCCGGTCAGCAGGCCTGAAAGCATGGGCGAGTAATTGATGACGCCGATGCCGTTGGCCTGCGCGAAGGGAAGAATCTCCGCCTCGACGGCGCGGCGCAGCATGGAGTAAGGCGGCTGCAGGCTGGTGATGGGCGCGATCTTCTGGGCGCGCTTCATCTGCTCGACATGAGAAATTCGAAACGCCGATCCAGCGCAGCTTGCCCTGCTCGCGCAGGCGCGCCAGCGCCGCCCAACCCTCTTCGATCTCGTTCGTCGGGATTGGGCCAGTGAATCTGGTAGAGGTCGATGGTCTCGACGCCGAGGCGGCGCAGCGAGGCCTCCACTTCTTCGGCCAGCGAATCGGCCTTGAGCGAGTTGTAGATGGTGCGATCATCGCGCCAGCGCATGGAGCACTTGGTAAAGATGTAAGGCTTGTGCGGCGACGACTTGACGGCGCGGCCGACGACCTCTTCCGAGTGGCCGAGGCCGTAGATGGCCGCGGTGTCGATCCAGTTGATGCCCAGATCGAGCGCGCGATGGATGGCGGCGATGGAGTCGTTGTCGTCCTGGGGGCCCCAGGAGAATTGCCAGTCGCCCCCGCCGATGGCCCAGGCGCCAAAGCCGATGGGGGTGAGATGAAGATCGGAGTTGCCGAGGGTGCGGAGAGAGAGCGAGGCAGGTATGTGTCATGTCATCAAAATAGATGATTTGCGCGGGCCGGGCGCTTCGAAAAAAAGCGCAAACTGGTCAAAACAACACAGTTTTCATTGCGCCGAGAGTCGCACGGTCAGGCTCGTGCACTCCCCAGAGCGGCGGCAGCGCTGCCGGAACAATCGGCTTTCCCTTGAGGGAGGCACACCCTTTTTCGCTGCCGCCGCACTGCTTCCATTCCACCCAGGTAAAGAGCCCGCCGATAGGATTGCGCCCTGTCCCGCCATTCGATTTCTCGATCCCATGCCAATCGCTGCTTTCGCCATCATGCGGCGTTGGCGCGAACTGCTTTCGCGGGCTTCCTCGCCACACGTTTGCGCGCTGCTTTTTGCCGGGGCACGACGGAAAGGCGCAGGCCGAGCGTGTTAAGCACGGCGACCAGTGTCTTGAGCGTTGGATTGCCTTTAGGCGAGAGCGAGCGGTAGAGCGACTCGCGGCTGATTCCGTTGCCGCCGGGAACGTGGCGCGCCTGGCACCGGATCAGTTAGCTTTGTCCGACTCCGGCCCAGACTTCCGCGTTTCTGACGCCGAGAAAGCGATACCCATCTGGGTTGACATCCTCGTGATCGCATGCGCAAGGCTCCGCGGCGAATCGAAGGAAAAGACGGACCCGCGAAGTTTCCTGGTCAAATTCTCAATCGCATCCGGAGCCCCTGACCTGCCCCCGATTTCTCAACCACTGATAACTGGAGTTTCTCGGTTTTAGTTTGACTCCGAGATTATCTCGCAGCCGCCGTCGAGGCTGTGTAAATGTGGGAAGCGTTCTGTGCTTTCCACATTTGCATAGCCTGTTCTCTGCCTGAACTCCTCTGGCGTTCTGTAGTCGAGCGAGCTGTGCGGACGGTCGCAGTTGTACTCCTGCCGCCAGCTTGCCAGGGTATTCCTTACATCCTTCAGCGTGCGAAACCAGTTTGCGTTGAGGCACTCGTCGCGCAGTCTCCCGTGGAAGCTCTCGACGTGGCCATTCTGCATCGGCCTTCCCGGCTGGATGTGCACCAGCCCAACCTTCCAGTCCTCTGCCCAGCCCAGCATGCGGCGCGAGGTAAATTCCGGGCCGTTGTCCGAGCGCAGATTCTCCGGCCGCCCACGCTCCCCGATCAGCCGCTCCAGCACACGCGTCACGCGCCCCGATCCCAGACAAGTGTCCGCCTCCAGCGCCAGACACTCGCGCGTGTAGGTATCCACCACGCTGAGGATGCGCACCATCCTCCCCGTCGCCAAGCCATCAACGATGAAGTCCATCGCCCACTCCTGGTTGGGCCGGATCAGTCGCGGCGCCAGGGCACGATCCCGCACCAGTCGCTTGCGCTTCCTGCGCCGAACCGACAGCCTCTCCTCCAGATACAGCCGGTAAACACGCTTCACGTTGACCTCGTGGCCTCTACGCTGGAGCAAGACATGCAGCCTTCGATAGCCATAGCGCGGCTTCTGCCGAGCCAGCTTCACCAGCGCCTCGCGTAGTTCGATGTTGCGGTCCGGGCGAGGCTCATATCGATAGCTCGACCGCTCCACGCCCAACAGCTTGCAGGCCGTGCGTTCGCTCAGCCGGAACTCGACCGAGATGAACGCCACTTCTTCTCTCAGACCGGCAAGCTCCACCCGTTTTTTCTTATGACCGCCTTCAGCGCCTCGCCATGCAGGCTCAGCTCTGCCACCAGCAGCTTCAGACGACGGTTCTCGTCCTCCATCGCCTTCAGCCGCTGTGCCTCGCTGACCTCCATGCCGCCGAACTTCGACTTCCATCCATAGAATGTCGCCGAGCTGATCCCGTGCTCCCGGCAAAGGTCCGCCGTCTTCACCCCTGCCTCATGCTGCTTCAATATCCCGATGATCTGCTCTTCCGTGTAACGGCTCTTCTTCATTGCTACGTCCTCCCGCTTAGATTACGAGAGAACTCCAGTTTCAACTGGTAGAGTTTTCAGGGGGCAGGTCACCCCGAGATTGAGGTATCTGAGATAATAGATGTGAGTGTCTTGAGTTTCTAGCTTATTGAGCATTTCACTTGGGAACTTGGCCTCCGCCTGATTGCCGGAAATGCCAAGGAAGATGACGGCATCTGGGGTTTGCTTCGTTGTGATCTCTTGTTGCGTCAGATTCACCAGAAAACCCGCCCAGGCGCCCCTCATGAGCGATTGGTATGGAATCGTGTCAAACTGCACCTGGCCCAATGCCTTTTCAAGCCTCTCAAAACCATCGGCATCGAAGTTGTCCTGGCGAAAAAGCTCCTCCTGTCTTTCCAGGTCGAATGCGATCAACCTTACCGATTTGCAGGGAAGCTGATCCAGCAAACTCGTAAGCGACTGCAAAAGGTAAGCCCGATCCCAAGTGCGAAGCCATGCGAAAGGATAGAGACTTTCGAGGTCCAACAGCACCGTCACGCGGATTCCCTTGCTGGTAAGAGCGCCATCCCAACGCGGAGCGAGCAGAGGAGCAATCGCTCCCGGCAGAAGCGCTGATGAAACCTGTTGCTCTTCCTTGTACCCGGGTAATTTCAGTTTCCACTTCCTCCGGATTGAATTGCCGCGCTTATCGGTCAGGACGATCTCAAATAAGTACCTCCCCGGCCCCGCGGCAAAGCCGCCGCTCATTGAAACCTTCAACCCAGACAATGGAGCGTCAAGCGCTGTGTGGTTTTCGTGCGGAACTTGCGGAATATCGAATTCCTCCAACATAATTGCAGACTTACCGAACTGGTTAGTGATCCTTATGACAGCCATCCACGTCGTGCCGGGCAGGACCGTGCTCCCAAGCTGGCAATCGATCTGGAAGCCTGTCGAATAGCGGAAGAGAAAAGTCCAGGTAAGGCCGCCATGCAGGTCGAAATAGCAAGGCAGCCGGCTTTCCGCTGGCGCGCTGTCGAGATCCCGGGCCGCCTTCGGCAACATCTTCCGCTTTTGCAAATTCCTGCGCATTGGCAGCATGCGCAAACGGGCCAGCAAGAGAAAGACGAGAGAAATAACACGCAAAAGCGGCTCCATTTTTGACCCCAATCAGGCCTGAATGCCCGGATCCGGCACACGACGGCGGCAATAGGACGACGGCTCTACCAGAACATTTATGCCAATGATTGTGGACCAAATTGTCAGTGGACGCCAGTGGCCCTTTATCGCGACGCAATTCGACTGCGAACAGGAAGATTCTGCTAAGGGAGTGCGTCACGAAGTTTGCGCAGGCTTCAGTTCAAAAACATCGTCCGATAGAGCGTGTCGCGCTGGACGGGCTTGAAGCCGGCGTCGCGGATGATGCGGCGCAGCTCTTCTTCCGTGGTGCAGTTCGATGTGCCGGCGGCGCGGACAACATTTTCTTCGAGCATCACCGAGCCCACGTCGTTGCCGCCGAAGTGGAGGCCGAGTTCGAGCACCTTCAATCCCTGCGTGACCCAACTGGCCTGCACGTTCTCGATGTTGTCGAGATAGAGGCGCGCGATGGCGAGCACCTTCAGATATTCGACGCTCGTCGCTTCGTCCCAGCCGCGGCCGCCGAGCGCGGTGTTTCCTGGGCTGGAAGCTCCAGGGGATGAAGGCCGTGAATCCGCCGGTCTCTTCCTGCAGGCGGCGGACGACTTCAAAGTGATTGATGCGCTGGTCGAAATTCTCGCCCACGCCGAACATCATGGTCGCGGTGGTGCGCATGCCCAATTGATGTGCCGTCCGGTGCACGCTGACCCAGTCCTTGGTGTCGCACTTGAGGCGCGCGATGCGATGGCGCACTTCGTCGTCGAGAATCTCTGCGCCGCCGCCGGGAATGGAGTCGAGGCCGGCGTCGCGCAGGCGGGCGATGGTGGTGCGCAGGTCGAGCGAGGAGTATTCGGCGATGGCGAGCACTTCAGAGGCCGAGAGACAGTGCAGCCAGATCTGCGGAAAGCGCTGCTTGATGCCGCGGAAGAGCCGCTCGAACCAGTCGATCTTGAGATCGGGATGAATGCCGCCCTGCATCAGCACGCCGGTGCCGCCCATCTCCAGGGTCTCGGCGATCTTTTCGTAGATCTTTTCGAAGTCGAGGATGTAGCCTTCGTCGGCGCGCGGATCGGGTTTGCCGGCGCGGGGCAGCGGGCGATAGAAGGCGCAGAAAGTGCAGTACTCGGTGCAGAAGTTGGTGTAGTTGATGTTGCGATCGATGATGTAGGTGACCACGCCTTCGGGGTGCAGGCGGCGGCGCACCGCATCGGCCTCGAATCCCAGGCCGATCAGGTCGGGGGAGTGGAAGTAATCGAGGGCCTGCTGGCGCGAGATCGGCATGGTTTCAATTTTAGCAATTCAACTGCGCGGCGCGTCTGCGGCAGACGCTTGGTTGCCGCGACGGAACAGGAAAATCCCAGAAGAAGTCCAGATACTGCCCGGAAGAGGCTTTATTTGCGCCTGCGCAGTGCGCGGCCTTGTGCGCGCGCCAGGTTCGATGCTGTCGAGACGCCGCTGAACAAAATGAAGAAGTCAAGAAACGCCCGGAAGAAGCTTTTATTTGTCCGGTTGACCACGGGGGAAGAACCTCATGCACCGATCTAACCCATTGGAGCAACAAAGGGGGCCCGCGGTTGCAGGATTCCACCGGCGGGCGGCGTCTATTTCCAAACAAACGTCGCTTTGTCTTTTTCCTTGCGCACCTTGCTGACGGGAAAGACCTGCCCGTGCATGACGACGAAAACGCCGGGCGAGAGCAACCGCGCGGCAAACAGGCTCTCGGTGAGGTTTTGCAGACCGTCGCTGCCCTCAAAGCCCAGGGGCGTCATGGCTCCGGTCAGAATAATTGGCGCCTTGAGATCGGGGAAGGCCTTTTCAAGAAACAGCCCGGTCTCAACCATGGTGTCGGTGCCGTGAGAGATCACGATGGGAGCGCCTTCGGGAAGGAGCTCGGCGACGCGATCCCGGACCTCGGCGCGATCGGCGTTGGTCATCTCAAGCGAGTCTTTGTTCATGAGGTGCATGGTGCGGATGTCGGCGTCGGGCAGGCGGAGAGCACGCAGATAGCGATCCAGCTTTGCCGCGCGGTTCTCTACCGCGCCGCTCTGCTCGGAGTAGACCTTCTCAATGGTTCCGCCTGTCGATAGCAAATAGATGCGCTGCATTCCCAACTCCTCAGTGACTCTACAACTCGGCGCGATAGCGCTTCTGGTGCCAGAGCCACGCGGTGCGCAGAATCTCATCGAGTTGGGTGTAGCGCGGTTTCCAGCCGAGCTCGCGGACGGCTTTCCTGGAGCTGGCGACCAGGACGGCAGGGTCGCCGGGCCGCCGGGGATGGACCTCCGCCGGAATGGGATGACCGGTGACGCGGCGCGCCGACTCAATCACGTCCCACACACTGAAACCCTGCCCGTTACCAAGGTTATAGATGAGCGGGCCCTTTCTTTCGGGCGCAGCATCCAGCGCAGAAAGCGCCAGCAGGTGCGCGTCGGCCAGGTCGGAGACGTGGATATAGTCGCGGATGCAGGTGCCGTCAGGCGTGGGGTAGTCGTCGCCGAAGATGCGGATCGAGGGGCGGCGTCCGAGCGCAACGTCGAGAACCAGCGGAATCAGATGAGTTTCGGGATGTGCGCTTCGCCTCGGGTTACGCCTTGTGGGCCATCGGGCGCTCCGGCGACATTGAAGTAGCGCAGCGAGGCGTAGCGCAAGCCGTGAATGCGGTTGAACCAAGCCAGCATCTGTTCGACGAGAAGCTTGGATTGGCCGTAAGGGTTGGCCGGGGCGAGACGCGCATCTTCCTGAATCGGAATGGATTCCGGCTCACCATAGACCGCCGCAGTAGAGGAAAAAACGAAACGCCGGGGACCGCAGGCCAGTATCGCCTCCAGCAGCGACAAGGTGGAAGCGGTGTTGTTACGGAAAAAAATCTCGGGACGCAGCATGGACTCGCCAGCCTCAATGAGCGCGGCAAAGTGGAGCACAGCGTCGAAGGGCTGGCCCTGGCTGCGGGCGGTTTCGAAGATGGCTTCGAGGCCCTGCCGGTCGGCCAATTCCCCCTCGATCAGCTCCACTCCAGCCGGGGCCAGGGCGCGCCGGCTGTGGCTGAAGTTGTCGAAGACAACGGCCGTATGTCCCTTTTCTGTCAACAGTTCCGCAACGGTGCCGCCAATATATCCCGTTCCGCCGGTAACTAAAATCTTCACGAGGGGTCTATACTCTCCGAAGCAGTTTGCGCTACCCTATGAGTCTATAGGAGCAGCGTTGGCTTGGCGGCGATTTGGCCGCAGGGCAGTCGATCCACCCGCTGGAAATCGCAATGGCGGGCGCCGACAGAATACGCTGCAAAGCTGCCGAGGAAGCAGGCGACCCCGCGTCATCATTCGCCGCCCTGGTAGCACCCGCCCCACCGCGGAGACTGCGGCTGATCCCTTTTCGTTGCCTTGAATTTCATCTGGAGGGGCCTTGTGTCCGAGGGCAGGCCAACCGGCCGGTGCGACGATGCTTCATACAGCATGATGGGTCGATTGTGGCTGCCGATACATAGTTTGTGTGATCTCAAAGTAACCGCCGGCTCCGTATAATGGTAACGATTATCCCCATTCATCGGCGTAGAATCTGGGCTTGAATGCGATGGGGGCAAAAGTCAGCCATTGGAACAACGGGTCCGTCAGAGCGCCGGGCGGCGCTCAAGAGGGAACTTGATCGGCGACAGGATCGAATTTTTCCTCATGCCGGCAAGGTGGCGTAAGCAGTTTGAGCTGAATCAAGCGCCGTAAGCAGGAGAGATGAAACGACGCTGCAACGGGTCTCCTAAAACCGTTTGCCTTTTCTGAAGATGGGATTCTGAACTTGCTGGCCTTCCCCGATGCGGTGGCCGCAAACGAGGACGATAGATATGCCGACGACATATTCTCCCGGACAGACCACTTTCGGCTTGTTGCCGGAGCCCGAGGGTCGGCCAATTGCATTTCTCATGAGCTGGACCATCAACCTGGCCGTTTTGGCAACAGCCCTGATTGTCGGCATGACGGCCAAGCAGGTACTTCAACAGCACTACGAGATGACGGAGTTGGTCATTCCCAACAATCCGCCGCCTCCAGTGAAGATCAAGGAACCACCGCCGCCAGGAGTTGCCCCCTCCGCCTCAACCGCCAAAGGTGGAACTGCAGCCTCGCCAGATTGAGATGCCCAAGCCGAAGCCGGAGCCGAAGCCCATTCAGATGGAAGCCAAGGTGAACCTGCCGCCGGTGCAGCCCAAACCGCAAACCGTGATTCTGGCTCCCCAACCCAAGGCAGCCCTGGCTGCAGCCATGCCCGCGCAAAACCCCCAGGTCAGGCCGTCAACGGCCCCCGTGCATCTGGGTCAAACCTTCGGAGTCACTCCCAATCCCAATGCCACTCGCCCGGCCACTGTGGCCGCCATTGGCAATCCCTACGGCGGAATGCAGGGTCCGGCCATCGCGCCGCATGGAGTCGTGGGCTCGACCGGCATCGGAAATGGCACGAAGTTTGGCTCCAGCGCCGGCGCTGCGGGCAAGGTTGCTTCGGCCGGCATTCCCGGCGCGACCGGCCCCGGGACGACGGGGAATTATGGCAAAGTGGCCTCGGCGGGAATTCCGGCAATGACCAACGTGGCAGCGGCGCCGAAGGTGACCGCCGAGCCGGTTCGGGCGACCGAGGTTGAAGTTCTTTCCAAGCCTCCCGTGCAGTACACGAGCGAAGCGAGGCAGTTGCGCGTCCAGGGGGATGTGGTCCTGAGCGTGACGTTTCTGGCCAGCGGTCAAGTCGTCGTGCACGGCGTGATCCAGGGACTAGGCCACGGACTGGATGAAGAAGCCCGCCGCGTGGCGCAACAGATTCGATTCCGTCCAGCGACCAGCAATGGCCGGCCGGTGGACGTAACGACGAAGATTACCATTACCTTCCAATTGGCGTAGCATCGCGCTGCAATTGGCGTAGCATCACCATGTTAAGGATGCCAAGTGGCCGAGACTCGACACCGCGTGCAGAACGGGCGCGAAGGACGAGAGGAAAGCCGGAAAGAGCTGAATTAGGAGTCGCACATGATGTTTCGGAAGATCCCCCTAACCTTCCTGATTTTGACCATGGGTGTGACCTGCGCGTACGCGAAGAAGCAACCGAAGTACGAACAGGCACGCCAACTCACCGCCGAGCAGGCCGCATTGGTGCAAAGAGCCATCGCTCAGGAAAAGGTGCTCATCAAGAACATCCAACTGCGCACGCCGCTGGTGGAGACCTACATCCAGGACACGCGGCCAGACGTAAAGCTCTACGAAGTGCCGGTGGACGACCAATACATGCTCAGCCGCGTGGACTTCGGCAAAGGGTTCTTCGACAAGAGCTATCGAGCCCAAGGAGGAGGCCAAGCACGGCTTCTTCAAGGGCTCCTTTGCGGCCATCACAGGACTGAGCAGGGCGCTGGGGCTGGAGAAGTTTACCTATAATCCGAACGGGTTCATGCAGATGATGTTCATCGACCCGTCGGGCTTCGACCAGCAGCACTATGTCTTCAGCTTTGTGCGGCGCGAGTTTCTGGGCTCGGTGCGCACCTGGGTCTTCGACGTCATCCCAAGGCGGACGTGAAGGGCATGGGCCGCTTCTACGGGCGCATCTGGATCGAGGATGAGGGCGGCAACGTGGTGCGCTTCAACGGCACCTACACCGGACCCTCCTCTGAGGACGCCTCCAAGTACTACTTCCACTTCGACAGTTGGCGCATGAATGTGCAGCCGGGGATCTGGCTGCCGGTGGCCGTGTACGTCGAGGAGACGCAGCGCACCGAGGCCAGCAAGTCCGTCGGCCTGAAGGCGCAGACGCACTTCTGGGGCTACTCGCTCAAGCTGCCCACGCGCGAGAGCGAGAACGTGAGCGTGAAGGTGGACGAAGCCGTGGACAAGAGCGACGACTCGCAGGATGTGGGTCCGCTGCAGGCTTCGCGCATGTGGATTACGCAGGCCGAGAACAACGTGATCGACCGCCTGGTGGAAGCCGGCCTGGTGGCGCCGCTGGATCCGGGCGGCTATGAAGACAAGGTCCTGGGCCAGATCGTGATCAACCTGGTGGTGCCCAACAACCTGGCCTTCACTGACCAGATCCACTGCCGCGTTCTGCTCACCGACACCGTTGAAGCCACGACGGTGGGCAACACCATCCTGATCAGCAAGGGGCTGATCGACAGCCTGCCCAGCGAGGAAGCGATTGCCTCGGTGATCGCCATGGAACTGGCCCACATCGCCATGGGCCACCACATCGATACCCGCTACGCCTTCAACGACCGTCTGCTCTTCCCGGACGAGGCGACCTTCCAACGCATCAACATGAACCACTCCGACGTGGACAACGGCACCGCCGCCAAGAAGGCGATGGAGTATCTCCAGAACTCCATGTACAAGGACAAGCTGGCGAACGCGGGCCTGTACTACGAGCAGCTGGCGGACCGGGCCAAAGTGCTGAAGGCGCTGAACACGCCCAAGCTGGGCGATTCGCTGCTCAAGCCCGATGGCACGCCGTGGATGGCCGACCTGGAGCACATGGCTCCCAAGCTGAACTGGGACGACCTGGCGCAGACGGCTGCGCTGCCTCTGGGAAGCTGGCTCAAGACCGATCCGTGGGACGACAAGGTGCACATGCTCAACGCCAAGCGGTATGCGCCCATGAACGCCCGCGACAAGATGCCGTTCGAGGTCACGCCGATCTTCTACAAGCTGCAACGCTATGAAGCCGCCAACGTGACGCCGCCGGCTGCCGCTGCCCCAGCGGCGCAGCCCGCCAGCGACCAGCCGGCTGCCGCGCCTGAGAATGCTCAGCCGACGCCGCCACAGGCTCAACCTGGAACCAGCGCCGCTGATCCGGCAGACCAACAACCAGCGGGTAGCAATGCGCCCGGGGCGGGACAGCAACCAGCGGCGGCGCAAAACCCGCAGCCATAATATAGAATTACTTCCGCCGAGACTGGACGCGGCGCGCCGGGACGAAGCAGCGCGCTGAAACTGGTTCGCAGCGTGAGTCTGATTGGTATTCCCCGCCGAAACAACGGCTCACAGGAAGTGGATTTGCGTTGTGTTCATGAAACGATCGATTCTGGCATTTTTCTGCGTCGTAGCTTTCTTCGCAATCGTTTCCGCCCATGCTCAGGTTGTGCCAGCGGCGACCGCGAGCAGATTTACCGTGTCCGCCGGCGGAATGGGCTCGAGGTTTCAGCCCGACTACGCGGATGCGGGCGTCGCGCAAACCAGTCAAGCGCTTTATGGTGCAGGCGTTTACGTGGATGCGCAGTTCAACCGCTGGTTTCAGGTTGAGGCGGAAGGCCGCTGGCTGCATTTCAACGAGTATCTGGGAATCGATGAGAACACCTACCTGATCGGTCCGCGCATTCCCATTGCCACCTTCCACCGTGTAACGCCTTATGGCAAGTTCCTGTTCGGCTTGGGCAACGGCAGCTTCCTGAACGGCAACACGTTGGTTCTGGCCTACGGCGGCGGCGTGGATTACCGGTTGACCCGCCGGTTCACGCTGCGTGCCTTCGATTTCGAGTATCAATCGTGGCGCGTGGATCCCACACTCTCGCCCTACGGCGAAAGCGTGGGAATCAGCTACAGAATCTTTTAAAAACAGTTCGCAGTTCATAGTTCACTTCGCTCGTCGCTGCGTGTCCCGATCTGCGAACTGCGAACTATGAACTGTCGTTACGGCGCGACGTGCAGCGGCGTTGCCTTTGCCGTGGGCATAGGCACACGCAGAATCCTGGCCACGGTCGGCGCAATCTGGCGCATATCCACCACGCCGAGATCCCGATGGTGCGCGATCCCGGCTCCCAGGGCAAAGAACGACGCGCGCATCTCCGGATACTCGGGCGAAAAACCATGCGAGCCGCGCGTGCCGGGAACCGGCGTCACCAGGCTGCCGCCGATCGCCGAGCCCATATAGTAGCCGGGCTTCAGCACCACCAGAAATGCCGCATCGGGAAATGCCCCGCGCTTGCGGATCGCGTCGCGATCGAGAATTTCCGCGATTCCGTTTGCCGGATCCGCGGCAAGGCCATCCAGCATCGCCTTCACTTGCTGCTCCGCTGCATGATCGTTCGCGTCGTGCAGCACGATCGCCGCCATACCTCCGGCCATCCACGGTTCGGCCTTCCATGACCTGACCACCGGAGCATTGGTCGCCGGATCCACCATCGCCTGGATCAGCCCTGCCTGCAAAAACGGGATCGTAAGGTTGACGTAGTGCGAAATGTTCATGAAACCGTGGTCGGAGACGACGACCAGCACCGCCGAGGGATTGTTGGCGAACTCCTGCCGCGCCAGCCGCGCCACCATGCCGTCAATCGCTTCCAGGTCTCGCTGGCCCGCGCGCTGAACGGCCCGCGCGCGTGCTGCGCATCGTCCAGCGAACTCAGGTGCAGAGTCATGAATGCGGGCTTGTACCGGCGCAGAATCTCCAGCGCATAGCGGGTCTTCACCAAATCGCCGCCGATGCTGGTGTCGTTGCCATTCATGTACGGGCCGGCTTTCGGCTCCAGCTGCTTGGATCAGCGAATCAGGCCGCGCCAGCGCCGCCATCAGCAGCCGGTCCTCCGGATTCGACGCATGCCGAAGGGTCCGCGCTCCGCCAGTACTCCGGAATCAGCCAATCGACGTCTGTGGCGCCGACGCTGACCGGCCAGCCCACGCTGGCCGTGCGCAGCCCGGCGCGGTGCGCGGCCTGCCACAGCGTGGGCACGCGGATCTGCGCCGCATACCAGTTCCAGGCGCTTCCATAACGCTGCTCGGGATCGAACTGATGGTTGTTTGTGATGCCATGCTCGTCGGGCCACACGCCGGTCAGCAGCGTAGTGTGGCTGGGATAGGTGATGGTGGGCCAAATGCCCACCACGCCTTCAGCGTAGGTCCCATTGGCAAGGAGCGTGCGGAGGTAGGGCAGCTTCATTCCGTGCGCATCAGCCTGCGTGATGTACTCGGGCTTGAGGCCGTCGATCGAGATCATCAGGACGGGCGCGGCGTGGGCAGCCAGCGAGAATAGGACGAGGACAAGCGGCAACGGCAGAATTAAGAGACGGCGTACGAAACGGTGAGCGGGGGCGTTCATGCGGGGTGCTCCTAGTTAGAGTTCTTGACGAGAACAAACGAGGCCGCCCGCACTCTCAAGTTAAGTCCACAAGCGAGCGGCGATGAAGACTGCGGGGGAAGTATACACGAGCCGTGGACGGCGAAACGTGGATCGTGAATCGTGAACCGTGAGCAGCGGTCAACGGTCGCGGATCAGGATTGGTTATCGCCGGCCTTTTTGAGCGATGCCTGCAATTCGAGCACTTGCAGTTGGACCTGCTTGATTTCCTTTAAAGTGGCGACTTGGCTCGCATAGATTCTGTATTGCACCGCGTAGATCGCACCCACGAAGTACATGAGGGCGGCGCCGAATTGAAAGCTATGAACCCCTTGCTGGCCTAAGCGCCCTGGGTAAACGCTCCACCAGAACAGCAAGACAGCGAGGAATACGAACGTGTTTGCCGCGATCTTATCCCAGTGAAGCGCTCTTGCGTGCTTTGCCAACAACGTAGCAGTCTCTTCACGATAGGCGGCGAGGTTTTCCGGCTGCGGCAGGGCCGCGAGCAGACCTTCGCGCAGGTTATTCGTTTGCTGTGCCATATTTCACTCCTTCGAGAATCTGTTTCATTTGCCGTTTGGCATAGTGGATTCGCGATTTGACGGTGCCTTCGGAGCAGCCGACGACTTTTGCAATCTCCTTGAGCGACAGGTCCTCGAGAAAGTGCAGGACCAGAACCTCGCGGTGTAGGAGGCTGATTTGATCCAACGCCGCGTGGACCCGAGCGGCGTCCTCTTCGGCGAACGACGGTTCCTCGGCCTCCTGAAAATCCTCGTATTGAACCTTCTCCGCCTGCTCGCGCGAGTAGTTTTTTCGGATTCGATCGACCGCGATGCCATGTGTGATCGAGTACAGCCACGGCCGCAAAGCCCCGGGGTCCTTCAGCTTTCGAATGCTGCGAAATGCTTTGATCCAAACGTCCTGAAGCACATCGAGCGCACTGTCCGTATTGCCGGCCAGGCTAGCTGCGTAATAGAGCAAGGGCCGCTCCATCGCCGCAATCAGGTCCTCGAATGCGCCCTTTTCGCCGCTCTGGCAACGAAGCGCGAGCCATTCGTACGGCGCTCGGTTCTTGCTTTCCATGTGCGTTCAACCATTATGTCGAAGCAACCGGGCGGAAGGTTCAACGGCGCGGGAAAATTTCTTCGAAAGGCGGAAAGGGGACGGAACGGTCGTAATGACAAAGTCATTACGGTGTGATATGCTGGTCCCGGGTGGAGAATTTGCCATGCCTGCGGTTCAACAGAAGGAAAAGCGCGACACACTGAACCTGAGGATCAAGCCGGAACTTCGCTTGCTGATCGATCGGGCTGCGGGTATGTCGGGCAGGAACCGAACCGACTTTGTGCTCAGCGCCGCCCGCCGCGCGGCCGAAGAAACGCTCCTGGACCGCACGATATTTGCGGTCGACGCGAGAACTTACGCAAGATTTCTGGCGCGTCTCGATGCACCGCCGCAGCCCAATGCCCGCCTGCGGCGTTCTCTCAAAACGATCGCGCCATGGGAGAAGTAACCGGGCTTCGGCCGCCTGAGCTTCTCGCGGAACACCATCGTCTCGAGAGCTTCTCTTGCGGAGAGGACTCGCTTGACGATTGGTTGCGGCGGCGCGCTTGGGCCAATCAGGCAAGCGGCGCTTCGCGCACCTACGTTGTTTGCGAAGGCGATCTCGCGATCGGCTATTACGCGCTGGCTTCCGGAGCGATTACCGTAGAAAGCGCTCCCGGCAGATACCGGCGCAACATGCCCGACCCGATTCCAGTCGCAGTGCTTGCGCGCCTGGCCGTGGACCGTAATTGGCAGGGGAAGGGGATGGGACGCGCCCTGTTTCGCGATGCCGCGCACCGCGTGGCCCACGCCGCCGGACATCATTGGGATTCGCGGAATCGTCGTTCAGGCGATCTCGGAGGAGGCGAGGAGCTTCTATATCGCACTCGGTTTCGATCCAAGCCCGCGAGAGCCGATGACTCTGATGGTGACGCTCAACGATTTGCGGGCAGTGCTTACAGGGCAAGGGTAATTCCCGAAAGAAAGAAGGGCCGCTCCGAAGAGCAGCCCTTTCTGATCCCTGTTCCCTATTCCCTGTTCCCTGCTTTTCTCACGCCGGCGAAGGCGAACCCTCGGGCAGGCTGCCGCCGGGTCCGCCGCGGCTCTCGGGCTTGAGGACCTGCTGCGGGCTGCCGTCGGTATCGCCGGGCTCGGCCAGCGAGGACCGCATCGGCGGCAGTTCCTTGCCCTCGATCAGCAGCTTCACCTCTTCGGCGTCGATGGTCTCGCGCTCCAGCAGAGCGGCGGCGATGCGGTGCATAGCGTCCGCGTTGGCTTCCACGATGGTGTGCGCCGACTGGTAGGCCTCGTCGATCAGGCGGCGGACTTCGAGGTCGATCTGCCGCGCCGTCTCCTCGCTGAAGTCGCGGTGCTGCGCAATCTCGCGGCCCAGGAAGATCTGCTCTTCCTTTTTGCCGAAGGTGAGCGGTCCCAGGCGGCTCATGCCGTACTCGCAGACCATGGCGCGCGCCAGCTCGGTGGCGCGCTCAATGTCGTTGCCCGCGCCCGTCGACATCTGGTTGAGGAAGATCTCCTCGGCCACGCGGCCGCCGTAGAGCATGGCCAGCCGCGTTTCCAGATACTCGCGCGTGTAGTTGTGCCGGTCGTCGGGCAAATGAACCGTGACGCCCAGCGCCATGCCGCGGGGAATGATGGTGACCTTGTGCACCGGGTCGGAGTGCTCGCGCTTGAGCGAAACCAGCGCGTGGCCGGCCTCGTGATAAGCGGTGACCCGCTTCTCCTCGTCGCTCAGCAGCATCGACTTGCGCTCGGCGCCCATCAGCACCTTGTCCTTGGCCAGCTCGAAGTCGTACATCGTCACTTGCTTGCGGTTCAGGCGCGCCGCGTTCAGCGCCGCTTCGTTCACCATGTTGGCCAGATCCGCGCCGCTGAAGCCCGGCGTTCCGCGCGCGAGCACGTTCAAATTCGTGTCGTCGGAGACCGGAACCTTCTTGATGTGAACCTTGAGGACTTCCTCGCGCCCGCGAATGTCGGGCAGGCCCACCACCACGCGCCGGTCGAAGCGGCCGGGCCGCAGCAGCGCGGGGTCGAGCACGTCGGGCCGGTTGGTAGCGGCCACCAGGATCACGCCGTCGTTCGACTCGAAGCCGTCCATCTCGACGAGCAACTGGTTCAGCGTCTGCTCGCGCTCGTCGTGTCCGCCGCCCAGGCCGGCGCCGCGATGGCGGCCGACGGCGTCGATTTCGTCGATGAAGATGATGCAGGGAGCGTTCTTCTTGCCCTGCTCGAACAGGTCGCGCACGCGGCTTGCGCCCACGCCCACGAACATCTCCACGAAGTCGGAACCGGAGATGGAGAAGAAGGGAACGTTGGCCTCGCCGGCCACGGCGCGCGCCAGCAGCGTCTTGCCGGTTCCCGGAGGCCCGACGAGCAGCACGCCCTTGGGAATGCGCCCGCCCAGCTTCTGAAACTTCTGCGGCTCGCGCAGGTACTCGATGATCTCCTTCAGCTCTTCCTTGGCCTCATCCACGCCGGCCACGTCCTTGAACGTGACCTTCTTCTGCTGCATGGAGAGCAGGCGCGCGCGGCTCTTGCCGAACGACAAGCGCCTTGTTGCCGCCCGACTGCATCTGCCGCAGCATGAAGAACCACACGGCGATGAGCAGCACGAACGGGCCCACGTTGATCAGCAGGGGAATCAGGATGTTGTTCTGCGGTTCCTTGATGGTGAAGTTGACCTTGGCGGCGATCATCGCCTTCAACAGGTCTTCGTAGTTGGTGGGCAGAGTGGTGTGGAACTGATCCTTGGGCGAGCTCTTCAGGTGGCCGTGCAGTTCGTCGCCCTGGATGGTGGCGTCCTGCACCTGGTTGTTCTGACCACCTTGTCGTAGAGATCGGAGTAGGAGTACTCCGGCTCTTTGCCCATGTTTGCGCCCTTCTGCACCACTGCCCCACAGCAGCATGAGGCAGATGAGGATAAAGACCCAGAACATGATTGTTTTAACGCTTGAGTTCACCAACTTCTCCTTTTCGCGGCGATGGAGAGTAACACGCACGCCTTGCGCCGACGGTCCCTGGCCGAACGCCACTCTCTTAGACGCCTGCGCGCCTCGGAAAGTGGCAAAAGTGTACACATTGCCCGCTGACGGACACGCCAACCTCGCCGCCCGAGGAGCAGTATCCCGATTGTACTCCCGGGGCAGTGAAAGTTGGAGGTCGTCGGCAGTTACGAAAGAGGCAGAATCCGGCGCATCACGGGCGTTTGGCTCGTGGCTTTGGTGGCAGAGTCCATGCCGTCGGTTCCTCGCCAAAGGCCGCCTGAATGACAAGGCCCGGCTCCGGCTCCAGTTCCACGCCTCGCATCCATACGATGCGTCCGTCGACCTCAAGGACCGGCCAGAGCGCCCGCTCAGTTCCCGTAACCCGCAGACGTTCCAGCACTTCCTTCACCTTGCGCGGTCCGCTGGAGTAGCGCAGCCTCACCCGGTCGCCGGGCTTCCAGTTGCGCAGCGTGGCCGCCTTGCCCAGCAGGTCGCTGCGGTCATTCGCGCTCCCGTTTGCCGCTGCGGGGTCAGGAACCTCGACACGGAGGCGGAGTCCGAAGGCCGGCGCTTCGATTTCGCCGGGAATCGGCACACTGTACTCGGTGGGCGCGGCCTCCGCGCCTTTCATCTTTTGGAGCCGGATCCGGCGTCCACACGGCAAGCCGCAGCTCGCGGGCGGTCCGCTCGGCGCGCAGGCCCTGCGGCAGCGCCAGCTTCTGCCCGGCCCGGCCGGCGAGCGCCAGCGACCGCAGGCTTCGGTCGCGGCAAAGTCGAGCGCGGCGCCAAACTGCTCGGCCGCGTGGCGCAGTAAGCCGCCTTTGCAGCGCCGGAGCAAGCGCGGCCAGCCGGGTCACTTCGATGGCCAGGCCGCGAATCGAGGCCTGAGCCGGCGCGCGGCCGCCTCCCCGCACCGGACGCCCCGGCAGCATCAACTGCGGGGCCAGCCGGGCCAGTTCCGCCTGCCACCATGCTTCTTCGTCGCGGGCCAGCGTCGGCCATCTGCGCCAGGTGCTCGCGCAGCCGCGGATTCCAGCCCTCCAGCAGCGGCAGCAGCTCGTGGCGGATGCGGTTGCGGGTGAAGGTCAGGTGGCGATTCGACGAGTCCTCGCGCCAGTCCTGGCCGAGTTCGCGCAGATAGGCCTCGATTTCGGCGCGTGTCGTGGCGAGCAGCGGGCGCAGGATCTGGCCCCTCCGGAGTTTCGAGTTTTGGATGAATGCCCGCCAGGCCCTCGGTCCACGCGCCGCGCAGGAACTTGGCCAGCACCGTTTCGGCCTGGTCGTCGAGCGTGTGCGCGGTGGCCACTGCGTCAACTTCGCCCGTAGCCATCAGTTGCCGGAACCACGCGTAGCGCAGCCGCCGCGCCGCTTCTTCGATGGTCTCGGCCGCTTTGCCCGACTTTGGATCGGCTGCGCTTCGGCGCCGTGTCGACGCGCGCCTCGTGAAAGGGCAGGCCCAGCTTCGCCGCCAGCTCGCGGCAGAATTCCAGATCGCCGTCGGCCTCGGCGCCGCGCAGGCCGTGGTGCAGGTGGGCGGCGTGGAGCACCAGGCCCAGTTCCCCGCTTCGCGTCCGCCAAGGATGCGCAGCAGCGCCACCGAGTCCGCGCCGCCCGAGAGCGCCAACGGCCAGCCGCATGCCGGGCTTGAGCAGCGTGGTGTCGAGAGCCGGAGATGGCGGCGCTTCGCGGGACTCACGAGAGGATGATACGGCGCGGGAGCGACGTGCCCAGCTCCGGACTCCAGCAGCTGCACGAACCGCTCACGATGCGCGCCCGCCTTCTATACTCGACACCATGTTGGAAACCCGCGCAGCTGACAATCGACCGATGCGGCCCTCATCGCCGCGCATCGCCAGGCGATGTTTGCCGCAATGCCAACCGCCGAACGATCCGGCTGCTTGAAATCGCATGGAGCGCGCGCTTCGAGCCGTGGGTCAGAGCGCATGATTCGCGAAGGCAAATACTTCGGCTGGATCGCGAACGAAGCACGGCCGCGTTGCCGGCGTCGGCCGGCCTGCTGATTCTCGATTGGCCGCCGCATCCGTTTGATCCCGACGAGCGAGCTAGCGCGGCTATCTGCTCAACGTCTATGTCGAGCCGGAATTCCGCAAGCGCGGGCTGGCGCATGAACTCGTTCGAGCGGTGTCGATCGCCGAAGCGCGCCGGCGCGGCATCCGCGTGGTCACGCTGCACAGCTCGCGACGCGGGCCGGCCCATCTATGAGAGGCTTCGGTTTTCACCCGACAAACGAGATGATGCTACGCCGAGCTCGGAAGAGGAATAGCAGCTGCGCTAAAGCTCTGCAGCACGCGGTGTATACTCCACGAGTCATGCAAGTCTTTGTCGATTCTTCCCGCGGCGGGCCTGGGCACCCGGATGGCCGGCCCGCAGCCCAAGCAATTTCTGGCGCTGGACGGCGTTCCCATCCTGATTCATTCGCTGCGCGCCTTTGCCGCGGTGCCGCGGGTGACGGCGATCTATGTGGCCGTGCGCAAGCCGGAGATGGAGCGCGTCGAGGCCCAGGTCGCCGAGTACGGCTTTGCCGGGCGCGTGCAGGTGGTGGAAGGCGGCGACAAGCGCCAGGAATCGGTGGCCCACGCGCTGCCGCGCTGCCCGCCGAGCCCGACGACATCGTGCTGGTGCACGACGCGGTGCGCCCGCTGATCGACGCGGCCACCATCGAGCGCACCATCGACGCGGTGGCCGAGCACGGCGCGGCCATCGTGGGGCTGCCCGCCGTGGACACCATCAAGCAGGTGGAGCGCACCGCCCACGGCGCGCTGATCACCTCGACCATCCCGCGCGAGTTCGTCGTGCTGGCGCAGACGCCGCAGGGCTTCCGCTACGGCCTGCTGCAGCGCGCCTTTGCCGAGGCCATGGCGGACGGGTTTGTGGGCACCGATGAGGCCTCGGTGGTGGAGCGCGCCGGACATTCCGGTAGCCGTGGTGCACGGCTCTCAGGTTAATCTGAAGATTACCCAGCCGGGCGACCTGGAGCTGGCCGAGTTCTATCTGCGGCAGCGGACGCACTAAGGCAGTCCCGATCGCACAGCTCAATCGCGGCGGGCACGCCGAGTTTCAAGCATCGACATCGACGCAGGCTCGAGAATACGGGCACGGGACACGGAACGATGGACACACGGATCGGATTTGGCTGTGACTCGCACGAATTCAAGCCGGGCGTGCCGCTGCGCATCGGCGGCATGACGCTCGACCACCCCGAGGGCCTGGCCGGCCACTCCGACGGCGACGTGCTGCTGCACGCCATCACCGACGCGCTGCTGGGCGCCGTGGCCGCCGGCGACATCGGCAGCTTCTTCCCGCCCGGCGATCCGCGCTGGAAGGACGCCGACTCCGCCATCTTTCTCAACCTGGCGCTCGAAGAGCTGCAGCACGCCGGCTACCGCATCGTGAACATCGACACCACGCTGGTTCTGGCCGCGCCCAAGATCGCGCCCGATCGCCGGCGAAATGCGCGCCCGCGTCGCCGACCTGCTCGGCGTCGACATCGACCAGGTGAGCATCAAGGCCAAAACTCCCGAGGGCCTGAACCTGGACCACGTGGCCCAGTGCCACGCCGTGGCCCTGGTGGAGCGCGTGCAGGAGCCCGAAGAGCTGAAGAGCATGAGCGCGGTGATCGAAAGCCAGCGCCAGCTTGAGGACGTGGTCGACGACCTGCTCAGCTCGGTCCACGGCGTGCCCAAGAAGCGCACGTCGCGCCGGTCTACGACACCGAGGACATCACGTAGGCGTTCACGAGCCACTGACCGGTGAGCAGCCTTTGGATGGAAGCTCATGCCCGATGCAGAAATCGTCAGCTTCGTGCAGATTTTCATTGCAGTTTCGATCGATTTGGCTGTACCTTGGCTGGGAGTTCCATTCCACTTTGGAGCGTTCTCGATGCATCAATCTTGCATTCTTGCTGCAACAAGGGCCCGACGCCGGACAGGTTCAGCACATGATCGTGGCGATGATGGCGATCCTGCCGATCATCATTCTGGTGTGCGTCGCCATCGTCATCATTCCCTTCTGGTTCATCTGCAAGAAGGCCGGCTTCTCGCCCTGGCTTTCGCTGCTTGAACATCGTTCCGCTTGGGCAATCTGATCCTGATCTACGTGCTGGCGTTCGCGCGAGTGGAAGGTGGTGCCCGGGCCGCAGTGGCGTATCCGCCGCCGCCGTATCCGCATCCGCCGCCTGCCGCCTCAGCCGTGAGGGACTGATCACCGCGCAGGCTGGGAGCCGTGCGATAGCATCGAAGAGAAACATAACCGACACGATGCCTGATCGAACTCCTCCGCGCGCCAGCACTCCTCGCGTTCGTTTTGCGCCTTCGCCCACCGGCTTTCTGCATGTGGGCAGCGCCCGCACCTTTATCTTCAATTGGCTCTATGCCCGCCACAACCACGGCACCATGGTGCTGCGCCTGGACGACACCGATGTCGAGCGCAACACCGAGGCCAGCGTGCAGTCCATCTTCGAGGGGCTGCGCTGGCTGGGCCTCGACTGGGACGAAGAGTACAAGCAATCCGAACGCCTTGCCCTGCACCGCCGGCGGCCGAGGCCATCTTCGCCAAGGGCCTTGCCTATCGCGACTTCACGCCGGCCCACGCGGGCGACGACAGATCAGTCCTCCTCGCAGGGCGCCTGGCTCTTCAATCCCGGCATGCGCGAATTGTCGCGCGAAGAAAGCGACCGCCGCGCCGCCGCGGGCGAGCCGTTTGCGCTGCGCTATCGCGTGCCGCGCGGCGAGGACCGGACGCTGCGATTTGTCGACGGCGTCTACGGCGCGCAGTCAAAGCTCGCCGACGAGGTGGAAGACTTCGCCCTGCTGCGGTCGGACGGGATGCCGACGTATCATCTCGCCTCGTGCGTCGACGACGCCGATCTCCGCATCAGCCACATCATCCGCGGGCAGGATCACCTGACCAACACCTTCAAGCACCTGCTCATCTTCGAGGGGCTCGGCGCGGAGCCGCCGCAGTTCGCGCATCTGCCGCTGCTGGTGGCGCCCGACGGCACCAAACTCTCCAAGCGCAAGCATGGCCCGGTCGTCAGCGTCACCACCTATCGCGATGCCGGCTTTCTGCCCCAGGCTTTCATCAACTTCCTCTGCCTGCTGGGCTGGTCGCCCAAGAACGACCGCGAGTTCCTGACGCTCGACGAGCTGACGCGACGCGTTCACGCTCGAGGGCGTGAACCGCGCCAACGCCGTCTCAACTTCACGAAGAGCGATCCTTTCGATCCGAAAGCCGTCTGGCTCAACGCCGAGCATATTCGCGCCCTGCCGGTCGAGGAGCTCAGCCGCGCTCGCAGCCCTTCTTCGAGCAGGCCGGCTTCGATGCATCGCCGGAAAAGCTGCTGGCCGTGACCCCGCTGATCCGCGAGCGCATCAAGCTGCTGCGCGATGCCGTCGCCGCCGCCGACTTCTTCTTTGTCGACGAGCTCGCGCCGTACGACCCGGCGGAGCTGATTCCCGCAAAAAGGAGATCGAGGGCGATGCCGCGCTGGCCCGGCGCGTGCTTGCAGAACGCGCAGGAAGTCCTGGCCACAACCACCTTCGATCACGATTCGCTGGACCAGGCGCTTGCGCGAGGCCGCCGCTTCGCTCGGTCTGAAGGCCGGGCCCATGTTTCAGCCCATCCGGGTCGCCGTCTGCGGACGCAAGAACGCGCCGCCGCTGTTTGAAACCATGGTTGTCCTGGGGCGCGAGGTGTGCCTTGACCGCATCCGCCAGGCCGAAGCCAGCCTTGAATCGCTCGCTTGAGCACAGTCGCTGCCGAGTAAAGACAGCGAATCGAAGTAATGAGCCAAATCAAATGCAGCCATGACCAATCGAATCCGGAAAGCCCGGAAGCTCCGCACTCCCTCCAACTTTCTCCGCGACATCATCGCCGAGGATGTGCGCACGAAGAAGTTCGGCGACGCCGTCATCCAGACCCGCTTTCCACCCGAGCCCAACGGCTACCTCCACATCGGCCACGCCAAGGCCATCTGCATCGACTTCGGGCTCGCCGACGAGTTCGGCGGCAAGACCAACCTGCGCTTCGACGACACCAATCCCGAGAAGGAAGAGCAGGAGTATGTCGATTCCATCCAGAAGGACGTGCGCTGGCTGGGCTTCGACTGGGAGCGGCTCTGCTACGCCTCCGACTACTTCGGCCAGCTCTACGAGTGGGCGCTGCAGCTGATCAAGGCCGGCAAGGCGTACGTCGATGACCTCACCGCCGACGAGATCCGCCAGCACCGCGGCACGCTGACCGAGCCCGGCAAGGACAGCCCTTATCGCAACCGGACTGTCGAAGAAAATCTCGACCTGTTCATGCGCATGAAGGAGGGCGAGTTTCCCGATGGCAGCCGCGTGCTGCGGGCCAAGATCGACATGGCGTCGCCCAACCTCAACATGCGCGATCCGGTGATGTACCGCATCCTGCACGCCACGCACCACCGCACCGGCGACGAGTGGTGCATCTACCCCATGTACGACTACGCGCATGGCCAGTCGGACTCGATTGAGCACGTCACCCACTCCATGTGCACGCTGGAGTTCGCCGACCACCAGCCGCTCTACCGCTGGTATATCGAGCAGCTTGGCATCTTCCCCTCGCAGCAGATTGAATTCGACCGGCTCAACATCACCTACACGCTGCTGAGCAAGCGCAAGCTGCTGCAGCTCGTGCAGGAAAAGCGCGTGAACGGCTGGGACGATCCGCGCATGCCCACGCTCTCCGGCCTCCGCCGCCGCGGCTTTACCCCGGAAGCCATCCGCGCCTTCGTCGCCGCCATCGGCGTCTCGCGCACCAACGGCACCACCGATATCGAGATGCTGGAGCACTTCCAGCGCGACGACCTGAACCGCCGCGCCCGCCGCGCCATGGCCGTGCTGCGCCCGCTCAAGGTGGTCATCGACAACTACCCCGCCGGATAAGGAGGAGTTCGTCGAGGTCGCGAACAATCCCGAAGACCCTTCTGCCGGCACGCGCCAGGTGCCGTTTTCGCGCGAGATTTATATTGAGCAGGACGACTTCCGCGAGGTTCCTCCGCCCAAGTACTACCGGCTCTCGCCGGGCAAGGAGGTGCGGCTGCGCAACGCCTACTTTCGTCACCGCGCAGAGCGTGGTGAAAGACGCGGCCGGCAACGTCGTCGAGGTGCACTGCACCTACGATCCGGCCAGCCGCGGCGGCAACTCTCCCGACGGCCGCAAGGTCAAGTCCACCATGCACTGGGTTTCGGCCGCGCACGCCATCTCCGCCGAGATCCGTCTCTACGACAAGCTGTTCACCAAGGCCGATCCCTACGACTTCGAAGAAGGCCAGGACGTCCTCGACAATCTCAACCCCAACTCGCTGGAGATTCTCACCGGCGCCAAGCTTGAGCCGTCTCTCGCCAACGCGAAGCTCGAGGACCGCTTCCAGTTCGAGCGCGTCGGCTACTTCTGCCTCGATCCGGATTCGACCGACGGCAAACTGGTGTTCAACCGCACGCTGGCGCTGAAAGACTCGTGGGCCAAGATTGAGAAGAAGGCGGGAGGGTAGTGCGGTTGGGGGAAATCAAACGCGCGCTATCTGCGGCAGGGCATCGAAATGCGCGTCGCGGGCGCACAGCACCAGCGAATGTTCGAGGACCAAGCCGCGATCCACATGTCGTTCGTGGGTATCGGAGTCCCCTGCTTCCGCAGCTGCCGGTACACGTTCGCATAGTGATGCGTGGTCTGCTCGCCGGCGTAGAGAATTCCCACGCCTGGTTTGAGAGGAATCGGCGCAGTATGGCTTCGTTGGGGCCCCTGGTGGCCTGCGGCAAATCCGGCGCGCAATTCGCCCACGACGATGAGCGGCAGCCAGACCTCGTCGGCTCGCTCTACGGCTTCGACGAAGAATTCTTCCCCCGGCATAGATCGGTATAGCGATTGGTGTCGAGAGCGAGCCTCATGCCGCAGCTCGCACGCGCGCCCGCTTTTTGGCGCGCCGGCATGGACGGCGCTGCCTTTTTGCGAGATCGTTTGCGCGGATTTCCGAAGGCTCGGCCACATCTCCTCGTCGACGGTGTCTTGCTCCGCCAAGGCGCGTTCAAATGGCGGGTCTTCGATCCAGCTCCCTACAACATCGCCTAGATCGCGCTGTCGGTTTCGCCGACCGCTCAAACCGACACCGCGGGCCAGGGCCTCGATCGCGGCTTCGTTCAGGCTCTTGCCCTTTTCGCGGGCCGATCCGCGAAGCGCGGCATCGAGATAGTCGGGCACATTGCGAATCGTATATTGCATGCAAATATTGTATGCAATGCAGGCAGAAGGTGCAAGCATGGGCGCCGAAACCCCGGACCTCCTTCGCAATGAATCCCTTGGGAATCGACGAAGATTCGAGCACGGCCGCGCTCGCTGAAAGCTGAGAGCTGACGGCTGAAAGCTGCCTTCACTTCCCGATCGCATCAATCGGCACATCGATCGTCCTGGGCGTTGGGCGCGAACGCACTAGCCGGGTGAGCGGTCACTAACCGGGAATCCGAATAAGCACTAGGAATGCGAATAAGGGCATCAAGCGAATCGTGCTTTTGACGATTCCCACCGACAGTCGCCGTCATGACGATTCCAAACGGAAGCGCGGGACGGGTATCGAGAGCCCCGCCCCGCGCGACCCTTACCTTCCGCTGCTATGGTGCGGCAATCGGGTTTTGGTTGGTCGCATCCGCCGAAGTGAGCGGGTTGAAGTTTACGGTGATCGTCGCGTCGTATTGGGCGCCCTGATGGTTGCTGCTGTCGAGAACGTGGAACCTGAGATTCAAAGGATCGGCGACGTCGGACGTCAGGAAACCGGGGCCTCCTGGGTTGCCATAGCCAGGGTTGCCAGTGGTGTCTTCGGCCAATCCCGTGGCGCTGAAGTAGGTGTGGATCGCATGCCCCCCGACGCACATTGCGGCCCCGGATGGGGGCGTGGCCGTCGTCGAGCCCTGAAAGACGAGTGGGCTATTGGGATCGCTGCTCGGCTGCCAGGAGTTGTCGCCGGCTGCAATGGAGTAGGACTGCGCCGGGAGCGGAATATTGAGGGTATAGGAAATGTCTCCGGGACAGGCGATGTCGGCGGTGATTTTCGCCCCGCTCACCAGAGACACTGTGGCTGCGGGGTGTTTGCCACCCAGCGTCAATTCGTAGCCTCCCTCAACGGTATCGCCGGTTTGGATCCATGGGCGGTCATCGAAGTCAAAGAAATTCAAAAAGCTGGCATAGTTGTCCAGCGACGCAACGACAGTCCCGCCCGTGTTCCAATTGTCAGGGAACACCGGGTTGGACGTTCCCCACCAGTCCGTCCACCGTTTGTAGTTCATGGTCGGGAAGTCGTAGGCGTAGGCGCCCCCGGCGGTCATAATTGGGCTCCCCGCATTGGCGGGGGTAGGATTAACTTTTTCAACATCCGTATTGACGCCTGCCTGTCCCAGCATGAATTTGTCGACGAACGCCGTTATCGGCGCGTTCTCAATGGGCAGCGTCGCGCAGTGCGCGTGGCTGCCATCGATGAAGAAACCGAATCGGTCACCGATTCCGAGCGCTTTGTAGATTTGCTCTGTCGCCTCCGACGAAATATAGGCGGACCCGTTCGACAGCCAGTACTGCGAGGCGTTTCCGGTTTGCAGCAAGGCGCGGGGCGCCACCAGGGCCATCAACTCATCCTGGTCGTACGGCAGCTTGTATACGTTATAGCAGGCGAACTGCAGCATCTGGCCGGCCAAACCAGTCATAGTTCGTGTCGTCGACATCTTCCACAGTACCCTGGGCCTCGATATCGTGCGAAGCGCGCCATGAAGGCGCGCCGCCGCCGCCATTTTCCTGGGCAATCGTCAGTGCAATCCGTTCGTCCAGTGCCCCGGCATAGAGCGCCATCTTCCCGGCAAAGGAGCATCCGGTCACTGCCAGGTGTTTCATGTCGATGGGCAGCGGATTCACCGCCTGATGGGTCGCGATCTCC
Organism: uncultured Acidobacteriaceae bacterium; assembly: GCA_963701835.1. GTDB lineage: Bacteria > Acidobacteriota > Terriglobia > Terriglobales > Acidobacteriaceae > Telmatobacter. The sequence goes on along the minus strand of CAVPBL010000011.1, from coordinate 121,569 downwards.
ATGCCGTCGATCAGCCGGCTCGCTCCCCAGGACCAGGCGGCGTATTCCCCCTGGTTGCTGGTGCCCGTGCATACGCCTTCGCACAGTTCTGGGTAAAGCTGGTAGAAGGGGTCCATGGTATGGTCACTCGGCGATGTGAACGAGTATCCGGCTACATCGGTGCTCACGTAACCGACCGTTGCGATAGGCAGGCCCTGGAAGAGGCTGGCGGGAAGACTGCCGTAATCTGGAGGCGTTTCGGTGCACCAATGGGGTAATTGTAAAAATAGGGGGGAAACAGAGCAATCTCCATCGGAATCAATGCCGGAAACGGTCCGTTGCCCATCCCCTGCGGAATGTGAATGCCTGACGTCATAGTCAGCGTCTTTCCATTCCGGGTCACATTCACTATCAGCGTACCGTTGCTCGATCCAGACGCCGGAGGCACGTAGCTAGCGGTGATGGTGCAGTCATGGCAATCAGGCTTCGGGCCAATCTCGGACTTGACCGCAGCCATAATCTCGTTCCGCCGCTGCTCCCAGTTCTTGAACCATGGACGGCGAAATCCTTCATTGAATTGGAATGGGTCCGGCAAAAGGCCGGACATCGGCAGTTGGGCGAACGATGGAAACTTCGGTGTCGGGAAGTTTCCCCCGGTGTTTTCCACGTTATAGACCAACGGCGTGAACGAATCACCCCACGTCGCCTCCTGGGCTCGTGCTTTTGGCGTCGCAACCATCCCCAGCACCGTCAGCGCGAGAACAACAGATGCTGTGGCAAGACTGAAATTCTTCTGGAATCCGGGCATTCCGATCCTCCTTTTATTTGTTTTTCTCTCTCTTCCCATTTCGAAATCAGAATTCGTCGGTCGATTGCCGATGAAGGTCGCGGGCCGCAGCAAAGCCGGCCCAATCGATATCAAGCGAAGGCTTCTCATGGGTTTTCCTCACTTTGGGGAAGGGCAGGAGGATCTTTTCCACTGCCCCGGTTAGGAGGCGAACGATCTCGACGCCAAGTTAGGCACCGTCATAGCCGGGCTTGCGGCGGAGCTGTTTAAGCTGGACAGGGAATCGGTGATGCGAACCGCTCATCTAATCTTTCGTTCGCGCGGCAAACTATATGCAAATTGTCTTTCTCCTGTCAAGAAGCTCCTTTTCAAAACATATATTGCTAGGGATATCAATTAGATAGCGCATTTGGATCCCTACCTCTGTTCGACTGCTCGTATCGCTCGCCAGCGCCGGGTAACTCTCTCCTGTGCTCCTGGGCAATATAGTTCTGCACGCGTACTTAGTAGGATTGCCGGCCACCAGGCTCCACTTGGCCGCGTCTGTCGGCCCGGCTGCTGGTTTGGGTTTCAGATGAGACTTGCCAAAGTGTGGCCCCAGCCAATGTATGCAGGCCCCAGGGTGGCCAACTCGGGAATAACGACTTGGCAAACATCGGCCTGTAGCAGAATTCAATTGCATTCCGTGGCAGGATAGACGTGCACCGAAGCATGTCCCGTAGTACTCGGCGCCGGGTGCAGAGCTGGCAGGCCACGCTCCAGGCCGGCTGGCGAATCGGCAGCGTCTTGCCGTAGAGTGATTCCGTTGACAAGGGAGACACGCATCGTGCATCGGAAAAACAGACTAGCGGGACCGCTTGGGGTAATTTCGGCGCTGGCGTTTGGGGTCATCGCATCGGGCATCGCAGGCGCGCAGACAGCCGGCAGTTCGCTGGGCATCTTTGAGAACCAGTCCGACGTTGGCAGCGTTACGCCGCCGGGAGTCGCGACCTTCAACGCGGCATCGGGCGTCTACACCATCCGGTCAGCAGGAGCAAATTTGTGGGTCAACGTGGATGGATTCCACTTTGTGTGGAAGAAGGTTTCCGGCGACGTTTCGCTGACCGCCGATGTGAAGCTGGCCGACGCCGGCCCCGGCGCGAGCCCGCATCGCAAGGCGATGCTGATGTTCCGGCAGTCGCTGGACCCGGATGCGATGTACGCCGACGCGGCGATCCATGGATCGGGCGAGACGGCGCTCCAGTACCGGCGCAACAAGGGCGACACCACGCAGGACATTGCCTTCAACATCGGCGCGCCGCAGCGGTTGCGACTGGAAAAACGTGGCGACACCGTTACGCTGTTCCTCAGCAAGGGCGGCGAGCCGTTGCACCAGGTCGGAGCGTCCATCAAGCTGCACTTCGACGGCGATTTCTATGCTGGCCTGGGCGTCTGCGCGCACAACAAAGACGCCGTGGAGCAGGCCACTTTCGCACAAGTGGAACTGCAGCCGCTGAGCGCTCCCGCGACGCCCGCGTCGACATCGACACCCATGGCGCTCTACAGCACACTCCAGACCATCGCCATCGACAACAATGCGCGCATGGCCTACGTCATCCAGACCGGCAAGGGACAGATGGAAGCGCCCAACTGGAGCCGCGATGGCAAGACCCTGATCTTCAACCGCGCGGGCAAGCTGTGGAGCGTGCCTGCGGCCGAAAGTGAGGGCTCGCTCGGCGAGGCCACGGCAATCGATATTGGCAACGCCAGCGACTGCACCGGCAGCCACGGCCTCTCGCCCGACGGCAAATGGCTCGCTATCACCTGCACAACGCCAGATCATCCCGGGCGGCGCGTGTATATCGTGCCTGCAACCGGCGGCGCGCCACGCATGGTTACGGCGAATCCAGATTCTTACTTCCATAGTTGGTCGCCGGACGGGAAGACAATCCTCTTTACGCGACCTAGCCACGGATTGTTAACCATCTACTCCATCGCGGTAGACGGCGGAAAGGAAACCGCGCTGACTTCGGGTACCGGTGTCAGTGACGACCCGGACTATTCTTCCGATGGCCGGTGGATTTACTTCAACTCCGACCGCGCGGGCGGAATGCAGATTTGGCGCATGCGGCCCAACGGCAGCAAGCCCGAGCAGGTCACTTTCGATGAAAAGCGCAACTGGACGCCGCATCCCTCGCCGGACGGGAAATCGATCCTGATTCTCTCTTACGACAAGGATGTCACGGGGCACCCGGCCAACAAGGACGTGACCCTGCGCATTCTCAACGTCAACGGAGGGCAGATCCGCGACCTCATCGAGATTGTGGGCGGATCGGGCAGCGACAACGTGCCCAACTGGGCTCCCGACGGCGCCATTTTGCGTTTGTGAGCTACCAGTTTCTGCCCGCGGACGACAACGGCTCAACGCAATGATGGAGTCAGTCAGGGCGCAGCAGGTTGGCGACTGGTGAGTGCCGTGCTTTCCCACGCTTCCCGCACAGAATGCGGACACGGTGGCATCCCTGACCGTTCTTGATCTCTGGACCCTGATCTCGGCTACTTGCCGATCACATCAATCGGCACCTTGATGTTTTTGGCGGCATGCACTGGTTCTGGTCGCAGGCCTGGTAGCGCAGTTTGGCCTGCACCAGGTGATTGCCCGGCGTGGCCACGATGCGCGCCTGGATGTGAACTCACCGGTGTACACGCTGAGCTTGGTCTTGGGATCGAAGGGCAGCGTAATCACGGTGCCGGCCGGATAGGTGGCGCTTCGAGCCGCACGCCCGCGCCGTCGGGAATCGAGAACGTCGTCGGGATCAGGAAATCGTCGCTGGGCGTGTGCGAGTTGATGTGCAGCCCCTGCGCGACGCGAAAGTGCAGCGCCACCGGGCTCGGCTTGCCCGCTGGCACGCTCACCTGCTCGGGAAACAGATACTGCACAGCGTCGGTCTTGACGAGGGACCGGTTCGCTCCAAAGTTCTGGCCCTGCGCCGCCAGAGGCCCAGCCAATGACCAGAGCCGCCACAACGCGAATTGCTTCATCATCCCAAGCCTCAATTAAAGTCGCCAATCTCACTCACGACTGTGCTGACCCGCCGACTGCTAACTCGCTAGTTCGCCAGCGCCTTCCTGATGTTTCCCTCGATCTCGCTCTCCGAGGTCAGGCCCACCTGCGCCGCCACCACCTTGCCCTTGCGGTCCACAAAGAACGACGTGGCAGTCGTCGAGCCCGCCGTAGTCGCGGCTGATGGAGTCGCCATCGAGCAGCACCGGATAAGGCACCTTTTCTCGGCGACAAACTTGCCGGCGGGCTTCCTTTGCCCATCCGGCCTTGTCGCTCGTCTTCAGATCGTCGCCTTCGGTGTCGACGCCCAGCACCTCGAATCCCTGCGCCGCGTACTTGTTGCGCAGCTCGACGATCCATGGCGTCTCAACCTTGCAGGGGCCGCACCACGTGGCCCAGAAATTGATCAGCACAGCCTTGCCGCGGTAGCTCGCGAGCGAGACCTTCTTTCCGCTCAGGTCCTTGAGCTCGAAGGCCGGCGCAGGCTTGCCCTTGAGCGGAGAAACATATTGCGGCGTGCCGCCGCCGGGTGCAGGCACCAGTTCGCCCTGCCCGGCTCCGGCCAGCAGCCGCTCGGCCGCCTGCTGGCGATACTCCCAGTTTGCCCACCCCGCCCAGGCAAAGATAGCCAGAATCAAAAGCACCGCGGTTAGAACCAGTGTGTTGCGCCGCACGGGGAAGGCCTTCATAAGTCTATTGTACGAGCCGGGAACAGAGATCAGATATCAGAGGTCAGGGTTCGGGGGACAGGTGCAGTCGTGCCGCAAAGCGGAAAGTAGATCCATCAAGCACGCTGTCCTTTCGCGGGGAGCTTGCGCGATCCGAGCTGACAGCTTCTGCCTGAACCCTGCCCCCTTTCTTCCACTGTTACCATGAAAAGCCGATGAGCCCCACGAAAGACGACCCGTTCCAGCCGGCGGCGCTGGTCCGCACGGAGGCTGCCGCGCTCGAAGCCTCGCCACGCGCCTCGACGGCCCCATGGCGCGACCCTTTGCCCGCGCCGTCGAAATGATCCTCCGCTGCGGCGAGTCGAACGGCCGCGTGGTGGTCACCGGCATGGGCAAGAGCGGCATCATCGCGCAGAAGATCGCCGCCACGCTCAGCTCCACCGGCTCGCCGGCGCTGTTTCTGCATCCGGCCGAGGCCGTGCACGGCGACCTGGGCGTGCTGATGCCCGGCGACGTGGTGATTGCCCTCTCGGCCAGCGGCGAAACCGAGGAGATTCTGCGCCTGCTGGCCACGCTCAAGCGCAAAGGCGACGCGCTGATCAGCTTCTGCTGCAATCTGCAGTCGACTCTGGCCGCGGCCAGCGACGTGGCGCTCGATTGCTCGGTGGAGCGCGAGGCCTGCGGGCTGAATCTCGCGCCCACCGCCTCCACCACCGCCATGCTGGCGCTGGGCGATGCGCTGGCCGTCGCCGTCAGCCTGCGCAAGGGCTTCCGCGCCGAAGATTTTGCCGAGCTGCATCCCGGCGGCAAGCTCGGCAAGCAGCTGGCCAAGGTCCGCGACCTGATGCACTCGGGCGAAGACATTCCCGCTGTCGCGCCCTCCACGCCCATGGCCGATGTGATCTTCGAGATGTCGTCGAAGAAGCTCGGCATCACGACGGTGCAGGAGGACGGCCGGCTGCGCGGCGTGATCAGCGACGGCGATCTGCGGCGGCTGCTGGAGCGCGAAGGCGGCGCGGCGCTCAGCAAGACCGCCGGCGAGGCCATGAATGCGCATCCGCGCACGATTGCCGCGGGCGAACTGGCGGCCAAGGCACTGGCCATCCTGGAAGAGCGCAAGATCACTTCGCTGGTCGTCGTCGATGCCGACGCAGAAGGTCGAAGGCGTCGTGCACCTGCACGATCTGTGGGGCGTGGAGCTGATCTGAAAGCAGGGATCAGGGGTCAGGGGTGAGGTATCAGAAAGACCTACTGTTTGTACAGGTCGCGCATTCCCGATGAGTATAGTCTTCAAGCAATTCCTGCGAAGATCACCGAAACTACGGCGGCAGCAGCGCGACCATTTCCAGATCGCGGTCCAGTATCACAGATTTCTCCGGCTTGCTTGCATTGTAATAAACCTGAAAGTGCTTGTCTTTAAACTGCCGTAATGAACTCTTCGGCATGCTCCTGGCGGCGAAAATTATCAACGTGCTTTCCTGACCGGTACTCGCCTACGTAATAGGTGTAGGTGAGCTCAACCCAGTAGCGCAGCCCCTATTTATGAGGCTTGCAGCTTTGGATCGTTGGATCGGTCGCGGGCGATCCAGTTGTCGCCTTGTTCTGACGCCATTCCTGATACAGCCTGCTCACGCGGAACGCGGCAAGCGTACCGGGAATGATCCCGTACATCTTGAGGATCTTGATTTGGCGCCAAAGGAGCCATTTCCAATGTACGTGATGGAGGTTCATGCTTGAAATTATGCCATACGGCGTTTTATCGCGATTCGCGTTATGATTTTATAAGGAGTTGAGCCGATGACCACGCGAATCGTTCGCGTGGGAAATACGCTCACGGTCGAGATTCCGGCGGAGCTTGTCGTACAGGCTGCGATGCCTGTCGGCGAGCCCGTCGAGTGGATTCCGAATTTGAGCGGCAGTATTGCGCTGGTTAAGCAGTCAGATGCGGCTGGGCAAAGCCTCGAAAGCGTATCACGCTTGATGAGTTTCTGGAGGGAATTTCCCGAAGGCTCGACATCGAACAGCTGAATGGGGATCTGCTCGCGGGGTTGAATTTTGGTGAGCCCTTACGTTCCCCGATAGCGGCGTTCTTATCTGGATCTATTTCGATCCGCAGGCAGGACATGAGCAGGCTGGACACAGACCGGCGTTGCTGCTGTCTTCCTAGCGATTCAATCAGTAAGGCATCGCTGGCTATTTGTTTGTCCAATCATCGAGCAGACGCAAGGGCTACCCATTTGAAGTTCTGCTGCCGCCGCGATTCGCGGTTCATGGAGCGGTTCTTTGTGCGCTAGATGCGTAGCATGGATTGGCAGATTCGCCACTCGGCGCTGATCGGCAAAGCTACCGACGATGCTCTGCTTGCGGTTCGCGAGGTCCTTGCTACCATCGCCGGGATAGCGCCGTGAAGCTCAATCCAGAGTCCAACTCCCCAAACATTTAGAATGAAATCTGCTGTCATTTGCACTGCGTCCGCCGAGCGGACGGGAAAGTTCGCGCACTCTCTTTATGCATCGTTGGTCGAAACTCTTTATTCCTACTCTGCGCGAGGCCCCGGCAGACGCCGAAGTGGCCAGCCACAAGTTCCTGCTCCGCGCCGGCTACATTCGCCAGCTCGGCGCCGGCATCTACAACTACCTCTTCCTCGGCCAGCGCTCGCTGAACAAGATCATCGCCATCGTGCGCGAGGAGATGGACAAGATCGGCCAGGAGTTTTACCTGCCCGCCATTCTGCCGCGCGAGCCGTGGGAGGAGAGCGGCCGCTGGACGACGATGGGCGACAACATGTTCCGCCTCAAGGACCGCAAGGGCGCGGACCTGTGCCTGGGCATGACGCACGAAGAGATCATGACCTCGATTGCGCGCGGCGAACTGCGCAGCTACAAGCAGTTGCCGCAGATCTGGTACCAGATTCAGACCAAGTTCCGCGACGAGCCGCGGCCCAAGTCGGGCCTGCTGCGCGTGCGCCAGTTCATCATGAAGGACGCGTACTCCTTCGACATCGACGAGGCCGGCCTCGACAAGAGCTTCGATCTGCACGACGCGGTCTATCGCGCCATCTTCACGCGCTGCGGGCTCAAGTTTGTCGCCGTCGAGGCCGACTCGGGCGCGATGGGCGGCTCGCAGTCGCAGGAGTTCATGGTCTACACCGACGCGGGCGAAGACCTGATCGCAAGCTGCCCGGTGTGCGGCTACGCGGCGAATCTGGAGAAGGCGACTTCGCGCCTCGATCCGGTCGCGGAGATGGAACCGACCGGCGACGGCAAGCCGGAACTGGTGTCAACGCCCGGCTGCGCGGCCATCGCCGATGTGGCCGCGTTCTTCAAAATCTCGCCGGCGTCCGACATCAAGTGCGTGGCCTACATGGCGCTGAAGCGCTGGCACGGGCAGAGCTGGCGGAAAGCCGATACCTGGCACGGCGTGGCCGCGTTCCTGCGCGGCGATCACCAGGTGAACGAGACCAAGCTGTTGGCTCGAGCTGCAGCTCTTGGCGCGGCGCGAACTTGCGCACCATGCAGGCCGAAGAGCTGCGAGCAGTTCTTCAACGGGCCCGCGGGCTATCTCGGGCCCGGTGGGACTCGAAGCACGACGACAAGCCGCTCGGCGACGGTCTGACCGTGATCGTCGACAAGTCCCTCGAAGGCCGCAAGAACATGGTCTGCGGCGCCAACAAGCTCGACTACCACCTGCGCAACGTGACGCCGGGCCGCGACTTTACCTGGACGCTGGCGCCGACATCCGCAGCGTGAACGAGGGCGAAGGCTGCCCGACAGACGGGCTGCGCCGGCAAGCTGGTCGTGGGCAAGGCCGTCGAAGTCGGCCACATCTTCAAGCTCGGCTACAAGTATACCGAGTCCATGGGCGCGCGCGTGCTCGACGCGAACGGCAAGGAAGTGACGCCGATCATGGGCTGCTACGGCATCGGCATCGAGCGCATTCTGACGGCGGCCATCGAGCAGTCGAACGACGCCAACGGCTTCTGGCTGCCGGCTTCCATTGCGCCGTTCACGGTGGTCGTCACCATCACCAACGTGGCCGACGCAGCGCTGCGCGAGACCGGCGAAAAGCTCGCCGCCGATCTTGAAGCCGCAGGGCTCGACGTGCTGCTGGATGACCGCGACGAGCGCGCCGGCGTCAAATTCAAAGATGCGGACCTGGTGGGCATTCCCTACCGCATCAACGTGGGCAAGAAGGCCGCGGCGGGCCAGGTGGAACTGGTGACGCGCGCCACGAGCACCAGCGTGGATGTAGCGCTTGACCGAAGTGGTGGCGCTGGTGAAGAAGCGCGTTCGAGGAAGAAGAGCTGCTGAAGCCAGCGCTTGAGCCGGCTTCAGGCCTGCCTGCGATAGCGTTACCTCGGCGATCGCACTCAAGGACCGAACAGCCGGACGAAGGAAGCTGACTGGCAAGCTGAAGCTGTTTCAAGGAGCAGCGATGGCGTTAAAGATCAAGATTCGCGAGGCCCGCATCGGGGCATCACCTGAGATCGCGGATTCTGCTGCGTTGCTGCTGGCGGCCTGTGCGCTGCGTCGCGCTGGTGGGCTTTGCTGTCGTCTTCTATTTCTACTTCAAGTACCAGGGCATTGTGGACGAGCGGCTCAAGCAGCCGATCTTCGCCAACACCGCCAAGATCTACGCCGCGCCGCGCGAAGTGCGGCCCGGGCAAAAGCTCACCGTGCAACTGATCGCCAACGAGCTGCGCGAGGCCGGCTACACCGGCGACGGCGCCGCGCAGGCTTCGCCGCTGGGCACCTACAGCGAAGGCGCGCAGCAGATCACCGTGCAGCCCGGCCCGCAGTCGTATCACGCGCCCGACAGCGCCACCATCCACGTCAGCGGCGGCGTGGTGGACTCGATCACCGACGACGCACGGCCAGCCGCTTTCCAGCTACGAGCTCGAGCCGCTGCTCATCACCGGCCTGAGCGAGGACGCCAACCGCACCAAGCGCCGCCTGCTCACCTACGACGAGATTCCGCCCAACCTGGTGCATGCCGTCATCGCCATCGAGGACCGCCGCTTCTTTGAGCACAGCGGCATCGATTACTGCGCGCATCCTGGGCGCGATGCGCAACGACATCTTCCACCTGCATCGCTACGCGGAGGGCGGATCCACGCTCACGCATGCAGTTGGCGCGCGGATTCTTCCTCACGCCCGAGCGCACCTATTCAAGCGCAAGATGCGCGAAGCCGTCATCAGCTCATCCTCGAGCACCGCTTCACCAAGCAGCAGATCTTCGCCGATGTACGCCAACGAGATCAACCTCGGGCAGCGCGGCAGCTTTTCCATCGACGGCTTCGGCGAAGCATCGCAGGCCTACTTCGGCAAGGATGTGCGCCAGCTCGACCTGGCGGAGTGCGCGCTGCTCGCCGGGCATCATCCAGAGCCCCAGCCGCCTGAATCCCTTCCGCCATCCCGATCGCGCCATCGAGCGGCGCAACCTGGTGCTCGACTCGATGGTGGAAACCGGCGCCATCACCAAGGAGCAGGCCGAGACCGCCAAGGCTGAACCGCTGCACCTGGTCGCCGGCCAGCGTGGACGCAAGCGAAGCGCCGTACTTTGTCGACCTGGTGCACGATCAGCTGACGCAACGGCTCGGCGATCGCGATTTCAATCGCGAAGGGCTGCGCATCTACACCTCGCTCGATCCCGATCTGCAGCGCCTGGCCACGCAGGCGGTGGACTCGACGATCCACGTGGTCGACGCGCAGGTGGACAAGCTGCACGCGCGCGACAAGAAGCTGGGCAAGCCGTACGTCTATCCGCAGGTGGCGCTGGTCGCGCTCGATCCGCACACCGGCCAGGTGCTGGCTCTGGTGGGCGGGCGCAACTACGGCACGTCGCAGGTGAATCACGCGGTGGCGCATCGGCCCACGGGCTCCATCTTCAAGCCGTTTGTCTATGCGGCGGCCTTTCAAACCGCCGTTGAAGGCACCATGCTGCCGGGGCAGACCAAGCTGTTTTCGCCGGTGACCATGCTGAACGACGCGCAGACACACCTACGGCGAGGGAACGCAATACGAGTACACGCCGCACAACTATCGAAGGCGAGTTTTACGGCGAGATGACGGCGCGCTATGCGCTGATGCGATCGGACAACAACGCCACCATCAGCCTGGCCAGCATGGTGGGCTTCGATCGCGTGGCCGCGCTGGCGCGCGATGCCGGCATCAAGAGCGCGCAGGGCACGCCGTCCATGGCCATCGGCTCCTACGACGCCACGCCGCTCGATATGGCCGGCGCCTACACCGTCTTCTGCCAACGGCGGCGTGCACATCGATCCCTGGATGCTGGCCAGCGTGCGCACCCCCACCGGCGACATCATCGACGACTACACGCCCACCACGCGGCAGGTTCTCGACCCGCGCGTCGCCTTTCTGACCACCTACATGATGGAGGCTGTGCTGCAGGCAACGGGAGCGATGGCTGCAGGTTGGGGACGGGATTACTGCGGAACCGGCGCCGGCGTGCGCAACATGGGATTCACTGCTCCGGCCGCGGGCAAAACCGGCACCAGCCACGACGCATGGTTCGCCGGCTTCACCAGCAACCTGCTGTGCGTGGTCTGGGTGGGCAACGACGATTACACCGAATCAAGCTCGAGGGCGCGCATGCCGCCGCGCCCATCTGGGCCGAGTTCATGAAGCAGGCCGTCCAGTTGCCGCAGTACTCCGACACCAACGACTTCACGCCGCCCGATGGCGTGGAGATCGTCAGCCTCGACAAGATCACCAACCTGCTGGCCGACGCGCCTGCCCCGACGATTACACGCGGCGTTTCTCGATGGCACCGCGCCCACCGATACCTGCGACCACCCGCGCGACGACCACCGCAACATCTTGCAAAAGATCTTCGGCCTGGGCAAGCCGGAACTAGCGTGCGGGCTTTGCAGCACGCGCCGCGCTCTGCTTCGAACGGATCCGAGATCCTGCCCGTGCGAACGGGCTTTGACCTTGTGCAACGGCCGCGCGAATCAACGCATCAACTTCAGGTTTGCTCAAATCGCGCGCGCTTTCGAGGCGGATGAATCGGTTCTGATTGCCGCTGCCCTGCAGGATTCCCTCTGGGATCAGGAAGCATGGAACCGTAGTAAAACGCCAGCCGCACGCCGTGCGCATCGGCGACTAACATCAGTGATGCAATCCGACGGCCGCAGCGTCGAACTGTATCCGATGCACGAAAAAATTGTAGTTGTCGTAGACGAGCTCATTCGCTGCAGCCGTTTCGCAGCGCCGCACGCAGTGCTGATCGCACTGGCCATCTCCGGCGCAAACTTGTCGATAAAGGCGGCAAGCGGCTTCGCACAGCCTCTCGGCAGCTGATTGATGCATGTAGCTCCATTCTGAACCTCACAGTGATCCTGCCTTGATCTCGGCAGACGTCGCTTCGGGCCGGAGAACTGCTCAACAGTGACCTCGTCTTCAGCCTCTGAGAACGATCCTGTCGGCGCCGTGCACCGTTCTCATCAGTCCATCCATTCGCTGCCGTCGGGCATGGGCTGGCAGCTGGGGCACCAGAAGGTGACGCGCGCATCCGCGCCCTGGATGCGGCGGCGGATCAGCTCGCCGCAGCGCCGGCACGGCTCGCCCGCTGCGGCCGTAGACCCACAGGCTCTCGCCGGGATCGGATGCGTGCGTGGTGCGGCGCTGCTGCCCGCGATAGGTCACGATCGTGTCGCCGGAATCTTCAAGCACATTGGCGCGCAGCAGCTTCTGCGCGGCAGGCGATCGCGGCCGCGGCCTCGTCGCGCGTGAGCGTGCCGACTTTGCGGAACGGATTGAGGCCGGTCGACGAAGCAGATCTCCGACTTGAAGACGTTGCCCACGCCGGCCAGCACCCCCTGATCGAGCAGCACGTCGCCGATCGCTTCGTCGCGGCGCGCCAGCAGGCGCTCGAGCAGCGGCTTCGGCATCGAACTCCGCGCTGAGCACGTCGTTGGCCGCGCGGCGGAATCCTGCGGTCGCGCGCCAGCGACTGCGCCGTGTGCATCTCGCGCCACCGGCACGTGAAACCGACGGCCTGATACTCGCTGTTTTCGATCACGATGCGCATGTGGAAGCGCGGCAGCTGCCAGCGCTCGCCGGGCCGGTAGATGTGCCAGCTTCCGCTCATCAGCATGTGGGTGGCCAGCATGCCGCCGCCGGAGAAATGGATCAGCAGCCACTTGCCGCGCGACTCTACGCGATCGATGGTCTGGCCGGTGAGCGGCGTGTCGTCGTGGAAGCGCGTGAGCAGCGGATAGGTGGAGCGGAAGCCGGTGACCGGCTTGCCGGCCAGGGCGCGGCCCAGAGTGCGCGCGGTGCGAAAGATGGTGTCGCCTTCAGGCATTGCTCTACTGCACCTCGCTCGGGCGCGGTCGCGATGCTGCGCCAGCGGCAGCGGAATGCGGCGCAGGTGCATGCCCAGCGGCCCGGGATGAAATCCCGCATCCATGAGGAAGCGCGCCATGGGATGCGCGGCCACCGGCTGGCCGTTGATGGTGGTGATCAGCACGCCTTCGTGGCTGCCGGCGTGCATGCGCTCCTGGCCGCGCGCGCAGAGGAAATGCGCCAGGCCCGCGGCGACCTGCGAGCGCTCCGGCTCCTCGGCGGGCAGAAAGACGAGCAGGTTGGGATTGCCGCGCCGCAGCCACGCGACCAGCTGGCCATTGCGCAGAATCACTTCGGCGTAGGCGGCGCGGGTGAGCACGCGCGGCGCGGACTCCGAATCTTCTTCCGTCGACCGGCAGATCGGGCCAGCGCAGGACCGAGCCATAAGGATTGGCAGGATCGGCCGCGGCCAGCTGCACGAACTCCGGCTTCTCGGCCGGCGGCTCGGTGCGCAACTGGCGCAGCAGGTCGACGGCGGCCGGCAGCGCGAATTGCGTGGCGCCCAGCCCGGCAACAAAATAGCCGCGGCGGATGCGGCCGCTCTCTTCGAGCGCCTTCAGCACGTCGTAGACGGCGCTGAAGCCGCCGGGAATATTTTCTGCCGCGACCGACTCGCGCATCAGCACGCCGTAGCGATTGAGCAGTTGCAGGGCGAGGGCGTGGCTGCGCCTCGGTGTCGGCTAGTCGTGTTCGTGCACGCCAGGTCTCCGTGCGCTGTCTGCTCTGCCTGCAGCGCGCGACAGCGGCAGCAGCGACCAGCGCCCCTGCGCGGTGGGCGGCGTGGTGCGGCGCGAGCGGAAGACCGTTCCGGTTTGCAAGCGGCGCGGCGTGCGCGCGCTCTCCGGCCGCGCGATGTAGGCGCGCAGAGCATGCAGCGAATCGTTGGTGATCGAGGCCGCGCCATACCAGGCTCCAGAGCGCATCGATCGTCTCGCCGGGATAGCCGCCGCCCACGGCCTGGTGCAGCGGATCGAAGAAGCTGGCGCCGGTGGATTCCAGCACCGCGAGCAGTTTTTCTTCGCGCTCGGTGAGCGGTTCCGCCAGCGGGCCGCGGCTGCGCCAGCAGCGGCAGCTTGTCGGCGAGGAAGAGCGCGATGCGGCCGTCGCGCTCGCCGATCGGCTCGACGCCGGCCCACGCCACTTCGCCGGCGGCAATCAGCGTGTCGAGGCCCGCCGGCTCGTAGTCCGGCAATGCGCGCGGGCAGAATCGCCGATTCCAGCAGCGACGCCGGCAGCGGCGCGCCCTGCAGGTTTTCGATCGCGTCGAGCAGCGCATCGAGATGCGCGTGCCCGCTGCGGCGCGGCGCGAGCAGTCCCTGCCAATGGGTGAGGAAGCGCGCCAGCGTGTGCTGCTCCACCGGCTCGACTTCGCGGCGCAGTCGGGCCAGCGACTTGCGGCGAATCTGGCGCAGAATCTCCGCGTCGCACCACTCGCGATGCAGGCCGCCGGGCCGGAAGCCGCCTTCGAGCACGCGGCCTTCGTGCGCAAGCTGGCGCAGCGCGTTTTCGACGGCCTCGGCATCGAGCGCAAAGCGGTCGGCGGCTTCGCGCAGCGTGAACGGGCCATGGGTGCGCGCGTAGCGGCGAACCAGTTCGAGCACCGGATGCGCGACCGGCTCCAGCAGCGCCGCGGCCAGGCCCGGCGGCAGCGGAATGCCCAGCGCATCGCGATAGCGGGCCGCATCTTCGGCCGCGATCAGGCGCCGCTCGCCGGCGATGCGCAGTTCGAGCAGGCGGCGCGCGCGAACCAGCCGGTCGACGATGCGCAGCAGATCGGGTCGAAGCCACGCGCCGGCGCCAGTTCCTCGCGCGACAGATCGCCCAGGCGCAGGCAGAGATCGTGAATGCCATCGGCCGAGCGCGCGCGGTAGTTCTCCGGCAGGCACTGCGCGGCCTCTTCCACTTCGGCAATCGCGTCGGCATCGAGCAGTTCGCGCAGATCGGCCTCGCCCAGAATCTCGCGCAACTGGTCCTGGTCGATGGTGAGGGCCTGCGCGCGGCGCTCGGCCAGCGGCGCATCGCCGTCGTAGAGAAAGTTGGCCACGTAGCTGAACAGCAGCGAAGAGGCAAACGGCGACGGCTTGCGCGTTTCCACCACGTGCACGCGGAGCTGCCGCTGCTCGATGGCGCGCAGAGTTTCGATCAGCGCCGGCATGTCGAAGACGTCGCGCAGGCACTCGCGATAGGCCTCGAGCAGCAGCGGAAACGACGGATAGCGCGAGGCCACGCTGAGCAGATCGTAGGAGCGCTTGCGCAACTGCCACAGCGGCGAGCGCTGATCGGCGCGGCGGCGCGGCAGCAGCAGCGCGCGGCCGGCGGCTTCGCGAAAGCGCCCGGCAAACAGCGCCGTCGAGCCGAAGCTGGCGCAGCACCAGCTGCATGGCTTCGGCCGATTCGACCAGGAACCAGTCGGAATCGGGCGGCTCGTCGGTGTCGGGAAAGCGCAGCACGAAGCCGTCGTCGCCCCACAGCGTTTCCACGTCCGGGCCGCCGGCGGCGCGGATGCGCGCGCTCACCGCCATGGCCCAGGGAATGTGAATGCGGCTGCCGAAGGGCGTGAGCACGCAGACGCGCCAGTCGCCCAGCTCGTCGCGGCAGCGCTCGATGACGATGGTGCGGTCGTCGGGAACCTGCGCCGGTGGCGGCTTCCTGGTCGGCGAGAAACTGCAGCAGATTTTCCGCGGCGCCGGGATCGAGATCGTGTTCGGTGACCAGGCGCGTGAGCGCGGCGGGCTTGCGGCATGGCGCGCAGTTCGCGCACCAGCGCGCCGATGCGGCGGCCGAACTCCAGCGGACGGCCCGGGCCATCGCCCTTCCAGAACGGCATCTTGCCTGGCTCGCCGGGCGCGGGCGTCACCAGCACGCGGTCGTGGGTGATGTCGACGATGCGCCACGTCGAGGCGCCGAGGATGAAGGTCTCGTTGGGGTGCGACTCGAAGACCATCTCCTCGTCGAGTTCGCCCACGCGCACCGATTTGCCCTCGGTGTGCGCGAGGAAGACGCCGTAGAGGCCGCGGTCGGGAATGGTGCCGGCGTTCAGGATGGCCAGCCGCGCCGCGCCGTCGCGCGCCGTGACCACGTTGCGCACGCGGTCCCAGGTGAGGCGCGGGCGCAGCTCGGCAAACTCGTCGGAGGGATAGCGGCCGCTGAGCAGGTCGAGCACGCCGTCGAAGGCCGAGCGGGTGAGGCCGCCGAACGGCGCGGCGCGGCGGACCAGGTCGAAGAGGAAGTCGACGGAGACTTCGGGCTGTAGCGGAGTTAGCGGAGCTAGCGGCAGTTCGAGCCGAGTCCCAGGAGTCGAAGACTGGTCAGCTCGGCGCCCGCGTCTTCTTCTGATCCCTGCGTTTCCTGTTCCTTGGTCCCTGTCGCTTCCGTGCGGCCTGCGCGTCGCGACGATGGCCACCAGCTGCTGCGCCAGCACGTCCAGCGGATTGCGCGGGAAGCGCGTGGACTCGATGTGGCCCTCGTGCATGGCGCGCGTGACGGCGGCGCAGGCCACCAGGTCGGCGCGGTACTTGGGAAAGAGGATGCCCTCGCTGACCGCGTCCACGTGGTGCCCGGCGCGGCCGATGCGCTGCATGCCGCTGGCGACCGAGGGCGGCGCTCGATCTGGATGACCAGATCGACCGCGCCCATGTCGATGCCCAGTTCCAGCGTCGACGTGGCGCACAGCGCCTTGATCTGGCCGGCCTTCAGCTGCTCTTCGATCACCGAGCGCTGCGCCGCGGCGAGCGAGCCGTGGTGGGCGCGGGCGATGGGCTCGCCGGCCAGCTCGTTCAGCGCGCCGGCCAGCCGCTCGGCGACCTGGCGGCTTTGACGAAGAGGATGGTGGAGTTGCGCTCGCGAATCATCTCGAGCAGCCGGGGATGAATGGCGTTCCAGATGGAGACGCGGCGCGGCGTCTGCGAGGCCGGGCCGCGGGAATTTCTTCCATCCGCTCAGCCGCGCCATGTCCTCAACCGGAACTTCAATGCGCAGCTTGAACTGCTTGCGCGCGGCGGCATTGACGATGGTGACCGGCCGGTAGCGGAGAGCTGCGGCATTCGGCAGATCCGAGCGTCAGCGATGACGGACTGCAGGGACGTCAGTCGCGTTGCGGCTCGAGACGTTCGTGCTTCGATAGCTTCAGCTGAATCTGCCGAGCTCTGCTCGATGCTTGCTGACTCGCTGACTTGCTGTCCGCTGGTCCACTGCAATTTCCACGCCGCCCAGAAACCGCGCCACCTCCTCCAGCGGCCGCTGCGTGGCGGAGAGGCCGATGCGCTGCAGCGGCTTCTCGATCAGCGCCTCCAGCCGCTCCAGCGACAAGCGCCAGTGCGCGCCGCGCTTGGTGGGCACCAGCGCGTGAATCTCGTCGACGATGACGGTGTCGACCGTGCGCAGCGCCTCGGCGGCTTGCGAAGTCAGCAGCAGGTAGAGCGACTCGGGCGTGGTGATGAGGATGTCGGCGGGATGGCGCGCGAAGCGGGCGCGCTCGCGCTGCGGCGTGTCGCCGGTGCGCACGCTGATCGAGCGGCTCGTGGAATGGCACGCCCATGCGCCGCGCCATGTTGGCGATCCCGGCCAGCGGCGAGCGCAGGTTGCGCTCCACGTCCACTGCCAGCGCCTTGAGCGGCGAGACGTAGACGATGCGGCAGCCTTGCGCGTTCCGCGTTCCCTGATCCTGTTCTCTGATCCCTGGTCTCTGTCGCTAGGGTCCGTGACTGCAGCATCAGCCGGTCCAGGCACCAGAGAAACGCCGCCAGCGTCTTGCCGGTGCCGGTCGGCGCCAGGATCAGCGCGTTTTCGCCGCGCGCGATCACCGGCCAGCCCATCCGCTGCGGCGCGGTGGGCGCGTCGAAGACCGCCTTGAACCACGCCGCCGTCACGGGGTGAAAGCAGGCGAAGGGGTCGGCGGTGGATCGATATTGGGGCCGGAATTGGGCTTGCTTGGGAATCACGCTCTTCTGAGAGTAGCGCAAACGCCTTGGCGAAGACAAAGCGAACAACAGGCGGGGATCAAGGATCAGGGGTCGGAGATCAGGAAGACAGAACTGGCGGCTATTACTCTTTGGCAAGCTGCTCTCGTGCTTTGTCCACCAGTTCTTGCCCTCGATAGCCCAAGACCTGTAACTGCTGAACTACCCGAGCCTGTTCCTGTCGAGTGGCGGAGGGCGCACCGTCTTCTTTTACTGATGGCTCTTTTTGTGCGCCTTCCCGCATCACAGCAACATTCCAGACTACCGATGCTCCACCAGCGAGTGAAATTGCCGAGGTTAAGCACCCCAAGCCAATCATCGGAGCGATTTCTCCAGACTGAGCAAGGTAAGTAGCGCCCACAATGACAGAAATTACTGCGATGATGAGCATCAATACAGCGCAGAATTTTCCAAATCCGGTCATGTTTCTCCTTTTTCTCAATCAAAACCAGCGATACCCGGCGAAAAGTACAGGTTCGTAATCCTCACGGTGCATCCGCTGATTCAATTCCGGCCGCAGCTTTCGGCTCAAAGTCTTGCACACCCGGCGATGTTTTCTTGCTCCAGAGGGAACGACGGAGCGAAAAGGCCCGCCGACTGGCTGACTTGCTGACTCGCTCTCTGTTCCCTGTTCCCTAATCCTAGTTCCCTGCATTTCCCCAGCCGCGCCACGCTAAACTGCGCTCCGGCAAACAGAATCAGCCCCGAAATATACGCCCAGAACAGCAACCCCACCGAGACATAGAACGGGCCGTAAAGCGACTTCAGATCCAGATGCGGAAGCACCAGCGACAAAGATAAACCTCGAAACCAGCCAGACAGCGCCGGTGATAGATCGAAGTGCGCAGCACCGGTCGCCATGGCACCTTGCGGTTGGGCAGCAACCTAGTAGACCGAAAAGAAGAACAGGATCGAGGCGACGCCGGTGGAGACCGCCAGACAAAGATAGCTTATTCCATCATAAGAGTAGTTCAGGACCGATAATGAACCATTGTTTGAAAAGTGACGAAGCCAACGGGAGCACACTTTCACGTCCACGTTCACACCATGCTGGTCAGCCGAGCGCCACCATCAGCATCGCCAGCCCGAAGGCGATGGTCTGGTTGAAGAGGTAGTTGCGGCTCTTCGTCACACCCCATGCCTGGTTGAGAGCCACCTCCAAAGGCAGAAAGATCCCAGTACACGCGATGAGAATCATCACCAGCGAGAAGGCCTGCGCGCCGTGCCGCGTCAATAGCGGCAAAACGGCTTCATTAAGATGGTGTCTACCATCCAGTCCGGGCTCTTGGCGGCAGAGGGCAGAAAGTAATTCACCATCTCGTCGACCACGTTCACCATGGCTTGCGAATGAAAGACCGAAAGCGCCAGCGTGTAGAGCAGCACCACAAAAGGAATAAACGAGATGATCGCGTTGGCCGCGACGCTGAATGCGAATGTATGCACTTCGCTGTCGAGCAGGTAGGCGATCAGCGCCGTGCCGTCTTTGCGCCAGCGGTACCACTTGGTGTGCGTCACCGGCTGCTCGGGACCGGTGGCGGCGGCAGCCAGAGCCGCTCCGGCGCTCCCGATTTCAGCGTTCAACGGCGCGGAATTCAAACATCAGCCACGTGTCAGTCCTTCTTACGGTCGATCAGCTCGTGAAGCCGCGTCGTAATTGTAGGGATTAAGGAAGGTGCTGCTTCAAGGATAGTCTCTTCGGCGTGACAGCGCTGTGACGCGTCGGCGACAGCCTCGACCGCAAAAGGTTCGACTGCACGAGCGGTTCACGCGATTGTCGTCTCGCCGCAATCGTATCGAGCGCCCACCGCGCCGCCGACGCGCAGGCCCTCGTCGGCCGCCGCCGCCCACTCTTCGAGCTTTGGCACGAACCCGCAAGCCCGCTGTTGCCCATCGCAATCGCCACGTTGCGCCTGCAGGCCCATGAATCCCGTCCGGCGCACTGGCGATCCATTGAACTCGCGCTCGAATTCCTGCTCGTCCATAGAGCGCCAGCCATTCGAGCGCCGGATTCACGAGCTCCGGGCGCGGCTCCAGCTCGGCGTCGCACGATCGGCCGTTCGCGCGCCTTTCGATTCCAGGGGCACACATCCTGGCAGATGTCGCAGCCAAAGACCTGCCGGCCCATGTTCGCGGCGAGCTCCTCCGCGATCGGCCCCTTGTGCTCGATGGTCAGATACGAGATGCAGCGCGAAGCATCCATCTGGTAGGGAGCAGTCGAGCGCATTCGTCGGGCAGGCCTCGATGCAGCGCGTGCAACTGCCGCAGCGGTCCGGCCGCGAGCAGCTCCGCTGTTTTGTCCTTTTGGAGTGACTTCGAGGGACGTCAAGATCACCGCCAGAAATCCAAACGACCCCAACTTCGGATGAATCAGGCAGGTATTCTTTGCCGTCCAGCCCAAGCCCGGCCGCCGCGGCAAGCGCGCGCTCGACAATAGGCCCGGTGTCGACGTACGCGCGCGACTCGAACTCACCGAACTGCTGCGTGCAGCCGCGCCTCAACCTGCGCGCATCCGCTTGAGCAGCACTTTGTGATAGTCGCTCGGCCGCCGCTCGCCCTCGCGTCTCCGTCTGGCAACACGGCTCTCCACGCATAACGCGCAATCCAGCCGCTCCGCGGCTCTGGACCTTTGGTCGAGAGAGGTGCTGAGGGAAAAGCGTAGCTGGCAAAGCAAACCAGCGCCGAACGCGCCCAGGGGAAAGGGAACTGCCGCCCGCTCCCGCAGCAACCGCCCGTCCTCGGACGTCCGCTTCAGGTAGCCCATCGTGCCCGCGCGGCCCGCGGCAACCCACTCGCGAAAACGGTCCGCATCGCGCGCCTCTGCCGCATAGGGCAGCGCCACCAGCCCAGCCTCCTGAAAGCCGGCCTCCAGCGCTAAGGCGCGCGCCTGCTCCCGCGTGAGCTCGCGGAGCGATGCCGCCGGTTACTTGTTTAAACCGCCCCGCTCGAATTGGCCGCCATCGCCCGCCACGGAACTTTCCTCTCCACGCCTGCGTACCGAATCTTGTTGTTCATTTGCGGACGCGCTCATCGAAACCGAACATTGCTGCCGCGTTTGCTGCAGGCAAGGGTGCACAGACGCCCTGCAGATTCAGCATATTCCCCAACCGCGGCGCTCTTTCGTTTGGCCCGCTGCTTGCTCATTACATAGGCCAGGCAAGGCAAATCTCAGCCGGCCGGCAAGCGCGGCAAGTTTCGTTGCAAGGGTCCGCGGATCATCGCGGGCGAGGAGTTCTTATGAATACCAATCGGGTTGAATCAGCAGGAATTTCGTCCTGCGGCATCAAAGAGCTCGTCAGAGGGCAGGAGCACGGGTTTCTTGAGGAACTGGCGCCTGCGGTCGTCCGCGAAAACGTGGCGCTCGATTTCGGCGAGGTGGAGCGCATTGACGCCGCCGGTCTCGCCGCTCTCATTCACGCTCTATGCGACGCCTGCAAGGCGGGCCACACGCTCACTGTGTCGCGGCCCAACCGCCATGTGCGCGGAATTCTTCAGTTGTCGGCCTCGACACGCATTCTCGTCGCTCAGCCGGGAGCAGAGCCGGGCCTTCGGATGCATGCACTGCAGGGGTCCGCGGCCTGAGCGGCGGCCCTGATTCTGCGGCGCAAGATCTCGGCTTCGCACTGCACGGCCTGCTCGAGCCGTCTTAAAATGCGGTACCCGATGTCCCTGTTCGGAACGTCGCGTTCCCGGTTCACCCTTTCCCCCTGTGACCAAAAGCACAGGCAATCGTAGCCCCTCGGACGATATTCCTACTTATGACACAAGAATGCCGCTCGACGCAGTCCGCATAGCCAGGGCTCGACCCGCAAAGCCGCTCCACAACATCTCAATTGGCGTGCTTGGCCTCCGTTCCTTTACCCTTGCCTATGGACCGCACGGCGGAATCCAACAAGAACCAACAAGTAAGGGAGACTTTATCCCATGGCGCAGGGCGTAATGGAGCAGTCGGTCTGCCGAACGGCAGACTCAACAACAACCAAGTATGTGTATTCCTTCGGCGGCGGCAAGGCTGACGGCAACGGCAAAATGAAAGACGTGCTGGGCGGCAAAGGCGCCGGCCTGGCCGAGATGACCAATGCCGGTTTGCCCGTGCCTCCCGGATTCACCATCCAGACCGAGGCCTGCCGCGAATATATGCGCGGCAAACTGAGCCCGCAGATCGAGACCGAGATGCTCGACGCGCTGGAGAAGCTGGAAAAGTTGCAGGGCCAGAAGCTCGGCACGGGCGAAAATCCGCTGCTGGTTTCGGTCCGCTCGGGCGCCAAGTTCTCCATGCCCGGCATGATGGACACGATTCTGAACCTGGGCCTCAACGATCAGGCCGTTGAAGCGCTGGCCAAGCGCAGCAATAATCCCCGCTTTGCTTATGACTCCTACCGCCGCCTCATCCAGATGTTCGGCGACGTGGTCCTCGACGTTCCCAAGAAGAAGTTCGAGCACATCTTCGACGGCGTAAAGGCCGCGAAGAAGGTGAAGTTCGACTACGAACTCCAGCCCGACGCGCTCCAAAAGATCATCGCCGAATACAAAAAGCTGGTGAAAAAGGAAACCGGCAAAGACTTTCCGCAGGACCCGCTGGTGCAGCTCGTCGCGGCCCGCGACGCCGTCTTCAGGAGCTGGCAAAACGATCGCGCCAAGACCTATCGCCGCATCAACCACATCGACGATTCGATCGGCACCGCCGTCAACGTGCAGGCCATGGTCTTCGGCAACCTGGGCGAAAACTCCGGCACCGGCGTCGGCTTCACGCGCAATCCCGCCACCGGCGAGCACATTTTCTTCGGCGAGTACCTCATGAACGCGCAGGGCGAAGACGTGGTTTCCGGCGTCCGCACTCCGCTCCCCATCAGCGAGCTCGAAAAGGCCAATGCCCAAGGTCTACGAGCAGTTGAAAGACATCACGCGGCGCATGGAAAAGCACTACCGCGACATGCAGGACTTCGAGTTCACCATCCAGGATGGCAAGCTCTACATGCTGCAGACGCGCAACGGCAAGCGCACCGGCCTGGCTGCGGTCCGCGTCGCCATCGACATGGTGCGCGAGGGCCTCATCACGCAGGAGGAAGCCATCTACCGCGTCGAGCCCAACCAGCTTTACGACTTCCTGGTTCCGCGCCTCGTGGAAAAGGGCGAGAAGATTGAAGTGCTCGCCACCGGACTGCCGGCCTCGCCCGGCGCGGCTGTCGGCCAGATCGTCTTCACCGCCGAAGAAGCGGTCAAGCAGCACCAGAACGGCGCTTACAAGTCCGTCATCCTCGTCCGCGGCGAAACCACGCCTGAGGACATCGCCGGCATGGAAGTGGCCGACGGCATTCTCACCTCGCGCGGCGGCATGACCTCGCACGCCGCTGTCGTCACCCGCGGCATGGGCAAGTGCTGCGTGGCCGGCGCCGGCGACTGCACCGTCGACGAAGCCAAGAAAGAGCTCCGCGTCAAGGGCCAGACCTTACAAGCAGGGCGACTAGCTTTCGCTCGACGGCACCACCGGCCGCGTCATTGCCGGCCAGCTCAAGACGCTCGATGCGCAGCCCAACGATCCCGATCTCGTCAAGTTCATGAGCTGGGTCGATCCGGTTCGCCGCTTGCGTGTTCGCGCCAACGCCGACATTCCGCGCGACGCCAAGAACGCGCGTGCGTTCGGCGCCGAGGGCATCGGCCTGTGCCGCACCGAGCACATGTTCTTTGCCGAAGACCGCATCGAGCACATGCGCACCATGATTCTGGCCGACAACGAGAAGGATCGCCGCGACGCCCTCAAGAAACTTCTGCCCATGCAGCGCGCCGACTTCATCGGTCTCTTCAAGGCCATGGAGTCGCTGCCCGGTCACCATTCGCCTGCTCGATCCGCCGCTGCACGAGTTCCTTCCCAAACGTGAAGACCTGCTGGTCGAAATCCAGCACCTTGAAGACACCAAGCCCCGCTCGCCCAAGCTCAAGGAGCTGCGGCCGCTGCTGGCTCGCGTGGAAGAGCTGCACGAGCAGAACCCCATGCTCGGGTTGCGCGGATGCCGCCTCGGCATCACGTTCCCTGAGATCACCGAGATGCAGGCGCGCGCCATCATCGAGGCCGCGGTCGCGGTCAAGGCTAAGGGCGGCGATCCGCATCCCGAGATCATGATCCCGCTCATCGGCTCCATCGAGGAGATGCGCAACCAGGCCGCCATCGTTCGCCGCGTGGCCGACGAAGTCTTCACAGGAGAAGGGCACGAAGGTCGACTACATGGTGGGCACCATGATCGAGCTGCCGCGCGCCGCTCTCACCGCCGATCAGATCGCCGAAGAGGCCGAGTTCTTCAGCTTCGGCACCAACGACCTGACGCAGACCACCTACGGCATCTCGCGCGACGACATCAACAACTTCCTGCCCGCGTACCTCAAGCTCGGCATCTTCAAGCAGGACCCCTTCGCCACCCTCGATCAGGCGGGCGTGGGGCAACTGGTGAAGATGGCCGTGGCCAAGGGCCGCAACACGCGGCCGAACCTCAAGGTCGGCATCTGCGGCGAACATGGCGGCGATCCAGAGTCCGTCAAGTTCTGCCACAGGATCGGCCTCAACTACGTCTCCTGCTCGCCCTTCCGCCTGCTCACGGCGCGGCTGGCCGCGGCGCAGGCCGCGCTCGACGAGAAGAACGCAGGCAGCGTGCACTCAACCAGCTAACCGGATCTCAGCTCGAAACACAGGGGCGTTCGCAATCGCGGGCGCCCTTGGTGTTTTTGCGCACAGTGGACGCTCGGTCTTTTGTACCGCCGGCGTCTCGCCGGCTGTCGTGCGGGCGTCCTCGCCCGCACCCATCGGAATCGCGCCAACCCCAACTCACCATCGCGCATGAACCTCTCAACTCATCGCGAACCGGGGCAGAAAATGGGTGCCCCGGTCCCTCGCACCTGGGTACCTGGGATCGCACGATCATCGGGATCGCCGCAACCCTCCCGGAGGGAGGGAAGAAAATAGCCCAGGGCGTAAGCCCTGGGACACAGCGCCCCCAAAATCCCCCAGCCCCGTATGGGGCGAAAGAAAACCGGCAAAGCCCCTGCCCGAAAATCGAGTTGTCAACCCCCGCCAGACTCTCGCAAACCCTTATCCTGCTGATTCCACGCCGAATATATTTCTCCGCAAGTTTGCGGTTTATTTCGGCCCTTGGGCGCACAATGAATCCAGAAAGTCGAAAGAAGCCGGTCTCTGATCTCTGATCTCCGATCTTTGCCCTTAACTCCTTTGGATAGACGAATTTAGGATATCAAGTCCTTTGGAATGAATGGGTTAGCGAAAACGGTGGAAGGTACAAGTGGCTGAAAATAAACCTCTTAACCCCAAAAAGGTGTGGGGGGGTGGGGGTAGGTACCAAAAGATAAAACAGGCTTCCTACCGCGGATCGCGCCGGCTTGCTGACCTGCCGACTCGCTGACTCGCTGACTCGCTAACTCGCTGACTCGCTGACTCGCTAACTTGCTGACCGGCTGCTAGCGAAGTGCGCCTCAATCTCTTCCAGCGTCTTGCCCTTCGTCTCCGGCAGGAAGAACACGGCCACGAGGAAATACACCACCGTGAAGCCGGCGAAGAGGAAGAACATCGACGAATAGCCGTGCTTGCTGACGAACGGCAGAAAAATTGCGGCCAGCGTGGTCGAAACCAGTTGGTTGATGACCAGCGCGATGCTCATGCCGTTCGAGCGGATGCGCGTCGGCATCAGCTCGCTCAGCGCCAGCCACACCACCACGCCCGGCCCCATGGCGTAGAACGCGATGAACACGTAGAGCCCCAGCGCGACCAGCCAGCCGTGCCCGGCCTCGGGCACGCGGCCAACGAGCGCTTTTTGAATCACGAGCGGCGCGGTCTGCGCGGCCGCAAGATCGGCAAATGGATTCTTGAACAGTGCTTCGATTCTGTTTGCGGGCACGCAGCTTGCGCGCGTGATTTCGATCGGCGCGGCCGCCGCATCGTCCGAGCGCACAAAGCTTGTCGCCGCGGTGAAGCCGCCGTAGGAGTAAATGATCGCCAGCGACGCGCGATCGCTCTCGATGCCCCGGCCCGCATCGATCTCGCCCGCATGCCCTGCGCCGCCAGCAGCCTGCTCGCCTCGGCCGGATCGAAGCGCAGCGTCAATTCCTGGCTCGGGCCCGACCAGCGCCTGCACCGCGCCGCGGCAATCCACGCTCAGCTTTTCCGTCGTGCGGAACAGCAATGCCACGCCGACCATCGCCACGATCACGCCGCTCGTGCCCATCACCAGCAGGAACTTGCGGCCCTTGCGATCCACCAGCATCATGCCGATCGTGGTCACCAGAAAATTCACGACCGTGAAGATCACGTAGCCCCAATGCGCGCGCAGATCGCTCAACCCGCTTTGCAGCAGAATGCCCGTGTTGTACCCGATGATCGAGTTCACGCCCGTCGCCGTGTTGCAGAACAGAATCACGCAGGCCAGCAGAAAGGGAATCACGTACTTGCGCCGCAGCAGCGAATCGCGAATCTGCTGCCCGGCCTTCGTCTGCGGCCGCGTGCGCCGTCGCCTCCATCTCCTCAAGTTCCAGCGCGGCCTGCTCAGGGCTGCGCGACCGCAGCAGCGCGGCCTGCGCGCGCTCCTTCTGCCCGCGCCGGAACAGCCAGCGCGGCGACTCCGTGACGAACAAACTGCCCAGCACAAACACAGCGCCGGGCGGCAGCGACACCCAGAAGATGCTCCGCCACGCGTGATCCTTGAAGCGGAAAAGCGCCGCGGCATCGCCCAGCTTCGCCACCGCCGTCTACGCGATAGCTGAAGTACATGCCCGATCAGCGCCGCGGCCACGATGCCCAGCGTCAGCATCCACTGAAAGATCGCCGTGCCTTTGCCGCGGCTCGATGCCGCCAGGCACTCGGCCAGGTACAGCGGAACCACCACGCCGATCAGTCCGCCGCTCATGCCCTGCAGCAGCCGCCCGAAGAACAGCGGCCCATAGCCTTGCGAGAGCGCGATCACCGGAATGCTGAGCACAAAGGCGCAGCCGCTCAGGATCATCAGCGGCTTGCGGCCCATCCAGTCGGCCAGCAGTCCCGAGAACAGCGTGGAGAACACGCTGCCCAGCAGCACCGCCGCCACAATCACCGAAAGCTGCGAGGCCGTCAGCCCCGAAGTGGCCTGCAGGTAGGGCACCGCGCCGCCGATGATCCCGACGTCGATGCCGTAGAGCAGGCCGCCCAAGCCCGCAACCAGCAGCAGAAATGCGTTGTAGCGGCGCATCGCGGCGGAATCGGCCGGCGATTGCGCGCGCGCAGAGCCGCTTGCGGTCATCGGTGACGACTTCCTTTCGCTCATCGCAATTCAGTCCGGCTCGCTCCGTCTCTGCGGCAAGCAGAATCTCGCGATTCACCAGTCTACAATGGTCGCATCGCATGGAAGGGCTCAGTTGCTTGAGCCGAAGGCGGTCGCAATTGCCGAGCTTCACACGATTTGACATCATCATCTTTGCCGCGCGGCAGTGCTTCGCCGCGCTTCTTGCCGCTTCGCGGTCCTTGGCGCGGCGCAAGCGCAGGTCCGGCTGCTTGCCCGCGCCGCGCGAAGCGCATTTCGGGCAGACCGACAGAGCTGCCCGACGAGGATTCTGGTCGCTGTCCCCGGCCACGACGCGGAAGACGAGTTTGCCGCGCGCGATCTCGAAGAAGCGATCAAGCGCATCGCGCCCGCCGCGCGACGAATCCGCACGCGCCGCGCAACCGCCCTATCGCATCACGCTTCTCCGCACCGGCTCCGCCGCGGCGAAAGCCGATCCTCGCGCGCAACAACCTCACCTTCGATCCGGCCATGGAATCGGAAGGCTACGTTCTCGTCGTCGAGCCGCACGAAGCCGCCATCATTGGCGCCACCGGCTCGGGCGTCTTTTACGGCGTGCAGACCTTCAAGCAGTTGCTGCCCCTGCCCGGCGCGCCGCGCGTGCTTGCCCACGGGCACGGTGCGCGACTGGCCGGCCATGCAATATCGCGGCATCGACGACGATCTCTCCCGCGGCCCGTTTCCCACGCTCGACTTCCAGAAGCACCAGATTCGCGTCTTCGCCTCCTTCAAGATCAATATCTACTCGCCCTACTTCGAGCACACGCTGCTCTATCCCGATCATCCGCTGGCCGCGCCGCCCGGCAGCTCGCTCACGCCGGCGCAGGCCGCGGAGCTGGTCGCCTACGCCCGCCAGTATCACGTCACCATCGTGCCCGAGCAGGAAGCCTTCGGCCATCTGCATCACGTGCTCAAGTACGAGCTCTACCAGGATGAGGCGGAGACTCCGCACGGCCATGTGCTCGCGCCCGGCCAGCCCGGCACGCTGCCGCTCATCAAGGATTGGTTCACGCAGATTGCGCAGGAGTTTCCCTCGCCCTTCATCCACATCGGCGCCGACGAAACCTTCGATCTGGGCGTGGGCCGCACGCACGATGCGGTCGCAGCAGCAGGGCTACGGGCCGGTCTACGTTGCTTTCCTCAAGCAGATTCACGACGCGCTCGCGCCGCTCAATCGCCGCCTGCTCTTCTGGGGCGACATTGGCGACGCCAATCCCGACGCCGTCGCCGGCCTGCCCAAAGACATGATCGCCGTGCCGTGGAACTACTCGGAGCACAGACGGGCTTCGACAAGCTGATCGAGCCGTTTGCCAAGAACGGCATCGAAACCTGGGTCGCGCCCGGCGACGCCAATTGGAACGAGGTCTATCCCGTTGCCAAGAACCGCGCTCTGGAACATTCAGGGCTTTATTCGCGACGGCCAGCGGCTGGGGTCGACCGGCGCGCTCACCACGGTGTGGAACGACGATGGCGAAGGCCTCTTCAACATGGATTGGTACGGCGTGCTCTTTGGCGCGGTGGCCGCGTGGCAGCCGGGCGAGAGTTCCATCGCCGATTACCAGGACGCCTACGGCGCAGGTCTTTCATCTCGACCCGAGCGGCAAGATCAACGCCGCCGAAAAGGAGCTGATGGCCGCGCAGGGAGCCATCTGGCAACGCCAAAACCGGCATGACCAGCGACCAGCTCTTCTGGCTCGATCCCTGGAGCGCGCAGGGGCAGGTGGTTTCGGCCAAGCTGCTGCCCATCGCGCACGATCTGCGCATTCATGCCGAACAAGCCATCGTTCTGCTGGCGCAGGCGCGCCACGACAATCCCAAACTCGCCGAGCCCGATGCGCTCACCGCCATGGATCTGGGCGCGCGCCGTCTCGATCTCATCGGCCTCAAGTTCCAGCTCGCCGCAGGAAATCGCCGCGGCATACGCCCAGGCGGTCGCGCAGCAGCACGACAAGACGCAGAGCACACGCCACGAACAATCTGCTCAGCGAGATCAGCGGCGACGAACGGCCGCTGCCAGGATCTGCGCGACGCCTACTCCGCCTTGAAGAGCGAGTACAGCCAGGTGTGGCTCAGCGAAAATCGCCCCTATTGGCTCAACAACGTCACCGTCCGCTACGACCTGGAGATCGAACGGTGGCAGCGGCGCGGCGACCAATTCGCAAGCGGCGATCCACGCCTGGCAGAACGGTCAGGATCTGCCTGCGGCCACGGCCTTGGGATTGCCCGCGCCCGCTGCAAAGCGCGCACTGAGCACGGTCCAGCCGCATCCGGCTGCGCCGCTGGCTACGCGGAGCGTCTACCGGCGTGCGGAATCCGGCGATCCGGCTGAACCAAATCGATAACCGGCCTGAAGATTTCTCTCCTCAGCCAGCGCGCCGCAGATGCACACTAGATGCATGCTCGAGCGCTCCGACCAAAGACGAGCTGCCCGTCGTCCTGCTCATTGACGACGACCTGGTCAGCCGCGAAGTAACAGCCACCGTGCTCACCATGAGCGGGTTTACTGTCCACACCGCCGTAGACGGAGACGCTGCGCTGGAGTTGCTTGCCAACGGAGTGTGCCGGCCGGGCGTGATCCTGATGGATGCGCAGATGCCCGGCCTGAGCGGAACGAAGTTGATCGCGGAACTGCGCGCGCGCAGCAAGGCTCGCATCTACGCCATCAGCGGCAGCAACCCGCCGCCTGAAGTGGCCGCTGCGGCCGACGGCTTTCTGCTCAAACCCTTCAATGCCGACAGCGCTGCGCAAACTGATCGACGGGCTATCAAGCCGGAGGCCGCTCCCACGCTGCTCGATCCCAATGAGCCCGTTGTCAGCGCCGAGGTTCTCGCTCAGTTGCGCAAAGTCATGCCCGAGCCCGCGGTGCGGCAAATCTACTCTGCTGTCGTTGCCGATCTCGCCCGGCGGATCGAAGCGCTGGGAGCCGCAATCGCCAAAGGCGACGCCGCGGAAATTCGCCGCATCGGCCACGCCATCAAAGGCGGCTGCGGCATGGCCGGCGCCCTTCAGGCCGCCCGTCTGGGCGCGCTGCTTGAGAGCCGCGCACTCGCAGTCCAAGGATAACCAATTGGATAACAGCGCCGCTTTGCTCCGCGATTTGCGCGCCGCTGCCCGCGGGTTGGAGCGTATGCTGGATGCTGAGTTGCCTGCCTGATCCGCTCGCGTCACTCAACGCGTGGATCGGGCCTCGCGGAGGCGTGTGGCAAGAATGGAACGAACCATTCGAATCGTGCTGGCGGATGACCACCCGGTCGTGCGCATTGGCGTGCGCAACATGCTTACCAAGAACGATGGCTTCGACGTGGTCGGCGATGCCACCGACGGAGACGAAGCCATCACGCAGACCCTCGAGCTTCAGCCCGATGTTCTCCTTCTCGATGTCGCCATGCCGCGCCTGCCCGGCCTTGAGGCCATGCGCGCCATCATGAACGGCCCATCCACGGCCAAGATCCTTCTTCTCACCTCCACCATCACCACGCAGCAGATCATTGAGGCCCTGCAGATCGGCGCGCGCGGCATCGTGCTCAAAGACGCTCTCGCCAGCCACCTGCAAACCGCCATCCGCACCGTCCACGCAGGCGACTATTGGATCGGCGGCAAGCGCGTCGTCAATCTTGTCTCCGCTCTTCACGACCTGATGCAGCAGGCCGCCGTGCCGCAGCGCAAAACCTACGGCCTCACCCCGCGCGAGCTTGAGGTGGTGGGCTGCATCGTCGAGGGCTGCAGCAACCGCGACATTGCCAAGCAATTCACGCTCAGCGAAGAAACCGTCAAGCGCCATCTCTCGAACATCTTCGACAAGACCGGCGTCTCCACGCGCCTGGAGCTGGCGCTCTTCGCCATCGCGCACCACCTGATCACGCCGCAGTAGTGAGATTCGCCGCCGCGCGCTATTCTGTGGTTGCGAATCAAGCTGGATTGCAGGCGGGAGCGCGCATGGGAGAGCTAAGCAGAATCGGCATTGCCCTTGATTCCGAGCTGTTGAAGCGGTTTGACCGCTCCATCGAGAAGAGCGGATACACGAATCGTTCCGAAGCCTTTCGCGACCTGATTCGCGACCGGCTGGTGCGAGAGCAGACTGCCGCGCCCGACGCCACCGTCGTCGGCACCGTCACTCTCATCTACAACCACCATGCCCACGGGATCACCGAAAAGCTCACTGAAGCGCAGCACGAACACCACGACCTGGTTGTTTCCACGAGCCACGCGCATCTGGACCATGATTCCTGCCTCGAAGTGCTGATCGTCCACGGCAAAGCCGCCCGCGTGCAGCACTTCGCCGACCTGATCATCGGCCTCAAAGGCGTGCAGCACGGCCGGCTGGTGATGAGCGTGCCCACGCATGCGCTGAAGCCTGAACGCGACCACCCGCACCCGCACAGCCACTGAGCTGCGCCCAGACCCGTGAGTCCCGGCTCATAGACGCCGGCAATGGCAGAGTTCTCCGCGGTCTGCTCTGTCGAAAGCGTCGTGAGTTTTGTCCAATTGCTCTATGCGATCGCGGCCGGGTGGGGTTTGGTGGCCGCCTTTCCCAGCGCAGGCAACGTGCCCCGCGGGAAGTCCGTGGACCTGCGCACCACCAGCCGCGTCGCGATCGGCCATTCTTTCTGCGCGGCCTGGGGGTGAGCCGGCTCAATGCCGGCGCGCAGCGCCTGCACCGCCGCCGCAGCCAGTTCCTTGCACGACATCTGCACCGTCGTCAGCGGCGGCAGCATAAACTGCGCCAGGTGAATGTCGTCGAATCCCACCACCGAGATGTCTTCGGGGACCTTGTGCGTGGTCTCGTCGAGCGCGTGCAGAACGCCGATGGCCGTCATATCGTTCGAACAGATCACCGCCGTGGGCAGCTCCGCCAGCGCGATCAGCTTCTCCATGGCTGCCTTGCCGCCCTCCATGGTGTGATCGCCCTCGACGAAAAATTGGCCGGGCACGGCGAGTCCCAGTTCGGCCATCGATTTGCGGAATGCATCGCGGCGCGTCGCAGCGGTGCGCATGCGCAGCGGACCGCTGATGAATGCGATCTG
Source organism: uncultured Acidobacteriaceae bacterium (assembly GCA_963701835.1). GTDB lineage: Bacteria > Acidobacteriota > Terriglobia > Terriglobales > Acidobacteriaceae > Telmatobacter. The sequence continues at coordinate 89,430 of CAVPBL010000011.1, read as the reverse complement.
GCGATGGCCAAGCGCCGCCAGATGCTGAACCGCTTCGCGAATCCCCTCGCCGTAATTCACCTTCAGCACGCGAATATTGGGCAGATCCGGCCCGGCATCGACAAACACCAAGGGAAACTCATGCTCCACCAGCTTCTGCACCTGCTCCTCTTCAATGCCGAACGTCATCACGGCCACGCCATCCACGCTGCGTTGCAGCATGCGGCGAATCAGCGATTCGGTTCGCGCAGGATCGTAGTTGGTTGACCCGATCATCACCTCGTAGCCCTGCGCCACCGCCAGATTCTCGAACTCCTGCACCAGCTCCGGAAAGAATGGATTCGTGATCTCCGAAACGATGAGACCAAGAATGTGGCTGCGTCCCGAAACCAGCGCGCGCGCCTGCGTGTTGGGCACGTAGCCCACTTCATCCACGGCCTTCCAAACCCTCTTGGCCAGATCCGGATCGACGGTCGGGATGCGATTGACCACGCGCGACACTGTAGCGATGGAAACGCGGGCGCGCTTGGCCACATCGTGGATGTTCGCGGCGGCGCGGCGCCGTTTCGTCGGGGGTTTGCCGTGGCTGGCTCATGGGCAAGACGATTGTACGCTTTTCCCGGTGTTTCTCAGCCATCGCTGGGGCAGAAACGCGCGCAAAACTCTCTTGGATTCCTGCGTTTATACGGGCGCGGCACACGTGCGCCTGCCCTGCAGGGCAGAGAAGGAGGCGGCATTTGGGCAAACGCTTTCCGAAGGCGCACGTTGCCGGTGCTTCAGGGGCCTGCCGTCGACTCCGCACAGCCATCGGTTCCTGTTCAGGCTGTAGCTAAGAAGGATGACTCTGCGCTCCGGCAACGACCTCGATCCCATGACGCAACAACGCCAGAATCGCCTCCAGGCTCTCCTCGGCGCCGCGCTGGCTGCCGGGCAAGTTCACGATCAGCGTGTTGCTGCGCATTCCCGCCACGCCGCGTGAAAGCCACGCGTAGGGATTGCGCTCCGCCCCCTTGGCCCGCATTGCCTCCGCCAGTCCCGGCGCTTCGCGATCGATCACGCGGCGCGTCGCCTCCGGCGTTCGGTCGCGCGGACCCAAACCGGTGCCGCCGACGGTCAGCACCAGGGCCGCGCCTTGCCGAGCTGAACTCCTCGAGCGCCGCGGCAATCGCGTCTTCGTCGTCCCCGAGCAGTTCCGTCCGGATCTCCGCCTGCGGCCACTCGCGCTTGAGCACAGCGACAACTGCCGGACCCGCAGTGTCGGTTTGCAGGCCTTGGGAGCAGCGGTCGGAGATCGTCAGGACAGCAAAATGCATGAAGCGATTGTAAGCGCTACTCCGCCAGCCGTTGGACAAAATGGGCGGGCGATGCAGAGACAGCGATCTACTTCCCGCATTCCTCTTCCCACACTCGAAGCAGCAGCACTCCGGCGGCGTGGCGGAGGGCCACCGCCAGCGCGTTCTCAGCACATGGCCGCGTGCAGAGCCTGTCCGTCGCGACAGAAGATTCAGGCAAAGCCATGGCGCAGGGCCGCGGCAGCGACGACTTGATGACTCCCGCAATCATGTTGGCAATCTCCCGGATCGCGTCGAGCGCATCCGCCTCGGTCACCGTATCCACGGACTGCATCAGCATGGCCGCCGTGGCAGCCTCTGCCAATCCCCCGGCCAGACGCACCTCAATGCGTCCCTTCCACATTCCGGAGAGGCTGACGCTGCCCATCAAGTGCCCAGGCCCCACGCAGAACACTTCGGAATCGGGCACCGGCTCCAGCCGCATGTCGAGCATCTGCTCCCAGAACTGAGCGTTGGCCTTCACCAGTGACGCCTCGTCGAGCTGAGCCTGCATGAGACACTCCCCACCTATACGGCGGTTCTCCTGCAACAATGTGCCATTTCCGGCGTATTTCAGGGTGGCTCTTTTTTGTTGGAAAAGCCACTTAGCGATTGTGCCTTGGTCTACACCTGCAGGAGAGCCGCTTTAACGCCCGCTCGCTGCGAGCCTCAATAGAGCCTATCGGGCCATTTTCGGCAAGCATGAAGCCGGGTTGGTGCCGCGGCGTCCAAGGCGATTCGGAACCTGGTTTTTGGTCCATTCCGCCTGGGCGCAACGTGATCTAAATCACAATTCGTCGTGCGCCCTGGCACATCCCTGCCCCCCGGCCAGTGCCACGCTTTCGGGTATGAGGTGTTTGCCATGCGGGATTCCGATACCGGCCGCTGGACGCATCCAGCCACAATCCTCGTCGCCACAGACTTGAGCGACCTGGACCATCTCATGCCGTTTGCCCTGGAACAAGCGGGCGAAACCGGGGCCCGGCTTATTCTTCTTGCATGTCCTCTCCTCTTCCGCGCGCCATCACCGCCGATGCTTCCGGAATGCCGTACTACGACACTGTAGGCGCTTTGGAGATCGCGGAACAGATGCTGCGGCCCTGGTGTGAAGTCGCCGCCCGGCGCGGCATCCGTTGCGACGCGCTGGTGCGCGAGGGCCACCCCACACAACAGATTGCAGCCGCCGTCCGCCAATTTCAGGCCGACCGCGTGCTGCTCGGGACACGGAGCCGGAGCAAGCTCGGCAAGTTGCTCATTGGCTCTGTGGCAGAACAAGTGCTGCGCTCGGTCTACCTCCCGGTCATTACCGTGGGACCCGAGGCTCATCTCCCGGTGGACAAGCGGCGAGGAACGTGTCGTCCTGCATGCCACCACACTTCGAGAGACCTCTCGCCCGAGCGCGGCGCTTGCCTGCCAGATCGCCGCCGCCCAAAAGGCAAAGCTGATTCTGCTCCACGTGCTTCCGCCCATCCTGGAGATGGAGCGCAAAGGCCTGCCCACCGGCATGGACTCCTCGGCCATGCTCGAGCTGCGCATCCTCGCCGAGCAAACCGGCGCAGGCTGCTGCTCCGCCGTCGAGCCAGTCGTCGCTCACGGCAATCCATCCATCGAGATTCTGGCTCTGGCGTCGGAGCGCCACGCCAGCCTGATCGTGCTCGGCGCCACGCAGCGCGCGGCCTTCGAAAACTTGACCCGCGACCGCACCGTCTATCGCGTGCTCGCCCATGCGCGCTGCCCCGTGCTTACGCTGCGCGAGCCGCAGGCCATGCCCGAAGAGGCTCACGCCGAATCCACGGCCGCTCATCGTTGAACCGCGGGGAGACGCGCTTCCGCGCCACCAATTCCTGGCATTCTCTCGCCTTCACGTTCTGCGCTGTGCCGCATTTGCGCGAACAAACACTACACCGCGGCTTCGTGAACCATCCCGCCGGTTTTGCCGGAGCCGAGTCGCGCGAAAGTCTTCAGCCGCTTCAGGCACTTGTCTTGCAAGTAGTGAAGTTGGCGCAAACGAGCCAAGCCCTCCGGGTTGCGGCCTTCGGCCTGCGACTCGAAAATCTCCGCCGCCAATTCGTGAAGCTGTCGATGGAGCGTCTCAATGGCCTGAACAGCCGACAGCTTGCCGCGCGCGGACCGCTTTTCGCCGTCGAGCCACACGCCAACGCGGCATTGGCTGGCATCGAGCGGCGGCGGAACGGCGCGCTTGCCCTGCAGGCATGCCTCAAAGGCCCCCAGCCAGGCGCGATGCTCCACGCTGGCGTACAGCACGGGCCGGTTCTCCGCGCGAACCGACTGGCACTTCGGCCCAGCGCGGATCGGGACGCCACATGGCCGCCCAGGCCCGCAATTCGCGCGCCGGCATCGACGCGGCAATGCCGTAACCCTGGGCCAGATCGCAACCCATTTGCAGCAACATCAAGCCGTGTTCCGCGGTCTCCACTCCCTCCGCGATCACCTGCCTGTGAAACGCGGCGGCCAGCCCCAACACGCCCTCCAGGATGGTCAGGTTCTCCGGCTCTTCGAGCATGTCCCGCACAAAGCTCTGGTCGATCTTCAGAACGTTGGCGGGCAGGCGCTTCAGATAGGTCAGCGAGGAGTAGCCGGTGCCGAAATCGTCCAGGCCGATCGCCACGCCGATCTCGCGGCAGGCCGTGAGCACCTGGGAGGTTCGCACCACATCCTGCATGGCGCTCGTCTCCACCACTTCCAGTTCCAGGTTCGATGGCTTGACCTGCGGATGCGCCGCAAGCTGCGCGCGGAGGCGATCGGCAAAGTCCGGCTGCTGCAACTCGATCGCGCTCACATTCACGCTGACGGGAAGTTCGAATCCCTCCGCCTGCCACGATTCCATTTGCGTCAGCGCGCTCTCGATCACCCACTCGCCCAGTTCGACCGCCAGGGGGTGGTCTTCAATCACGGGAAGAAACATGCCCGGCGGCAGAAGTCCGCGCTCCGGGTGCTGCCAGCGGATCAGTGCTTCGGCGCCGATCACCTTGCCGGTGCGCATGTTCACCTTGGGCTGGTAATAAAGGACGAACTGCCGGGCCGCCAGGGCCTGGCGAATGTGCTCGATGTTCTCGTGGCGGCCGCGGACGATCAGGTCCTGGCTGGGATCGAACATGCGGAAGCAGTTGCGGCCCGCCAGCTTGGCCTGGTACATCGCCTGTCCCGGCCTGGCGCAGCAGCACATCGGCGTCCACATCTTCCGTTCTGCGGATAAAAGGTCACGCCGGCGCTGGCCGAAACGCGCAGCATCACCTCGCCAATCTGTGCCTCTTCGGCCGCGGCCGCCAGCAGGCGGTTCAGCGTCGGCAGTGCACGCTGTTGCTGTCGTCCAGATCCAGAATCACCGCGGCGAACTCGTCTCCGCCCAGCCGCGCCAGCGTATCGCCTTCCCGCAGTGCGCGCTTCATCCTGAAGGCCAGGGCGGTCAGCAGCCCGTCGCCGGTTGCGTGGCCATAGCGGTCGTTGATGGCCTTGAAGCCGTCGACGTCGAAGCAGGCTACGGCCAGCATCCGCTTGCTTCCAGTGCGCATGAGCCATGGCCTGGCGCAGCCGGTCGGCAAGCAGCGCCCGGTTGGGAAGCCCGGTCAGCGCATCGTAATGCGCGATGTGCTCCAGCTGCTGTTCGTGCTCCTTGAGTTCCGTGATGTCCGTGAACAGTGCCCACATACTGCTCCACCTCGCCGCTTGGCGTCGCGGATCGCATTGATGGTGAGCATCTCCGCATAAATGTCTCCGCTTTTGGTGCGGTTCCAGATCTCCCCTGACCAATGCCCCTCCCGGATTCAGCGAGCTTCCACATGTTCTCGTAGAACTCCTTGCTCTGCAGGCCCGATTGGAGCATGCGCGGATTGTGCCCCAGCACCTCTTCGCGCGTGTAGCCGGTGATGCGGGTAAAGGCGTCGTTCACTTCGAGAATCGTTCCCGATGCGATCGGTGATCGTGATGCCTTCGCGCGCGCCGGTGAAGACCGTTGCGGCCAGGCGCAGCCGGTCTTCGGCCTGCCTTGCGTTCGCGTGATGTCCTCGGCGAAAAGGACGATGCCGCCCACCGAGCCGTCGCCGGCTCGCCAGGGGATAACCTCCCAGCGGATCCATTGCACCGTGCCGTCGGCGCGATCGAATCGGTCCTCTTCGACGTGCACTGCGCTCGCCTGCCAGGCCGCGCCGGTGCGCTTCCTTCCACCGCTCCGGAATGTCCGGAACGACCTCGTAATGCGACTGCCCGATGACCTCGCGGCCCACCAGAGCATAGTCCTCCAGCCATCGCCGGCTCACGGCCACGTAGCGCATCTCGCGGTCGAACATGGCCAGAGCCACTGGCGCGTGCTCGATGAAGAGTTGCAGCAATTCCTTGCTCTCGCGCAGCGCCATCTTCGGCCTGCTTGCCCTCCGTAATGTCCTGGATGGTGCCGGCATCTTCACCGGCGTCCCTCGTGACTGTCGAACTCCAGCCGTCCTATGCCGTGCACCCAGCGCACCGCTCCGTCTGTCTGGCGAATCACCCGATACTCCCTGTCGAAGGGCTTGCGCTGGCCAAGAACTCTCATCGTTGAAATAGGCATGACATCGCCGATCGATCTTCGGGATGGATCAGGGCCAACCATTCGAACGGTGTGCTCGTATCCTTGTCGATTCCGAAGATCTCGTCCATGACATCCGAACTCGTCCAGGTTCCAGTGTCGATATCGAGCAGATGAGCTGCCCAGGCCGGCGATCCGTCTGCGCCTCCCGGAGCGACTCCTCGCTCTCGCGCAGCGCCGTTTCCGCGCGCTTGCGCTCGGTGATGTCCTCGGTGAAGATGATGATGCCACCGACTGCCCCTCACCGGTCGCCAGCGGCAGATTTGCGCCGTGCACCCATTGCACGCGCCGTCCGCTCCGGCAATGCAATTCTCCCTGTCGAATGCTGTGCTTCGCCGGCAATGCAGCCGTCGATGCTTCGCATTGCAGCACGGTCGTCGGGATGCATCACGGCAGAGTCTCGTAATGCGACGGCCCGATAGCTCGACGGTCCCGAGAGCATGCATCTCCAGCCATCCGCGGCTTACGGCCAGGTAGCGCATCTCCCGATCGAACATGGCCAGCGCAACCGGCGCGTGCTCGATGAACATCTGCAGCAGACTCCTCGCTCTCGCGCAGCTTCGACCTTCGCTTCAATGTACTCGGTGATATCGGGAGCGATGCCGAAGATGCCGATGACCTCGCCGTCCGGCCCGCTGATCGGATACTTGCGATTGTCGATCCAGCGTTTCGATCCATCCTGCGCTCGCCAACTGCTGGAATCTGGTTCACGCGCCGGCTTTCGGCGAACGCCTCGATCCTCCAGCTGGTAAGAAAGATCGGCGACGGCCTCCGGGATGAATGTCGTAGTCGGTCTTGCCCACCAGTTCGGTCCGATCCTTCGCCGACCCGGTCAGTGTTCGGCACGTCGCGGCTTGCGGCAAGGATCACGTGATTGCGATTCTTGATGTAGATGTAGTCGCCGGTGTGCTCGATCAGGGTCTTGAAGCTTTTCAGCAGAAATGGCGTCGCCGGGTTCGCGCACGTTCCGCGCGTCTTCAAGGATCAGCTCGAGAAGCACTTCTCCGCCGGCGCGGTCCGGCTTCTTCGTGTAGCTTCCTTTGACGCAGCGGATGCGCCCGTCGGCGTGGCGCAGGCGGATGTTGATGCACTCCGCAGCGGTTTTCGAGATCGGGAGAGAAGATGTTGTCTGCGATGCCGGCGTCGTCCGGGTGGATGCAAGTCCTTCAAATTGACCTTGGAGGTGAGGAATTCCTCTGGGCTATAGCCGAGCAAAGCTTCAGTGCCGCCGCGGACAGACAGCAACCGCGGCGGATCATCCAATGCGAAGCAGAAGGTTGGATTCGACATGGGGCCCGGTGCCTCTGCGTCGGTCCATGCTCGCGTCCGGCAGGCTAGCATATCGGAATTCCAAAGGCAATGAAAATCGTAGGACATAGCGGCGATCAATACATCGCCCCACGTGGCGCATCGTTGTGCAACTTTCCGGGAGTGGTACAGCCCCGATAGTGGCAGGCCATTTCTGGCGTCTCGTCTTCCGATGTCCCAACCCCGTGCTCGCCCATTCCCGCTTCCGCTGCCCTACCCATTCACACGGCGAGCCTGTGATACGGCGCGGATTTTCGACGCTCCTTCTCGCTCGCACGCGCGATATGAACCAAATCATGCACTCGTTATCCACGAGTTTTTTGTTGTGGCCGCGGTTCCTTCACGTTTATCCACGCGCAGCTCTTGGCATAATCGCAGAGGAGCGATTCCTCCGTAACTGTTCCGAGAGCTGCGGTCAGTGTTTCGGCTGGGAACCTAAAGTCACTCCCGAATTGGGAGTTCAAGTTCAGCAGCCGAGCTATTGGTAACGGGGTCTCAGCGACACGTCTTCGCCGCTGGGATGGCGAAACGGGATTTCCAGCGATGGGTGGCTCAAAGAGCCGGGTTCGCTGGGGTGGCCTATCACCTGGGGGAGCATCCAAGCGTGACCAGCTATCGCCGTCAGGACGTTTTGCGCATCCTTGCAAATCAGTTCCCGCCAATTGCAAGCCTGGGAACGAGCCGGGCTGATTCCTCAACAGGAACTCTATAGCTTTCAGGATCTCGGGCAACTGCGCACGCTGCGCTCGCTGCGCGAGGATGACGTGCCCGCCGCGTCCATCCGCGAATCCATTCTGGCCATGAAAGCCGTCGCCGGCATGAGCAACCCGCTGCTCGAGGCCTGCGTGGTGCGCACGGGAACGCGCCTGGCCTTCCGCCATCGCGGCGCCATGGTCGACCCCATCCGCCGCCAGTTGCTCTTCGACTTCGAGCGCATTGGCGAGCCGCAACTCGCTTCCGCTGCCGCGCGGCCGTCTCCCCTGCGCCGCATCGGCGCCCTCGACCTGCGCGGCATTCAGGAGCGCTTCCATGCCGCGGTTCAGGCCGAGGAAGCCGGCGAAAAGCATCGCGCCATCGCGCTCTACGAGGAGATTCTCGTCCATCGATCCGCAGTACGCGGCAGCCTGCATCAACCTGGGCACCCTGTTCTTCCACCTGCGCCAGTACGGCCGCGCCGAAGAGCTCTACCGCCGCGCCACCGAGGCCGACCCCGGATATGTGCTGGCCTACTTCGATCTCGGCAACGTGCTCGACGAGCTCGAGCGCCTCGACGAATCCATCGCCGCCTACCTGCAAGGCCGTCACCCTCTCGCCCCGCTACGCCGACGCCCACTACAACCTGGCGCTCGCCTACGAGCGCACCGGCCAAATCGCACCGCGCTGCGCCACTGGCGCGCCTACGTCAAGCTCGACAACCGCGGTCCCTGGGCCGACCACGCCCGCGGCCAGATTCGCAAGCTCCTCAGCCGCGAAAAGCTCGCCATCGCCTCCCGCGCCGACCGCTTCATTGCGCCCCGCAAAGGCAGAGCGGCGCTGGAACTCGTCTAGCGGAATCGAGTCGAGACAGAATTGGCTGCCTGCGCCACCGCGCGAATATGCGCCGGCCGCGTGCGGCAGCAGCCGCCCACCATCTGCGCTCCAGCTTTAAACCACTCCGCCGCCTGCGCGCCAAAGTCCGCCGGATCGGTCACGCCCGTCCAGCATCGCCGCGCCGCGTCCCATCCCTCGCCGGAGTTCGGATAGACCACGATCGGCTTGTCTGAACGCGCTGCGCAACTCCGCGATCAGCGCGGGAATCCACTGCGGCGGAACGCAGTTCACGCCGATCGCCACCGTCTGCGGAAACGAGGCAACCAGCGCGGCGCAATCGGCAACGCGCTCGCCGTGGGAGACGTGCTTCTCGTCGCGGCAGGAAAAACTGAACCAGGCGCGCAATGCATGGCCACGGCGCCATCGCCTCGCCCACCGCGCGCGCTTCTTCGAGCGAAGGGAAGGTTTCAAACGCGAGCAGATCGGGAGCCTGCGTGCCAGTGGCTCGCGCGAACACCTCAATGCGCTCGCGGTGGAAGCGGACCAGATCGTCGTAGGAGCAATCGTAGTTGCCGGAGTACTCGCCGCCATTGTGCAGCGCCGCGCCGTACGGCCCGAGCGAACCGGCCACGAGAACGCGGCGATCAGGAAACTCGGCAGCAGCCGACCGCGCCAGCTCGACGGATCGCAACAGCGCCGCATCGGCGTGTTCGGCGGTCAGGCCCACCTCGGCGTAGCCCATCCGCGAAACCTGGTAGCTGCATGTGGCAATGCACTGCGCGCCCGCTCGAATGTATGCGCGATGCACGGCGAGCAGTCTTTCCGGCTCGTCCTCGAGCACGTGCGCCGACCACAGCGGACCGTCGATGCGCGCGCCGGTATATTCGAGCTCCGTGGCCAGGCCGCCGTCGATGACGTGGATGCCACTCAGAATCGGGTTGTTCTTCGGCATAGGATCGATCGCGAGCTTCTAGCTGCTAGCTTCTAGCCTCTAGCTTTTCGTTCGCCGATGCAAGCAGGTCGCAAACACGAATGACCGGGGTCTAAAACGGGATTCGGGAGGGAGATGTTCGGAGAAATTTACGGATGAAGCGAATCTGCACGAAACAGGCTAGAAGCTAGCAGCTAGAAGCTGCTCTTACACTTTCTGCGTCCGCTGCACCTGGCGCACGCCGTCCACGCGGCGCAGTCCCAGCACCATGCGGTTCAGGTGGCGCACGTCCTCGGCTTCCACGACGAACTCGATGATCGCTTCGCCCTCTTCGTCGCGGCTCAAATCCACGGCGCGAATGTCGGTGTTCTCGTCGGAGATGACGGCGGTCAGCTCCTTCAGCATGCCGGTGCGGTCGTCGCAGTGGACGATGATCTTGACCGGGTAGCGCTGCGCTTGCCCGCGGCTCCCTCCGCCGCGCGCGACCACTCGACGTTGATGCGCCGGTCGCTCTCGTAGAGCAGGTTCTGCACATTGGGGCAACTGCGCGCATGCACGGCCACGCCCTTGCCGCGCGTCACGTAGCCCACAATCTCCTCGCCGCGAATGGGGTTGCAACATCGCGCGCGATAGACCAGCAGATCGTTCTGGCCCTCCACCTGGAGCGAATCGGACCCGGTCAGATGCAGCTTGCGCACCGCGTCCGTCATGCCCGCTTCGCCCGGCTTCCGGCTGCCGGTGCCCGGCTCGGCTTCGGGCTGCGCGGCGAAGCCCGGCGCCAGCTTGCTCAGCACCTGGTGCGCGGTGTGCTTGCCCTGGCCCAGCGTGGCCAGCAGATCGGCGGCCGTGGCCACGCCGAACTCCTGCGCGATGCGGCCCAGATCCTGGTCGTCGATCTGCGTCATCGGCACTTTGAACTTGCGCGCCTCGCGCTCCAGCAGCTTTCTGCCGATCTCCACCGCGCGCCGCCGCTGGTCCTCGTTCAGCCAGTGCTTGATCTTGTTGCGCGCGCGCGGGCTCTTGACAAAGGTGAGCCAGTCGCGGCTCGGCTTGTGATCCTTCTGCGTGACGATCTCGACGATGTCGCCGGTGCGCAGCTTGGTGCGCAGCGGCACCATGCGGCCGTTGATCTTGGCGCCCACGCAGGTGTGGCCCACCTCGGTGTGAATGGTGTAGGCAAAATCCACCGGCGTGGCGCCCGCCGGAACCACCACCACCTTCCCCTTCGGCGTGAAGGTGTACACCTCGTCGGGATAGAGGTCCATCTTCAGGCTGGAGAGGAATTCGTTGGGATCCGTCATCTCCTTCTGCCACTCGACAAGCTGGCGAATCCAGTTCAACCGCTCCTCGTCGCGGGCCGTCACCACGCCGCCGCCCGCCTTGTACTTCCAGTGCGCCGCAATGCCTTCCTCGGCGATGCGGTGCATCTCTTCGGTGCGGATCTGCACTTCGAACTGGTGCCCGCTGGCGCTCATCACCGTGGTGTGCAGCGACTGGTAGCGGTTGGCGCGCGGAATGGCGATGAAATCCTTGATGCGCCCCGGCACCGGCCGCCACAGCGTGTGGATCAGCCCGAAGACCGCGTAGCACGAGGCCACGTCCTGCGTAATCACGCGCACCGCCAGCAGGTCGTACACCTGGTCGAACGAAACCTTGGTGCGCTCGATCTTCTGGTAGATGGAGTAGAGCCGCTTGATGCGCCACTCCACGCGCGCCTGGATGCCGTTCTCCCTGCAGCTGCTCGGCCAGCGTGTCTTCCACGCCGCGCAGGAACTGCTCGCCCTCCACGCGCCGCGCCTCCACCGCCGCCGCCACGCTGCTCGTAGCTCACCGGGTCGGTGTAGCGGAAGGCCAGATCTTCAAGCTCGCCGCGCACCTTGCCCATGCCCAGCCGGTGCGCCAGCGGCGCGTAGATGTCCAGCGTCTCGCGCGCGATCGCCTCCTGCCGTTCCGGCTTCAGGTGCTCCAGGGTGCGCATGTTGTGCAGCCGGTCCGCCAGCTTGATCAGCACCACGCGCACATCCGACACCATGGCCAGCAGCATCTTGCGCACGTTCTCTGCCTGGCGGTCTTCGCGGTTGGCAAATTGGATCTTGTCGATCTTGGTTACGCCCTCGACGATGTGCGCCACCTGGTCGCCGAACTTGCTCGCCGATCTCCTCGCTGGTGGCCGGCGTGTCTTCCACGGCGTCGTGCAGCAGCGCCGCCGCGATGGCCGTCGCGTCCAGCTTCATCTCCACCAGCACTTCGGCCACCTCAAGCGGATGCACAATGTAGGGCTCGCCGCTCAGGCGCGCGTCTGCCCCTCGTGGTGCGTGACGCAGAACTCCCACGCCTTTCGAATCAATGAGATGTCTTCATTGGGCCGGTTGGCCTGCACCTGGCGAAGCAGCGCCTCAAAGCGCTCGCCGATGGCGCGCTCATCCGTCGGGACGGGACAGTGCTCGCGGGAGCGGGAACACTGTGCTTCCTGCAGGGGACGCCACAGGCGCGCCGGAATCCTCTGCCGGAATGGTCTGCCGGACAGTCGCCATGCTTTATTATAGGCCGCTTGTGTTCGCCGGGCATGAATCCGCGCCACCCAGTGAACAGGCTCTCGCGCCGACACCGGAGCCCTTTTCGCGGCAGAGTCTCGCATCCGGGACATTGGAATCGGCATCAGAATCCCCGACACGCGACGGTCGAGATGCCGTTCCGGGCCCCGCGCTTGGTAAGATGGACTCTGCTTCCAGCCAAGCGCGAGGACGCTCAGAATCAGTAACTTAAGCCAATGACCAAGCGATAACAAATCGGAATCGGACACAGCGTCGGCCCCACGCTCGCAACCGGAAGCTGACTCCGCTTGGCGCCGTCGTCAATCGCCGTGCTGCTGACCGCCTCCGTGCCGGCCATCTTTGGGTTTACGCGTCCGATGTCGTAGCGATTACCCTTCCAGAACCAGAAGAAACCTCCGCCTTCTGCCTGTGGCCGACAACCGCGGAATCTTTCTTGGCACGGCGCTCTACAGCCCTTCGTCTCAGATCGCGCTGCGCCTGGTCTCGCGCGAGGCCCTCGACGATGCCGCATGGCTCAAGCTGCTCGCTGCCCGCCTGCGCGCAGCCATCGCGCGCCGCAAGCCGCTGCTCGACGCCGCCAACGACGCCTGCCGCCTCTGCTTCAGCGAGGCCGACGAGCTGCCCGGCCTCATCGCCGACAAGTACGGCGAGCTCATCGTTCTTCAACTCCTGACCAAAGGTCTGCTCCACGCAGGTGTGCGCGAAACCTGCGTGCGCGTCCTGCGCGAAGAACTCGCGCCGGCGGCTATTTTCGAACGTCCCGACCCGCGCATTCGCGAATTGGAGGGCCTGCCCGCGCCCAGCCTCGATCCGTTGTGGCTCGCCGATCCCAAGCGCCCCGCCACCGCCACGCAGTTCCATCTCAATGGCCTCGTCTTTCATTACGACGCCAACGCCGGCCAAAAGACCGGCGCGTTTCTCGACCAGCGCGCCAACTACGCCGCCGCGGTCGAATGGGCACGCCGCTTGGGCGCGTCGAAATCCGAATCAGGGGGCCGCGCGCTCGATGTTTGCTGCTACCAGGGCGGATTTGCGCTCCACCTCGCCCAGGTCTGCCGCCAGGTGACGGGCATCGACGTCTCGCGCGCCTCGCTCGAAGTGGCGGAGCGCAATCTCGAAGCCAATCGCTCGCGCATCGCCGCCGAGGTCGACTGGATCGAGGCCGACGCCTTTGAGATTCTCCGCGACTGGTCGCAGGCCCCCAGGACCTCCGACGCCGCCTTCGACCTGATCGTCCTCGATCCGCCGGCCTTCGCCAAAACCAAAGCGCGCCGTCGAAGGCGCCCTGCGCGGCTACAAGGAGCTGAACCTGCGCGCGCTGAAAATGCTGCGTCCCGGCGGCCTGCTCGTCACCTGTTCCTGCTCGCATCATGTTGCCTGGGCCGATCTTGAAGCCGCAGTCGCCGCGGCTGCCGCCGATGCCTCGCGGCGCGTGCGCCTGCTCGAACGCCGTGGCGCCGCTCCCGACCATCCGGTCGTTCTCAACCTGCCGGAGACCGAATATCTCAAGTGCCTGGTGCTCGAAGTGGAGTGAAGAACGGAGCAAGCCACTCCGGCAGGGAGCAAGGGAACAAAGAGGCTCATTGACTTCGCCTATTCACAAGCGCAATTCGCTGGTCAGGATGATTTGCCGGCGGACAGGCCAATGCAGAGGTTCCCAATGTGAGCCAGAACGCGAGCAATTCTGATTCCCTCGCTTCCTCGTTGCTTCAGCCCCATGTTCTCTTGTTCTCTTGGTCCTTCGGTCCCTCGTGCTCCACCCGACCGCAATTCAGCCAACGCCTCCTTCACCTGCGCGCGCAGCGCTTCAGCCTCAAAAGTGCAAGAGCGCAGATAGGCCGAAACCGTCACTCCGGCTTCGGCGGCGCGCTGATGCAGCCGCTCGTACTCCGCCTTGCTCAATCGAATGGTCACACTCGCTGCTCGTATATCCGCGGTCAGCCGCCGCCTGCTTCGCAGGACCCGCATGCGCCGCCGACCCTTCGCCACCCAGCTCCTCGGGGAGCGCCGGCTCATCCTGTGCAGCGCTTGCCCCCTTCCTCGCTGCCTGCGTCAACGCCCAATCGCCACGATCCGCCGGCTTGTAACGGGCGTGAGCACGCAGGGCGCGTTCGTAGCTCAGCGTCGCCACATCCTCGCCCAGATCGCCGCCGCTCCATGCCGTCGTATGATCCGTTGCGTCACGTTGAAGGGACGGCAAGCGCAGCCAGCATCCCGGCAAAGCTGGAAGAGATGGGGGAGGGCCGAGTCTGGACCGATGGCTCCATGGCATGGAGCATAGCGCCTCACACGCCCACAGCCATGAGAAAGCTCCAACGAAAGAACCGCGTCCCTCCCAAATCAGGAGAAGCCATGCATTGTTCCCATTTCGGCGCACTCCTGCCTGTCCGGCTCGATCTCACGTTCAGTCAGCCCGGCTGCGGATTTCGCCGGATCGGGCAGAATGCGACCGGGCAGGCGCAGCATCTGGCTGATGGTTTCGGCCGGCACGGGACGCGAAAACAGAAATCCCTGCCCGAATCGGCATCCCAGCTGCCGCAGCAGCGCGTACTGCTCGTGCGTCTCAATTCCTTCCGCCACCACGTCCATCCCCAGCACGCGCGCCAGCTCCACGATGGTGCGCACAATCTGCAGCGGCTGGTCGCCTCTCTGTCATGCGCGTAACAAACGAGCGATCGATCTTGAGCACGTCGAACGGCAAGGAATGCAGGTGATGGAGCGAGCTATAACCGGTGCCGAAATCGTCCATCAGCAGCGAAACTCCGAGCCGGCGCAGGCTGCCCAGCACCTCCAGCGCCGTGCCATTGTCCGAGATGAGGCTGGACTCCGTCATCTCCAGGCCGAGCTGCCGGCTCGAAACGCCGGACTGGCGCAGCAGCGCCTCGACATGGTCGGCCAAGCCCTTCGCGCGCGAACTGCCGCGCCGAAAGATTCACGCAGACGCGCGGCGCCGCCTGCTTCGGGATCCTCGCGGCACCACTTCTGAATCTGGTTGCAGGCTTCCGAAAGTCCCCAGTCGCCGATGGGCAGGATCAGTCCGCTTTCCTCGGCAAGAGGAATGAAGTCCATGGGCGGAATCAGTCCCCGCTCGGGATGCTGCCAGCGAATCAACGCCTCCAGCCCAACGATCCTGCGCGTGGCCAGCTCGACCTCCGGCTGGTAGTACAGCACAAATTGCCGCTTGTCCAGAGCCTGCCGCAGGTCCGACTTGCGCGGCCAGATCCCGGTTACTGGCTTCGGCGGAGCGCGTTGTGCCGCACGCGACTGCCTGCGAAAGGTCTTGCGCATTCTGCGCAGCTCCAACTGGCTGGCCACGATATCCGCCAGGCTTCCAGCATGCGCAGTTCCTCCACCGCCATCTCGCGGCGCGGCTCACATCCGAAGACGGTCAGCGCTCCCAGAATCCTGCCTTCGCCCGAACGCACCGGAGCGCTGGCGAACGATGCCACCTCGAGCCGCCGAATCGTCATCCGGCTGCCTGCAAAGCCGGGATGCATCGAAACGTCCGGCACCACCACCGGCCCGTCCTCCGCCAGCACCATCTCAAACACGCTCTGCTTTCGCGGCAACTCCCGCACCGGCTCGCCCCAGTAGGACTTGATCCAGACGCGGCTCTCGTCGGCAAAGCCGAGCAGCACCGTGTCGGCTTTGAAATACTCGGCGGTCAGCCGGGTAATGGCGTCGAAGCTTGGCTCCGGCGCCGAGTCCAGAATTCCTGTCGAAGCCAGCGCGGACAGCCGGGCGTCTTCTTCCTGCCAATCGATCTTGCCGGTCTGCAATTCTGCTTGCGGCATTCCTTCTCCGGGCCCACGATGCGCCGCCGCCGGCGCCTTTGCCGGCTTGGGGCAGCCTGCGTATTGTGTGCCTGAATGCTCTCCGCGAAGCCCGCAATCGTCCGCTGCAATCCGCACCCGATGGGTTTCCACGCACAACCCCCTGCGGACGCGCCTCTGAGCATGCTTTCTGGTTCCGTAATCTCTTTATCGGAAGATCTTCCCGCAGGTTGAGGTTACGCTCGGACATTCTCCACTCGTGTTCCTATGCGGTGCCTGCCGCCCAGGGAAGTTACTTATGTGCCGGAGGCTGTCCCGTTTCCGTCCACAGAAAGGTGAGCTGGTCCGCATCGTCCTGAATCTTCTGTTCCACGCCCACGCCGGCCGAGTGGCCGCCGGAAACGCTGTAGTGCAGCAGCACCGGCCGCCCGCTGGCCGAATCCGCCTGCAACAGCGCCGTCATCTTGCGCGCGTGCAGCGGATCCACCCGCGTGTCGCTTGCGCCGGTAAAGAACAGCACCGCCGGGTACGCCGTGCCGGCCTTTACGTTCTGGTAAGGCGAGTACTTGAGCAGATACGGAAACTGCTTCTCGTTGTCCGCCGAGCCGTACTCGGTCATCCAGTGCGGCCCCTGCTCGAACTTCTGGTAGCGCAGCATGTCCAGCAGCGGATAGCCGCACTCCACCGCCGCAAACAGATCCGGCCGCTGCGTGATCGCCGCGCCCATCAGCAGCCCGCCGTTCGATCCGCCCCATGATGGCGAAATGCTCCGGCGAGGTGTACTTGTTGGCGATCAGGTACTCGGCCGCCGCATAACAGTCGTCAAAGACGTTCTGCTTTTTTTCGAACATTCCCTGCTTCGTGCCAGCGCTCGCCATATTCGCCGCCGCCGCGCAGGTTGGGCAGCGCAAACCAGCCGCCCTGCTCCAGCCACCAGCGCATGCATCGGCTCTCCACTCCGGCAGTCATGCTCACGTCGAATCCGCCGTAGCCGGTCATCAGCAGCCGTTCCGTACCGTCCTGCTTCAGCCCTTTTTTGCCGGCAATGAACATGGGCACGCGCGTGCCGTCCTTCGATGTGTAGAAGACCTGCTTCAGTTCGTACTGGCTGGAATCGAAGGGGACCTTGGGCTGGGCAAAGACCTCGCGCTTGCCCGTCACCGTGTCGAGCCGGTAGATCGTCGGCGGCGCGATGAACGATTCGAAGCTGTAGAAACCGTAGCGGTCGGTGCTGCGGCCTGCAAGGGTTGTGGCCGACCCGATGCCGTCGTACTCGACGCTGCCCGCCGGTTTGCCGTCCAGCGTGTAGACGGCTGTCTCCGTCTTCACATCGTGCAGCCGGTTGACGTAGATCTTGTCGCCCACAATGTTGAAGCCGTCGATCGCATCCGGCCCCTCGGGCACGATCGTCGTCCACGCATCGGGCATGATGCCGGGGTCGGCCTTCATAATGCGTCCAGTTGGGCGATTTGTAGTCCGTCTTCACGTACCACGCGCCCTTGACGTAGTCGGCGGAAAACCGCGAGTCCACGCCCCAGATCAGAACGTCGAAGTACGAGCCCGGCTTGGTCAGATCGCGATAGACAATATCCACGCGCTTCGCCGGCACGCCGCGGTCGATCTCCACCACCAGATAGCGGTAGTCGTCCGACAAAGCCGCCTCGATCAGGTCGTTCGGCCCCAGCGCCTCGCCGCGAAACTCCTTCCCGAAGACCAGCGTGTCGTGCGAAACCCTCGTTCCCAGCTCGTGCTCGTAGACCAGCGTCCCCTTGCTGTCCATGCGCGAGTAGTAGAGCCCTTTGCCATCCGGCGTGAAGGCCACGGTCAGATAGATCCCGCTGGGCAGCTCGTCCTCGAGCGTCTTGCCCGTCTTCACGTTGAACACGCGCACCGTGGTTTCGTCCGCGCCGCCCTGGCGCACCTGGTAGGCCACCAGCGTTCCGTCGCGCGAGACATCCGCCAGATCGACCGACGTGTTGGGGTCGCGGCTGAACTGCGCCGGATCGATGAGCCGCTTGTCCTTCTCCGGCCCAGCCGTGCGCGCACATAGATCGAGGACTGGTCCTCGCCCGCCAGTTGCTTCTGAAAGAAAAGATCGTTGCCGCGCTGCGATGGGCACCGTCCAGGTGCTCACGTGCTCCAGCGCGTCCAGATCGTCGTTGATCTGCGGCCGGATGCGCGCCTGCTCCATGTAGCGCGCGGTGTAGGCGTTCTCGGCGTCGATGAACGCCTTGGTCTCAGGGCTGTTCGCGTCCTCCAGCCAGCGGTAATTGTCGACGATCTTGGTTCCAAAGTAATCGTCCTTTACCGGAACGGCCTGCGCCTCCGGCGGAGCCGGCAGCGTAATCCCGCCGCGCCCGTGAATCGCCTGGCCCGAAGCAATCAGGCCGGTGAGCGCCCATAGCGCCAATCCCCGTCGAAAAGTCCAGCGTGTGCAGTACCACATGGGAACAGCATACACACCCCCTTGACGATCGGTATCCTCACTAAGGCAACGTCCCGGTAAAATCGTCTCCAGTGACAAGCTCGTCCTCAAACCAGGGCCCCCAGCGGTTGGACTTTGCCGCTGGGGTAGAAACTCAGCCGCCACCGCGCCCATGGTGGCTGCGGGGATTCAACCTAATGCGCCCCTCGCACGCGCACAGCATCTTTTCCGCCACCGTCGTACTCATGGTGTCGACGTTTCTCTCCCGCATCATTGGCCTTGTGCGCGTGAAATACATCGTCTGGCTCTTCGGCCGCGGCGTCGAGGCCGACGCTCTCAACGCTGCATTCGTCCTGCCCGACATGATCTCCTACTTCCTCGTCGGGGGCGCGGCCTCCATCACCTTCGTCACCATCCTCACCCGCTATCGCGAAGCTGGCCGCGAGGCCGAAGCCGAGCGTTCGCTGTCGGTCATCCTCACCACCATGTACCTGGTGCTGGGCACGGCCATCGTGCTCGCGGAGGTCTTTGCTCCGTGGTACGTGCGCTGGTGGTTCAACGGCTTTGACCCGCAAAAGGTCGGCGCTCTGCGTGATGCTCACGCGCATTCTGCTGCCCGCGCAGTTGTGCTTCTTTGCCGGCGGCGTCTTCGGCGCCGTGCTGGTGGTGCGCAAGCAGTTCAACGTGCAGGCGGTCGCGCCGCTCATCTACGGCCTGGGCACCATCGTTGGCGGCCTTGTTGCTCGTCAAGCGCATGGGCGTCTCATCGCTGGCCATCGGCACCGTCGCGGGAGCCGTCTGCGGCCCGCTTCTGCTTGAACTGGTTCTTCGCGCACCGCGCCGGCACGCGCTACCGCATGATTCTCGATTGGCACGACAAGGGCCTGCGCGAGTGGGTGCGCCTGTCGCTGCCACTCATGGCCGGCGTCTCGCTGGTCACTGCCGACAACTGGATCATCGCCCACTTCGCCTCCAGCATCGGCGGCGCGGTCTCGCTGCTGAGCTACGCCAAGCAGGTCTTCACCGCGCCCATGTCCATGCTGGCCCAGGCTGCCGGCGCCGCCTCCATGCCCTTCTTCGCCAGCCTCTGGACGCGCGATCGCCGCTATGAGTTCGCCACCGGCGTCGCCGACTCCGTCTCGCGCGTGGCCTCGCTTGGCCTGCTCTCGGCCTCCATCATGATGGCGCTTGGCTGGCCGGCCATCGATCTCGTCTTCACCGGCGGCCGCTTCTCGCCGGCCGACGCGCGCCTGTGCTCCATCTACTTTGCCGTCTTCTCCGTTTCCATGTTTCTCTGGTCGGCGCAGGCCATTTACGCGCGCGCCTTCTACGCCGCCGGAAACACCTTTGTGCCCATGGTCGCCAGCACCGTCGTCACCGTCGTCTCTCTGCCCATCTACGCCTCGCTCTTCCACTGGCGCGGCGCCACAGGCCTGGCGCTCGCCTCCGACATCGGCATCGCCCTGCAGACCCTCACCATCGCCGTTGCTCCTGCACAAGCGCCGCATGGTCTCGCTCGCCAGCCTCGACTTCGCCGAGATGGGCCGTTGCCTGCTGGCTGCGTTTGCGGGTGGCGCGGCCGCCTGGCTGCTCGCCTGGGTCTTCGTCGCCGTCTTGCACCATCTGCCCGGCATGGCGCGGCTTCCTCACGCCCGCTATTGGATCGACGCGGCCATCCTCATCGCCGGTCATCGCGGTCTGGACTGCGCTCACGAAGTGGGTCCTCGAAAAATCCGGCTCGGCCCTGCCGCGAGTCGCCATGCGCCGCCTCGGACTCGGCTGAGGCAACGCCGGGGCCGTCCCCACACGGATCCGGCCCGGCATCGATTCCCAACAATGGCCGTCGAAAAGACACAAGCGCCCCTGCTCAGGCAGAGGCGCCCGTCTTGAGCGAAATTCGTGCGCACCAATGCTAGACTTACCCGACCTTGGCCGCATCTTGGGCCATCGGCGCTGCGCTAGCCACCGCGACCGGACCCGCTGCGCCAGTCGCCTGCGCCGGCTTGGCGTCGGGCTTGCGGATGTCGATGCCGCCCTTGAAGAACGCGCCGTCTTCGATGCTGATGCGCGCCGCCGCCACATCGCCGTTCAGCGATCCTTCGGCGCGAATGTCCACGCGGTCCGTTGCCGAGACGTTGCCCGCACCTTGCCCAGCACCACCACCTCGCGCGCAGTGATGTTGGCCCCGACCTGCCCGTTGCGGCCGACCGTCACGCGGTTGCCGGGAAGGTTGATCGCGCCCTCCACTTTGCCGTCGATATAAAGTGACTCGGAGCCCGTAATCTCGCCCTTGATAAACAGGCCCTTGCCGATCGTGGCCTGGTCTGCGGCGTTTGCCTGCATGCGGGCTGGAGGCTCAGGCACGTGCTGCCGGAGGCGTCGCGCGCTGCGGTTCCGGGTTGGATTCGGGATCGTCGGTCCGGTCTGGCTTGGTTTCCACATTGCGCTCAAGGTATTCTTCCTTTTCTGTCCACTTGGGGACTGGGGGATGCCAAGGCAAGGCCAATGGCTCGAACCCAAAAATGTATAAGTGCGTTCGCCGCTTGCGACCAATCTCCGCGGCAATCTCCTGCGCGGCCGGAAATCCATCGAATCTCGCTTCCGGCTCCGCCAGGATCGTGCGTCCCCCCATTCTACGGCATGTCCCGGATTCCTGTGCGAGCCGCGATCCGAAAGGCGCGTGAGACCCTCAGAGTTGCCGTAATCTTGGCGTATGACCGATCGCGAACTTGCTCGCCCGCATCGCCGCCTCTGCCAGCCAAAAGGCCGGATACAAGCAGTTGGTCCGCGAGCTTTCGCTCTCCGGCGGGCGTGAGCGGCGTCTCCTTCTCGAACACCTGGCCCGGCTCACCGTGGCTGGCAAGCTCATTCAACTCGACCGCGAGCATTGGAGCCTTCCCCGCGCCATCTCCCGCCGCTCCGCCGCGGCGCGCGAGAACCTCGTTGCCGGCCGCCTCGATCTGCACCGCGACGGCTACGGCTTCGTGCGCCCCAATCGCAGACCCGCCGCAGCGGACTCAAAGCCTGCCACTGGGACCGAAGATATCTTCATTCCTCCCAACGAAATCAACGCCGCCATGCAGGGCGACCAGGTCCTGGTCGAGCTCGACCCTCCCAAGGCCGACGGCCGCCAGCAGGGCCGCATCGTGCGGGTTCTCGAGCGCCGCAACCCCACCGTCGTCGGCACGTTTCGCTATCGCGCGTCCCGATCGCGGCCAGGCAACAACGTCGTCATTCCCTTCGACGACCGCATGACGCAGCCCATCGTGATTCCTCCCGGCGCGGAGATTCCTTCCGCCGCCGGACCCTCAACCCCGCATCGCGTGCTCGGTCGCCAGGCACTCGCTCATCCAAAACACGAAAGCGCGGAGCGCCTGGAAGGTGTGGCACGCCCGGAAGCCTTGGAGGGCCTGGTCGTCGACGTCGAGATCACCAGTTGGCCCACGCCCACGCGTCCTCCCATCGGCCGCGTCATCGAAGTCCTCGGCTCGCCTGACGACTTCGGTGTCGACGTGGAGATGATGATCCGCAAGCACCAGCTGCCGCGCATCTTTCCCGAATCTGTTCTCGCCGAAGCTCGCAGCGTCGCGCATCTCGACCCAGACCATTGCCGCCCGCAGGGCCGACTTCCGCTCGCTGCCCATCGTCACCATCGACGGCGAAACCGCGCGCGACTTCGATGACGCGGTCCTTGTCACGCGAGCGCGCCCACGGCGGCTACGAGCTCCAGGTCCACATCGCCGACGTAGCCGAGTACGTCCGCCCCGGCTCCGCTCTCGATCTCGAAGCCCGCATCCGCGGCACCAGCGTCTACTTCCCCGATCGCGCCATCCCCATGCTGCCCCAGGAGCTTTCAACGGACATCTGCAGCCTTCGCCCCAGCGAAGACCGCCTCGTGCTCAGTTGCATCATGCAGCTCGACGCCGCAGGCAACATCGAGAGCTTCGAGATCGTCGAAGGCGTCATCCGCTCCGCCGCGCGAATGACCTACACAGAAGTGTCCATCGCACGATCACTCGACCAGGACCGACGCGTGACGACTCGACGCGACGCGATACGCGCGGCGCTACGCTGGTTCCAGAATTTGAGCGCATGAAAAAGCTCGCCGTCCTCATGAACCAGCGCCGCGAAGAGCGCGGCTCCATCGATTTCGATCTTGCCCGAGCCGGTCATCGAGTTCGACGAGCACGGCCAGATGCGCGGCGTCACCCGCGCCGAGCGCACCTGGGCCAACCGCCTCATTGAAGAGTTCATGCTCGCCGCCAACGAGTGCGTCGCCATCTGGCTTGAAGATCTCGGCGTCCCTTCGCTCTATCGCATCCACGAGAAGCCCGATCCGCGCCGCGTCGTCCAGTTCGAAGAACTCGCCGCCAGCTTCGGCTATTCGCTTGGCCTTGGACCACTTGCCCGTGAGGCGCGTCCAGACCCGCGCCGAGCGCCGCGAGTCGCACGGCCAGGGCCGCAATCCCCGCCAGCACGAAGTGCCCGAAGACATCGCCGTCACGCCGCGCATGTATCAAAAACTCGCCGCGCGCATTGAGGGCAAGCCGGAAGAGCGCATCCTCAGCTACCTCATGCTGCGCTCGCTCTCGCAGGCGCGCTACTCCGAGGTCAACGAAGGCCACTTCGCCCTGGCCGCGCCCACCTACACCCACTTCACCTCGCCCATCCGCCGCTATCCCGACCTCATCGTCCACCGCATCGCCAAAACGCTTCTCCGCGCCGGCGTCCCCGGCCACAGAACCATCGACGCCAAGCCGCCTGACTCGCCCTGGTCGCACCCCAACGAAGGTCGAGCACAACATGAGGTGCCCCCGGTCCCTCGCACTTGGGGACCGGGGAAGGGAAGCCGGATGCCCTATCCTAGCTCCGCTAGGATGGGGGACCATGCGTCCCCGTCATCGAACTCCAACCCGATTCCACCCCCCATCCCCGAGCCCGAACTCGCCGAGATCGCCGACGAATCCAGCCAGGCCGAGCGCCGCGCCGCCGAAGCCGAGCGCGAGCTGGTCGAGTGGAAGAAGGTTCGCTTCATGCAGGACCGCGTCGGCGACGAGTTCGCCGCCCTCGTGCTCAACCCCGCCAAATACGGCCTCTTCGTCGAGCTCACCGATCTCTTCGTCGAGGGCCTCGTCCCCATCGACACGCTGCGCGCCGACCGCTACACCTGGCGCGAAAACACGCACGAAATCATCGGCGAGCGCACAGGCCGCCGTTTCCGCGCCGGCGACCGCGTCCAGGTGATCCTCGACCGCATCCTCGCGCAGGAACGCAAGCTCCAATTTGCTCTTGTGGAAGAAGAATTGCCGCTGACCGGCAAGAAGGCCGCGCCGTTCACCATCAAAACCGAAGAAAAGCAAGCGCAAAAACGCATCGCCGCCGCCCCCGAGCGGGAGCAAGCGGCGAATCAGAAAGGGCCGCAGGCGCTGAGATCAGCGGCCCTCGTGCGTCCTCGGATGCGCGAGCTTGCGATTCCTTACGCGCCCGCTTGCTTCTCGGCGAAAGTCGCCGATCAACGGCAACATGAATCGTTCTGCCCTTGAAGCCTTGATGAGGCAATGAGCCAGATGATCAGGAACAGCCGAGGTCCAAAGCAGCGGGATCAGGATCCATCCGATAATCGGAATGATCGCCAGTACGATTTGAGACCGCGAAGGCAGGCGATGCCGAGGAAGATCGACTGCCAGGCGTGGAAGCGCACAAACGAATTCTTGTTGTAAGGCTCCACGATCAGAAAAATGATCGCTGGGATAATCGTGATATAGGCAATTGCCCCGGCGGCATTGTCTGACAGTCCTGAAGCTGGCTCCTGGTGCGTTCGGTTCATCGGCCATAGCAACTCCTTTCGAAGAAGACACTGCGTGAGGGGGAGTGCTGCTTCACTGCTGCGCACGGCTCGTGAATCGCGGAACCCAGCTTTTGCAGCCGTGGACCATAAAGTAGGGTGGAGATAGAACAACCCGCCGCCCGCCCGCTTGTCAAGAGAATTTACTTCCCTCAGCAACCGCCGGCCGTCCCGGTCATCCAATTACAATGTCGTCTGGGAGCATTCCGCATGGCGCACATCGTCTTTTGCGTTCGCTACAAGAAGGAAATGGAGGGCCTCGACGAGCCGCCCTTCGACTCGGAGTTTGGCCAGAAGATCTATAAGAACGTCTCCAAGGCGGCCTGGGACGAGTGGCTCGCCCGCCAGAAGATGCTGTTGAACGAGTACCGCCTCCAGCCCTGGCTGCCGCAGGCGCAGCAGTTCCTCGTCGAGCAGATGGAGGACTTCTTCTTCGGCTCCGGCTCAGCCCTGCCCGCCGAATACGTTCCCCCGTCGCACTAATCCTCAAACTCCTGACTCGTTGGGTGCCCCAGGCTCTCGCATTCTCGAGACCTGGGATTGGCACGATCCCCAGCCATTCGAACCTGCGCGGTCGAACAGTCCTAGTGGCTGGTCGCCCCGCTGTCGTTGGTCACCATCAGGCTCGACACGTTCACCGGCTCAAAGTCCGAGAGAATCAGGCTCGTCAGGCACTCGAGATCGGCATCGTTCCAGCGCGCATCGGGTGTCCCGATCAGCCCGCCGCTGATCTCCGTTGTCGGCCAGAATGATTCCATAATTCCGGAACGCTGTCATAATGATTGCCGCCTGCGGGCTCGTTGCCGCGCAAGCCGGCGTCGCAACCGACGCCTTCAGCCGGTAGATTTCGCCGGCTGGTCCCGATCATGGTGCAGCTTGCCGGCGGAGTGGCCTGCGAAATCTCCGACTCCACCGAAATCGCGCCCCCTCCGCTCTTGATGCAGCTCCCCGTGCCCGCCGTTTGCGTCGCCGGCCACACCCAGTAATTCAACATATGGTTCAGCGTGAATCGGATGGGATGCTGGATCGTACCCGTTCGGCGCGCTGGGCGTGCCCGTCCCGATCACCTCATCGGCATTCGCCAGCAGCGGCGCAACCGGCAAGCCCGCGGCATCCGATGTCCCCTGTCCCTGCGGCGTCAGCGCATCCGACGCCACGTTCGGCCACTCCGCGTTCGAGGAATCGGTCCACGGCCCGTCCAGATAAATTCCCTGCCACATCTCGTAGAGGGCCGGGTTGATTTCCGTTGCCCGCCTCCAGGTACACCAGCACGTGCCGGTCTCCCGATCGAGTTGCTCGTGCCCTCCACCGGCGCGTAGGCCGGAATCGGTCCCGAAGTAAAGTACTGACTGGTACACCGTCGTCGCTACCGAAACATCGGGCTGGTTGTACGGCACCTCGATCGCCGGAATTCCGTTCGGGAACGGGGCATTGGAGTTGTTCCCGAAGAATGGCTTGACCGTCGCCGGCAAATAGCCGCTGTACATCGGCGCCGCGGGCGACGTATCCACGGGCAGATTCGTCGTCGCCGCATCCACGCGATGGTGAAAGATCGAAGCGGCCGTAAAGACGTTCGCGAGAAACGCATTGCTCCCGTTCATGGCGAAGCTGATCTGCGCCTTCGCTTGCGCGCTTGCCGTATCCGTCACCACAATCTCGGGCGTGTACGTTCCCTGGCCGCCAATCAACGGGCTCGTGATCACTCCCGACGACGCAGTCCAGCGTCATCCCCTCGGGCAGCGAAGGATAGCTGCCGCTGTCGTCGACAGAAAACGTGTAGGGCGGAGTCCCGCCGGTCGCGGCGATGGTGCAGCCCGCATAAGCCGTGTTCTGCGTTCCTCCGGGGCAGCTTGTGGTCGTGATCTTCAACGCCCCGCCCGCCGCCGTCACCGTTACCTTGGCCGACGCCGTCACCGATCCCGCCGCATTGGTCGCCGTCAGAACGTAGGTGGTCGTCGTCTCCGGGCTCACGTTCGTCGAGCCGCTCGCCGAGGTCGATGCAAAGGTCCCCGGGCGTGATTGCAATGCGTCGTCGCGCCGGTCGTCGCCCAGCTCAACGTGCTGGTCCCGCCCAGGGTGATGCTCTTCGGGCTCGCCGTAAACGAGCTGATTGTGGGCAGGCTCGGCTGGGTCACGGTAACGGTCACCGTCGCCGTGGCCGAGCCGGTGGTGTTTGTCGCCGTCAGGGTGTACGTTGTGGTCGCCGCCGGACTCAGAACCACCGAGCCGCTCGCGGACGTTGACGAAAACGTGCCGGGCGTGACGGTGACGCTGGTCGCGCCTGAAGTCGTCCAACTCAGCGTGGTGCTCGCGCCGGCAACGATGGCCGCCGGACCCGCGGAAAAGGCGGTGATCGTTGGCGCAGGAGCCGCTTTGACGGTCGGAGACGGCTGGGTGCAACCCATCAGTCCCGCGCAAGCAGTTAGAAGAGCCAGCGCGCAAAGCTCTGTTCCCCATGAGCGGTGTCTGCTCAAAGCAAGTTTCCCTCCGTCGTTTGCGTGCAATGCGTTCATCCGTGCCCTTTCCGCCGTTCGAAGTGGATATCGGCTGGAACGCATGTTTCCGGGGAAATATCGTGCGACTCACAGCCAGTCCTGACGGACACGAGGCTGTATATAGCGATGCCAG
This sequence comes from uncultured Acidobacteriaceae bacterium, assembly GCA_963701835.1. Taxonomy (GTDB): domain Bacteria; phylum Acidobacteriota; class Terriglobia; order Terriglobales; family Acidobacteriaceae; genus Telmatobacter. Next base: position 62,543 of record CAVPBL010000011.1, on the reverse strand, counting down.
GCTTTCTGCCCTTTCAGATCACATTGCACGCAGACTGAGTTTTTGGGAACATCACAAAAGTTACTATAGCTCCGGGCTCACCGCACAGCGCTCAGCCGCTAAACGACTGATTCGAATGGCCGGGACGGCGGGAGCGGCATTCCGGCAGCGACTCCACGGTCCGGCTCACCCAACTCAAGCAAGATGTATGATGCTGAGCACCGCGGCGCCAGCTGTGGTGCGCGTTAGAAAGTGTGCGCCTGCGCCGCCTGCGACGCTTAATTGTGACCGCTCGCCTGTTCCAGCGGCGAAATTGCCCGCGAGCGCGGATCGGAAACCAGCCATTTTCCAAACTCATCGACCGGATCGCTGCCGCCTAGCCCCAGCAGCGTATTTCGCAACTGCGTGGAGTCCTCGTTTGAAGGCGTCGGCTGCAGTACCCCGTTGACATCCAATTGCTCGCCGCCTGCCACTTCCGCCAGTTGAATCAGCCATGCGGGTGCGGTGCCAGTCCCGATGGGTGCTTCCTGAAGACGCACCTCCCACCCCTGCGGCGCTCGATTCTGGTCCACGTTCTGCCACGCCGTCAGGATCCACTTGCCATCGCTGGTGAATCGAATGCAAACCGGCTGGCTCTGCGCTGTGGCCTCCGTTTGCCTCATCGGCCTGCCCGCTTCTACCCCTGTCCGCGCATCCCACACCTGAGCCACTCCATCTTGCGACGCGGTGAGTAACCACTCGCTGTTGGGGCTGAAAATGGAATACGAGAATCGTGTCCTTCGCCTGCATGAGCTGGCTCAACCGGCTCTTGCTCGCCACGTCCCACACCTGCGCTGCGCTGCCGTACGAAGTCGCCACCCATCGGCCGTCGGGGCTGAACTCGGCATCGGGAACCCAGTTGTCCACTTGCAGAACGCCCACCTGCGCACCCGTCTCGCACCGTCCACAGGCTGGCCGAGTGGCCGGTTGTCGAGGAAGCAACCAGCAGTTGCCCATCGGGACTGAAGTTCGCGCTCTTCACTTCTCCCTTGGTGGATCATCGGCTTGCCGATCGCGTGCGCCCGTCGCAACATCCCAGACGCTCAACCGTTCCGCCATGCGACCACGCGGCGATCATGCTTCCATCGGCGCTGAAGACGGCGTTGGTCGCGTCTCCGCCAAGCCGGATCGGGCTTCCCTGCGGCCGTCCTGTAGCCGCATCCCAGAGCCACAGTTGGTCCGGCGACATCACGGCCAGCCAGTGGTTGTGCGCGTCGAAGACCGCCGCGTTTGGCGTTTCCCGAGCAATTGCTCGGGCTGCCCACCGGCGCGCCCGTCATCGCGTTGCGCATTTGGCCCTGCTTGCCTGAGGCCGTGAACATCAGCGTTCCGTCGGCGCTGCACGATGCCAGCGACACGGGTCCCATGGCCGGCATCTGTCCCGCCGCCTGCCCTGTGCGCGCATTCCAGATTTGTGCGCCGCTGTCGGTCACCGTCACCATTCTCTCGGCGTCTGCGTTCAGGCACACGGTTCTCAGTGCGCCCGCGCCGCTGATTACCGGCAACTCCGCAACCCGATTCCACTTCCAGATGCGGGCCGTGTGGTCGAAAGATGCGGTCACCACCAGCGACGAATCGGTCGGGCTGAACCGTGCCATGTACACGTCTCCGCTGTGCCGCATCGGATCGCTCAGCGGCTGCCCGGTGCGCGCATCCCACACCCGCGCTGTCCGGTCGGACGAGGCCGTCACCACCAGTTTGCCGTCCGCGCTGAACGTCGCCGCCTCCACCCAGCCCTCGTGAACCATCGGCTGCCCGATCGGATTGCCCGAGGGGACATCCCAAAGGCGCGCCGTGTTGTCCTGCGACGCCGTCACGATGCTCCGGCTGTCCGGGCTGAAAGAAACGAAGTCGATCGGTTTGCCGCTCCCATGCTGCAGCGGCCGGCCCACGGGCTGAAACGTTCTCGCGTCCAGAATGTACCCGGTGCCGTCATCGCCGGCAGTGGCCACCCATCGCCCGTCGGGGCTGATCACCGCCTTATTCACTTCGCCGTTCTGCAGCTTGTGGGATTTCTCCGTCTGCGTCGCCACGTCCCACAGCCGCGCCTCATGATCGGCCGACGCCGTCACCACCACCTGCGGCGCGCCCTTGGGATTGAACATTGCCGTCCATACCGTCTCCGATATCGCGCCCGGCAGCTGATGCACCAGGGCCTTTCCAATCTGCGCATGCGCGGGATTCGTCGCGTCCCAGATGCGCGCCGTGTGGTCCCACGACGCGGTCACGATCTCCGTTCCATCCGCGCTGAAGTACGCGCTGTTCACCCTGCCGCCTTCAACGGAAACATCGTGCTGCATAGCGTTCCCGATCTGTGCGCCGGTTCTCGCGTCCCACACCCGCGCCGTCCCATCCCAGGACGCGGTCACCACCTTAGCGCCATCCGGGCTGAACTCCGCCGTGTGCACCCAATCCGCGTGCCTCATTGGTTGACCGATCTTCTGCCCCGTCGCTCGCGTCCCACACCTGCGCCGTGTCATCCGCCGACGCTGTCACCACCTTTGTCCCATCGGGACTGAAGCTCGCATCCTGCACCTCGCCATCGTGGTGCAACGTCTCCAGAGGCAACACCGCGTTGCGCAGCTCCGACACCGCCAGCGCAATCGCCTTCTGGTTCCCGGGATTCTTGCGCATGGCATCCGCCAGATACGCCAGCGACACCGGCTCCTCGCCTCTCGCCATTTCCGTGGCCGCAAACTCCGAGTCCGTTTCGCTCGCCGCCATGCGCGCGCTGGCCGCCGCTGCCTGCGCATCGTGCCTCTTGCTCACCTCGTACGTGATCACGAAGCTGAACACCAGGCAGAGCACCACTGCCAGCGCGCCCGCGGTGCGTACCAACTCCCGCCTTCTCAGCGCCGCCGCGTGCTCGACTGAAGCGTCGATGAATCTCCGTTCCGCTTCGTTCAATTGCCGCGGCTTTGCCGTCTGCCACGCCTGCGCCCGCGCCAGTTTCAATCCCCACAGCAGCGCTTCCTTCTTCTGCTTCTCCGGCGCAGCCTCCCAGTCCGCCAGATCCTGGTCCAGTTGCTCTTTGCCCGTCAGGAACTCCTTCTCTTCGTCCAGCCAGTTCTTCAGCCGCGGCCACTTGCGCAGCAACGCTTCGTGCGTCACCTCCACCAGCGTCACGCCCCGCTCGTGGCGAACCGTCAACAGGTAAGCTTTGGCCAGCCGCTCGATCGTCGGCATAGCGCGCGGTGAGATTTTCGACATATCCGCCGCGCGCCGCGCATACTCGCCCTCCGCGTTCACCCGCACCATGCCCGGAATGAACGCTTCCTTCAGCGCCTGCAGATCCTCCGCCGTCGGATTCGCCGCGGCCAGCACTTCATCCGCCTTGCGCCGCACCGCGTTTTCCAAGCGGCGAAAGCTGCGCCTGCGCATCGCCCATCGCGCGATAGGCGTCCACCGTCATATGTTTTGTGCCGCCCGTCTTGTCGAAAACCGACCGGTCATACAACTCGCGCAGCGCGAATGCCAGCAACGGCAGCGCATCGTCGGTCCGCGCATCCGCCATCATCTCCGTCACCAGCGCATCGTCCACGGTGATCCCCGCCAGCTTGGCCGGTCCCAGCACGATGTCGCGCACCCGCTCCAGCGGCATCGGTTTCAGCGAGAACTGCTCGAACGGCGCCGCCAGCCGCGTCTCCTGCTGCAAATGGCCCAGGTAGTCCGAGCGCAGCGACATCGTTGCCAGGTACGGCAGTTGCGCGCTCAGCATCGCATTCAGCACCGCGAAGAACCGCTCTGTCTGTCCGGCGTCCGCGCCGCTGAACAGCTCCTCGCCCTGGTCGATCGTGATCAGGATGTGCGCTTCGTTCTGCCCATGCGCCGCGCGCAGGTCACGCGCCAGATCCATCAGCGCGCGCGACGGATTCTCCCCTTCCAGCTCTGTCCGCCATTGCCGCCAGTTCTTTGCGTCGCCCAGCGCCGAGGCAATCGCCAGCGCCAGCTCGTCCAAAGGCTGTGCCCTGGGGACGAAACGGCGGCAGCACGATCCAGTTGTGCTGGTCCTGTTTCAACCGCGGCGCAACTCCGGCCCTCAGCAGCGACGACTTGCCCGATCCCGATGCGCCCAGCACCACCACCAGCTTCTCGCCGCCCTGCACGCGCCTGGCTTCCAGCCGTTGAATCAGCGCCCGGATGTCATCGTCGCGCCCGAAGTAGATTGCCGCGTCGGCCTCCTCGAAGGCCATCAGTCCGGGGTACGGCGGCCGCTTGTTGTCCCAGGGCAGCCCGCCGCGCGCGTTCATCGCGATGCGCGTCAGCTCCGAGCGCAGCCGGTCCATCCCGCCTTCGCGGTCCTTCACCAGGTCCAGCAGTTGAATGTCGTCGCCGATGAACTTTTCTTTGGTCGGCGTCTCCACCAGCGGGAAGATCGCCTTGCCCAGCGCACGCGCCTGCGCGAACTCCACAAAGCACCACTTGCTCTGGAACCAGTTCGCGGTCAGGATCAGAATCACCGCGTCGCAAGCGGAGATCTCGCGATACAGCGTGCTCTCCCACTTCTCTCCCGGAGCGATGCCCCGCTCATCGTCGAAATCGAGAAATGTGGAGTTGAATCCCTGCGCGCGCAGCCACTCCAGCAGCTCTGCCGCCTCCGCCCTGTCCGTGCTCGAATGACTGATGAAGATCTGCGCCACGTCACTCCCTGGAAACAGAACCTCGCTGGATACGAAGAACCGCCGCAAACGCCATCATAATCGCCCTTCTTGCCAGGCGCCTTTTTCGCTCGCGGAGGAACGGTTTCCCCCTGGGCGGTTTTCGACGCGCTGAAGCAGGCCAGTGGTTCGGTTGGTCGTTGCGATTGCGCAGAGAAGAATGGTCGGGACGGCGGAGCACTATGACCTGCCCCCGATTTCTCAACCACTGATAACTGGAGTTTCTCGGTTTTAGTTTGACTTCGAGATTATCTCGCAGCCGCCGTCGAGGCTGTGTAAATGTGGGAAGCGTTCTTTGCTTTCCACATTTGCATAGCCTGTTCTCTGCCTGAACTCCTCCGGCGTTCTGTAGTCGAGCGAGCTGTGCGGACGCTCGCAGTTGTACTCCTGCCGCCAGCTTGCCAGGGTGTTCCTTACATCCTTCAGCGTGCGGAACCAGTTTGCGTTGAGGCACTCGTCGCGCAGTCTCCCGTGGAAGCTCTCGACGTGGCCATTCTGCATCGGCCTTCCCGGCTGGATGTGCACCAGCCCAACCTTCCAGTCCTCCGCCCAGCCCAGCATGCGGCGCGAGGTAAACTCCGGGCCGTTGTCCGAGCGCAGATTCTCCGGCCGCCCACGCTCCCCGATCAGCCGCTCCAGCACACGCGTCACGCGCCCCGATCCCAGGCTGGTGTCCGCCTCCAGCGCCAGACACTCGCGCGTGTAGGTATCCACCACGCTGAGGATGCGCACCATCCTCCCCGTCGCCAGGCCATCAACGATGAAGTCCATCGCCCACTCCTGGTTGGGCCGGATCAGTCGCGGCGCCAGGGCACGATCCCGCACCAGTCGCTTGCGCTTCCTGCGCCGAACCGACAGCCTCTCCTCCAGATACAGCCGGTAAACACGCTTCACGTTGACCTCGTGGCCTCTACGCTGGAGCAAGACATGCAGCCTTCGATAGCCATAGCGCGGCTTCTGCCGAGCCAGCTTCACCAGCGCCTCGCGCAGTTCGATGTTGCGGTCCGGGCGAGGCTCATATCGATAGCTCGACCGCTCCACGCCCAACAGCTTGCAGGCCGTGCGTTCGCTCAGCCGGAACTCGACCGAGACGAACGCCACTTCTTCTCTTAGACCGGCAAGCTCCACCCGTTTTTTCTTATCACCGCCTTCAGCGCCTCGCCATGCAGGCTCAGCTCTGCCACCAGCAGCTTCAGACGACGGTTCTCGTCCTCCATCGCCTTCAGCCGCTGTGCCTCGCTGACCTCCATGCCGCCGAACTTCGACTTCCATCCATAGAATGTCGCCGCGCTGATCCCGTGCTCCCGGCACAGGTCCGCCGTCTTCACCCCTGCCTCATGCTGCTTCAATATCCCGATGATCTGCTCTTCCGTGTAACGGCTCTTCTTCATTGCTACGTCCTCCCGCTTAGATTACGAGAGAACTCCAGTTTCAACTGGTAGAGTTTTCCGGGGGCAGGTCAACTACAAGACGGCTCGCGGCACAATGAGCGAAAGAAACTGGAGGAGCCTGAGGGCCGGGTTGCCGTAACTCACTTACGGTCGCGAATCGCGATTTATGGGAGTCCGGATGTGGAGGAATTGCTCGCCCGGTTTATCGGAGAAGGCGCTCATACGCTTTCTCACAAAGAATCGAAGCCTTCACCGAGCTGGGCTTTCCGACGAGATCGGAAGCCCACCGAGAACGAGCGAACCTCCCTTAAGGACATCGTGGGCGGTCCTTTTTGGCCGAGTCCTGCTCGCCTACGGGCAAGCAAACGCACTTGTGGGGCACTCTGAATGAAGAAACCGCCCGGGGCAATAGACTCCGCCAGTGAAAGCGCACGCGCTCCGTCAAAACTCAGAGGAACCCGAATGGAAATGATTATCCAGGTCTAACAGCGCGTCTACGGCGTGATTGTGATGATCTTCCGTATACCACTTTGGTCCATACCCCTCCAGCAGCTCAAACAGCTCTGCTAAAGCCGCTCGTAGCCTCTCTGAATTTGCGGGCTCCAGTTCTTTCACCTGGTGTCTCATAATAGAACTGACCTCGCCAAACTCACGAAGGGTGCACTCCAGGCAGCTTGGTTTGCACCCGACTGGGAATACCTTGCTTGCGTAAGTATTTCCATGGTTCGCGGGTCTGTCTGTGCAGAATTGCACACTTTTGGGGCTGAAATCACTTTTGGGGTCTAATTTGGAGTGGCAGAGTCCAAATTCGGATTTGTACACGTTCTAGTAAAAGAATCCCGCTCCATGCTCTCCCATGCCCCCTTTCAAGATTTCGACCGGCCCCTCCCCGAGTTTGTGGGTGGGTACGACGGTTGATGGTTGATTTGCTGATCGTTTATCGGTCGTTCTCTGACCCGTCCGCTGGCTCCGTTTTCCCCCGCCTGGGGCCTGACGAAGTAAGCTTCCGTCGAGTTTCGATGCTGTCCGGTGGAGAAAGTTTGCATCCGTTTTGAAGGAGGGATATTGGTCAGGCGAATCGCATGATTCGACCGCCGCACGATCGCCAAAGCACTTACCGGGGCCGAATCACGGGAAATCTCACGTTCTGGGCGATTTGCCGGCAATCCGGAAATTGCCTGCTCTCCCTACTCCGCGAACTTCGCCAGTTGCTCCGCCGACGGCCGCGGCGTGAAGGCGCTGACCACGACCAGCGCCAGGACCGCGGCAAAGAGCGCGGGAAAGATCGCGTCGCGATGCGCGAGAATGCGGCGGAAGATGAAGAGCTTCTTCACCGCCGCGTGTCCCAGGCCAGCGTCACCACGGTCCCGGCGGCAATCGCCGCTACCGCGCCCCACGCCGTCACGCGCTTTGAGTAGAACGCCGCCAGCACCACCGGCGTCAGCGCGGCCGAATAAATGGTGTAGGCCCAGAGCATCTTCTCAAGAATGCTCTGCGGCGTAGACCGCCTGGTAGAGCGCCCAGCAGCCCAGCAGCACCACCGCCAGCCGCGAAACGATCAGCACGCGCTTGTTCGAGGCGCCCGGCGCGATGTAGCGCACGAACACGTCTTTGACCAGATTGGTGGCCGGCGAAAACAGGTAATTCGAAGCCGTCGAGATCACCTTGGCAAACACCGCGCCCAGCAGCAGCGCGCCCATCAGCGCGGGCAGCCCGTGGCGCGCCGTGTAGGGAATGATCTCGCGGGTGCAGCGCCACTTCGCCCGTTGGGATAGAGCGCCGAGCCAAAGACCGCGATGGCCACAATCAGCGTCTCCAGCAGCAGCGTGCCCAGCGATCCATCCCACCACCGAAATGCGCGCGTCCCGTTCCGTCTTGGCCGAGAAGAACTTCTGATACATCACCTGGTTGCCCAGCATCAGCAGCATGCGTCGGCACCAGGAACTCCAGTGCGCCGCCCGCGACGCACGCGCTCATGCGGTAATTGCCCAGCACCTGAAAATACTGCGGCGGCAGCGCGGCATGAAGCCCGGTCCATCCGCCGGCCTTCACCAGCAGCATGGGCGCGGCGATGATGCAGATGACCGTCACCAGCGAGCCGATCGCCACATCCATATACGCCACCGACGACATGCCCGCCAGCGCCGTGGTCACGATGACGAAGGCGGCAATGATGTAAGTGCCCAGCTCCGGCGTGACTGTGTCGGGAAAGATCAGGTGCAGCACGTCGCCGCCGCCCTTGAACTGATAGCTGGTGATGCCCACGTAGGCAAAGAGGATGGCGATGGTGCCCAGCACGCGCGCCGTCTGGTTGTAGCGCGCCTCCAGCAGGTCGGGCAGCGTGAACTGCGCGAACTTCCGCGCCCGCGGCGCAATGAAATAGATCAGCAGCAGCCCCAGCCATCCGCCCGCCGGCTGCCACAGCGCCGCAAACCCGTTCTTATAGGCGTTCTCCGCGCCCGCAAACAGCGAGCCAGCGCCGATCCACGAGGTCAGCAGCGTGAGCACCAGCACCACGGCCGGCAACGATCGCCCGGCCACCAGGTAGTCGGCCTTGGTCTTCACCCCGATCGCGCGATAGACGGCCACCGCCAGCAGCGCGGCGGCAATCGCAACCAGCACAACAATATAGAGCGCAGAATGCAAGCAGGCTTCCTCGGTCGGTTCGAGATTCCAGCAGTTTACCGGACGGAGAGCATCTGAGCAGCAAGTCCGTATCGCGCCACGGGCTGACCGGTCGAGCGGCCGAGGTATCTTCCAAGACAACCACATGCATCAAAAGTAATGGTGCGACGGTTGACGCGCCGCACGGCTCGCGCTAATCTCGCAATACTGGATTTGGTACTCAACCCCAACCCGCGGTCCCGAAGGCAGCCCATGGAAGATGGACTTGGGTTTGCCTCGCGCCTTCTGGCTCCCTCCAAAACTGCCATTTACCTTGAAGCGCCGCCGCGCCTGCGGCGCGCGCTTGCGCATTTGGCCGCCTAAACGCCGGTGCTCTTGCGCGCCGCCACTGCCGATCGCCGATAACTCATCTGCCAACCCTCCGGCAGCAGCCCCATGGCCCGCTGCCGGCAAACCGTAACCCACCGTCCTGGAGGACGTTGAACCCTTTGAAGATCGCTCTGGAGATTACGCCCAACCTTGAGCCCCTGTTCGGGACCCGCGATGAAAACCTCAGACTGATGGAAGACTCGCTTGGCGTGCGCATCGATCTGCGCTCCGACGCCGTGCACGTCGAAGGCCCCGAAGAGAGCGTGGCCCGCGTGCAGCGCATCTTTGAGGACTTTGAAGCCCTGCGCCGCCAGGGAATCCATCCCCACAATGGCGAGCTGAACGGCATGCTGCGCCTGGTGGTGGCCGACCCGGCGGCCACGCTGCGCTCCGTGGCCGAAGCCGGCAAGCAGCGCTCCGCGGGCATCAAGCGCACCGTGCAGCCGCGCTCGCTGAACCAGCGCCGCTACGTTGAGGCCATCGAGCAGAACGACATGGTCTTCGGCGTGGGCCCGGCCGGCACCGGCAAAACCTATCTCGCCGTGGCCATGGCCGTGGCCGCCATCAACGCCAAGCGCGTCAGCCGCATCGTGCTGGTGCGGCCCGCGGTCGAAGCCGGCGAGCGCCTCGGCTTTTTGCCCGGCACTTTGCAGGAAAAGATCGACCCCTACCTGCGCCCGCTCTATGACGCGCTCTACGACATGCTCGATCCCGAGAAGGTGGACAAGATGCTCGAAAGCAACGTCATCGAGGTCGCGCCGCTGGCCTTCATGCGCGGCCGCACCCTCAATGACGCCTTCATCATCCTCGACGAGGCCCAGAACACCACCATCGAGCAGATGAAGATGTTCCTGACGCGCATGGGCAACAACTCCAAGGCCGTCATCACCGGCGACATCACGCAGATCGATCTGCCCAACCCGCGCAAGTCGGGCCTGCTGGACGCGATCAATGTTCTCAACGGCGTCGAAGGCATCGCATTCTGCCACTTCGACGACTGCGACGTCGTGCGCCATCCGCTGGTGCAGCGCATCGTGCGCGCCTACGAGTGCGCCAAGCCGCGGCAGCAGGAACTGCCGCTGACCATGGGCGACGCGATTCAGGTCGGCGCCGCAGCAGAGCGAAGAACGCGCGGAGGGGCAGCCGAAGCAGACGGCGAAGCCGCAGTAGCACCCCAGCCTCTTTCGAGATCGGTTGCATGAGATCCGGAGGGGGGCGATCCTCAGCCCGGTCTATTCTCAGCCCCTCTGAAGGTCGGTGAATAAATCCCTCCGAGAAAGCGATCAGCCTGAAAAGAAGCGCGATATTTCTTGTCCTGCTGGCGGTAGTCTGTATCAGCCAGCAAGTCTCTGCTCAGAAAACCACCTCGGCGAACGCAGCGCCCGTGTTTGTTCCGATGCCGGCTGATATTCAATGCTATATCGTGTCTGGGGGTACCCCGTTCGAGACTGCAAATACCCGGACGCCTCCCGGGGAGAACGATGATTCCGTCGTCCTGCTTGCTGTTCAGGAGGTAGCCTGCCACATTGTTGTTAAGTGCAGTTCAGGAGAGAAAAAGATACCCCTTGCCTCAACCGAGGTCACTGACGGAATGCTGCGAACCAGGGACTTCGGCGACCTGAAACTAGGCAATAGCCTTGCGGGCGTACCCTCGGGTAGCAGCGTGTGCCTAGCCATCCGCCGTGACCAGCTGCCCTCGTTCAGTGATCTTCTGCAGAAATAGGCAAAATTCGTTAGCGCCAGTTGCACACCCTCGCCGCGTCGTTGTCTTTGCCGCTGGAGCCTGCCCTAAGCGGAGTCGAAGGATGGGATCCCACGTAGAATCGAAGTTACCGGGGCCGCGCCTTTGCGGACCGCGCACGATGATTCTCCTCGACCCAGAACTGGAGCCTGACTCGTCACCCCAGCCCCCGGACTCCCGATCCCGTTGGCATCGGCGCCTATCGCGCGCCTAATCCAAGTCCGATGCGCCGGGCGCTGTCTGGCGCCGCAGCCTTCCCTGGGCCGAGCGTCTGCCCACTCCGCCCACTCTCGCCCGGTTCCTCGCTCATGCTCAGGATGCCGTCCGTCTCCGCGGCCAGGTCACAGTGCTGCTCACTACCGACGCAGCCATCCGCGATTTGAACCGCCGCTTCCGCGGCAAGGACAAGGCGACGGACGTACTTTCCTTTCCCGCCAATCCGCTGCAAAGCACAAAGCCCGCGGAGCGGGTTGCCGGCGATCTGGCCATCAGCGTTGAGACCGCGCGCCGGCAGGCCGCCGAACAAGGACACGCGCTAGCCTTTGAGCTGCGGGTCCTGATTCTTCACGGCCTGCTGCACCTGGCCGGCTACGACCACGAAACCGACGCGGGCCAGATGCAGCGGCGCGAACGCCAACTGCGCGCGAAGCTCGGGCTGCCGCAGGGACTGATTGAGCGGGCGTCGACGAAACGGACGGCCCGAGCCAAAGGTCCGCCTCGACTTCGGCGCCGCATCGACCGCCCGCTCAGGATGACAAACGGCTGCCCAAGGGTAGAACTCGCCGGACACCCCTAAGCGCGCAAACGTTGCACGCCAACGCGGAGGCGCAAGCCATGACTCCGCTCGAAATCCGCTCTCATCGCGCTCATCGTGGTGGCCACGCTGGCCTCCTACATCCAGCGCGTCTACTCCGAGTTCGGCAAGATTTTGAGCCGCGAAGTGCAGGAGAATCTCGACGCGTGGGAGGTGCGCATTGAGCCGCATCTCGGCCTGAGCCGCGAACACGCCGCGCTCTGCGCCTCGGTGCTCAAGCAACTTGCGCTCGGCCTTATCGCGCTTGGGTTCGGCGCGCTGCTCTTCATCCGGCCCACGCACCCGGGGCCGCCCAACACTCTTGAAATCGCGCAGGCCATTCTGGCCGTGGTGCTGGTCGTCGTGTTCGCCTATCAGCTCATTCCCGTCGCTGCTCTTCAACCGCACGCGCGGGCTGTGGGTGGCGCGGCTGCTTTGGCCCATCCGCCTGCTGCTGTGGATCGTCACGCCGGTCACTGTTTTCATCCGCTTCTTCTTTTCCATTGCGGCGCTGGCCGAGGCTCCCGCCGGGCCCGAAGAAGAACCCGACCGCCGATGTCGAAGCGCTGATCGAGGCCGGCGAGGAAGAAGGCATTCTGGAGCAGAGCGACCGCGAGCTGGTGCGCTCGGCCGTTGAATTCGGCGACATGCTGGTGCGCGAAGTGATGACGCCGCGGCCGGAAATCTTCGCCGTCCCCGAAACGACGACGATCGAGCATTTCCTCGAGATGCTGCGGATGCAGAATTACTCGCGCGTGCCTGTTTACTCCGGCTCGCTCGACAACATCAAGGGCCTCGCGTTCGCCCACGACCTGCTGCAGATTACCGACGAGGAGGCGCGCACGCGCACCGTCGCGACGATCCTGCACCCCGCGGCATTTGTGCCTGAGACCAAGCGCGGCTACGAGCTGCTGCGCGAGATGCAGCGCGAAAAGCAGCACATGCGCATCGTGATCGACGAGTACGGCGCCGTCGCCGGCCTCGTGACCATTGAAGATCTTGCTGGAGCAGATTGTCGGCAACATCCGCGACGAGCACGAGACCGACACGCAGATCGAGGAGCCGCAGCGCGAGCCTTCCGGCTCATGGCTCATTCCCGGCAACTTTCCTGCCGATCAGCTTGGCGACGTGATCGGCGAGCCAGTCGAGCTGGGCGAAGACTACGAAGCGACGACGGTCGGCGGCCTGGTGAGCGAGATTGTGGGCCGGATTCCCAAGGCCGGCGAAGTCGTCACGCTCGATCCGCTCGGCCTGCGCGTCGAGATCGTGGCTTCGACGGGCCGGCGCATGGAGCGCGTGCGCCTGTTTCCGCCGACCGCGCGGCTGCCGTTTCCGCCGGACTCCTTGGCCACATCAACCTGCGCCTATACTGCCGTCGCTGCCGTGTCAGCGCACGGTTAGAATCCAAATGACAATCGAATCGGCGGAGGCGCATGTGGCCAACAGTATTCTGACACGTCGCGAGTTTGTGCGGGCAACGGCTGGAGCGGCGGCGATCGGCGCGGCCCGCGCGCCATTTTGCCGGCGCGGCGGAAACTCCGGCCCGGCGTGTTCACGTGTGGGAGAAGCAGGAGATCGTGCTTACCTCCGAGCGCACTTTTCCGAATCCCTACACGGATGTGACGGTCTGGGTCGATCTGACCGGGCCCGGCTTCAACAAGCGCGTGTACGGCTTTTGGAATGGCGGCAATGAATTCTGCGTGCGCGTTGTGGCAACCGCGCCGGGCGCGTGGCGCTGGCGCAGCGGCTCAGAGCCGGCCGACGCGGGACTCGCAGGAAAAACCGGCACGTTCGAGGCGATCGAGTGGACGGAGGCCGAAAAGCAAGAAAACCCGCTGCGACGTGGATTTCTGCGAGCGACTGCGAACAACCACGCGCTTGAAACCGCCGACGGCACGCCGTTCTTCGTGGTCGGCGATACGTGGTACGCCGCCGGCACCAATCGCTTTCGCTGGTACGACGACGATCAGGAGCGGCCCATCGGGCCGACGGCGGGCTTCAAGGACTACGTTCGCTTCCGCAAGGCGCAGGGCTACAACTGGGTCAACGTGATCGCCGCGTTTCCCAACTGGGAGACCGACGGCCTGCCTTATCACATCGTGATGAACGATGCGGAGAAGACAACCGTGCGCTCGGCGTGGCTCGAGTTCGGCACCGGAAGCGCGAAGAACATGGACAACGAAGGCGGACGGCCGTTCCTGTTTCCGGGGAGAGTGCCCGGCTACGAGAATGTTTTCCCCGATGTCGACCGCGTGAACCCCGAATACTTCAAGGCCATCGACCGCAAGATCGATTATTTGAATGCCAACGGATTTGTCGCGTTCATCGAGGTGTCGCGGCGCGATGCCAGCGAATTATGGAAGAAGTATTACTCGTGGCCGGAATCTTACGCGCGATTCATTCAATACATCTGGTCGAGATACCAGGCGAACAACACCGTGCTCAGTCCGATTCATCTGGACATCATCCAGGAGAGCATCACGGTTCCGGATTTCATGAAGGCCATCGATCTGGTGATGAAGAAGTACGGGCCGCCGCCTTTCGGCACGCTGCTCTCGGCAAACGCGAACCCATCGACGCTGGTGAACTGGGGCGAGAACTCGTGGGTGACGCTGCACCAGATCGGCAACAAGCGCGAGCACGAATACTACTGGTACCTGACGGAGATCTATCGCGACGCGCATCCGCATCCCGCGCTGAACGGCGAACCCTATTACGCGGGATACTTTGACGCTCGCGGCGTCCCCGGCGGCTACAAATACGGCGCCAAGGGCGGCACGGCGCAGGACGACCAGTTTGTGCGCTCGGCGATGTACGGCAGCTTTCTGTCGGGCGGGTCTCGCGGGCCATGTGTATGGCGCAGAGGGCATCTGGGGCGCCGACATCGAGCCCTCTGCGCCCACGAAAATGTGGGATGCGTTCCAGTGGAAATCCGGCGCGCAGATGAAGCACCTGCGGACTTTTGCGTTTTCGATCGGCAAGCGCTACCAGGAGCTCGTGCCGGATGTGGGTTACGTTGCGCCGAATGCGACGCCGATTCTGAAGGGCTACGAGGGATGGGCCTACGCTGCGCGCACGCCGGACCAGAACATCTTCCTGGTCTATTTTGAGAAGGGCTGCCCGAAGAGCCTGGTGCGCGGCGCGCGCGTGATGAGCCTCTATCGCGCGCAGTGGTTCGATCCGCGCGAGGGCACGTGGTCCGATGTGGGCGACGGAGTATTGACGGCGAACAACATCGGCGAGATCGAGCTGCCGGATTTTCCTTCGGAGATGGATTGGGGACTTAGCCTCGTGTATCAGGGCCCCGCGCCGCTGCCCAGCCATTTTTGAAGCAACGCTCCGGCCTTTGGTCACATAGGTCCTTGATCTTCGAGTTGTAACATCGAGCCATGCTGGCGAAGACAATCGCGGGGTTTCTGCAATTAAGCGCGGTCCTCGCCCTCCTGCTCTTCCTGCCTGCTTGGACATTGCACTACTGGCAGGCATGGACATATCTCGCAGTCTTCTTAGGTTCATCACTACTGATTTCGATCGATCTGTGGTTGCGCGATCGGCCGCTTTTGGAGCGGCGATTGAAGGCTGGTCCTGGGGCGGAAGCGCGAAAAGGGCAGAATTGGATTCAAGTTGTTGCTTCATTTTGTTTTGCGGCTTTGTTGATCATTCCGGCACTGGACCATCGCTTCGGTTGGTCCAGGGTCCCTGTGGCCGTGACATGATTGGCAATCTGCTGGTGGCAGCGGGTTTTTTTATCGTCTATCTGGTATTTCGCGCGAACACTTTTACGGCCGGGACCATCGAAGTCGCACGCGAGCAGACCGTCATCTCAACCGGCCCCTACGCCGTGATTCGCCATCCCATGTACTCAGGCGCCTTGATTCTTCTTCTCGGAACCCCCTTGGCGCTCGATTCGTTTTGGGGACTTCTGGCGCTGATTCCGATGACGGCGGTGCTTGCGGCCCGCCTGCTCGATGAGGAAAAACTCCTGGCGGCCGAGCTGCCCGGTTACAGAGAATATTGCCGGAAAGTGCGGTTCCACCTGGTGCCATTTGTTTGGTGAAAGTGTGCTGATTTCCAGACGGTGCAATCCTTCTAAGTAGAGCTCGCCTTCCACTTGCGCCACTCTTCTGCCGTCATCTCCCAGATCTCCGAGGGCAGGCGGCCGGAGACGTAGTCCTTCTCCATCACGCCGACCAGCCGCATCCCTTGCTTCTCTGAGATGCGGCGCGAGGCCGTGTTATCGACGGCCTTTGCAACGCGCAACACCGGGAATCCCAGCGTCTCAAACCAGAAATCGTTCGCCCACATGCACGCTTCGCTCATCAGTCCCTGGCCCTGCCACTCGAGGCCCAAGCCAGAATCCGCGATTGTTCTCGTCGCCCTTCGCAGATCGAGGCACCCGATGATCTCGTCCGGCGCGCTTTTCAGCCGCAGTGTCCACATCCATTGATCGCCGCGCTCGATTGCAGGCAGCGCAACGTCGCGGATGAAATGGAGCGCCCCGTCCTCGGGATAGGCCACGGCACGACTTTGCGCAGATAGCGCACGATCTCCCAGTGCGGAAAAAGCTCCTGGATCTGCGGCGCGTCGTCCAGCGCCAGCGGCCGCAGAATCAGTCGCTTTGTTTCGCCTTTCGGAATCATGCGCCGATGATACCAACGCTCCACGCTGCTGGACTCTCGCGCTGTGGGATACGGGGCCCCACCCTCGCCGTGGACTTGTTGTTGCGCCCAAGATCGGGTGCGCCGCGGTTGAATGCGCGAAATCAGAACCCTTTCCGGCTCTGATCGCGAATGGTTTTGATTTCCGCCGCCGGAATGTGCAGGAACTTCAGAAACTCCTCGTGCTCCTCCGGCGCCGAACGCTCGAACTCCGCGTGCCAGCGATGCATCTGCTCGTCGCTCAGCCCGCAGGCCTTCATGATTGAAACCCACTTCTGCTTGGTAATCATTTTTTCTCTCCTTAGACTTCCGTGGCTCAGCAATTTGAGGATCGCCGCCTGATGCTCGCGGAGAGTCCTGATCTCGCCGTCCAGTTCCATAAGCCGCCGTTGCAGCACGCTTGCCGCATCGCCGGCCGGGCGATCCAGAATGGCGCGAATGTCGGCCAGCCTGAGGCCTGCGTCGCGATATGCGCGAATTTCAAGCAGCCGCGTCAGGTCGCGCTCGCCGTAGCAACGATAGTTCCCGTTGCTGCGTTCGGGCGCGCGCATCAGCCCGATGGATTCGTAGTACAAAAGCGCGGTCCGGCTGAGGCCGGCCCGCCGGGCGAGTTTGCTTACCGTCCACATCGTCTACTCCCACTGTCAACCCTATAGTTATAGACAGGTCAAGCGGTTTTTCAAAAGAAATCGAAAAGAACGGTGCGCGCCACCGGGTGCCTTCGCGAGACGATGGGCATACTGCTGCGCGGAGTATCCACGAGTGAATGAAGGCTATGAGTAACTGACGGCTGGTTTCCTGGAGCCGCTGCCGGAACCCGCGAGTGCGCAGCGGGCTTTAGAATTCACTTTTGTATAATCTTGCGAGGACTTATCCATGGAGTTGCAGCCTTGGCCTTGAAGGGCGCAAGTGTGCGAAAAGCGGAATCGCAGGGCCGGGCACGAGAGCTTCGGCTTGTCGCCGGAGAATCTGCGTACGCTGCGCGCGCTGAAGACGCCGGCGCGAATCCAGCGTTTCATCGACGCGCTCAAGTACCAGTATGCGCGACACGGCGTGGTCTCCCGCAGCGCGTGCTGCGCGAGCGCAAAGGACACTGCCTGGAGGGAGCGCTCGTGGCCGCTGCCGCACTGCGCGTCAACGGCCATCCGCCGCTGCTGATGGATCTGGAGGCCGTGCACGACGACGACCATGTGGTGGCCCTCTATCGCGAGCGCGGCTTGTGGGGAGGCATTGCCAAGTCGAATTTCGCGGGGCTGCGCTTCCGCGCGCCCATCTACCGCACGCTGCGCGAGCTGGCGCTGAGCTACTTTGAGAACTACTACAACCTGCGCGGCGAACGCACCTTGCGATCCTATTCGAGGCCGGTGAATCTGGCGCGACTGGATAGCCAGCACTGGATGACCTCTGAGGACGATGTTTGGTGCGTGCCGGAGTTGCTGATCGCGGCGCAGGCACTATCCGCTGTTTCCCGACAAAGTGGCGCGCGCGTTGCCGCGGCTCGACCGCCGCAGCTTTGAAGCAGGAATGCACGGGCGGGTGAAGCACTGAAGACAGTTCGTAGTTCATAGTTCGTAGTTCGCAGTTCAGAGTTTGTAGTTCGCAGTTCGCAGCATCCTAGCTCCGCTAACCCCGCTAACCCCGCTAGCTTCGCTGTTCCCTTGTACCATTCATTCAGGAGCCGCATCGCGCAAGTGAAATCAGGATTCGTCGCCATTCTCGGCCGGCCCAACGTGGGCAAGAGCACGCTGCTCAACGCGCTCACGGGCGAGAAGGTGGCCATTGTCACGGCCAAGCCGCAGACCACGCGCAACCGCATCATCGGCGTGGTTGAGGTGCCCGCACAAAAAGGCACGCACCCGGCGGCGCAGATCGTCTTCGTGGATACGCCCGGCGTGCACAAGCCCGCATCGCAGCTCGACCGGCGCATGCTGCAGGAGGTTCACGAAGCGCTTGAAGCACGCGACCTTGTGCTGGTGCTCGTGGATGCGACGCGGAGAATCCAGGTTCAGAGCGCCGAAGTCTCCGCCGCACCGGAGAGAACTGGGGCACCAGGCAAGATGAAAAGCGCGGCGCGTGGGCAGCGAAGACGAATTTCTCTTCTCGCTGGTGCGCAAGCTCGACTGCCCGGTTTTCCTGGTGCTGACCAAAATCGACCTCGTGCGCAAGGACCAGCTTCTGCCGCTGATCGAGTCGCTCACGCAAGCAATACAACTTTGCGCAGGTGATTCCGGTGAGCGCGCGCAAGCGCGACGGGCTCGACGTGCTGGTGCGCAAGATCGTCGATGTGCTGCCCAAGGGCGAGCGCTTTTATCCGAAGGACCAGTACACCGATCAGCCGCTGCGCTTCATGGTGGCCGAGCTCATCCGCGAGAGCATTCTGATCGAGACCGGCGAAGAAGTTCCGTACGCATCGGCAGTGGTGATCGAGCAGTTTGAGGAGCCTGAGGCGCAGGCGAGGCCCGGCAAAAGGCCGCTGACCAGAATCGCGGCGGTGATCTACTGCGAGCGCGACGGGCAGAAGGCGATTTTGATCGGCAAAGGCGGAACGAAGCTGAAGGCCATCGGCACCGGCGCGCGCCGCAAGATCGAGTCGCTGCTGGGCACGCAGGTCTATCTCGAGCTGCACGTCATCGTCGAGCCCGGCTGGCGCGAATCGAGTGGCTTCGTCGATTCGCTCGACTGGCGCAGGCAGATGGAAAAACTGGGCGGCGAAGAGTAGAGCGTGTTTCAAAAACCAGCTTTGTGTCAGGGCACGACTTTAGTCGTGCCGAAATAAGTCCGAAAAACAAAGGGCTTTAGCCCCTGCGGGATCTCGGCTCGCGCCTGCCAGGCCATTTTTGAAACACGCCCTAGCTAGAATAATCTGTGACAAGCGAATCAGGAGTTGCCGCGTGCGGCTTAGGTACTCGAATCTAGGTCTGGTCCTCCCTCTGGTAATCGCGTTGACCATAGGGACGAGGATTTCTCCCCAGCAGTCGAGCTCAAATGACACGCAGCAATCTGGTCTCGTCCTCGGAGTTCTGGAGGACCTTCCCGGCCACTACTCGGGTGAGCCGAATTTCCGCGCAATCCGAGTTCTGTTTCAGAAGGTTGGCGAAGGGTGGCGAGTTTTTCCGACGGAGGCCAAAGACCAGCAGTCCCTGAAATCTCTAACTAAGTCTTATCCCGGCGAAATTAACTGGACAATTGCCTTTGACGGAAAGGACTTGGGCCATTTGACATCCCGTGTACCGGACGACTTTGCTTGGTATTCCGAAGTCGGGCTTGAGAAGATCACAAGCCCCGGCCAAGTCCCCACCGTCGGGAAACAGTCGGTGAAGTATTCAGGTTGGAGTGATGTGCCTGTTTATCGCCCGCTCGTTGCGGTCTCTAATCCAAATTTCCGCGACCCGCAAGGCTGGGAGCCAGCGCACCTTTCGCCGCAGCAGGTCGCCAAGATTCGCACGAGCTTCCGAAACAAGTTCCCTAAGGTATCGAATTGCAAAAACCCCGACGAGAACGTGGCGAGACCCTGGAAGTATCAGGACGACGACATCCAAGTGAACACAGCCTACGCCTCTGAGGATCATTGGTTGCTGGTCGAGCTCAGCCTTCAGAATTACGCCTGTGATGGCCCGGTTGAAGACGGCGGTCCGTTCGTACCTCAGTGGTATGTTGTTGAACCGACCGGCATGGTGAGCTTCCTAAATAGCAATATGTGGCTCGTCGACGCCGGAGACTACGACGGCGACGGTAAGTCCGAAGTTCTGTTTGCAATAAGCGGTTACGACGAGGGCGGGTATCGTCTCTTCTATTCGGACTTCGGCAGAAGCGCTGAGTTTCTATTTGGTTATCACTGATCAACAGTGTCTCGTGGTTCAGCGAAGGACTTTGAACGGCTCCCGGGCTTCGCCGGCGCGGCGCCGTAGTCGGAGTCGAAGCCGAGCTGCAGCTTGGCGCCTTCGGACATCATGCCCGCATTCCACGGCGGATCGAAGACGATATCGACCCTGACCTCGCGCACTTCAGGCAGCGCGGCCAGCTTGCGCTCCACTTCGGCCTTGATCACGTCGGACATGCTGCAGCCGGGCGCGGTGAGCGACATGCGCACGTCGATGCGCTGGCCGCCGCCTTCGAGCGGAACCGCCGCAGCCGCATAAACGAGGCCCAGGTTCGACGATGTCGACCGGGATCTCCGGATCGCGCACCGTCTTGAACTGCTGCCAGATCATCTCCTCGCGGAAGGGTCCGGCGATCGGCGCGGTGTTCTGGTTGGTTGGGAAGGGAGCTGTCATCTGAATGCCTCGCGCTACTCGGTGGAGACGGTGTCCTGCTTGTTCTTCGAGCGCCGATTGCAGCGTGTGCCAGGCCAGCGTGGCGCACTTGACGCGCGCGGGAAACTTGGAGACGCCGGCAGAACACCGCCAACTTGCCCAGATCCGCGCGTTTCCGCTGCGTCCTCCTTGCCGGTCACCAGATCGTGGAACTCCTCGAAGAGCTTGACCGCCTCGGCCTTGCGTTTTGCCCTTCAGAATCTGCGTCATCATCGAAGCCGAAGCGCGCGAGATGGCGCAGCCGGAGCCCTGGAAGCCGATGTCGCTTGAATCGCGTCGCCGTCCATGTTGATGATAGACCGTGCAGCGGTCGCCGCACAGCGGGTTGTATCCCTCGGCGTGCTGATTGGCCGCCGCCGGCTTGCGAAAATTCCGCGGCGCCTTGCTGTGCTCCAGAATCACTTCCTGATAGAGATCGCCGAGTTCGCCGATGTCCGCGTCATGCGAACACCTCGCGCGCCGTGCGAATTCCCTTCGACCAGCGCGTCCACTTCTTCGCGCGTGTTGTAGACGGCGAAGGAGGCCCGCGCCGTGGCGGGAATGCCGAAGCGCTCCATCACCGGCTGCGCGCAGTGGTGGCCGGTGCGGATGGCGATGCCCTCGCGGTCGAGGATCGTCCCCAGGTCGTGCGGATGCACGCCGTCAAGCACAAACGACAGCACGCCGGCCCGCTCGCTCGCCGTGCCGATCAGTTGCACGCCGGGAATTGCGCCGACCGCTTCCGTCGCGTAGGCCAGCAGCTCGTGCTCGTGCGCCGCAATGTTGCCCATGCCCAGGCCGCCAATGTACTCGAGCGCCGCGCCCAGGCGCGATGGCGCCGGCAATGTCCGGCGTGCCCGCTTCGAATTTGAAGGGCAGATCGTTGTAGGTGGTCTTCTCGAAGGTGACGGAGCTGATCATGTCGCCGCCGCCCTGATAGGGAGGCATGGCGTCGAGCAGCGCGCGCCTTGCCGTAGAGCACGCCGATTCCCGTGGGTCCGTAGACTTTGTGGCCGCTGAAGGCGTAGAAATCGCAATCGAGAGCCTGCACGTCGACGGCAAAGTGCGGCACGGCCTGCGCTCCATCCACCAGCACGGGCACGCCGCGCCGGTGCGCCATCTCGATCATCTCGCGCAGCGGATTCACCGTTCCCAGCGCATTCGATACGTGCGTGACGGCAACGATCTTGCGTGCGCGGGCCGATCAGCTTTGCAAATTCGTCCAAGCAGTAGCTCGCCGCGATCGTCGATGGGCGCGACCTTCAGGTGCGCGCCTCTTTTCTTCGCACAGAATCTGCCAGGGCACGATGTTCGAGTGGTGCTCCATGGCCGTGATCAGCACTTCGTCGCCCGCGCCGACGTGCCTGCGGCCGTAGGTCTGCGCGACAAGATTGATGGCCTCGGTGGCGCCGCGCACAAAGATGATCTCGCGCGTGTCGCCGGCGTTGATAAACCGCCGCACCGTTTGCCGCGCGGCATCGTGCGCCTCGGTGGCGCGCACGCTGAGCGTGTGCACGCCGCGATGAATGTTGGCGTTCATGTGCTCGTAGTAGTGCGCGATGGCGTCGAGCACCACGCGCGGCTTTTGCGAAGTGGCCGCGTTGTCGAGATAGACGAGGCTCTTGCCGTGAATCCGCTCGGCCAGGATGGGAAAATCGGCGCGAATCTTCGCCAGATCGAGGCCGGCGGCGCTCTGCTGGACTCCACGCGGCAGCGGCTCGCGGACGACTGGCTGGGCGACTGCGGTCATCGCACTTCCTCCCAGTTCTGCGCTTCCTCTTCCGCCGGCGTCGTGGTCACATCGGATCGGAGCGGCGCCGCGCCAGCTCAGTGAGCCGTTCGCGAATCAGCCCTTCGGCAAACTCGCGCGCCGCCGGCTCCTGCATGCGGTCAAGGCACTCCGCCGCGAAGGCATAGAGCAGCGTGTTCCGCGCCGAGACCTCGTCAATTCCGCGCGAGCGCAGGTAGAAGAGCTGCTCCTCCTCGATCTGGCCGATGGTGGCGCCGTGCGTGCACTTCACGTCGTCGGCGTGAATCTCCAGTTGCGGCTTGGTGTCGATGCGCGCATTGTCACTGAGCAGCAGGTTGCGATTGGTCTGCTTGGCGTCGGTCTTCTGCGCGTCCTTGTGCACCACGATGCGGCCGTGGAAGACGCCGCGCGCCGAGCCGTCGAGAATGCCGTTGTAAAACTGGCGGCTGAGCACTGCGGCTGCGCGTGCTCCACCAGCATGTAGTTGTCCAGATGCTGGCGTCCCGCGCCCACGAACAGGCCGTTGATGAGGCACTCCGCGCCTTCGCCGGCGAGCACGGGATGCACGTTGTTGCGCACCAGCCCGCCGCCCAGCAGAATGGAGTGCGATGAGACATTGGCGCCGCGCGCCTGCTCCAGGCGCAGCGTGGACACGTTGAAGGCGGCCAGATTCTCGCGCTCGACCAGGAAATGCGAGACCACGGCATCCTGCCCGGCCACCAGCTCCGTGACGGCATTGGAAAACGCGGCCTCGCTGCCGATGGAGACATAATCTTCGATGACCGCCGCATGGCTCGTGGGCTCGGCGACGATGAGGGTGCGCGGATGCGTCATGATTTCGGCGCCCGCGCCGGCGGAAACATACAGAAGATGGATGGGCTGCTCGATGACCGCGCCGCGGCGGATGCGCAAATACGCGCCATCTTCCCACAAGCGCCGTGTTCAGCGCGGCAAACACATCGCGGCGCACGTCGGCATAGCGGCCCAGATGCTGCTCGATGCCTTCGGGAGCGCAACCTTCGGGCGCCGCGCCGACCATGCCGCAGTCGATCGCGCCCAACAGCGAACAGATTTCCAGACCCTTGGGCAGGTTGCCAAGATCGGAGAGGCTCGGCGCGAAGTGCCCGTTCACGAAGACAAGCTGGCAGGCCGCGCCCGGAACGCGGAACGCCTCGATCTCCTGCGCCGAAACCGCAACGCTGCCCTTCACCGCGCGCTGAAACGGAGTCTTCGCCAGCGCCGCGAGATTGGTGAACCGCCAGTCCTCGTCGTGCGTGGTGGGAAATCCCTTGTCGCGGAAGCGCGTCCATGCGTCCTCGCGCAGTTGCCGCAGCCACACCGGGTCGCGCTCCTGCCGCTGTGCGAGCAGTTCGCCATACGCTTCGAGATATTTTCCAGACTGTCCGGTCGCCGTCGCCATTGCTTTCTCGCTTCCGCATTCTCTCTTCGTTTCCGCTGCGTTATCATGCAGACAAAGCCGCGTGCGCATCGGCTTCCGCCGAGCCGTATCCCTTGTCTTCCAGCTCCAGCGCCAGCTCCGGCCCGCCCGAGCGCACGATCTTTCCATCCACCAGCACGTGCACGAAGTCCGTAGCGATGTAGTCCAGCAGCCTCTGATAGTGCGTGATCACGAGGAAGGCGCGCTCGGGGCTGCGCATGGCGTTCACGCCCTGCGCCACAATGCGCAAGGCATCGATGTCGAGGCCGGAGTCGGTCTCATCCAGAATCGCCAGCTTGGGCTGGAGCATGGCCATCTGCAGAATCTCGTTGCGCTTCTTTTCGCCGCCGGAGAAGCCCTCGTTCACGGAGCGGTTCATCAGCTTCTCGTCCATCTCCAGCAGCTTCATCCTGCTCCTTGTAGAGGGGCAGAAAATCCATGGCGTCCAGCTCGTCCTCGCCGCGGTATTTGCGGATCGCGTTCATGGCCGAGCGCAGAAAATACGCGTTGCCGATGCCCGGAATTTCCACCGGATACTGGAAGGCCAGAAACACGCCTTCGCACGCCGCGTCTTCGGGCTTCATCTCCAGCAGATCCTTGCCGTCGAACAGCACTCTGCCGCGCGTTACCTCGTAGGTCTCGCGCCGCGCCAGCACCGCCGCCAGCGTGCTCTTGCCCGAGCCGTTGGGGCCCATGATGGAATGCACTTCTCCCGCGTTCATGGTCAGATTCACGCCCTTGAGAATCTCGTGGCCATCCACTGATGGCGTGCAGATCTTGAATTTCTAACAAAGCCATTGGTTCTTCTCTCTCCGTTCTTCCTTGAAAACTCAGGTCATCCCCAACAAAGCCGGAACACGGATCGGATCGATTGACCTGCTTTCTGTTCCCTGATCCCCGTTCCCTGATCCCTGCCTTTATCCGACGCTGCCTTCAAGGCTCACGCCCAGCAGCTTCTGCGCTTCGACCGCAAACTCCATGGGCAGCTCCTTGAACACGGTCTTGCAGAATCCGTTCACGATCATCGAGACCGCGTCTTCGGTCTTGAGCCCGCGCTGGCGCAGATAGAAGAGCTGGTTCTCGCCGATCTTGGAAGTGGACGCCTCGTGCTCCATCCGCGCCGTCGCGTTCCTCACTTCGATGTAGGGGAAGGTGTGCGCGCCGCAGCGGTCGCCGATCAGCAGCGAGTCGCACTGCGTGTAGTTGCGCGCGCCCGTGGCGCTCTTCAGGATCTTCACCTGGCCGCGGTAGGTGTTCTGCCCGTAGCCCGCGGAGATGCCCTTGGACACGATGGTCGAGCGCGTGTTCTTGCCGATGTGGATCATCTTCGTGCCCGTGTCGGCCTGCTGGCGGTTGTTGGTCAGCGCCACGGAATAGAACTCGCCCACCGAGTTGTCGCCCTGCAGAATGCAGCTCGGATACTTCCAGGTGATCGCCGATCCGGTTTCCACCTGCGTCCACGAGATCTTCGAGTTCACGCCCAGGCACTTGCCGCGCTTGGTCACGAAGTTGTAGATGCCGCCGCGGCCTTCCTTGTCGCCGGGATACCAGTTCTGCACGGTCGAGTACTTGATCTGCGCATTGTCGAGCGCGATCAGCTCCACCACCGCGGCGTGCAACTGGTTCTCGTCGCGAATGGGCGCGGTGCAGCCTTCGAGGTAGCTCACGTACGAGCCTTCGTCGGCGACGATCAGCGTGCGCTCGAACTGGCCCGTCTCCGCGGCGTTGATGCGGAAGTAGGTCGAAAGCTCCATGGGGCAGCGCACGCCCTTGGGCACGTAGACGAACGATCCGTCGGTGAACACCGCGGCATTCAGCGCCGCGTAGAAGTTGTCGGTTTGCGGAACCACCGTGCCGAGGTACTTCTTGACCAGGTCGGGATGCTTCTGGACCGCCTCAGAGAACGAGCAGAAGATCACGCCCATCTCCGCCAGCTTGCCCTTGAAGGTGGTGGCCACGGAGACCGAGTCGAAGACCGCGTCCACGGCCACGCCCGCCAGGCGCTGCTGCTCCAGCGATCGGAATGCCGAGCTTTTCGTAGGTGCGCAGAATCTCGGGGTCCACCTGCTCCAGGCTGTCGAGCTGCGGCTTCTGCTTTGGCGCCGAGTAGTAGGACGATGTTCTGGTAGTCGATAGGAGCGATGGTCAGGTTGGCCCACTTGGCGCTCGCCTCTCCTCGCGCTCCATCGTGAACCAGTGGCGCAGCGCGTTCAGCCGCCACTCCAGCATGAACTCGGGCTCGCCCTTGCGCGCCGAGATCAGCCGAACGATGTCTTCATTCAGCCCCTTGGGGACGCGGTCTTCGGCGATATCGGTGATGAAGCCCCACTTGTAGTCCTGCTCGGCAAGACCGCGAATTGTATCGACACTTGAACTCATTGATCCTCCACGGGATTCGACTTTGAGGCGTCTCGGACAAGGCTGCCGGGATTCCTGTTGCCTCTGCCGGCGCCGGACCGCTATGCAGAGGATGAGGAAAGGCGCGAACCGCTATCCCGCAATATAGGACTCTTTTAGTCCTATATTAGATTTAGTGTACCCCGAGAGCCCGGCCATTTTCAAGGCCGGCTGGGAAATCTGCAGAAAATGCTTCCTGCCGTGCCGTCACACGCAGGCTTCGAAGTTCACCAAGTGACTGATTCTTTTGAGGTTGAGCAGGCAAACCCGGCCCTCGATCGATGGATTTCGTTCCGCTTACTGTATTTCAGGAGATCGTGTGCTGTCTTTGGCGCTGCACAAGGTCGTCGCGCCCTGCTGGCCGCGCTGACTTTAGCGCAGGGCTTCGCCTGACAGAGTTTCCTGAATTGCGTTAGGGGAATTCGTTTCTTTTGTGCGGTCCGGGCTCGCGCACCCGGCTGGCCTCGAAGCTCACGATCTTCCACGCCCCCTGGGCGTCGCGTACATAGACGCGCGTGTAGCGGTAGTTGCCCGCCACCTGCCCGTCGGGGGTTGTGGCCTGAATTTTGGCCAGCGACGTCACCACAGCCGTGGTCCCGTAAAAGCGCACCTTCCGGTCGGTGATGTTGAGGGTGGTGAAATGCAAGCGGCCGGAGCGCAGGCTTTCCAGCGTCTCGTCGCGCGATTGCAGCGTGCCTGACGGCGTGATGGCCATGTAATCGTCGGCCAGCAGGGAATCCATTGCTTTGGTGTTCGCGGTAAGGATGGCGTTGCGCCATTCATCCTCAAGCTGGTCGATCTCGTGGCGGTTCTCGTGCTTTTGCGCCAGTGGCTTTCCGGCGCAAAGCGGAATCGCCGCACATCCCCAGGGCAAAGGCCAACGCAATCGCCCACGCGGCATTCAGCCGGCGGCAGCAAACGGGGCTCAAGCGATCGAGCAGCAGAACCCGGCATACGCGTACACGGTAGCCCCGGAAAGGTGCTCTGGTCAAATGGAAATCTCGTCAATCTCATCCACGGCCCTTCCGCGGTCCAGACTGCCAGGCACTCGCTGCTCCCGAATCGGCTCGCGAGATTTGACGGGAAACCAGGCTCGAACGGGAGCAATCAGGCAAGCCAGGGATGCTGCCGCCCGTGGGCAAGGTACCCACTCGCGTCGCATGACCTGAAACGCCGGTTCTGGGATGAACCGATTGATCTAAGACGTTATGCGGTCCAGCGCCGCGGCAAACTCCGGCAGCACAATCGTCTGGTCGCGGTCGGGGCCCGTGGAGATCATGCCGATCTTGCGCCCCGCTCTCCCGCTCCTGGAAGGCGAGGTACTCGCGGGCGGCCTTGGGCAGCTTGTCGAACTCGGTGATGCCCTCCGTCGACTGGCGCCAGCCCTTCAGCGTGGTGTAGCGCGGCTTGATCGCCTCCAGCCCGTGCACGTCCGCGGGAATTTCGTCGGTGACCTTGCCGTCGATCTCGTATCCGATGCAGACCGGAATCTCGTCGAGCTCGTCCAGAACGTCGAGCTTGGTGACCACCAGCCATTCCGCGCCGTTCACCTGGTTGGAGTAGCGCAGCAGCGGAATATCGAGCCAGCCGCAGCGCCGCGGCCGTCCGGTCACGGCGCCGTACTCGTGGCCGCGCGCGCGCAGCAGATCGCCGGCGGCGTCGTGAATCTCGGTCGGGAACGGTCCTCCGCCCACGCGTGTCACGTAGGCCTTGGTCACCGAGATCACCGTCCCGATCGCCGTCGGCCCCACGCCGGTTCCCGTCGACGCGCCGCCGGCAGTCGCCGAAGACGAGGTCACAAATGGATAGGTGCCGTGGTCGATGTCGAGCATCGTTCCCTGCGCGCCCTCGAACATCACGCTGCCGCCCTTGGCCAGGATGCCGTTCAGCAGCCGGCCGGTGTCGGCGACAAACGGCCGCATCTGCTCCGCCGCCGCGGCGTACTCCTCATACATCTTCTCCGGGTCCAGCGGGTCGGTGCCGAACAGCGCATGGGCAATCGCGTTCTTCTCTTCGCAGGCCGCCTCAATGTGCGTCTTCAGCAGCGCGGGATGCAGCAGATCGACCACGCGCAGCCCGCTGCGCGCCATCTTGTCCTCGTAGGCCGGCCCGATGCCGCGGCTGGTGGTGCCGATCTTCTTGCGCCCCGGCGCGCTCTCCGCGGCCAGCTCGATCATGCGGTGGTAGGGCAGAATCACCTGCGCGCGGTTGGAGACAAAGAGGTTCCCGTCCACGGTCGACGCCCAGCTCGCGCAGCCGCGCCACCTCGCTAAGAAACGCCATGCGGGTCCAGCACCACGCCGTTGCCGATCACGCCCTTGCATCCCGGCCGCAGCACGCCGCAGGGAATGAGCTGCAACACGAACTTGTGCTCGCCAATGATGACCGTGTGCCCGGCGTTATGCCCGCCGGCGTAGCGCGCCACGGCGGAAAACCGCTCGCTCAGCACGTCTACGATCTTTCCCTTGCCCTCGTCGCCCCACTGGGCGCCCAGCACCACAGCCGTCTTTGCTCGCATGGCCGTCCCGATTCCACACGTTCACCCGCCGCAGCAGGTATTTCCGGCCGCTGCGCGCGGGTGCAGATTTGGATGCGGCGCACGTTTCCGCAACCTCTTCGATTCTAAACCCGGAGGTGCTCCGACCACTGAATTAGGCTTCAATGCCGTCCGCATGCGCGAGCCAGAAATCTGTCCCGATTTCTGACTATGAGAAGCACCAAAACGAGGTATGATGGTCCATCTCTCAAATCGAGGTTTAATTGCATTTGGAGCGGCCATGCTTGCATCTGATGCCGAGGTTGCCGATTTCCTTAAAGGGCTTCTAAGTGAACCGGACTTGTTACTTTTCGCTGGTGCGGGAGTTGGCAAGAGGGTCGGCTTGCCCGATTGGGCCGAGTATACCGCCAAAATTGCAGACTTCGTAGAGTCATACGAGCCACCGGCCGCAGCCCTCATGCGCAATCGTGCGGCCGCCAAGCGGTTTAGCGAGGCGTTTCAATTCCTAGACCTCTGTTCCCCGATGCCACCGGCGGACAAATACGCTGCAATTGCGAAGCCATTCTGCGACCCGAAGCCAGACCCGACGCCGCTCTTGCCGCTAGTGCGTCTTCCCTTCGCAGCCATCGTAACCACGAACTTCGATGCGTCGTTGATCGATGCATATGTGAAAGCGCGCGGATTGGTCCCCCGAACGGCGGGGCCTGCAGATGTTCCTTTAAAAGAATGCCCATTCATGCATGAGTTCTTCGTCGCTCGTATCCACGGGAAGGCGGAGTATCCGCCCTCGATGGTCCTGAGCAGAGATGCCTATGAAAAATTGAAACAGGATCACTCGTACATTGACTTTCTTCACTTCCTGCTTACTCACCGCCGATGCCTCTTCCTGGGGTTCTCGTTCCTGGATCCGGCAATCCAAAACGTTTTGCAAACAATCGCAGACAAATCCATCGCCGCTGCCAAGGTCCATCATGCGCTGATACCCAGCGACGCAGATACATCGCTGGCACAGAGCTTAGCGCAGCTCGGCGTGCGAGTGGCGCAATACTCCTGTGCGAACAATCACGCGATCCTCTGGGAGGGGGTCTCTCGTGCCGCTGCAGCCACCATTGAACCGGTTGTTGAGGGTGCGAGCAAATCGTCCACATACAACTGGACAAAACATCTCGTTGCCGTTTCGTACGCTGCCGCACAGCTTGGGAGTGACGAGGAAGCGGCCTTGACAGACCTGGTTCTCCAAGGTGTGATTCTCGCGAGCATGGATACGCTCGAAGCGTCGCTCTCCGATGCTGCCATCGCGCTCCGTGCAGCCGTCCCACTGGAGATTTCAGAGTCCATTGCCCTGGCGGAGCGCCTTTTGGCAGATCTGGAGCGCCGTGGGCTCATTAAGACCGTCAACGGCGCAGAACCGCTGTGGAAGGCAGCCGCCGAGAAGCTGGATACCGACAATGCGATAAGGGCCTTGACTACGTCGTTTGGAGACCGGCTGCTTGTCAGGGAGTCGCTCGAGCTAAGAGAGGAAGACCGGGCAGGGGTCGGAGAAATGATCCGTGAGGCGATCCTAGAAAGATCCTGGGAGTTGGCGCAGGACTTCATGGCGCCGGCGCCACGGGAAGAAAAGGAAGACCGAAACTACCTCGATGCGCTTCGTGTGATGGCCAAGTCCAAGTTACCTCGCTTGGCAGGAGACAAGCAGGAGGCAATCGCGAGAACTCTCCTAAACTTGCTCGTGGAGCCAGACCCCGTCCATGGGTCCATACTTTCAGACCTCGTTAGACTTTCGTTTGGCGTGCAGGTCGTGAACGTCCGCAGGGCGTACGGCGCTTTACGCAATGGTTCTCCCTGAGAGACTGTACCTCGACTCGAACATCCTGATGCCGCTGGTAATTGAGGGCCACCCTAGCTCTCAAGGGATGGCTAGGTCACTTCGTAAGCTCCGTCGCAGTGCAGCGTCTCTTTCGTTGATTGTGGCAGATGTCTTTCTGAACGAGGTAATCTCGCATCTGAACATTGCGCTGGAGGAGTTCAAGAGCCTTGATCTCGAAAAGAAGGAATCGAGGGAACAGTATGTCAACTATTTTGGGCTGACAGGTACCAACGCCTTCATCGCCGCATACTTTAATCGACCGAAGACTGAGCTGGATTTTTCATTTGAGAAGTGGCTGCGCCACCACGCCCCTTTTGCAACCGAAAGCGACCTCGCGCAGTGGTTGACAAAACGTGAGTTTCTTCTCGTAAGAACCAACCCGACTTCGGGCGACGAGTCCCGCGAGCTCGGCGGGATAGAAGTAGCCCTAGACTCAGCCTACGATAGGATCGAGTCTCGACTGGGCATAGGCCGCAAAAAGCTGGAAGTGCTCAAGAACCATGAGGCAAGAGTCCTCAAGCGATTGCGCGATGATCTCAAGCTTGGCATTCGGGGCTACTTCGTGACCGACGACAAGAAGCTTCGAGGAGCGGTGCAGCTTATGGGACTCCGCGAGCTCGAGGAAAATGTAATCTCCAACCTCGGCTTAGTTCAACTCGTCAACCTCACTGTGGGGAACAAGTGCGACCCCCATCTGCTCAACACAGCGGCTTGGTCGATGCGAATGGTAGACGAAAAGATGTTTCTGAGGAGCTATCTTGTGGACAGGATTCAGAAGAACTACGATGCGGCGATGCTTCTTTCGATGCCAAAGTTACTCGATGCAACCGTGGAGCGCGCGGCGAAAGAAGCGGCACTCGAAAAAGTCAACATTAGGCCGAGTCGCGATATGAATAAGGGCCGCACGACGCGGTTCATCCGCAGGATAGAGAGCGAGTTCTACAGCGAAATGGCAAAGGAGGTCAAGAAGATCAAAGAACAACTACGGTAAAAGGCTTGCAAGCACATTGGTCCATCTTCAGTCCCATTTAACGTTTGTTTATATCCCAGACTTCTGTTAACCGATCCCCCTCCTGCTTCGTTCTCTCTATAGACGCGTCGGAGCCGCATCACTGAACGAGGAGGCTTCAATATGAATCGCCGCAACCGCTTTTTCCGCTTGAACGTCTCTCGGAAGTTGATCTTCTGCGCCGCACTGGCGCTCTTCCCGACATGTGCGCAAGCCTGCCGGACACTGATATATTTCCCTACGCAAACATCGGCGCCCTTGCGCAGTGGCCTGATGGATTGGGAGAAGGAGACAACAATGGATTGGAACGAGAGCACGAGACGGTCGTTCTTGAAGCAGTTTGGTGCGGCGGGTGCAGCGGCGCTGGCTGCCGCGAATGCTGACGGATTGGCACTGCCCGCGGCCGCAGGCGCTCAGGCCGCCCCGGCGCAGCCCGCGCCGACTGCCGCCGACCAGAAGCAAGCTGCCACGCGCGACGCTCGCATGGCATGGTGGCACGAGGCCAAATTCGGCATGTTCATTCACTGGGGCCTCTACAGCTTGATCGGGCAGCACGAGTGGGCCAAGGAGAATGAAGGAGTTCCTCTGCCGGAGTACGAGCGGCTCGCCAAGAACTTTCATCCCAAGCCCAATGCTGCCCGCGACTGGGCGCGTCTGGCCAAGCGCGCCGGCCAAAAGTACATGGTGATGACCACCAAGCATCACGAGGGATTTTGCAATTGGGACACGCAGCTCACGGATTACAACGCCATGGACCAGGGGCCGGGGCGCGATCTGGTCCGTGAATTCGTTGAAGCGGCCCGCGCCGAGGGCCTGCGCGTCGGCTTCTATTACTCGCTCATGGACTGGCACCACCCCGACGGCGCCATCTGCAAAACCGACGAGGCCGCCCGCCGCCGCTTCGTCGACTACACCCACGGCCTCATCCGCGAGCTGATGACGAACTACGGCAAGATCGACATTCTCTGGTACGACGTCGCCTGGCCGCTCGCCGCCGAGCAGTGGGAATCGGAGCGGATGAACGAGATGGTCTTCACACTGCAGCCCGACATCCTCGTGAACAACCGCAACGGCCTGCCGGGCGACTTCTCCACGCCCGAGCAGCACATCGCAGGCCGCCGAAGCGGGCCGCGCGTGGGAAACCTGCATGACGCTGAACGATAGTTGGGGCTTCAACCGCGGCGACGATGCCTGGAAGACGCCCAAAACCATCGTCGACAACCTGATCACCTGCGCGCGAGGCGGCGGCAACTATCTGCTCAACATCGGCCCCGAGCCCGACGGCTCGATCCCGCCGGAGTCCGTCGCGATTCTGGAGCCCGTTGGCAACTGGCTGGACACGAACGGCAAGGCGATCTACGGAACCGAGCGAATCCAGGCGGAGTGGACCACGAACATGAACTTCACGCGGCGTGGCAACACGCTTTATGTCCACGTGCTCTTCTGGCCCGGCCACACGCCGGCCGCGGAATGGCTCGACTTCTACAAGCCCGAGGCGGTCGTCGCCATCGGCGGGCTCAAGCCCAAGGTGCTCTCGGCGCGCTTGTTCAAGACCGGCCAGAAGGTCGCGTTCACGCAGGACGATTTCAGCTTCCGCCTCACCGGGCTGCCGCTGGCTGCGCCAGACCAACCGGCGACGGTGATTGAAGTGGAGTGCGACGGCGAGCCCATTGTCGATCACGGCGCCATGCGCCCGCTCTGGCCGCGCAACAAAGTCGGCATCAGCGTTTAGCTCCGCGGCAGCGCGACACGATTGGGCGCCGGCCACTCAGCCGGTCCGCCCTCTGTGCCATACTTTAGCCAGTTTTCATTCCCGGGTGATAGCGCTGCCCCGATTGCAGGAAAGAACACGCGCTATGACAGGCCGTGAACGCATTCTCGCAGTTCTCGCCGGAGAAACCCCGGACCACATTCCCTCAATGCCCATTACCATGATGTTCGCTGCCGACGTGCTCGGGGTGCCCTACGGTGACTACGCACGCGACCACAGGATCATGGCCGATGCGCAGCTCAAGACGGCGGAGCTCTTCGGTTTCGACTATGTCTCTGCCATCTCCGACCCCGCCCGCGAAGCCGCCGATGCAGGCGCTCGCATCCAGTGGTACGAGAACCAGCCCCCGGCGATCGTCGAAGAAGAGGCGCTCTTTGCCGACAAGTCCGCGTTCGCCCACGCAAAGGCGCCCAGTCCGCTTTCAGGCGGCCGTATGGAAGACCGCATCCGCGGCGTCGAACTGCTGCGGCAACGTGCCGGAGACCAACTCCTCGTCGAAGGCTGGGTCGAAGGCCCCTGCGCTGAAGCCGCTGACTTGCGCGGCATCAGCCGTCTTATGCTCGATTTTTCCGACGATCCCGCCTTCGTGCGCGATCTGTTTGCCTTCACCGTAGAGACAGCCATCCGCTTCGCCTCCGCGCAGATCAAAGCCGGCGCCGGCATTCTTGGCATCGGCGACGCAGCGGCTTCGCTGGTCGGCCCGCGCATCTACAAGGAGTTCGTCTGGCCCCAGGAGAAGAAACTGGTCGACGCTATCCACGCACAGGGCGGAAAAGTGCGTCTTCACATCTGCGGCAACACCCGCCGCATTCTCGACGGCATGGGCGCGCTCGGATGCGAGATGGTCGATGTCGATTACCCCGTGCCCATGGACGAAGCGCGCGCCAAAATGGGCCCGCGCCAAGCGATCGCAGGCAATCTCAACCCGGTGAAAGATCTCCGCGATGGCACGCCGCAGACCATCGTGCAGGCTCTCGACGCATTGCGGTCACAGGCGGGCGCACCCTGGATCGTCGCCGCCGGCTGCGAGATCGTCCGCGATACGCCGCACAAAAACCTGCATGCTCTCGTGAACTTCGCTCAAACGCACCAAGCACTTGCCGCTTGATTCGCAGTGGGCCTTCGCTTCGAGCGGGAAAATCCTGGGTGCCCCAGAGCCTGCCCTGAGCGAAGTCGAAGGGTCTCGATTTTGAGACCGGGGTTTGCAACACAGCCGGCTTCCAATCATTCCCTCACCGCATCCAGAATTGCATCGGCGATCCGCGCCGCCTCCACCGCCGGACGCACATCATGCACGCGCACGATCGACGCGCCGTGCAGAATCGCCGCGGTCATTGCGGCCAGGCTCGCGTTCTCGCGCCCGGCCATCGGCGCATCTCCCCCGCCAAACAGCGGCGCCAGCGTGTGTCCCAGAAACGACTTGCGGCTCAGCCCCGCCAACAACGGCCGTCCCAGCGCAAGCAGTTCCTCCTGCCGCGCAAGCAGCGCGTAATTCTCGTCGAACCGCTTGCCAAATCCGTATCCGGGATCCAGCACGATGGCTTCGTCGGGAATTCCGGCGCGTTGCGCCGCGCCAAGGCTCGCCGACAATCCCTCGCGCACCATCGCCAGCAGCGCATCGGGCTCGAGTTGCGTCTGTGCGCGCCACTCCTCGGGCCGCCCGCGCGTGTGGGCCAGCACCACGCCCGCGCCCAACTCCGCGCACACTCCCGCAATCACCGGGTCCCACGTAAAGCCGCTCACGTCGTTGATGATTTCCGCGCCCGCCTCCAGCGCCGCCCGCGCCGTCTCCGCCTTGTAGGTGTCCACCGAGACCACTGCGTCGGGCCGCGCCTTCGCAGAATTCCTTCCAGAACCGGCAGCAGCCGCGCCTGCTCCTCGTCGGCGCTGACCGTTGCATCTGCGCTGCCCGCGCGCGATCCGGGCCGCGTGCTCTCCGCGCCCAGATCGAGAATGTCCGCGCCTTCCTCGATCAGACCGAGCGCGTGGGCAATAGCCTTCTCCGAGACCAGAAAAAAACCGCCGTCGCTGAACGAGTCCGGCGTGATATTCACTACGCCCATCACGAGCGTGCGCCGGCCCAGCTCCAGTGTCCGCGTCCGCAGCCGCCAGCTTGCTCTCGTCCTCATAAGCGCTCACTCCCGATGGTACGCCGACACGCTTGCGGCTCCTGCGACCGTATTTTCCGAGGTGCTACACTCCGGGCATGGCCTCCCTTCGACGAATTCTGGCGGCTGCGTTCGGCTGCCTTCTGGTATCTGTTGCAGCGTTGCATGGGCAGGCGCCGGCCCAATCGCACCGCAATCCGCACCCCGCCGCGCACCGCGTGCCCACCACCGGCCCGCTCGCTGACCGCATCCAGGCCATTCTCGCCGACCCCGCTCTCAGCCACGCCGGCTTCGGCATCAGCGTGACCACCCTCGATGGCCAATCGCTCTACGGCCTCAACGACGCCCACTTGTTCACGCCCGCCTCCGACGCCAAGCTCACCACCACCGCCGCGGCGTACGCCCTGCTGCCCGTCGACACGCTTACCTGGACCACCTTCGTGGCCGCCGACGGCGATGTGGATGCCGCAGGCACGCTGCACGGCGACATCGTTCTGCTCGGCGTCGGCGATCCCACCCTAAGCGCGCGCCATTATCCGTATGTCGAGCCCGGAACTGCCCCTCCAGCCTCGCCCGAATCTGCGTCCACCGAAACACTGCCCAGCGCCGCTCCGCCCACGGCGATGGCCGTCCTCGATCTGCTCGCCCAGCAGGTGGAGCAGTCCGGCGTGCGAACTGTCGATGGCAACGTGATCGGCGACGACACCTACTTCCTCGACGAGCCCTATGCGCTGGGCTGGAACTGGGACGATCTGCAATGGGGCTACGGCGCACCCGTCTCCGCGCTCACCTTCAACGAGAATGCCGACGAGCTCTCCATCGCGGCCGATCCATCCATGCCCGGCGCGACCAAAGCCGAATGGACGCCGGATGTCGACTACTACTCTATCGACAACCGCATGACGCCCGTTCAGCCCGGCGAAGAAGCCCACCCCGGCCTTGAGCGCCGCCCCGGCTCCATGGTGGTGCGCGCCTGGGGCACCGCGCCCGCCGCGGGAGTTCACGTTTCATTGGCCGTCGAAGATCCTGCCGCAGTTCACTGCGGCCGCATTCCGGCAGGCGCTTGATGCTGCGCGGCATCAAGGTGACCGGCAACGCCGAGTCGCGCCACAAGTATCAAACCGGCACGGGCGACTTTGCCGGCGAGCGAGCGCAGCCGCTCAAGCTCACGCCCACCGCGCTCACCACAATAGCCGCTCAGGCCGAGGGCCGCCGCGTCCTTGGCGCGCACAGGTCCGTGCCCGTAGCCGAAGACATCACGGTCACCAACAAGACCAGCCAGAACCTTCACGCCGAACTGCTCCTTC
The DNA here is from genome assembly GCA_963701835.1 of uncultured Acidobacteriaceae bacterium. Classification (GTDB taxonomy): domain Bacteria; phylum Acidobacteriota; class Terriglobia; order Terriglobales; family Acidobacteriaceae; genus Telmatobacter. The sequence continues at coordinate 25,854 of CAVPBL010000011.1, read as the reverse complement.
GCCTGCTCGGCAAGCTCTACGGGACCGACGGCAGCTTCGAGCAGGGCGCGCGCGTGGTGCGCCAGTTCATGGCCGACGCGGGCATCGACGACGCCGACTTCTTCCTCTACGACGGCTCAGGCATGAGCTCCGACGACAAAATCTCCCCGCGCGCCTTTACGCGCCTCTTGTCTTACGCTTCGCGGCAGCCGTGGGGCGCGGCGTGGCGGGTCACCCTGCCCGTCGCCGGAGTCGACGGCACGCTCGACAACCGCTTCAAGGATTCGCCGCTCAAAAAAAGGATGTGGGCCAAAACCGGCACTCTGGACGAGGTGAATTCGCTCTCCGGCTATTTGATTGCAGACAGCGGCCGCACGCTGGCGTTCTCCATTCTCGTCAACGGCCGCCGTCCCGGCAGCGACGCCGAGGAGCAAGCCATCGACCGCATCGCCGAGGCCATCGCCGCGGCGGAGTAACCGCTACGCGTCCGACGCCGGCGTGTCGCCGACGCAATCCAGAATGCCGCCTTCTACTTCGTTCATCTCGCGTTTCCCTTTCTGATTCGCGGGGTTGCAAAACGGGTAACTGTCTCTCAATGCACATGCTAAACGGCGTACTCGCCGCTGTATTATGGACGCACATGCGCACTCGGAGTCTTCTTATGTATTCTGTTCTGCCCGTATTTGCCGCCGGTCTGGTTGGCTGCCGCTCGCTGCCGCCTTCCAAGCCGGCCTCCGAGTGGACGCCGCAAGAGGCGAGCGGCGCGGCAGTATTTCAGGCAAAGTGCGCCCGATGCCACTACCCTACTTCGACGCGCCCCCGCAATGGACCCGGGCTGCAGGCGATCACCAAAGTCAAAGCCATGCCTTCCGGCGCGCCGCCCAGCGACGAACGGCTGACGGAAGTGATTCTCGACGGACGGGGGATGATGCCTGCAACGCATTTGAACGACGCAGATCTCGCTGACCTACTCGCCTATTTGCATACGCTATGATCGCCGACAGCAAAACGAACGCTCCTGACACCGGCGAGACGCCGGCGCACGCAACGCGAAAATCCGAGCGGCCACGGCTGCTCCAGCTCCCCGGTCTCATCGCAATCAGCTTCTACATGCTGTTGCTGGCAGGAATCGTCGTCATATATGTCGTCAACCAACGCTTCGAGCCCATCTATCTTGTCTTCTCGGTTCTCTTTATCGCCGCAGCACTTGGGTTGCTGCTGCTGCTCCGCTGGGCGTGGGCACTCGCGCTTGCTGCCGTGGCGCTCTTGACCGGATCGTTCCTGTACAACTACACCAGCCAGCACAATCCTTCCTCGCTGGTGCAGGGCCTGCTCAACCTGGTCTTTTTCCTCTATCTCGTGCGGACGGACCTGCGCGAAAAGCTAAGGTAAGCGCGCCCGCCAGGCGGAGCCAAGACAACTTACTGGCATAGCTTCGTTATCTGCTGGAATGGATCAGGCTTGGCTTGCGGGTAAGGCAAGTGGCGTGAATCCATGAACTGCTCAGAAAGCGTGCCTCCCGACTCCGACTCCCGCATCCGGATCCTCGGCATAAGCCGGGTCGCTCTCCACCTGCGCGAGGCTCTCGAAGCTGAATCCCTGCTTGCGAAGCATATCGAGCAAATCCGGAAGCATCAGCGTGGTAAAAGGCGTTTCGTGCAGCAGCAGCACGTTTGGAATCTCATGCCCGAACACGATCTGCTCTTCTTCACGCCCCAACCTGATGTACTGCGCCGCGGTGTCGAGGTAGTTTTGCCGCAGCCAAGTGATCGCCGTCTCGTCCTGCTTGGCCCGGCAACGGCAGTAAGCGTCGTTCCACGCATAGTCCTCAAACTCGAGCGTCACCTGGGCGATGCGATATCCGTGCTCGTGTAAATAGGCGCGGACCGCACGGCGTTTCTCCACCGTCTCACCCTCCTCCAGATACGGATAGCGGAACCAACGCCAGTCGCGCACTTCGCCATATTGCCTGAGCGTCGGCTCGTTCTGCGCGATGTCCTGTTCGAAGGCTTCGGCGGTGTTCGTGGTCAGCCTCATGTGCGTCCGGGTGTGATTGCCGATGTTCATCCCCGCATCGAACCAGATCTCAAGTGCCTGCGGCGCTCCGGGACGGCTTTCGAGCTTGTCCGCGTTCACAAAGCCGTACGTGCCCTCAAGACCGTTGGCCTTCAACTCGCTCACCAGAGCCTTCGCAACTTCGACGTAGTCTTCTCCCGGCGGCAAAGTGCCCACGGCCGGCAGATCGTCAATTGTGATAGCGACCACTGGGTGCGCGTCGAGCGGAGGCAGCGGCTGGTCGAGCCGTGATTTCTGCGTGTCCGGATGGGGTTCGTGCGACGACTGAGCGCCGGCGTTCGCCGCTGCTCCAATCGCAACAAAGGCCATCAACACGGCCGCAGCCGTGCGCTTCACCATTACGTCACCTCGCGCCACTTCCTCACGAAGTGTAGCAGTCTTCTCAGCGCTGCGCTGCAGCCCGCACTTCCGCGCCCGCTACAATGGAACCGTGATGGAACTCGTCCAGATCGAGCCTGCGCGCCGCGCGCCTGCGCCCAAGCCGGAGTGGCTGAAGGCCCGCGCGCCGATGGGCGAGAACTACCACGATCTCAAGCGCCTGGCCCGCTCGCTCTCGCTCCACACCGTCTGCGAGAGCGCGCATTGCCCCAACATCGGCGAGTGCTGGCACCACAAAACCGCGACCTTCATGATGCTCGGCAACCTGTGCACGCGCCGCTGCGGCTTCTGCGCCGTGCCCAAGGGCCGCCCCGAGCCCATCGACTTTGACGAGCCGCGCCGCGTGGCCCAGGCCGTCGCCGCGCTCGGCCTCGAGCACGCCGTCATCACCAGCGTCAACCGCGACGACGATAACCTCGGCGGCGCGCGCGCCTTCGCCCTGGTGATCGACGAGATTCGACGCCAGGCGCCCGGCTGCCGCGTCGAGGTCCTCATCCCCGACTTTCAAGGCGACGAAGAAGCCATCCGCATCGTCGTTGAGGCCCGCCCCGAGGTCCTCAACCACAATACGGAAACCGTGCCGCGGCTTTATCGCGTCGTCCGCTCCGGCGCGCGCTACGAGCGCTCCCTTGAGCTGCTGCGCTACTCCAAAGAGCTAAACCGCGGAGCGGTCACGAAATCCGGCGTGATGGTTGGCCTCGGCGAAGAAACCCGCGAGCTGCTCGAAGTTTTTCGCGATCTGGCCAGCGTTGGCTGCGACATTCTCACCATCGGCCAGTATCTGCGCCCCTCGCGCGACCACCTGCCGATGGCGCGCCTCTACACGCCGCGCGAATTCGCCGAGCTGAAAGCCGAGGCCCTCAAGATGGGCTTCCGCCACGTCGAATCCGGCCCGCTGGTGCGGTCAAGTTATCACGCGCACGAGCAGGCGGCGTCCACCGGCTTAGCGCGTGGTTGCATAAGGCATTGCAAACACTGGCGCCTCGCCGCGGGGGTTGTAGAATAAGCCGTTGACGCTTTTGCTCAGACCTTCACCTTGAGGACGATCTCTTATGACATCCTTCATGGCCGGCAGTCCGGCGCTCAAAGATCTCTACAGCGACCTCAAACGCCGCATGGACCACGCCGTCGCCGATTTCCAGGCCAATCTGGCCTCCACGCGAACCGGCCGCGCCAGCGTCCACATGCTCGACCAGGTCAAGGTCGACTACTACGGCACGCTCACGCCCATCAACCAGCTTGCCCAGCTCTCCGCGCCCGAGCCGCAGCTCATCACCATCTCGCCCTGGGACCCGACCGTCCTGAAAGAAGTCGAAAGAGCCATCCAGTCCGCCGATCTCGGCTTGAATCCTCTCTCCGACGGCAAGGTGATCCGCGTTCCCGTTCCGCCCATGACCGAGGAGCGCCGCCGCGAAGTCTGCAAGCACCTGAACAAGGTCCTCGAAGAGCACCGCACCGCGGTCCGCAACGTTCGCCGCGACGGCAACGATGCCCTCAAGAAGCTCGCCAAGGACAAGAAGATCAGCGAAGACGACGAGAAGCGCGCCCTCGAAGAAGTTCAGAAGGTGACCGACGCCGAAATCCGGCGCATGGAAGAGCTCTCGCAGAAGAAAGAAGCCGAAGTGATGCAGGTGTGATGCGCGAGGCGGCCGCTACGCCGCCACCCGATTGCGATAGGCTTCCAGGCTCGCCCGCACGATTCCCCACACAAGTTGCAGGACAACGATCGCAACGACGATCGTCAACGCCTGCAGGATTCCCTTGTTCGCCGAGGCCAATGCTGCGCCATGCACCGCCGCATCTGCCGGGTTCTTGAGCAGGAACAGCGCGTGATTCGGAGCCGCGAGCAACACGCTGAGCGGAATGAGCGAAAGAGCGTGCATCGCCAGGTGCCGCGCGCGGTTCGGCGGGCGTTGCCATGCGCCTCGCGCAAGGTCCACAATCTTCCACGACAGCTCGAACGCGTTCATGCCGACGAGCACCAGTAGAAACGTCCACCACACGGGAGCGAGCTGATACGGCAAGGATCGGAGATACCACTCTCCGGGTCCGAACAGCAGGTACGGATAGTGAGGAACGAGCAAAACGTAGGCCAGAAACAGGCAGCCGGAAAACACTTCAAGCAAGGCCCTAGTGAAGCTCCGCGGCTTGGGCCAATCGCCGTCGCCCGCGCCAACCGGCGGCAGATCGAGCGGCGACCACGACGCAGTACTGGTCCGGCCATGCGGCCCAAGCGCGCGGAACTTTTCCGGGAAACGCGCGCCCGTCAACTCGATCACCGCGAAAATCAGCGTGACGATCGCCGCGTTGATCAGCCAGATCTCGGGCAGGCGCAGCGCATGCCCGCAGAACGGCCTCCCCACCCGATCCCTGCGCCGCAATAGCCACGGCACTTTGCGATTGCGTAAATCACCGTCGCCCACATCAGCACCAGCTTCAGGACGTAGGAGTACGTCGGGAAAATCGCCGGCCCGATCAAATACTGCTGCCGCTGGTAGCGCGCAGCCACCTGGATCGGCGAGCCCGATCTGCTTGAGCCACTCCTCCGCTTCTTCTTTGGTCAGCGGCCGGCCGAGCTCAGCCTCTTTGTCTTCGAGTTGCGCTTCGAGATTGGCGCGCAGCTCGGCAATGATGTCGTCCTGCCGTTCCCAGGGCAGGTGCTTTTTTACGGCTTGAAGATAACGATCCAGAAGTTCCATGGCATTCCTCAATTCCTTGCGGATTTCTTCGTTCCCTTACAAAAGGTGCTACAAAAGGTTCGTTATTGATGTGTTGATCTGGTTCCACTCTTCGAGCAGCCGCGCGAAAATCTGCTCGCCGTCGCTCGAGAGCCGGTAGAACCGCTTGTTGCGCTTCTCTTCCTCGCGCCACTCGCTGGTCAGCAGCCCCTGCGCCTCCAGGCGCCGCAGCAGCGGATAGAGCGTGCTTTCGTCGATCTCCATGCCGCGCTCGGCCAGCGCCTTGCGCAGCGTGTATCCGTAGTGCTCCTGCTTCAGTTGCGCCAGAACCGCCAGCGTCAGGCAGCCCCGCCGCAGCTCCAGGCGAAGGTTTTCAAAGAGGTTTTCGGTGATAGTCATGCTGTACCCCATACACTGTACAAAACACACTGTATGACATACAGTGTATGATGTCAAGTACTTTTCTAAGATTTTTTTCGGACGAGGCCATCCGGGCCGTCGATTGGGCCGCGCAGCCGCGGTATAAATAGTATCCAGTTCCCCGTTCCCAAGACCCCTATCTCCAGAAAGGCAAACAAGATGAGCCTCACTCGACGCGAGTTCCTGATGCGAGCCGGCCAGGCGGGCGGATACGGCGCCGCCTTCGTCCTCATGCAGTCTCTCGGCCTGCTTGCCATCCCTGAAGCGGTCGGCGAAACCGGCCCCCTGCGCCTCGTCGACGGCAAAGGCACGCGCGTGGTGATTCTCGGCGGGGGCATTGCCGGCCTTGTCGCGGCCTACGAGCTGGGCAAAGCGGGCTGGTCATGCACGATTCTCGAAGCGCGCCAGCGCCCCGGCGGCCGCAACTGGAGCATCCGCAACGGCACGCAGGTCGACTTCACCGACGGCACGCGCCAGACCTGCACCTTCGAGGAGGGCCACTACTTCAACGCCGGGCCCGCGCGCCTGCCCTCCACGCACCACACCATGCTCGGCTACTGCCACGAGCTCGGCGTCGCGCTTGAAGTCGAAGTCAACTCCTCGCGCAGCGCGCTGATGCAGAGCGACAAGCTCAACGGCGGCGTGGCCGTCGCCGAGCGCCGCGTGGTGAACGACACGCGCGGCCACGTCAGCGAGCTGCTGGCCAAGTGCATCCGCAAGGGCGCGCTCGACCAGGAGATCGACCGCCGACGATCGCGAGCGCATGATCGAGTTCCTGCGCCAGTACGGCGATCTCAATCCCGATCTGCTCTTCCGCGGCACGGACCGCTCCGGCTTCAAAGTTCCGCCCGGCGCCGACGCAGCAATGCCCGTCGTCAACGATCCGCTCGCCATGCACGAGTTGCTCGACGCCGATCTGTGGCAGGGCATGCTGGTGGAAGAAGTCCTCGAGTGGCAGCCCACCATGTTTCAGCCCATCGGCGGCATGGACCGCATCCCCTTCGCCTTCGCCGTCGCGGCTCGACTCCGTGATCCGCTACGGCGCGGCGGTCAGCCGCATTCGCCAGTCGGACTCGGGCGTCACGGTCACCTACACGCGATCGGCTCGCGGCGCCGACCAGACGATCGAGGCCGACTACTGCATCTGCGCCATGCCGCTCACCATTGCGCGCACGCTCGACGCCGACTTCAGCGCGCCGATTCGCGCCATCCTCGACACGGTCCAGTACGACTCCGCCTACAAAATTGCGTGGGAGGCGCCGCGCTTCTGGGAGAAGGAAGCGAACATCTTCGGCGGCATCTCCTATCTGCAGCAGACCGTCGACCTGGTCTGGTATCCCAGCGCGCGCTTCTTTTCAGAGACGCGGCATCGTCATCGGCGGCTACTCCATCGAGCAACCGCCCGCCGCTCGGCGCGCTTCCCGATCTTGCTCGACTAAGTCCGACCTCGCCTACCGAACCCAGGTCGCAAATGGTTACGCCTTCGGCCTCGCTGCCCAACATGCAGGCCAAGCTCGATGCCTCGCGCCGCTCCATCGAGCTGCTGCATCCCGGCCACGGCAAGGATCTGGCCAACCCGATCTACGTCAGTTGGGGACACATCCCGCACAACCTCGGCTCGTGGATCAGCTTTGCGTGGAACGACGAGAAGGCGCTCGCAAACGCTGCAATCGCCCGATCGGCGCGTCTACTTCGCCGGCGACCACACCAGCCGCATCGTCGGCTGGCAGGAAGGCGCGGCGCTCTCGGCTTATCGCGTGATCAACCAGCTTGGCGAGCGCATTCAGAAGCCGGCAGCCTGAAAAAAGCCTGCCGCGAACCAAAGATGCGACGATTTTCGCTGTTTCCGACGACCTGTAGGTCACATTTTTTGCCGATTAGACGACCTACAGGTCTACGTTTCCACGAGCTCGCGATGCGACGATTTTCCGTCCGCTCTCGCGGTCCGTTTTTTATGACCTATAGGTCGATGGATTCGAGGCGGAAACGCCCCACCCTTGACCCGGGCGCAGCCGCCTACTTCTTCGCCCGCTTATAGAACGGCAGCGGCACCTGCTTGGCGCGCACTCGATTGGCGCGGCACTGCACGATCACGTCCGCTCCGCTGGCAGCCACGGACGCTGGAACCAGCGCCATGGCGATGTTGGTCTTCAAAAACGGCGCAGGGGAGCCGGAAGTCACCGTACCGATCCGGTTCCCGTTAAGACCATGCACTTCGTACCCTTCGCGCGCGATGCCTCGGTCCACCATCTCGAGACCGATGATCCTGCGCTTCGGCCCGCCGGCTGCCTGCACCGCCAGTAAAGCGTCGCGCCCAATGAAAGCGCCTTTGTCGAGCTTGAGCCAGCGGTCGAGCCCGGCTTCGAGCACGTTGATCTCCTCTGAGATTTCGTGCCCGTAGAGGCTCATCCCGGCCTCGAGCCGCAGCGTGTTGCGCGCGCCCAGCCCGCATGGCCGTATGCCGAACTCCGCGCCCGCCTCCATCAGCGCGTTCCACATTTTCACCGTGGTCGCCTCGTCCGACGGGATGTACACCTCGAAGCCGTCCTCGCCCGAGTAGCCCGTGCGCGCGATCAGCGTGTTGGGAATGCCGGCCACCGTTCCCCAGGTGAACCAATAGTTTTTGATCGCACGCGAGATCGACCTTCGTCAGCTTTGCTCAGAGTGTCCAGCGCGCGCGGCCCCTGCAGCGCCAGTTGCGAGTAGTAGGACGAATAGTTGCTGAGGTGAATCTCCGGCCAGCCGCCCACCTGCTGCCGGATCCAGGCAAAGTCCTTGTCCGTAGTGCCCGCATTCACCACCAGCAGGTAATCGTTCGCGCCCAGCCGGTGGACAAGGATGTCGTCCACGAATGTGCCCTGCGGTGTGAGCAGCGCCGAGTAGTGCGCCTGCCCATCCTGGAGCCGCGACGCGTCGTTCATGGTGATGTGCTGCACCGCGGCCAGCGCGCCGGGGCCGCGGAACTGGATCTCGCCCATGTGGCTCACGTCGAAGAGGCCCACGCCGGTGCGCACAGCCGTGTGCTCGGCGATCAGGCCTCCGCCGGGACCTGGGTATTCGACCGGCATATCCCACCCGCCGAAGTCGACCATCCTGGCCTTCAGTGCGCGGTGCGTGGCATTCAGTGCCGTCTTCTTGACCGGTGCGGCAGAAGCAGGTGCAACAGGATCAGACATGCGGATTCCCTTTTCTTGAGACGTCTTGGTTCACCTACTCACCATAGGCACCGCCGGTCGCGAGGTCAATCCGGCGCCGCAACCCTTGAACGCGCCGAGAGCAGTTAGGATGAAGAAAACCACTCCCGTGCGAAGCACTGCCGCGGAAAGGATGCGTACGTGAACCGATTTCGAGGCATCGTGATGCTGATCGCCGCCGCTGCAGCCTTCTGGAAGGGCTGGCAACTTCATCGCGGCGAATTGGCCGTGCTGGCCTTTGGCCTCGGCGCACTCGCTCTGGCGCTGGCCATCTGGCACCTCTGGCGCAAGCCCCCGCCGCCGCGGGTGTGATCGATTCTTTCCGCTTTTTAGCGACGGCCGTATCGGACAGGAATATAATTCCGCCAACCTTCGCATATGGACTTCATTGTTTTGATTCTCGTCTTGGTGCTCGTCGCGCTGATCGCCCTGCCGATCGTCGCGATTGCGACGGCCAACTCCCGGGCACGCGAATTGCGCGGGGAGATCGCCGCCTTAATCAGCCGCATCCACTACCTGGAAGAGAGGCTGGAGAATCTCGTCCAGCGGAAGTCAGCTCCCGCCGAGGAACCGCGACGGGAGCCCGCTCAGTCTGATCAGGCCGCTCCTGCGCCGCCGGCGGCAGCCCCGCCGCCGATCAAAGTCGAGGCGGTTCAGGCCGCACCTCCGCCCACGCCCCAACCCGAGCCAGTGCGAACTCCCGAGACGCTGCATCCTGCAGCGACCGTCCCATTAATATCCGCAGCCGAGCCACAAAGCAGAGTACCATCGCCGACAAGCCAACCTTCGCCCGCTTCTTCACCGCATCTGCACCTTGCTTTGGCCAGCCGCCCGCTCCTGAGCCCGCGCAACTTTCGGGCGCCGAGCGCGTCTTCTCGCTGGAAGAGCGCCTCGGCACGAACTGGCTCAACAAACTGGGCATCGCTCTGCTGGTCCTGGGAGTGGCCTTCTTCCTTGCCTGGAAGACTTCAGACGCTGGGGCCCGGCGGGCAAAGTGCTGTGCGGCTTCGTCGTCAGCTTCGCCCTCTTGGCTGGCGGCGTATGGCTTGAGCGCAAGACCAGCGTATCGCATCTTTGCCCGCGCAGGCATTGGAGGCGGATGGGCGCTGGCTTTCTTCACCACCTTTGCCATGCACCATATTGCTGCGGCCCGCGTCCTTCATTCTCTCGTCGCGGACCTCGTATTGATGTTGCTTGTCGCCGCGGCCATGGTGGCGCACTCTTTGCTCTACCGCTCGCAGTCCGTTACAGGCCTCGCATTTATGCTGGGATTTGCCACGCTGCTTACCAGCCACCTTGAGGCTTCGAGCGGAACGGTAGTTTTCAGTCTTGACCGCGAGCGCGATTCTGGCCTTGGGGTTGTGGTGGTAACGACGATTCGCCACTGGGCCATTCTTGAAGACCGTTGGGACTAATTGCCGTCTACCTGAGCCACTTTGTCTGGCTTACGCGCGTCCTGCCGCAAGACCATGCGGCTTTCGCTGAGTTCTGGCCGTCGGTTGTCCTGATCGTGATGTATTGGATCATTTTCCGGCTGGCATACGTGTTGCGCACGCCTCTCGACCAGAAGCTGAGGAAAACATTTCGGCGCTTGCCGCAGTGCTGAATGCCGGAGGCGTACTGGGCCTGCTCAAATACCAGGCGGCGCATCCGGAGTGGGCATGGTGGGCGCTGGCCGCGATGGGCGCGATCGGAGATGGCGCTGGCGTTTACTTTGCGTGCGCGCCGCCGGCAGGCATTTGTTGTTCTTTCCACCATCGGCGACGCTCTGCTGGTCGCCGCAGTGCCGTTCAAATTCCAAGGCGTCAGTTGGCCGGTGCTCTGGCTGGTCGAAGCGCAGGTTCTCGCTCTCTGCGGGTTGCGCTTGGATGAACCGGTCTTTCGGCGCCTCGGCCTTCTGGCGGGACTTGCCACAGGAGCGGTGCTTGCGGTGCGCGACGTTGTTCCCCTCGTGCTCTTCCGTCTCGACTACGCCAGACCCGAATCGCCATGTGTCCTTAGCGGTGGCGCTTGCGTTGGCAGCCGCCCTTTATTGGATCCATGGCGAGGTCTATCCTCGCCGCTGGCCGCAGATCAACGAGCAAAGCGACTTTGAAGCAATCGCAATGGGCATCACAAGTTACCTGGCCGTGCGCTGCGGCGGCCGCGGCCTTGTGGGTTGTTCTTCCCTCCGTGTGGGTCGTTTCGAGTTGGTTGGCGCTCGCGTTCTCATAGGATTACTGCGAAGAAGTTCAAGGCGGCTTCGGTTGGGTTGCAGGCAGATCTCCTTGCCGCGGCTGCGGTAATGGGATGGTTTCCATGGGTTCTTTGGAGCAGCGGTTCAGGCTGGTGGGACCACAAAGCGCCGATGCTTCATTTCCGTTGCACTGGTTTATGCGGGAATGCGCGGGAAACCGACGCCGGAGGATTCACGCGCACCGATCGCTTTGGGCTATTCCTGGGTGGCATCGACTCTGTTGGCGATCGCCGCTGCCGAATCTTTCATCTGAGCTTTATCCTCGCGGCGGTTTGGGCAGTGCTGGGATTGGCGCTGTTTGAGGCGGGTCGAGCCTCGCGAATTGCATCCCTGCGATGGCAAGGAATTCTGCTTGCCGGCGCCGCATTTGCGAAGTGCCTGGTCTTCGATGTTTTCGACAATCATTTCGGCGCCATTCGCCTCGCCGTCGGGATATCTGGCTCCCTTCAATCTCGTTCATCTCCGCTCTGCTTGAAGTGCTGGTGCTCGCGGCAGTTGGCTATTGGCTGTTTGAGCGGACGCTGAATCGCGACCGCTGCGAGCGGGCTGAGCATGTTGCCGGAACACTCACCGACGGATTGGGGACGCTCGCGATTGCACTTTGGTTCGCCTATCGCTTCCCATCTGACTGGGTTCCGGTACCCAATGGCGCGATCTGGGTCACGGGCATTTGGGCAGCAATGGCGACCGCTGCTTATGGGTGCGGCGTGGCTGATGAGGCGCCGCGCTTTTGTGGTTTGGGCTGTGGCGCTGGCCGTGGCTGCCGTGATGCGAGGGATTTTCTTCGATCTGGAAGCCAGCACACCAGAGGGATTCTGGAATGGCTCACTGTTTCATGTCGCGCTGGCCGCAGTGGTGACTGTTGGCGGCGCTTCCTTTTGCTTTCAAGCTGCGCAATGTCGGAGCTTTGGGCGGGCGATTGGATCGAGCTGCTTAAAGAATTCGTGGTCATCTTCGGCGCCCGGAGCAGTGGTTCTTTTTTGCTCCGTTTGGCTTGATGGTTGTGGCGCTTGCCATGAAGCTCAGCTCCGGCCACATTACGATTGCATGGAGTCTGGTGGGTGTTGCCGTTTTTCTCTTCGCGCTCGCGGTGGGCGAGCGCAGCTTCCGGCTTGTCGGGCTTGCACTGCTGCTGGTGAGCGTGGTCAAGATTCTGCTCATGGACGTTTGGGCTCTCGCGCCTCCTGACCGCTACACTACGCTGATCGTCCTGGGACTGGCACTGCTGGCTGTCTCGTTCCTTTACACCCGCTTTGGCGCGGTGATTCGCAAGTATCTTTGAGAAGTGATTTTGCCGCCACTCTTTACAACCGCACCAGGGCGCTCTGACCGGCTCATCCGCCCTGAGCGATGGCATCTTTTTGATGGCGGTTCGCGCAAAAGGCCGATCGCTATCCTCTTTCCTTGAGAACAGTTGCCAGGACTCATGGACATCTCTATAATTCACGTCTCGAATAAATTCGTGATACCTTGCTCATTTTTGGAGCTTTTTCCCGGCGCCAGATGCAGACGCTGCGCGAAAAACTCGCCGATCCCGACGCGCTTTCTTGTCGCCACGGAGCTGGTTTCCGTGCGCGGTTCGATGGCCGGAGTGAGCGCCATCAAGGCGCGCGACTTCGCCAACGAGCTCGTCGCCTGCCCGCGACATCGACTGGATCTCGATCACCGACAACGCCGGCGGCAATCCGCAACTGGCGCCGCTGGTTCTGGGCCGGCCGATTCTCTACGCGGGCAAGGAAGTGGTGATTCACCTCACCTGCAAGGACCTGAACCGGAATGGCCTGGAGAGCGAAGCCTGGATGCTGAACAGCGAGGGCTTCCACAACATTCTGGCCATGACCGGCGACTACCCGGTGGCGGGCAACGACGGGCTGGCGCGGCCGGTCTTCGACATCGATTCCATTGGCCTGATTTCGCTGCTGAGCAAAATGAACCAGGGGCTGGCGCGCGGAGACGGCGAACGGCAAAACCAGCGCCTGGAAAAGACGCAGTTCTGCATTGGCGCGGTGACCACCAACTTCAAGCTGCGCGAAGGCGAGGTGATTCCGCAATACCTGAAGCTCGAGAAGAAGGTCGAGTGCGGCGCGCAGTTCATCATCAACCAGATTGGGTTCGACTCGCGGAAGATCTCCGAGTTGCGCTGCTACATGGACGCGCACGGGATGAAGGAGACTCCGCTGATCGGCAATGTGTATCTGTTGAGCCCGCGCGTCGCCGATCTTTTCCATGAGGGCAGGATTCCCGGCGTCGTGGTGAGCGAGGCGCTATGGGAGCTTTGCCGGAAGCAGAGCCGGATCCGCCGATCGCGGCAAGGCGTTCTTCCTGGAGTTCGCCGCCAAGCAGATTGCGATCTATCGCGGGCTCGGATTTCGCGGCGTGTATCTCGGCGGAGTGCACAACTTTCCCGCGATTGAGAAGATTCTTGAGATTGAGCGGAGCTTTGCGCCGGACGACTGGAAGCAGTTTGCGCGCGAAATCCGATTCTCGCGGCCCGGAGAATTTTTCTATTACGCGAAGATCCGGCGACGGGCCTGGCCGAATCGCGCACGAAGAGACGCCGCGGCCGCAGGCTTCATCGAAGCATGTCACCGCCGTTTATCAGATCTCCAAGTTGTCGCACGCGACGATGTTCGCCCCCGGCACGGCGTTCGCCAGCTGGGGCGCGAAAGTCTGCGCGCACTGCGAAAGACCCGATGCAGGGACCCGCGCCGCTGCGGGCGCTTGAAGATTTGAGCAAGGCCGTCCTGTACCGCTGCAAGGATTGCGGCGACTGCTCGCTGCCCGACATCGCGTATCTCTGTCCCGAATCGCAATGCGCGAAAAACCAGCGCAACGGCCCGTGCGGCGGCACGCGCGAAGGCCGCTGCGAAGTGGACGGATACGGCGACTGCATCTGGCTGCGCGCCTACGAGCGCCTGAAACACGATGGCCGCGAAGAGAAGCTGCTCGACCACGCGCCCGTGATCCAGAACCAGGGCCTGCGCGGAACCTCGGCGTGGGCCAATCTGTGGCTGGGCCGCGATCACACTTCAAAACGGGAGGCCGCAAAGGCGGAGCACGGCTCTCCGCATACCGGAGCTTCAAAAACAATGAACAGGAAACTGCATATTGTCGGCGAGTTGATGAACAACTCCTATGCCCGCGCGCGCAAGGCGTTCACCGCGCGCGATCCTGAAGGGCTATCAGCAACTGGCCAAGCTGCAGGCCGACCTGGGCGCGGATTATCTGACGCTGAATCTCGATGGCACGCAGCGCATCCAGGTGCGGAGGCAGGAGATGCTCGACTTTCTGCCCGACGTGATTCCGGCCATTCAGGAAGCGACGGCCACGCCGATCGCCTTCGACAATCCTTCGGTCGAGTACCACAAGGTGGCGCTGGAACACTACGACCGGAAGAAGAGCGGCGCCGCCGATTCTGAACTCGCTGGCCGCGTCGCGCGAGCGGCTTGACGAGATGGTCGAGCTGGTGAAGCACTACGACACGCTCGCCGTGGTGATGGCCTCGGAGACATTTGTGCCGGGCGGCACTTCGCAATGCCTGAATCCGCAGGACTCATATCGCGCGGCAAAGCATTTTGTTGAATTGCTGGTGACCAAGGCGGGCCGCCGCAACGACCAGATCATCATCGATCCCGGCCTGGCGCCGGTGGGCGCGGACACGTACGGCCTGGTGAATATCGGCCTCGATGCCATGCGGCTGATCAGCGCCGACCCTGATTTGAAGGGCGTTCACATGATTGTGGGCCTTTCCAACTTTGCCTGGGGCACGCCGAAAGAGGTCCGCGAGGAACTGGAAAAGGCCTACCTGACGCTGGGGATGGAAGCGGGCCTGGATTTTGCGCTGGCGAATCCGGAAAAGACTCCGGCGCCGCTTGCCGCCGGATCATCCCATGGTGGCCAAGCTTCGTGAAGCGCTGGAGCAGGGCCGCCCGCGGCGAGGGCGAGACGCACGAGACGTCCGGCTTCCGCCAGGCTGAAGCCATCATGGGGATTTGCAGAGAGGCTGAGGCCGTCGATTTCTGAACGCCGGCTTGCGAAGAATGCTCAAGATTGACCTCATTTCCGCTGCGACCGATGACCGCCGCGTCTGGCTGCGCGTGGGAACGCTGCTGGACGGCGTGAGCACAGCGCCCCTGCGCAACGCGCACGTCGTCTACGACAAGAATCGCATCCTCTTTGCCGGCGAGGATTCGCCGCCGACGGATTTGCTGAACGCCGGCCAGCAGCGAACCGGATCTCGACCTGCCGGACTACACTCTGCTGCCGGGATTGATTGACGCGCATACGCATTTGTTTCTCGAAGGCGGCGAACTGGATCCGGATAAGCGCTCCGCTTATCTGAAGCAGACGCCCGGCGGAGCTGTTGCAGCTTGCGCGCGCGCGGCTGGAAAAGCTCGTGCGGCTCGGCATCACCGCCAGTCCGCGATGCGGGCGACAAGGACGGCGTGGGCCTGGCGCTGAGCAAGCTTTACGCCGAGCGCGGACCGCCCGCTGATGCCGTATGTCGACAGCCCCGGCGCGGCGATTCATCACCGCGGCCGCTACGGCGGCTTCATGGCCGAGCCGTTTGAGGATTGTCTGACGCCGCGGCAATGCGTGGAGGCGCGTGTCAAGGCCGGGGCCGACCGCATCAAGCTGATTCCGACCGGCATCATCAATTTCAAGAAAGGCGCGGTGACGGCCGCAGCCGCAAATGACGGCGGAGCGGATTGGCGAGTTCGTCGCGGCCGCAAAGTCGTTTGGCAAGCAAACGCTCGCGCACGCCTCCGGCGATGCCGGCATCGAGCGCGTGATCGACGGCGGCGTGGATTCGATCGAGCACGGATTCTTTGTTCGCGACGATCAGCTGGCGAAGATGCGCGACCGGCAGATTGCATGGGTGCCGACCTTTGCGCCGGTGCAAAAGCAGGTGGATCATGCGGACCGGATGGGCTGGGACGCGGAGGTCGTCGCCAACCTGAAGAAGATTCTCGACGCGCACGCGAAGAGCCTGGTCGAAGGCTCACGCAATGGGCGTGCAGGTGATCGCCGGCGCGATGCCGGTTCCTACGGCGTGGCGCACGGACTGGGCCTGCTGTACGAGCTGGAATTGATGGAGCGCGCCGGGCTTTCCGCCGCTGGCCGTGATCAACTCGGCCACGGGCGCCGGCTCGAAGCGGCTGGCCTTCAAGGAGAAATTCGGGCAGATCAAGCCCGGCTTCCTCAGCCGGTTCATTCTCACGCGCCATTCGCCGCTCGAGAGACGTTGCGAATCTGCGCAAGGACCGCATCATCGTCTTTGATGGCGCGGTCTTCGAGACTGATGAAGACTGTCGACGCCGGCGGCCTGTAGAAGAGGCCGGCGTGCCCGATCGCTCGCGCGGGCGGCAATGCAGCCGATGGGAAAAACTCAACCTGCAGGTCGTCATTATCGGCGCCGCGCGCGCCAGAAAGAACTGACTCCCAGGTAGAGAAAAACCACCGCTGCGCCGATCGAGAAATCGCGAGGTATCGCGTTAGTCCGATTCCAGTCCAGTTTTGCCAAAGACGCAAGGCGAAGAGAGCCGCGAACAGGAGGAAGAATGTGCCGGTGGCTTCGAGCCAGACGATGCCGCCTGACGCGGCGGAATGGACGCAAGAAGCCCGCCGATACCGTTGACTCACGTATGCCGGCCTGGGTTGCGACTTGTTTCGCTGCTTGCGCCGATGGCTTGAGCTTGCGATCACACGGCCGGGGCCGGCAGCCGCCGGGTTGCGCCTGGGACTGAGGCGCGCTCGGCGGCGGATGTGCGCGGGCCGCGACTCGCTGGCCTGCAATGCGCCCGGCGACGCGAACTCCGATGCCCAGAGCGCGGCCGATGTTTCGCGGGTCTCATAC
The DNA here is from genome assembly GCA_963701835.1 of uncultured Acidobacteriaceae bacterium. Taxonomy (GTDB): domain Bacteria; phylum Acidobacteriota; class Terriglobia; order Terriglobales; family Acidobacteriaceae; genus Telmatobacter. The sequence goes on along the minus strand of CAVPBL010000011.1, from coordinate 9,036 downwards.
CGTTTATGATGGTAGCAGTGGCTCACGGCGCCTTGCGCCGCATTGGCCGCGGCTCCCGGGTTGCTCTCAAACGGGAATGGAAGTAAGGTAAAGAGATTCCACGCCGCAACCCGCGCTCTCGTCCCGATGCGGGCCGCCGCTCATGGAGGTAGCCGTGACATCCCGTCTGCGTGAACTCATTCAGCAACTGGGCGAGGCCATCCATGAGTCGGTCATTGAGAGCGAGCAGATCGCCGGCGTGGTGCAGGACATCCGCAAGCACGGCTTCGATGTGCTGCTGATGCTTGAAGCCACGATCGGTCTGAATGAGGTTTCACGCGAAGGAAGAAGACGCCGTCGGGACCGATGAGGAGACCGGAGGCGAATTGGGGACTTTCACCCCAAACGACCTGCACTTTCTGCGCTCGCTGCGCATCTCGGTCGAAGGCGAGCCGGACGAGGACGCAACGGACGTGAAGTAGGCGCAGCAGGACGGCGGAGTCGAATCCGCAGGCTGCCGGCCGCAGCTTTCCGAATCGCTACATTTCCGGGAATCTCTGTAAGAATCGACTCTCACCCTCGCTTGCCTTGGTCTCGCGCGCACTGCGCCGCCGCGTCGATTGACCCGCGTTCATTGGCTTGATAAGATAAAAGTGCGGGGTGGAGCAGCCCGGTAGCTCGTTGGGCTCATAACCCAAAGGTCGCTGGTTCAAATCCAGCCCCCGCAACCATTTAGCCGATTGGCCAACCCCAGATAACCCCAAATAACAGCGCCGCTCAAAACGCCGAGGGGTTTTCTGGCTGTGTCTGCGGGTTTCCTTGCATGGCTATGCGCTCCTCAGTGCCATCCTGACCACCTTGCTGTTGGCCTCACGCTTGGCCGTCATCAAGGCGTTTCCGTACACGTTCATCGTGGTCGAGATCTGGGCGTGCCGCATCAGTTTCTGCTGCACCCCCATCGGCGCCCCGGTGTCGTCCAGCCAGGAACGGTAGGTATGGCGGAAGGTATGCCATCCCGTACCGTCGTACTTCCCCGCTGCGTCTCGGCGTTCTTCATGGATGGGCAGGCGTTTGCCATTCGGCGTTAGACTATCCTGCTTACACCAGATGCCGACGCCCGCCCCGCAGTTTGGACACTCCACCAGACAGCATCCAGCCGGACGGATGTAGTCCTGCTGAATAGGGGCCGTGTGATAGTGACGCCCGGTGACCGGGCTGGTGAAAACCAGCTCTGACCCCATAATTGGGGTCTTCCCCGCCGCCAGAACCTTCCGGTTTTCCCCTTCGGACTTGTATTTCCAGTCCAAGAGGATCGCCGCGAAATCGGGATCGAGAGGAAGATCGTCCTCCGAGTATTCCGTCTTTACGATCTTCACACGACCGTGGACGACTGCCCGGACGACTCTCATGCTCAGGTTCTCGAAGTCGATGTCCCGCCATTCGAGCGCCAGCACCTCCTCGGCCCGGAGGCCGGTGCACTGCGCCACCACCATCATCGTGCGATAGGGTTGCGGCAGCAGTTCGAGGATTTGGTAAAACTGCTCGACGGTGAGGACGATTGGCTTCTTCTGGCGTTTACTGATCCCTTTGATCTCTACCAGTTGCATCGGATTCCGCTGCCACTCGACCATCTCCCACAGCATGGCTTTCTCATACAGTCGATGCATGAGGGCCTTGACGTGGCCTTTGGTCTTCGGCGCGGCGTCCATCTTCTTCAGCCATTCCTGGACCTGAACCGGTTTGATCCGAGTGATCCGGAGGCTACCCCACTTCGCGCGAATCTGCTTGATAACGCTCAGATACGAGCTGGCAGTTGAGTAGCTCAGTTCCCCTACGAGCCCGCTTCGATCACCAGGACGAAGCTCCTTGATTTCAAGCAGCTTCTCTTCCTCGACGAAACGATCCAGCAAAGCGTTGAAGGTTGGCTCCAGAATGGCCTGGGTTGGGTTTTCCGAGTTGAGTTTGAGCACAAAGGCCTCCAGATGCCGCTCGACTGCGACCTGCGTGGGAAACCTGTCTGTGCCTAGGAACATAGATTTTCGTTTGCCGGTTATGGGGTCCTGGTAACGGTACTCCCAGGCCCATTGATTGTCGGCCCGCGCAACCTTGCGCAGGGTGCCTCGCTGAAATCGTTGCCGCCTGAATTTCAAGGAAATCACTCCTGTCCAGTCAGAGCAACGTGGTTGGTTGCATTTGAGTTTAATCCATGCTCCAGCCACACATTCAGCGAACTGACGCGGAACCTCCACCGCTTTCCGACCTTAAAAGCCGGAATCTTTCGGGATCTGGCCATTCCTTCGAGCGTCTTCCAGTGCATCCCCAGCAAGGACGCGGCTTCGTGGAGGCCAAGCAGATCTTCAAAGATACCAATCTCCGGCCTCGCCGCCTGAGATTCTCTCGATGGTGCTTCGTTGCTCAAAATTCATGGAAGTCGCCGGATGTGCCATTCGTCCCTCCGTTGCCGAACCGCGCGCGGTCTTCGTTGGTCTCGAACGAAGGCATCATGTCCTTCTTTGCCACCTCGGTCAAATTGGCAACAAAGGACCGGAAATCGAGAAACAAACATCTCGACTGCATCGGATTTGACCGAATTCCGATATGGACACATCCTCTTTTCGGTCGAGGCCGCCGGTCACAGACGGGTGGTCATTCTGTTGACCGTGGGAGAAAACTGAGGATGTTTGATTCGCTTGAGGAACTTGCCCGCAAGCTCGCGGCAACGGGCTACTTCATCGATCCCGTGATGGTGCAGGTCGTCTATCTGGCCGCGAAGCTCCAGAAGCCTCTCCTGCTTGAGGGGCCAGCGGGGTCCGGGAAGACGCAACTTGCAATCTCAGTTGCCGCGGCTGCGAACACGCATGTCGAGCGGCTCCAGTGCTATCGCGGCGTGACAGAGGACAAGGCCATCGGGCGCTTCGATGAGGGTCTGCAGCGGCTCTACATGGAGTTCTCGAAGGGCCAGCACGAGAACTGGCAGATGGTGCAGGCGAACCTCAAGGGGCGGGACTTCTTTCGGCCCGGACCTCTGATGCGGGCCCTCGAATGCGAACAGCCGTGCGTGCTGCTGATTGACGAATTGGACAAGGTAGACGACGGTTTCGAAGCGATGCTGCTAGAAATCCTCTCTGCTTGGCAGCTCTCCATTCCCGAGTTCGGTACGGTCGCAGCAAAGAGCATTCCCTTCGTCGTGCTCACCAGTAATGAGGAGCGCAGACTGGGCGACCCCATCCGGAGGCGCAGTCTCTACGTGCGTGTCGAGCACCCGACGCCGGAGCGCGAGGCGGAGATCATCGCCAGCCGCACTCCAAAGGCCGATGAGACGTTTCACCGGGAGATGGCGGGGATTGCGCTCTCGTTCCGCAACTATTCTCTCGAAAAGCCGCCCTCGGTCTCGGAGATGATCGACTTTGCCAACGCACTTCAACTGCTCGGAACCGACCACGTAACCGAGGAGCACCGCGACGTGCTGCTGCCGTTCCTGGCAAAAACGGAGAAGGACCGGCGTCATCTGTTGCTCCGCGAAGGATTCAAGAGCCTGCTCGACGACGGCGCCCGATTTGCGCAGAGCCTGGCGCTCCCTGGAGGGCCAGCCTTCATGAAGCGATGCCTACTCCTGCTGTTGCTGCTGTTTCCCGAGTCGCACCGGCCCAAGTCGATCCCGCGCCGGCGGCGCAGTTTGTGCGGCAATATGCGGGGCACTACCGTGTCTCACCTGAGTTGGTCGCCGCGCTGATCGATGTGGAATCGCGGTGGAATCCGCGAGCACTGTCGAGCAAGGGAGCGATGGGGTTGATGCAGCTCATGCCGGCGACAGCGCGTCGTTACGGCGCCTTCAAACCCTTCGACGTAGAACAGAACATTGCCGCGGGCACGCGCTACGTGACGGCATTGATGTGGGAGTTCCACGGGGATCTGCGCCTGGTCGTCTGCGGCCTACTACGCGGGCGACCATGGGATCGCCCGGGAGCAATTGAACTATCACAACCCGGACGTTGTGGCCTACGTGCTGGCGGTCCGGCGGCAGTTCATGATTCGCAAATATGCGGCCATGAGGCCGCCGAGGAGGTCAACGCCATGAAGCTTAGCTGGTTCATCCCCATCGCACTCCTGATTCCGCTGCGCCTCAGCGCGACGGACGCAACGGTTGGAGCACGTGTCGCCACCATAACGATCAACCCGAGAGAGATCACGGTCCTCCATCTGCGGCCGGAGTTTGAGTCGACCATCCGTATGCCAGAGGAGGTGACATCCGTCATTCTGGGCAGTCCGGGTGAGTTCAAGGCCGAGCACAACGAGGGTGAGCCGGAGTATGTCTATGTCAAGCCCATCACGAAACAGGCTGCTCAGTCGAACCTCCTGATCGCGACGAAATCGGGCCAGCACGTGACGCTGGAGTTGGTCAGCGATGGCACTGGCATTCCGAATCAATCGCAGCCGGTGGACTTCCTGATCGAGTACCGATCCGCGCGGAGCTTTCTGATTTCCTCGGACTCCGGGGCTCCGGCCATGCCAGCCGCACCTGGCAAGGTCCCAGCGCATGAATCAATGGCGCGGACACCGGCCCGGAGTCATCACCACTTTCCAATCTCGACGAGGAATTCAGACAACAAGCAGAAAGTGAACGCCCCCAAATGGACGAAATGGGAGGACAAGCAGATCGAGACATCGATCTGCGACATGCGGCAATGGAGCAACGAGACCGTGATCTCTTACTCCGTCCTGAACAGTTCGGATCAGCCCGTAGAGATCGTTCCGCCGCAGATCCAGATCACGGGACGCACGGCCTCAAAGAAGAAAAAGAAGGAAGGCAAAGGCATCATCTCGGATCAGCTGGAGATCCGCGACTACCGGTTGAGCGCAACACGGCTTGAGCCTGGAGGCCGAGCTGATGGCGTGGTTGTCTTCGACCGACCCAACTTCAAGGAGTCGACGGAGAAGTTGTTTCTGCAGATCGCGCAGGCGGACCAGGTGGATCGTCCCATCTTGATTCGTCTGCCGTTCACCCCACCCATCTCCGGCGACGGCAAATAGAAAGGAGTACAGAGGCCATGAGCGTCAATGACACCAGCAGGAACGGAAGCATGCCCACCACAGTCGAGGAATCCACTGAGCCGGTACCCTCGCATGAGCCGACTCAAGCTCGTGAATCAACCGTCCTGAATGGAAGACATGAACCTGCGACAACCTTCGCGACACGAGCTGACACAAAGGGAGTGGAAGGGATCAGCAAGAGCAAACTCGTCCTTCTCGGCGGCGGGCTGGCCGTTGCGGTTCTGTTCTTTGTGTTCACGGCTTTAGTCGGCAAATCCCCGAAGAAGCCAACGCAGGTAAGGCAGCCGTCTCAGCAGGCCAATCAGGAGTTGATGAAACCGCCCAAGGGCAGCGTGACGCCGGTGATGGACACCGTGCGTACGCCGGCGCCCGACAACAGCAACGGTCAGCTTGGGCCAGGTGATATTCGGCGGACACGCTCCCTGAACGACCAGGCTCATTTCAAGCCAGTGGCGGCTAAGCCTTCCGCGGCGACTTCGCTGGGCAGCGTACCGTCCTTTGCGGATACGCAGCAGAAATGGGAAGATCCAGCGCCATACGGCGGACCTCCTGCTGAGCAGACCTCGCAGGTACAGCAAAATGGCCTGAAGGAGCCGTCCATCATTTTCGTGCGAAGTGTGACACAGAACCAGGCCGGGGTAGCGCCGAAGGTCAATTCCGAAGACGATGGTGCGGCAAGATTGGAACTGAAGCCGGGTACCCGCATTCAAGCCAAGCTTGAGACGCAGATATCGAGTGCTGTGCAGGCCCCCGTGGTAGCCGTAGTCGAGTACACATACGCCATCGGCGACAGGATCATCGTTCCCGCCGGCGCGCGCGTGTATGGCCAACTCCAGCAGGCCGATCGAAGCGGACTCGTCAGCGTGAAGTTCGACGAGATCGAACTGCTCGATGGCGCGCGGGAGAAGATCGATGCGATTGGAACCGGGCTCGATCTGGGGCCGATCAAAGGGAACGTTTACGGGAAGAACACAGGCAAGAACTTTCTGGTGCGCGCCGCTTCGGGGATTGGTTCGGTTCTTGCCGAAGTGGCGGGCAACAATTCGAGTGCCGCATTCTCCGAAGACGATATGCTTCGGGAGCGGCTGGCCGAGAACATCGGAACCGCAGGCGATTCCGAAGTCATGAACCTCAATGCCAACAGTCGCGTAGTCGTTTCCGTTCCCGCCGACACCAAGATCTACGTCGTGTTCACCAAGCATGAACAAAGCCCTGCCGAACTTCACAAGGTAGTCGCCACGGCCCAGTAGATTGCCCGCAAAACAAACACTTCCTCTCTTCGCCCTGGCCCGCGTGCCAGGGCTTTCTGTGTGCTGTGAACGAATTCCGTTTGCGGGCCGCTTATTAGAGATTGGTGGCAGCAAGCCCTGCACCATCCATCACAAAACCGTTGTGTCTCTTCTTCCCGCGCCTGCTGAGCTTCCCATGCTTTGGAGACTCTCCCGCTGCCCGATCAGTGTCGTGTCTATTCAGGCAGGCCGCGCTTGGGTAAAGATCGGCCCAAATGACCCACTGTGCGGTTGAGGCAAAATCGTCCCGATTGCTCAATCTCTGGAGTTGAGGCAAAATCGTTCCGGATGACCCACTGTGCGGTTGAGCAAAGTTGGCTCCCGTTGACCCAATTCGCGTTTGAGGAAAGATCGGTCCGGATGACCCACTGTGCGGTTGAGGCATCATCGATCCCGATTGCTCAATTTGGAAATGAGCAAAGATCGACCCCGATGCCTCAGTGTGGAGTTGAGACAAAATCGTGAGATGTGGGTAATAAACCCAGCCCTCCAGCCGGCGACATCCGTATGGGATCATTCCGCCTTCAGCAACCTGTGCCTGACAGCGCCTATGAAGGGATCAAACGGAGCTTCCCGCAACGCCTGCAGATATAGGTATGCTCCCAGTTCCAATGGAGGCGAGGATAGACCTCCCGGTTATAGCGGGCTATGCTCGCGAAATTTGAAGACCATACCTGCAAAAGAAACCACATCGAGGAGCAGAAAGACAGCAGCCAGGTCTGGCCCAAACATTGTCGTCTTAGGGAGTTCGAGAATGCGACCTGAAACCGACGAATCGTCCAAACAGACAGGAAGAGAATCACGGGTCCCCAAAGCAAGAGAGGTCGCCCGTATCCACGAGGGCTGGGCGGTGCAGCCACTTGAGCAGAGTAGGATTGGCTCGTCCCCGAACTGAACGTGCCAGAATAGGCGCGTGTTCCCTGTTGATAGAGGACGGGGGCAGCCACGATGTTCGTGGTCCCGCACTGGTCGCATTGATACGGATTCAGTTGCGATACGGATGCCATTCCGTTGTCCCTGACCTGGCGACAGCTTGCGACACCGGTCCCTCCGATTGAGATTTTAGCCCGATTTTCCCAAATTGGGCCACGACGCAGAAGGTTGAGGACGGCGCGCGTCACCCTAACCGCGAAACCCGCACAGACGATTGAGAGATAGAGCGATTTCCTGTTCTGGTCTTCGTCGGGTCATTTGACCGAGTTCCGGTTCCGACCCATTCTCTCGCTCGACACGGATGCCCCGAGCAGCCGGGTCCAGGAGAGAAAACGTATGAGAACCGCACTGACCTACTGGGGGCGCTCCCAAGCGTCCGCTCCAACATCCACGCTCGTCATCCACCGTCCCGACCAAATCAACTGGGTTCGTGTCGCTCTCCAGTTCGCGTTGGGTCTCATCCTGATGGGCAATCTCCTTGCGCCATTTGCGGCGAGAGCCCAGAACCTCGGAACGTCGCCACAGTTCGGCCAGGCCGTTCAGGGCCAGCAGGCGACCACGGTCGAGGGCACTGTCCTCAACATTGTGAACTGGAGTTGCAACGTCATCGCTCCCGTAATCGCGGTCGCCTGCCTGGGAATCGCAGGATGGCACTTCAAGAGTGGCCGCGGCTATATGGGCTGGGGCGTTACAGGCGTATCCCTGATGGTGATCTCCGGTCTTGGACGCATGGCCGAGGGCTTCATCACCCAAGCGCAAGGCATTCAGTAAAGGAGCGCCGAGCGATGCAACCGCCACAGTTCCTTCTCGACCTGCTGCAACTGCTGCTCGATCTCGCGGTGCCGGCGGCATTCTGCACGCTGGCCGCCGCGGGAGTGAGCCTGCGACATGAAGGAGGGGTCAACTTCCATGTGAATGGCCGCACGGGCAAGTGGGTTCTGTGGACGATCGTCCTTCTGACTCTCCCGCAACTGTTGTCATGGATCGCGGCGCAAGGCATCAACATTCCTTCAGCGAGCGGGTCGGTGGGCACGAGTTGGCTGGCAAGCATGGAGACAGTCTTTAAGAACTTCGTCAACCAGATCGTTGTCGCCAAGTTGGTGCCGGTGATTGCGGCCTATTTCGTCCTGAAGGCAACACTCGATGGCGCGGCAGGTGGAGAATCCGCTTGGCTCCATTGTGGCGGCGCTCTTCCTGATGTCTCTGTCGGCCACGATGCAACTGATAGCAGGGCTGGAACTCGGGAGGACAGTACGCGATGACCGACATGCTGACCTCCCTTGGAACTACATTGCCGGGCAGATCATGCCGGCCGCGGCGGGACTGGCCTGTGTCGGAGCAGTCATCAACTTTGTCCGGCACAGACCCTGGACCAGGCTGGTCTTCGCCGCGATCTCTTTTCTGAGCGTGAGTGGTCTTCTCGCGCTCTTCCGGGCAATGGCTGCATAAGGAGAAGGTATGAGTCTCGACGGCGCCATCACGAACCTTGCTTCCTGGGCCGGCAACACCATGATGCCCACGATGGCTGGCCTGTTTTTCGCGGGAGCCGTGTATCGGTACAGCAAGGGTGGCCCATTCGAGCAGTTGCTTTACGGAGGCTTTGCCTCCTTGATGTGTTCGGGGATGTTGCGCGCGCTGGAAGGCTTCGTTCAGCACACCGGAGCGACAAACGCCGATGTCTTTCTGGATGGCGACGATGAGTTGGCAAACTGGACGGCCAACGTCATCCTACCCATGTTTGCCTTAACTCAACTCGTGGCGATGGCGCTGCACATGGGCGGAG
>CAVPBL010000010.1:0-34082 GCA_963701835.1 uncultured Acidobacteriaceae bacterium | reverse complement strand
CCCTCTGGGCACCAGCTTGGGAATCGGTTCGTGAGTTGTTTTGATTCCCGCCCTAGCAAAGTTAGGACGGGGCACCCCGACTCGGAGCGAGTGAGCGTGTGCGTAGGCCGGGCCACTCGCCCGGAGGACCTACGCGGCTAGTACCTTGCGGGCCGGGGTCCCTCCGGGGTCAGACATGCACAGATTTCCTCGTCCGATAGCAGCGCTTGGGTCCTTCGCCAACCGTCGGGCGAATAGTAAAAAGCCCATTCGTTCTTGGGATACCCGGCGTGAAGGCGATTTATGCGAACGGACAAGGCACTCCCAATGTTTAACGGGAAAGAGGGCATAAACTCCACTTGGAAATCATCGGGCATTTCAGCAATGAGGGCCGGGGCATTTTCCACTCTGATGTGCCGCCGTCATCTGCACGGGAACAGTCAAGGCACACACTTGGTGCGTTGCGGTGCCGCCCATTTCCTTGGCAATCCGGATGACGCGGTCATAGAGCTTTCCAAGCGCGGCAGCTTTGTCGTTAACGGTCATCAATCAACCATTTGGCTTTCTCCTTCTCAACTTCATGATGGGCGTGCCGGATTTGCGATTTCAACAACAATCGACTGTGACTCGATGATCGTGGCATAACACTGAGTGTTGGGCACTCCGCAATCGCGCCCACAGCCCCGCAGAGCGGCTCACGGTCAGATGAAAAGGGGCAGCGTAAGATAAGAACAACCTAGCTTCACAAAGAGGGAAACCAAATGACCAGCGCGGAAATTGAGAAGGCTCTGCGTTCACTTGAACAGCAGCATGAGCCGATAGGCTGAGTCTCGATGCGAAGGTTGCGGATGTGAGACCGGGCTTAGAGACGGAAGCTGTGAAGTGGATTAACCGTGAAGTGGAGAGTCTGGTCGTGGATGCCCCGGACGTGGTGACTTCACTTGGCATCGAGCGGTTACGAGAGTTCAAGAATCGGGTTAAGGCCCTAAATGCCTCTTTGCCCGAAGTGGTAGCCAATGAAACATCGAAGCGTGAAGAGTGGCCGCACCATGCAGCACCACTCGGCCAAGTCAGCTCCAGCCTTGTTGAATCCTACTTCCCGGCCGTTTTTAGAAGGATTGTCAGCCACCTAGGTCCCATTCTCGACGAATTTAAATTAATGACAAAGCCTTTCAGTCAATCCTCTTCGTGGTCGAAAGAGGGAAACATATTCAGGTATCGGATACATATAGGATTCAGCTCAGAATCGATTCCAGCAATCCTTGAGTTCGATCAACACTATAAGCCTTTTCAAACTGTCGAGTCGGAAATCTCCAAACTCAAAAAATCACTGGCCGAAGCACGGGCCAAAGAGCTTTGGGAATCTGCGTAGGCTTCCGGGGTTCCCATCGCAGTGGTAGACATTTTAGTCGCCATCTGTACCGGGGATTCGTGCATCTTTTTGCGCCCCTATGCATGCAGCAGTGTGAAGGAAACCCGCGTCAATACTGGCGATTTCACGTTAACCCGTTTCGCGCGTTGCAGATGGAAAACGCTCTAAAAGGGGCCTAAAATCCGCAGACCTTAAACGGTCGTGGGGGTTCAGGTCCCCCCCTGGGCACCATAAGCGCGAGGTCCCTCGACTGCGCTCGGGATTTCGCCGGCGGGCTTAGACGCCCGCCAAACGGCTCAAGTTCAAGTTTCCCTCTGGGCACCACTGTTAAGAGTGACAGTGGTTTTTGGGCCGTATCGTCTGAACGTGCTTTTCTCCGCTCGCGGCTGAGGGAACGCCCCGTCGGTCCCCAGGTTTCCCCTGGTTTGCTATGGGAGTTTTCTCACCGCCACTCAATCTTTGAAGGTATTCGGCCACTACCGCAACAGCGTGTTTGCAACTGCTCGCGCCCACCGGACAGGTGCAGCGGGAATAAATCGCCCCTCGCCTTTTCGGCGATGGTTCGCACCGGACCGTAACTGCATACCGTGAGCCGCCAGTCACTGTAGCCAGAAGCCAGCCATCCTCCGATATCGCGAGATCATGGACGCGCCTCTGTTTTTGATAGGCTCTTCCGCGATCCACTGAGCGGGATCCCGCCCATTCGGTCAGATCGTCCCAGCTCAGAGCCGCCCAGCCGCCATTTCGTTCGCCTCCAGACTCCTTGCTCTTGCCCGCGCGTTGTTGTTTTGCACTCATGCATTTCATCCTGAGCTGATTCGATGTTGGCCACTACGTTGATGCCGGTGATGATGGCAGGGAGGATACGGTTCCCCGCGAAGGCTCTTGTCGTCAGCTTTTCGATAATAAAAGGATGGTGGCATTTCGTTACATCATCAAGCCCAATTTCGATTCATCGATTGAAGCCTCGAAAGCGTGATCTGACGGCTGCGAGAGCGGTTGATATCGAACCCCCAACTGTGTAGGGCAAGCGTCGTGTGCGTGGCGCGGTAGGTATCGGCAGGCGAAGCGATACCCGTTGGACGCGTGCGGCTGGACATATTCTATAAAGTTCTATATATTGGACCATATTAGGCAGTAAGGATTTATATATGGAGCCTTACAGATGAGATCGAGTGTATCAGATGTCTTGCCCCCTGCCGTCAAGCGGTCGCTGACCAAATTCGGCAGCGATCTTGCGACCGCGCGGCGGAAACGTGGACTTACTATTCTTGCCGTCGCCGAGCGCATGGGCGTCGCCAAGAATACCTACCTGCGCGCAGAGAAGGGCGACCCTCGGGTCGGCCTTGGCGTTTATGCGATGGCACTTTTCGTTCTGGGCTTTGGCAGCCCTCTTGGCACACTTATCGACGTGAGCCGCGACGACACCGGCCTTCTGCTCGATGAAGAACGTCTGCCCAAGCGCGTGCGCATGAAGAAAGCACGGGTGCCCCAGTCATGAAGCGGACCATTGACGTTGTGCTGGGCGACTCGGGCAGCAGGCCGGCACGCTGCATTACGACCTGCAAGGGCGTCGTGAAAGCGCTGTTTTCGAGTACGGCGCAGGTTGGCTCGGCGACCCCGCGCGTTTCGCTCTTGGGCCGACGCTTCCGATCCAGGCGGGACCACAGTTCCATCGCAAGTCGAAGGATGGTTCTCTCTTCCATGCCGCGATTGCCGACACAGAGCCCGACGGGTGGGGAAGGCGCGTCATTATGCGTGATCACATCAAACGCAGACAGGAATTGCACCGCGAAGGAAAAGAAGAGGCGCAGCCGCTCAACGCGCTTGATTTTCTCCTGGCCGTGGATGATTTCAGCCGTGTCGGCGCGCTTCGTTTTCGCGACGAAGACGGCGTGTTCCGGCGCGCGCAGGAAGAAGGACGCAGGACTGCTCCGCCACTCGTCGAACTCGGGCATCTGCTTAGCGCGTCGCGTGCTGTTGAAGCGAACAAAGAGACGGCAGCGGACCTTGCGTATTTGCGCGGGCGAGGCACGTCACTTGGCGGCATGCGCCCGAAATGCACGGTCATTGACGATGACGGCGCTCTTAGCATCGGCAAGTTTCCCAGCATCGCGGACGAGCGCGCCGTCACCAAGGGAGAAGTGCTCGCCCTCACGCTCGCCAAAATTGCCGGGATCAATGCTGCTGCGGCGCGTATTGTCGAGAGCGAAGGTTTGCCCGTTGCGCTGATCCGCCGCTTCGACCGGCGCGGCGACGGACAACGCGAGATGTATGTCTCCGCCGCAACGATGCTAGGCGTTGAGGCGACGGAACCCGAAGAGCATGCCTACACGGAGATTGTGGACGCAATCCGCGTACACGGGGCCGACGCACAAGCCGATATCGAAGAGTTGTGGCGTCGGATTGCCTTCTCAATTCTGATTGCGAATGTTGACGATCACCTGCGCAATCACGGCTTCTTGCATGAAGATCGGGAATTCTGGCGGTTGTCGCCCGCCTTCGATATCAACCCGTCACCCGAGCGCGTGCACGAATTGAAGACCTGGATATCCGAGGACGCAGGACCCGACATGACCATCGACGCCCTTATGTCCGTGATTGCTTATTTCCGCATCACGAGCGCGCGTGCCAAGGAGATATTGAGCGAAGTTGCGCACGCCGTGGACAGATGGCGCATGATTGGACAAAGTATCGGCATGAGTGAAGAAGAGCTTGAGCCCTTTGTAGACGCTTTCGAACACGCCGAACGCGACGCCGCGAAGAAGCTCATCTGACCGACACACCGGCTTATGACGGAGTGTTGATCCCAGCGTTTCGCCCGAAGGCTATGCAATTACTCATCAGAAATTGTGATAGATTCACGAAAGTGATCGATATTGCGCGTTGCGATTACGGCCGCAAATTCACCGCAAAGATCGAAAACTTGCACAGTGACTTACACATTTCCACAAATGGAGAATTTAAGTCATTTATATTTCAATGATTTACAGGCATACATAGGGGACTTAAAATCCGCAGGAGCTAATCACTCCGTGGGGGTTCAAGTCCCCCTCTGGGCACCATAAGCGCGAGGTCCCTCGACTGCGCTCAGGATTTCGCCGGCGGGCTCAGACGCCCGCCAGACGGCTCAAGTTCAAGTCCCCCTCTGGGCACCATACAATCAATATTCTGGATACCAGATTCTGGGTACCAGCGCCGGCACGCATCCCGGCATGAAACAAGGACCAGCGACAGCAGCACTGCGATGACGACCTCTCAAGCTCAACTCGACTCCGGCTTCAACTCCGGGCCGCCGAACTCCGGCAACGGCCCGCAAATGGTGCAGAGCCTCGGCCTGTTCAGCGCCACTACTATCGTCGTGGGCTCGATGATCGGCAGCGGCATCTTCATCGTCGACTGCGATATTGCGCGCGGCACGGATTCTCCGGCGCTCTACCTGGCGGCGTGGATTGTCACCGCTGTCATGACCATGATTTGCGCGCTCAGCTACGGCGAGCTGGCCGCCATGATGCCCAAGGCCGGCGGCCAATACGTCTACCTGCGCGAGTCGCTGGGGCCATTGTGGGGATTCCTTTACGGATGGACGCTCTTTCTGGTCATTGAGACCGGCACCATTGCAGCCGTCTGCGTGGCCTTCGGCAAGTTCCTCGGCGTCTTCTTTCCCTCCATTTCAAGCACGCACTGGCTGTGGCACATCGCGCATGTTCCGGCCATTCCTCTGGGGCCCATGGTGCTGGGCAACATGGAGATCGGCATCAGCACCGCGAATTTGGCCGGCATCGTGGTTGTCCTCTTCCTTGCCGGCGTGAACATCTTCGGCATGAAGTTCGGCGCCCTGCTGCAGAACGTCTTCACCGTGGCCAAGGCGCTTTCGCTCGCGGGCCTCATCCTTCTGGGATTTACCGTGGGCCGCAATAGCCTCGCCATCGCGGCTAACTTCGGCAGCCATTGGAGCCAGTTCTGGCGAAACGCAGGCTGGAGTTCGCTCCATCCCGTGCAGGTCGGCGTGCAAGGGCCAATCGTGATGGTGAACCTGTTCGTGATTCTGGCGGTGGTGCAGGTGGGCTCGCTCTTTTCTGCCGATGCCTGGAACAACGTGACATTTACCGCGGGAGAGATCAAGCATCCGCGGCGCAATGTTCCGCTTTCGCTGGCTCTGGGCGTGGGCTTCGTGCTGATCACGTATTTCCTGGCCAGCGCGGCGTACATCATGGTGCTTCCGCTGCATGGCGATGCGCAGGGAACAACAGTCTTCGCGCGGGGGGTGCAGTACTCCGCCGAAGACCGCATCGGCGCCGCGGTGCTGCAGCAGATGTTTCCGCATGTGGGCGGCTACCTGATGGCGGCGGCAATCATGATCTCGACCTTCGGCTGCGCCAACGGCATCACGCTTTCCGGCGCTCGGGCCTATTACGCCATGGCGCGCGACGGGCTGTTCTTCAAGTCCGTTGGCAAGCTGCATCCGCGGTACCGCACGCCAGCCGCGGGGCTCATCATACAGGCGATCTGGACCACGTTCCTCTGCATCTCGGGGTCGTATGGCCAGTTGCTCGATTACATCATTTTTGCGGTACTGGTGTTCTACATCCTGACCATCCTCGGGCTTTTCGTTCTGCGCTTCAAGCAGCCCGATGCGCCTCGTCCTTACAAGGCCTTCGGCTACCCGTTCCTGCCGGCGTTGTACGTCGTGATGGCGACGGGCATCTGCGCCGCGTTGCTGCGTTACAAGCCGCAATACACCTGGCCGGGCCTGATCCTGGTTTTGCTGGGGGTTCCGGTTTATCTCTTGTGGTCGCGAAGTGCGAAGGCAGGGCTGGGGGCTTGAAAGGAAGGCGGGCAGCGAGGGAGCAAGGGAGCGTAGACAGGTCAGGATATGATGAACAATCAATGCTAGGCATCCTTCATCGCCGCATTTGCGCGATTCAATTTCCGATCGTCCTACTGGCGGCGTGCCTCGCTGCGACCCAACCCGCAGTTGGGCAGCGAATCGGCAAGCAGACGGGTTGCTACGCAGCATCGATTGCTGCAAATCCAAATCGGCCCACGGTTGCGGATCCGGCCGACATTACGCAATACGGCGTATTGGAAGTGGAGTACGGGTGGGATCGAGAATGGCCGGTAGCCGGCACTCGGCAGACTTCACTCGGCGGTCTTTTGAAGTTTGCGATGCTCTGCGACGTTGAGCTGCGCTGGGATTCGACCGCATTTCTATCTCAGACTGACGCTAGCGGCACTCACCGGACTTTCGGCGACACCTGGCTCGGCGCGCAGTTCCGGTTCTACCGGCAGACGAAACGGGTTCCAACGCTCGCCTTGAGCTATGCGGGAAAAATACCTTCGGCAAGCACTGTCGATGGCCTGGGATCAGGGTACGCGGATCACCAATTCAAAATCCTGGTGAGCAAAGATATTGTCCGGTTTCATTTTGATTTCAACGCCAGCCAGATCCTGATCGGCAGGCCACAAGGGGGTTTCGACCAGAATCAACAATACAATCTGGCGTTCTCCCATGTACTTCACGGCAAGTTTCAGTTTACCGGTGAGTTTTATGGCGACACCAAGGTCAACGACACTGAGCCGGGGTATGTGTCTTCGCTGTGGGCGCTGGTGTATGTCGTTCGCCCGCGGCTGGTGATTGACGGCGGGTTCGAGGCGGGACTTACCCAAGGGGGACCGCATCGCCACGCATTCGCGGGCTTGACCTACTCGATTGGCAATCTCTACAGAGGGCCGCGACGGTAGGGGGTGTTATGAACGTTCTGGCAGGCGGCGTGGGGCTGCATTGCTCAACCTTTGAGCGTGGGGTTTGGGCCTGAACGTGCGGTTTGAGCCGGCGGGAGCAAGCTGGGAGCCGGAACAACGGACGACACGAGGCGAAAATGGTATATACTAATGATATAGACCATTTGGAGGCTCCCATGCCGGCAAAGACAGAAGACAAAATGAAGTCCGCCGACGCGAAGCTGTTCTGGAACGGCCGCAGCCAGGCTGTGCGTCTGCCCAAGGAGTTCCGGTTTGCGGGCGATCGCGTGCGGGTAACGCGGATGGGCGAGGGAGTTTTGCTGCAGCCGATCGGTGGGGCTCAAAGTGAGGCTCAAAAGGAAACTCCGGAAGAGATGTTTGCAAGGATGGATGCGATGGGCGCCGATCCGATCTTTCCCGAGGGGCGCAAAGGCTCCGATCTTGTGGCGGCGATGCAGGCTTCGCCTTACAAGGAGATCAGCCTTGAGCCAAAGCGCGAGCGCATGCCCGTACGCAAAACAGAGTTCTGATGCCCTGGCTGCTCGACACCAATATTCTCTCGGAATTGCGACGGCCGCGGCCGGAACCGAACGTGGTCGGCTTCGTGACGGGATGCCCGCTCCATCAGCTTTACATCAGCGTGGTTACGCTTGCCGAGATTCGTTTCGGTATCGAGCTGATTGGCGAACCCGTCCGGCGGGCCGCGCTCAATGACTGGCTGAGGCATCGAGTGCGGCCGATGTTCGAGGGCCGCGTTCTTCCGCTGGGTGAGGAGGTCATGCTGAAATGGCGGCTGTTGGTGGAGGAAGGCCGCAAGTCAGGTCATACGTTTTCGCACCCGGACCTGATGATTGCAGCGACGGCTCTTCACCATGGCCTCACTGTTGTTACGCGCGACCGCGATGAGTACGACTTGGCGCAGGTGCCGGTACTCGATCCCTGGGAGTGAACGCGGGTGTTCGCAGACCTTAACCAGGGGCTGGGGCTTGATCGCTTTTTTGCCGCTATCCCAGGGTTCCGCTACGCTTCACCCTGGGCTAAATTCCTGCGCTCCCTCCGGGAGCTTTGGGCCGTGCAGGATGCTGCGTGTTTCCGAGGTCTCATCCGCCACGGCGGAGAGACCTGGGGCAGCGGGTCTTTCCCGAAAACATACAGCTATCGTTTGCGACGGCTTTTCGACACCGGCTTGCGGCGGGCCCTGCTAACGGAAGCTGCCTCGCGGAGCTTCTCCACATCCGCGAGGTCCTGGTGCCGTCCCACGGCGAGCTTGTTCTGAATCAGGTGTTCTCGTGAGATGACATGGGCCGGCGTATCTTCGTCGAGGTATTCTTCTACGCGGCGTTTCCAGGCATCATCGAACTTGACTCCCGCAATTCCCTGCAGGATATCCACACGGCCCGGTTCGACGCCGATCTGAAAAACAGAAGTTGGTTTGTCGTTGAAATCGTCCGGCGTCATTTTGCCGAGCGGTGCGCCGTACTCCACAAGTGCGTCGAAAACCGCTTTGCTGTTGGCCTTGTCAGCCTTGATAAAGACATCAAGATCCTTAGTGCCACGAGGGTCGGCGTGAATGCCTACGGCGTGGGCTCCAATCACCAGATACTTGACGCCATGAGCGTTGAACACAGCCAGGAGGTCTCTCTGATCTTTCAGCATCCAACGCCGCCTTTTCTCCGGCCCCGTTTTCAAGCCGCCTTCCAATTCGGACGCACGACGCGGGTCAGCGTCCTGTCCGATTGCCTGCGATCCAAGTCAATCCCCTTGGCGAAGTACGCTTCCCTGACGACCTCTTCAACGGCATTCATGCGCTCAGCAGCGGTGCGGCTTTGCCAATAGCGATAAGCTTCCAATCGTTGTGCCTTGAAGTTCGTTACTCTGCGGATTGTTCTGTTGGTGTTCATGGTCCATGCACGTCCTATTGCAGCAACGGCGGCTGCTCTTCGTGGCCGTTGCCGTTCAGCTCTTCGGGCGGGATGATGACCGTGGCGGCGACCTTGTCGTCGGGCTCGAGGTTGAGGATGCGGACGCCTTGAGTGGCGCGGCCAGCGGAGCGAATGGTCTTGGTATCGCAGCGGATGATTTTGCCGAACTGGCTGATGACCATCAGCTCAGAGGTCTCGTCGACAAGCTGGATGGAGTTGACGCGGCCGACGCGATCGGTGACGGAGAGGTTCTTGACGCCCTTGCCGCCGCGCGATTGCAGGCGGTACTCCTCGACATCGGTGCGCTTGCCGAAGCCGTTTTCCGTGACGGAAAGGATGCGGTACGCGCCCGGCGCATGCTCCTTGGGCGTGACCACGGTGCCGATCACGTAGTCGTTCTTGATGAGGGCGATGCCGCGCACGCCGTATGCGGGGCGGCCCATGGAGCGCACATCGCTCTCTTCGAAGCGGATGCCCATGCCCAGGTGCGTGGCGATGAAGATGACCTGCGAGCCATCGGTGAGGCGCGCGGCCACCAGCTCGTCGTCGGAGTCGATGCCGATGGCGATGATGCCACGAGCCATGACGTTGGAGAAATCCTTGAGCGGCGTCTTTTTGACCGTGCCTTTTTGCGTGGAGAAGAAAATGAACTTGCCCTCTTCTTCGAGGTCGCGGACGGGCAGGATGGCGCAGACTTTTTCGCCTGGCTGCAAGTCGAGCAGGCTCTGCATCGACTTGCCCTTGCCCGCGGCGCCGACGTCGGGAATCTCGTAGACCTTGAGCCAGTAGACGCGGCCGGTGTTGGTAAAGCAAAGGAGGTAGGAGTGCGTGGAATTCACAATCAACTGCGAGACGAAATCCTCCTCGCGCGTCTTCATGCCCATGCGTCCTGTGCCGCCGCGGCGCTGCTGGCGGTAGATGGAGATGGGTGTGCGCTTGAGGTAGCCCTGATGGCTGACGGTGACGGCGACCTGCTCGTCGGCGATGAGGTCCTCAAGCTGCAACTCCACGCCTTCGTCCACAATTTCGGTGCGGCGCTTGTCGCCGTACCTTTCGCGAACCTCTTCGAGCTCTTTCACGATCACCGCGCGCAGCTTCTTTTCGCTGGCCAGGATCTCCTCGTAGTCGGCAATCTTCAGACGGATCTCTTTCAGCTCGCTGAGCAGCTCGTCGATGGAGAGCTGCGTCAGGCGGTAGAGCTGCAATTCGAGGATGGCGTCGATCTGGCGCAGCGTCAGGCCACGCTCTTCGTGGCGCTGCAGCTCGCGGTCGAGGGTGATGACGATCTCTGTGCCTTTGCCCCACGCGTACAGGTTCTCGCGCGCCTCAGCCCGTGAACCCGATGCGCGAATGATCTTGATCACCGTGTCGAGGTTGTCGAGCGCGATCTTCAAGCCTTCGAGGATGTGCTCGCGCTCGCGCGCCTTGCGCAGAAGATAGACGGTGCGGCGCTGCACCACGTCGATGCGGTGGTCGATGAAGACATGGATGGCTTCGTCGAGGCCCAACTCGCGCGGCTGGCCGTTGACCACGGCCAGGAAGATCATGGAGAAGCTTTCCTGCAACTGCGTGTGCTTGTAGAGCTGGTTGAGCACGATCTCAGGCTGCGCGCCGCGCTTGAGGCCGATCACGAATCTCATGCCGTCGCGGTCGCTCTCGTCGCGCGTGCGGTCCTGGCCGATGTCGATATCGGAGATGACCTTGTTTTCGACTAATTCGGCGATGCGCTTGAAGAGCGTGGACTTGTTGACCTGATAAGGAAGCTCGGTGACGACCAGCGCCTTAAGATCCTTGGTCACGTTTTCCGTGGCCACGCGGGCGCGCATGAGAAATCGTCCGCGGCCGGTGCGGTAGGCGTCCACGATGCCGCTGCGGCCGTAGAGAATTGCGCCGGTCGGGAAGTCGGGCCCATGCACGTGCTTCAAGACCTCAGCCAGACCAGCCTTTGGATTCTTGACCAGCGCGATCGTCGCGTCCAACACTTCCGTGAGGTTGTGCGGCGGAATGTTCGTCGCCATGCCCACGGCGATGCCGCTCGATCCGTTCACGATCAAGTTGGGGGTCCGCGTGGGCAGAACTGTCGGCTCGACGGTGGACTCGTCGTAGTTGGGCACGAAGTCGACGGTTTCCATTTCGATATCGGCGAGCAACTCGCCGGCAATGCGCTCCATGCGGCACTCGGTGTAACGCATGGCCGCGGGCGGATCGCCGTCGACGGAGCCAAAGTTGCCCTGGCCGTCGACGAGGGGATAGCGCATGGAAAACGGCTGCGCCATGCGTACCAGTGTGTCGTAAATTGCCGAGTCGCCATGAGGATGGTAGACACCCATAGCCTGGCCGACAACCTTGGCGCATTTGGTGTATTTCTTGTTGTGCTCCAGCCCCATCTCGCTCATCGTGTAGAGCACGCGGCGATGCACCGGCTTGAGACCGTCGCGGGCGTCAGGCAGCGCGCGCCCGATGATCACCGACATCGAGTAGTCGAGATACGAGCGGCGCATCTCCTCTTCGATGTTGATGGGAATAAGGTTCGTGCCGCCGGGAGGGTTCGACCCGTCGAGAGGGAGCTGGGGATTCTGGTCGTCTGGCATAGGTTCTAGGTGGCCGGCGGGAAGGCGGCGAAAAAGTCCGGTGAAGGCGGGGCCGGGTCCGCAGGTCTCTGTGGTTATTTTAGTGGTTTCGAAGGGGGTTTTAGCAAGGCGGAAGGATGGAAATAAGTCATTCTTTATCTTTAACTTATGAAGAGCATGTTTGCGTCAAACCACGGACTCGCCGCTCAGGCCGCAAGACGCCTCTTCGCCTTCGATCCTGCTGCCCGTTTGGGCCCTCTTGTGGATTTCCCTTTTACCCTTTTCACCGCCTGCTCTTCGCCGAGTCCTGACAAAACTACTGGCGCCCGGTCGGGGAATTCGACGATCAGAGACAGTTTGCCGCCCAGGCCCTCGATGTAACTCCGCAGTGTGGAGAGGTATAGATCCGAGCGCTTTTCGATCCGCGAAACCCCTTCCTGCCCGATTTTGAGCTTTTTCGAAAGGCGCGCTTGAGTTAATTTGCGCAGGCGGCGAATCTCGCGCAGGTTCAGCTCTTCAGCGATGAGCTCGGCGGCGCGTTGCTCGATCCTGCGCCGGCGCTCCACTGGCATCTCATTCAGGATTTGTTCGAGAGAAACTGTCATTTTCGTCTCCGTTCCGGGCCTCCGCTCTTCAAGTACCGTTCATATCGAGCGTCGGCAATGCGTATCAAAGTTGAATAGAACCTGTCCTTGGAGATTCCGGTCTTGTTTCCGCCCGTCAGCAGGATGGCTCTGCGCTTTGGGTCGAACGCAAATGCGATCCGCCAAACTCCGCCCTCGGCATCCACACGGAGCTCTTTCATGTTTGGATAGCCTGACCCTTTGAGAGTGTCCACGGATGGCCGCCCGAGGGTAGGTCCGAATGTTCGCAACTTGCCCAGAGAGCTGAGGACCGCATCCTGAACGATCTCGGACCAGGCTCCAAACTCGCTGAGAAACTCATCGTGAAAATGAATCTCCCATGGGCCGTTATCATTATGCTCTGAAAAGCCTAATGTCTTCAAGTGCATGTTTCGCTCCTACACCAGCCCCGGCAGGCTGATGAGGCACAACACTGCCTGAACAAAGACGATCGCTGCGCCCGCGCCAAGCGCCAGCCGTCCGCGTGGGCCTTCGTATGCATCGGCAAGCACGCCGCCAAGAAACGTAAGCAGAAAGGGCAGCGACCAGAGCCAGGGACTTCCCGGTGCGCCAGTCATGACGAGCAACATGAGGACCAATGCGCAGAACAGCGGAACCGTGTTGCCGAAGTAGCGCGACTTCCGCGCAGCCAGATACAGCACCACGGCCGCGCAGGAAGCCACGGTCACGCCGCCATTGGCGAGGGTCGAGAAGAACCGCCGGGCAGGGTCCACGGAGACCCACAGAAATCCCGCGGACGAACGGAAGACATAGCTGAATGCGTCGGGCGAAAATCCATAACAGGCAAACACCAGCACATGCGCGCCTACGGCAGCCGCCAGCACCACGGGCAGCGTTTGGCTCCTGCGGCCCTCGGCGATCCACAGCATGGGCGCCAGCCCCAGCAGCGCGGCGACGGGCAGCGCGGCAATGTGCGCCCCCGCCGCTACTCCGAAGATCAGAATAAGCAGCACGATGCGCGGACGCCATTTGCGCCGCGGCCCCTGCATGGCGTGGGCCACGCCAATGCAGGTATACACGCCGCCATACACGCCCAGCGCGGCCCACACCTCAGGACTCGGCGCCACACAGGCCTTGAGCATCGCCGGCGAAAAGCAGTAGAGCGCAAGCGCTGTGTAGCCGCCCAGATTGCCGTAGAGCCGCCGCGTGACCCACCAGATGCACCCGCCCAGCACGCAGCCGGCAAAGAGAAACGGCAGCCGCAGCAATAGCAGAATATGCGTCATCTGATGGCGCAATTCCCAGGTGCTCAACTCGCTGCCTGAATTTTGCACCACGCGATTTTCGGGTTTGCGGAGCAGATCAAATGCGCGTTCGGCCAAAAGATCGATTGTGAGTGGAAGCCCGGCGAGCCGGTAGGCGAGAATGCCGTCGTGGATATTGCCGCAGGAGGTATAGTAGCCGGCCAGGGGCGAGGGCTTTTCCCATGTCTCACGGCCGCAGCGCGCGTACTGATAATCGGTATCGGTCAGCGTTTGGCGGCTGACGAGCCACAATCCCTGGAGGAGAAAGAGCGCCAGCAATGCCGCGGCGATGCGTTGCGGCAGATTGAAGCGAAAGCGTCGAAGGATGCCAAACCGGTGGGCCATCACGTTCAAAGGGACCCTACCAGTCTAAACGGTGGTTTCCGGACGGTGGTTTCTGGCAGTGGTGCAATTTGCTTTCCACAAGGATGGCGGTGACCCGCCATCCGGCGTAGACTTTGGTCATGACGCAGGTGAGCAAGGTTTGCCCGGAATGCAGCCATGAATTTCAAGGCAATGGCTGGGATGGAATCGACGCCCATTGGCGAGCCAATCATGCTCATGTTATGAGATACGAAGAAGCCTGGCCGTTGATCTCCGCAGGAAACTATAGGCCCAAGGGAAAACCGCGCGAGGATTTCAGCCAAGCCGCTACGCAGATCGTTAGCAAGGCAACTGCGCGAAGCTAGGGTGTGAACAGCATACCGCCTTTGCTTGATTTTGGTGGATAGAACAGTCCTACAATGATCCAGCGATTCGGGTGCTGGTGAATGGTCCCCACATAAAAATACGTGTCGAACTTTTCGACCATCTCCTTTTCAAAGCGCTGCCGAAACTTTTCCTGCCATTTTGCCCCGTACTTGACGCTCCAAGTGCGCCAAGCCTCGGCCATCTCCCAGCCAGTACAAGACAGGGTGTGGCTTTTACATGCATCCTCGTCACACCAGAACTTGTACATGAACCTAAAAGGGATCTTCTCTAGCGGCTTTGTTGGCTTCTTTGCGAATAAGTGTTCCTGATTGAGAATGGCTAGTTGGGACGGTGTCCAGCTTGGCCGGTCCGGCTTAATCAGAAGCCGCTCGATCCTTCGCGGCTTGAAGATTCCTAACGTCGGGAATCCGCTCGCATCGCGCTGCTTTATCAGGCAACAAAGGCAATGCGATTGAAGCGGAAGGATTCTTTCTTTTCGGGCATTCCATTCCAAACCTGCATCGAGAAAAGAGATGATCTTGATTCCGTCTTGTTTAAGTTTGTAGCTTTCTGGCCGGGGATCGCGTACCGCCCTTTCTACTGTCAGATCCACCCATTCATATTTGCGGAATCGTTGATCTGTAGGCAGATAACGCCACTGGACAGGGAATAGGCGCAGCCATTGTCCGTCCTCTGTAATCGCCGCTGTACATGACACTTCGGCGCTCTTGCGTGCAGGAGTGGGATAGGTGCGAACGACGATCAGCGCTTTCTTGTTCTCTGTGGCCGGCATCTCATAGGTCGAATCCCCTCATACCCAGGTGCTCCAAGGCAAGACAGAGGCGGTGCCGATGGCATTCCTGTGGGTCTAGTTCTGTACACATGAGGGCGATAGGATGCTCGAACGCATTAAAAAAGAAATGCAGGTTACTCCCTATAAATGCGGCCACCACGTTCTCGTCGTACCAATCCCAGATCACTTCTCTGGTACCTGTTTCGATGGCCTTGGCCCTGATGTCCCGCGGGACGCCGAGTTCCGGAAAATGGGAGTACCCGATTCCATGCTCCGCCAGTAGTTGAGCTAGATTCTTCTTGCTGAGTTCGGGGCGGTACATGCTGACTGCGTTTTGTCGAATATCGACGAGCGTGCGAACGCCGTGTTCTTCGAGTACTGCAAGAAGTGCCTCTGTTTTGCGGCCAGTGTAGCCGATGGTGAAAAAATTCGCGGTTTCTGCGGAGCGGCAGTCATTCCAAAAGCCCTTGCTTTCGATCTGCTGCTTAAGCGAGGCAGTCGGGAGGCTCAGCCTGCTGGCTTGTGGCATGGCTTCATTCTAACCGAGGCTCCACTTGATGATGCCGTGCGAGTCCTTGATTCTCTTGAGTCCGATGTCTGTCTCCATTCGATGCACCCACTTGTTGTTCGGGAACGCTTGCGGCAGCTTTGCAGACGTTCTGATCTCGGTCCACGTTAGCGGTCCGACTGCTTTGAGCGTCGCGGCAATTTTGTCTCGAAAATCCTCGTAGGTCAGCATCGAAGTGGGCTTACGGGGTCGGTTCCAGTAGGGACTCTTACATTTCGGACAAACCGCGGGTTCGTTTTCTGCGTCCTTCGGAATCCACTCATGGCTGCACCTCCCGCACCGGTAGCCCATGACGGTGATTGGAACTCTAGGCATTTCGAACGTCCTCCGATGAAAATATATAAGAGAAGTATATTACTGTCAAATGATATCTGTTAACTATACACTCATGTAGTAATATACCTGCAAGGTAAAGATTTGAACCGACTGAGCGTTCAGGGTCAAATTCGAATCGCTTTAGCACAAAGAAAGCCGCCCCGGAAGGCGGCTCTCTTGTCTACGGTTTTCGTCTTAATTGAAGATCGCTCCGACGGTATCGTCGAAAGTCAACGTAACCTGACACCTGTTGGGTCCGGCCGCAGTGACAGGCGTCGTCGGCACGCAGTTGTAAGACCATCCACCGAAGGCTCCTGCTCCGGCTGGGGCCGTTAGTGTTACGGTCGTGCCCACGGGGTAGGTCGCCACGCACACCGATCCACCGAATCCGGCTCCGTTCGATCCGGGGCCGCAATGGATCACGTCAGGCGTGCCAGTGGCGGAGGGAGCTGTCACCAGCCAGTTGGTGGTGTTCAAGCCTTCGTTGTAAATGGTCAGAGTCGAGAGCAGTGCTGATGCTTCGGAACCCGGAAAACATGAACCTGCGGTGGTCGGCGTGGGCAGGACCAACGGGCAATTGAAGGTTGCCGTAGCGGTCTCGATCGAACCGGTTGCTGGATCCGTCGCTTCCGCGATAATCGTGGCGCCGCCGTTCCCGTATGCCGTCACGACTCCCGCGTCCGCCCCCGGATTTGGCGCCCCAGATCCGTTGGTGTTCACGGGGAAGACGCTGGGAGCGGACGTGCTCCACGTAACCGAGTTGGTCAGGTCCCTCACCGTCGGGGGCGTTGAAAATGTCCCGATTGCCAGGAATTGTCCCGCATCCAGCAAATTGCCCACCGTGATCGAGCTCGGAATGATGGTGAGCGACAGCAAAGGCTCCGGCGCCGGGGTCAGTGTCACCGTGACCGTCGCGGAATTCGACACCAGGGAGCCATCGGGGTTGGCGAGTTCCGCGGTGATGGTGCTCGTGCCCTGACTTACACCTCCGGCAAGCCCGTTCCCTGACAGGAGCCCGGAAGTGACCGTCGCGACCGATGGAATACTTGATAGCCACTTGATCTGTGGCGAGTTCGTCACATCCTGTTCGAGACCGGTGGTTCCCGAAGTGGCGAGCGCAATGAATTGGCCGGTTTGGCCCGATGCCGAGACGGACTGGGAGTTGGGAATAATCGTCACAGCGGTGAATTCTTCCGTGGTTCCAGCCAGCACTGTGAAGGTCGCCGTCCCCGTCAATGTGCTTCCGCCGGAACTGTAGCGAGCTGTAATCGTAACCGTGCCCTGTCCCAGCGCCGTGGCAAGCCCGTTGGCCGCGCCGATTGTGGCAATCTGCAGGCTGCTCGAACTCCAGGTGGCCGAGCCGGTCACATCGATCGTAGACCCTGTGGAAGTGGTTCCAATCGCGATGAATTGAGCCGTTTGCGTCGGCACCGCGACCGATTGCGAGCTGGGGATGACGGTCAACGAAACCAGCGTGGTTCCCGGCGGAACGGTTCCGCCTCCCGGAGCGCCTGTAACGGAAAGGGTCGCGGTGGCGGAAGTCACGCCCGTGAATCCATTCATGGTTGCCGTGATCGTCGTTGTGCCTGCGGCCACGCCGGTCGCAACTCCGGAGGAATTCACGGTGGCTACTCCGGGCACACTGGAAGTCCAGGTGGCGGAATTCGTGACGTCCTGCGTGGTCGACGGATGGTTATTCCCGTGGCCGTAGACTCCCAGCGCAGTGAACTGTGCGGTCTGGCCCACCGCAACCGATTGCGATGTGGGAGCGACGCTGATCGAGACAGCTAGCGGATTGCTGCAACCGGCAAGCGGCAGCGCAATTCCGATGACGAGGAGCATCCGCGGTGAAAAAAGTCGATTATGCATGGTTGACCTCCGGAGCCTGCAGCCCGCTTTGACGTTCATTGATCATCCCGATGGCAGACTCTCGCTGGCCTGTATGCCTTCGACTATAGGACATCTGTTCACCGCGCCGCCCTCACACTAAGGTGTTACTTCCTGTTTGGCATCAAAACAGTCAATAAGCTCTTTCACGCTGCTTTTGGCCGGCACGGCGAACAGGATCATTGTTGCGCGGGCGGAACAGAAGAAGCCGGCTTGGCGCGAAGGGAAGCCTTCCGGCGCGCGATTCGCCGATTGTTTTTTTTCGCCGCTTCTTTTCCGTCTTTGCTTTGCCGCCGCCGCCGGGAACCGCTACACTTCTGCTCAGCATGACTATCGCGGGCGGCAACACTCCGGAACGATTGGTCAGCGCGGTACGCGCCGACGAAGAGCAGAGCTTCGAGCTCAAATTGCGCCCCCGCTGGCTGCGCGAGTTCATCGGCCAATCCAAGGCAAAGGAACAGCTCGCCATCGCCCTTGAAGCCGCCAAGTCGCGCGGCGAGGCGCTGGACCATGTGCTTCTTTTCGGCCCTCCGGGCCTGGGCAAGACCACGCTGGCCACGATCATCGCCAACGAGCTCGACGTCGGCTTTCAGCAGACCTCGGGACCGGCCCTCGTCATCCAGGGCGACCTCACGGCGATCCTCACCAATTTGCGCGAGCGCCAGGTGCTTTTCCTCGACGAAATACACCGCCTGCAGCCGGTGCTCGAAGAAAAACTCTACACCGCGCTGGAAGACTACAAGCTCGACATCATCATCGGCCAGGGACCGGCGGCGCGCACCCACGTCATGGAGATCAGGCCGTTCACGTTCATCGGCGCCACCACGCGGCCCGGACTGATCAGCTCGCCGCTGCGCTCGCGCTTCGGCATCCTGCTGCGCCTTGACTTCTATACGGAAGAAGAGCTGCGCGTCATTGTGGCGCGCTCCGCCGAAGTGCTGCAGATTCCCATCGATTCCGACGGCGCGGCCGAGATCGCGCTACGTTCCCGCGGTACGCCGCGCATCGCCAACCGATTGCTCCGCCGCGTCCGCGACTACGCCCAGGTGCGCGGCTCAGGCTCGATCGACCGGCCCACGGCCAACGCGGCTCTCACCATGCTTGAAGTGGACGCACACGGCTTCGACGAGATCGACCGGCGCCTGCTGCTCACCATCATGCAAAAATACGACGGCGGGCCCGTAGGCCTGGGCACGCTGGCGGCGACTCTCGCCGAAGAAGAAGACGCGCTCGAAGAGGTCTACGAGCCGTTCCTCATTCAGATTGGTTTTCTGGATCGCACGCCCCGCGGCCGTGTGGCGACGCGCCTCGCTTACGAGCACTTCGGCCTCGCCGCGCCCGGGCGGCAGACAGGGCTGTTTTAGAAAATTGTCCAAGAACTGGTTTTCGGAAAGCGTCTTACGCCCGCTCAAGCAGGCTGGCGACGCGGATACTGATTCTTTCCCCAGGCTCACGCCTGGGGCTACCGTCTTTTGCCCGCTGCGCGGGCTCTGTTGCGGTGAGGCATCACCAAGAAGCTATGCAAAACCTGGTTGTTGGGGAAGCTCTAAGAAACTGTGACGGTGCGCATCTTTCTGGGCCGAACAGCATCTCAAGTCAAGGAGTAACGAAATGGCACTGACTGAATCCACCATGCTCGAACTTGGCACTATTGCTCCGGATTTTGCGCTCACCGATGTTGTGAGCGGCAAGACTGTCCGCCGCGACGACTTCCGCGGTAAGCAGGCGTTGCTCGTTCTCTTCATCTGCGCTCACTGCCCTTACGTCAAGCACATTGAAAAATCTCTGGGCAAGCTGGGCGCCGACTATGCCGCCAAGCCGATCGGCATCGTCGCCATCAGCGCCAACGAAGTGGCCACGCACCCGGCCGACAGCCCCTCGGGCCTTAAGCAGCAAGCGAAGGACAATGGCTTCGTCTTTCCGTATCTTTACGACGAGACACAGGACGTAGCCCACGCGTACAAAGCCGCCTGTACACCGGATATCTATCTTTTCGACGCTGATTTTCGCCTCGTCTATCGCGGCCAGTACGATGACAGCCGCCCCGGCAACGGGGTTCCCGTGACCGGAAAAGACCTGCGTGCCGCCGTCGACACCGTGCTAGCGGGCAAGCCGGTTCCCACCGACCAGCGCCCGTCCATTGGCTGCAATATCAAGTGGAAGGCGTAAAACAGCGGAGTTAGCGGGGTTAGCGGAGCTAGCGGTGTAAGCGGAGTTAGCACTTAGCTGACTCCTAACTCCGCCAGCCTTGCTCCATCTCTCAGCCACTCGGCCACCAGATCTTTGTTCTCTGTTCTCTGATCTCTGATCTCTGTCTTACAGCGCGGGCGAGTCATCACCCAGCATCGCCTCGCGCACGATCTTGATGGGCGGAAATCCCTGCCGCAAAAAGTCGTCGTGGAATTTCTCCAGCGAGAACGCCGCGCCCTCCTTCTTCTTCACGTCGTCGCGCAGCTTCATAATCTCCAGTTTGCCCAGCGTGTAGTAGAGATACGTCGGATCGCCGGCGCCGCGCTTCGTCTCGACGACGGCATTCTCCTTTGATTGGTAGCCTTCCTTCTGAAAGAACGCCTCGGCCTGCTCGATGCTCATTTTGCCCGTGTGCATCTGGATGCCGACGATGAAGCGCGCATTGCGCAGCAGCGCATCCTGCAGTTGGCCCAGCCGCAGCAGTTTCGCTTCGCGCTGGTCCTTCGCGCCGGCTCCCGGTTGCCCATAGCCCTCATCCAGCATCATCTGCTCGGAGTAGTGCGCCCAGCCTTCGATGTCGGTGTTCGCGCCCAGCAGCTTGCGCACCTTGCTCGGAGCCTGCGGTAGCCACAGGAATTGCACATAGTGCCCGGGATACGCTTCGTGTACCGCAGTGGAAATCACCGTGCCCGCATTGAACCCGTGCATGTAGCCATCCACTTCCGCCGGAGTCATCTTGGAATCGGGCAGCGTGACGTGGAAGTAGGCTTCGGTCGAGTGCGTCTCGTAGGGTCCCGGCGTGTCCATGCTGGCAGTGGTGGTGGCGCGCATGAACGGCGGCGTCTCTTCCACGATGGGCCGCACATCCGACGGAATGGTGACGATGCGATGCTCGCGGATGAAGCTCACCAGACTGTCAAATGTGGCGCGAAAGGAGCCGAGGAGCTGGCCCGGCGCGGGATGATCTTCGCCGAGCTCCTCGAGAACGGCGCGCGGATCCTTGCCCGGCTCAAGCTCGGCGGCGACTTGTTTGAAGTGCTCCTGGTTCTTGCGCAGGTCGGTCCAGCCGATTTCGAGCAGCTTGTCCAGCGGTAGATCGACCATCTCGTCGTATGCAAGCTTCCTTTGGAAGGTGTCCGCGCCGATGCGAAAGTCGCCGTTGGAGCGCGCCAGCACATCCGTCTGCAGCCAGCGCAGATAATCGTTGAGCGCCGCGATCACGGCCGCGTTGGTCTTGCTGAACTCCGCTTTCAGCGCCGCATCGCCCGCATCGGCAAAGGCGGCCGGCACGTCCTGCTCGAAGAAGCCCACAGTGCCGGGCAACTGCTCGATGGCGATTTCCGTGAAGATGCGGGGAGGGTTCTTGAGATTCTTGCGCGCCGCACCCAGCAGCGCGGGCATCTTCTTCTCGCGCGCGATGAGAGACCGCAACCGATCGTTGGGCGGCGCGAATTTGCGCTCCATCAGCACAAACGCCGCGTTCGCGCAGGTGCTCGAGTAACGGTCCGGGTCCTTCTCCCACGGCCGGATCGTCTCGAGAGTCAACAGTTGCGAGCGGATGTTAGCCAAAACGATCTCCCGGTCGCTGCGCGGAACAAAATCGGCCGCCGAGTCATCCGGATGAATCGCCTCGATTCGTTGTTCGAAACGTTTGAGCGCGGCGATCTCCGCGTCGATGTTCTGGCGCGAGTAGTCCTCGAGTTGCGAGTCGTACTGGTGAAATCCAACCTGCGTCCCCGGTGTTGGCTCATAGTGAAAGTACACCTGGTCAAAGTACTCGTCAGTCACGCGCGCGAACCGTTCTTTCCAGTCGGAGCTTGCAGCGTAGCTGGTTGTTGTCGACATGCAAATCAGAACCATAACAAAGAGAGTTAATCTTTTCATCATTGCCGCCTTGAAAGCATCTCAAAGTATTCTTTCGCCCTTACGGGGCTTGAAGATTCTTGGTGCCGTTTTCCCAGGGCTGCGTCCGCCGCGGCGGACTTGCCCTGGGCTATTCTCTTGCGCCCCCTCCGGGAGCTGGTGAATTGCCAATACGATTCATTCGCGTCCGATCATGCGCTTACCGGCGCCGGCGCCAGAGTGGAAAGCAACTCCCGTATCTCAAGCAACACTTCGTCGGGACGTGAAGCTACCAGAGGATACTTGAGCACTCCCTGCGGCGTAAACTGCGCGCCGCGCCTGGCGTTGCGCGAAACCAGGCGCATCAGGTGGGCCGGATCCACTGAAGGATTCTCCATGAAACGAATGTGCAGCTCGCCACGCTTGCGGTCGACCTGCGCAATTCCCATGCGTTCGCAATCCAGGCGCAACAGGGCCGCTTCAAGCAGGTAGACGGTGGCGTCCGGCGGCGCGCCGTAACGGTCCTCCATCTCCGCGCGCACCTCATTCACCGCGGCCTCGGTGGCGGCGGCGGCAATCTTCTTGTAGAGGCGCAGGCGCTGGTTCTCTTCGGGCACGTAGCTTTCGTCGATGCGCAGCGACATCCCCAAATTGAGCTGCGTGGCCGGCCGCTCTTCGCTGGCCTCGCCCTTCAACTCCTTCACCGCGGCTTCCAGCATCGACGTGTAGAGCTCGAATCCGACCGCCTCGATGTGTCCACTCTGCTCGCCGCCGAGCATATTGCCCGCGCCGCGCAGTTCCAGATCGAGCGCGGCAATCTTGAATCCTGCTCCCAGATCGCTGAACTCCTTGAGGGCGGCCAGGCGCCGGCGCGCGATTTCGGTCAGCTCGTTCTCCGGGGGGATGAGCAGGTATGCATAGGCGCGCCGGTTGGAGCGGCCCACGCGCCCGCGCAACTGGTAGAGCTCGCTCAACCCGTGCCGCTCGGCGCGATTAATCAGGATTGTATTGGCCAGGGGAATATCGAGGCCGTTCTCGATGATCGTAGTCGCGACGAGCACGTCGAACTCGTGGTGCATGAAGGCGAGCATCACCTTCTCCAGCTCGCTTTCGCTCATCTGCCCGTGGGCCACGGCCACGCGCGCCGCTGGCGCCAGCTCCTGGATGCGCGCGGCAATTTCGTAGATCGATTCCACGCGATTGTGGACGAAAAACACCTGTCCGCCGCGCTCCAATTCCACCTCGATGGCCGAGCGCACGATCTTTTCGTCGAACCGCGCCACCACGGTCTGAATCGCCATGCGATCCTTGGGCGGAGTCTCGATGATGCTCATGTCGCGCAGGCCGACGAGCGACATGTGCAGTGTGCGCGGAATCGGCGTCGCGCTCATGGCCAGCACATCGATCTCCTTGCGCAACTGCTTCAGCCGCTCCTTATGGCGCACGCCGAAGCGCTGCTCTTCGTCCACGACGAGCAGTCCGAGATCCTGAAACTTGATGTCCTTCGACAGCAACCTGTGTGTGCCGATGAGGATGTCTACCCGGCCGGTCGCCAGACGCTCCAGAATGTCCTTCTGCTCCTTCGCGGTGCGGAAGCGCGAGATCATCTCGATGTGAATGGGAAACTGCACGAAACGCTGCTTGAAGGTCTCGAAGTGCTGGAAGGCAAGCACCGTTGTCGGCGTCAGCACCGCGACCTGCTTGCCATCCTGCACGGCTTTGAAAGCGGCGCGCATGGCCACTTCGGTTTTGCCATAACCCACGTCGCCGCAAAGCAGCCGGTCCATCGGCGTCGGCGCTTCCATGTCGTCTTTGACGGCGCGAATCGCCGTAGTCTGATCGTCGGTCTCGTTGTAGTCGAAAGTGTCCTCGAATTCGCGCTGGAACTCGTTGTCGATTGAGAATGCATTGCCCTCGACGGTATGCCGTTGGGCATAGAGCTTCAGCAGTTCGGCGGCCATGTCCTGCATAGCCTTGCGCACGCGCGCTTTTGTCCTGGTCCATTGCTGCGAGCCAAGCCTGTTCAACACCGGCGCGGGTCCTGTGTCGGTGGAGCGGTATTTCTGGATCAGGTCCAGCCGCGTGAGCGGAACGTAAAGCTTCGCGCCTTCGGCAAACTCCAGAATCATGAACTCGATGGAAAGACCGTCCTGCGCAATCTCCTTGAGCCCCTGGTACTGCGCGATGCCGTGCTCCACGTGCACCACGTAGTCGCCGATGCCCAGATCGCGGAAGTCGGAGACAAAGGCCGCCGTCTTCGACTTCTTGGGAACCGGCCGCGCCATCACGTCGGCCTCATCGGAGAAGTCGTTGGCGCCGAAGACGATCAGATTCGCCTCCGCGAAGACCACTCCCGACGCCAGCGGCGAGCGCACAATCACGGGTACGCGCAGGTCGCCGGCCATGTAGCTGGCTTCTTCGAGCATGGTGTCGCCGCTGGCGCGCGGCGCGCGGCTGCCCAGCCGGTAGGGAATCTCGTACTCGCGGAGAACGGTCGCCAGGCGCTCCACGTCGCCGTGGTGCGGCGCAGCCATCACGATCCGCGTCTCCGTCGCCATCAGGTTCTTCAATTGTTCGGTGAGCGCGGGAATGGAGCCATGGAAGCGCAGCGTGGGCCGCGTGGCCAGCTCGATCTCGCCCAGCGTCGCGTCCTCATCCAGCACGTCCACCGCGCCCAGTTGATCCAGATCGAGGCCCATGTGCGAATCGAGCGACGCCCGCAGAACCTCGGGGCGCAGATAAATGTCCTCCGGCCGCACCAGCGAGCCGATTCCCGAGCGCTCATGCCGCTGCTCGACCTTGTTCCACCATCGGTCGATCTGATTGCGCACCATCGCCGGCTCGTCCACAAACAGCGCGCATCGCGGCAGCAGTGTCAGCAGGGAGCGTTCCGCACCGGCTACCGGCGAGAAGAACTCCCAACCGGGAAAGACGCTCAAACCGCCCGCCACAGCGGCCTCGGCGGCCATCTCCTCATCCTCGGTCTCGATGCGCTGCCGGCTCAGCCGCCCATTCACCGCGGCCAGCAGATGCTCCGTCACCGGCGCCTCCGTCAACGGCTGCAATTGCGTCTCGTCCAACCCCGTCTGCGAGCGCTGCGTCTCGGGATCGAATTTGCGGATGGTCTCAATCTCGTCGCCAAAGAACTCGATGCGCACCGGACGGTCGGACTCCGGCGAGTAGACGTCCAGAATTCCGCCGCGGCGGGTAAACTGCCCAGGCATCTCGACGAGGTCCATTTGCGTGTAGCCCACGCTGGCCAGGTGCGAGGTCAGCACCTCGATGTCGACCTCTTCGCCGCGCTTGAGCGTGACGGCCAAGCCCGCGTAGTACTCGAGATCGAAGAGTTTCAGAGCAGCGGATTCGACGGGAGCAATCAATATATCGGCGGCGCCGGTGGAGAGCTTCCACAACGCCGCCGCGCGCTGCTCCTGCACGTCGGGATGCGGCGAGAGGTTCTCAAAGGGAAGCACGTCGTGGGCGGGAAAGCGCACCACGCGCGCGGGATCTACGGCGCCTGTGAGCTCGCATCCGGCCTTCAGCAGCGGCTCCAGCGCCTCGGCGGCCTTGTTGTCGGCCACGATCGCGATCGCCGGCTGCTTGGCGGCCCGCGCCATCAGCGGCAGGTAGAGCGCCCGCGCCGTTGAGGTCAGCCCGGACACACGCCGCCGCCCCGCACCCAGGCCCAGGTGCCTGCGAACGCGCTCAAATCCCGGGGCATGCTCCAGCTCCGCGAAAATCTCGCGGACAAACGGGAGAATCATCAAGCTCTAGTTTAGCAGTGGGGATATGAACGAGATGCGAACGGGGGTTTCGATTTTGGGAGCGAGAGAATCGTGCAGGCGGACCGCATCAAGCAGCGCAGCTCGCGACCACCTCAAATGTGGCATTCAGGGGCCTCGACGCCCTCGCCCGCTTCGAGTTTTTCCAGCCAGGCGTCGGCCTCTTCCTCCGTCAGGTGCAGGCCGGTTTCTCGATAGTCGTTCCAGGCTGCGAGCGTATCCTGACGGAGCTGATCGCTCGTCGCTTGCTGCTCAGTGGACTTGTGCATGAGTCGAATCCTCGTCAATCCTCGGGGTTCCGCAAGACCGCTGCGTGACTGCGGCGAACCGCTGGCCGGCTCACGGTTTCCAGCCCGGCTTGGCGCGCAGCATCGAGCTCCTTCTGGAAGCTCTCTTGGTTGATATGGCCGGAGGGCTCGGCAAAGAGCAGCAGGCCGCCGGGTTTGAGCGCGGTCGCCGCCTCGCGGAAGAAAGCCTCCGCTGACGGCATTTCATGGACGACCGCGAAGGCGAGAACAAAGTCGACCGCGCCTTTCAGGTCGTCGAGTCCCATGCTTTCCGGCTTCGCCAGCCGCGTTTCGACGCGCGAGTGCAGGCCGGCCTTCCGCGCCCTGCGCTCTAGCGCGTCGAGCATTCTCGCCTGAATGTCTACGGCGGCGACGCGTCCGGCCGGGCCAACCATGCGCGCCAGGGGCAGAGTGAAAAATCCCATCCCCGGCCCGGGTTCAAGCACCGTCATTCCCTCCCGGAGATAAGGCGTCAGCAGGGCTTCAGGATTCTCCCCCATCCATCGGCGGATGGGGCTGGCCAGAAGATAACCGATCCACCACGGGCAAACACGTTCTGCCATTTTGCGTCCATTCCTTTCGCGCGAGATCGATTGCGGAATTGCCGATGGGGAATGGCCGGACGGCTCCGCAACTCACTATATTCCTACGAAGTTTCGGCTCTTCGGGTTTCAGTTTCGCTAAATCTCTCCGGACGTCGTGCCGATCCCCTAAGGCTCGATCACCCAAGGCACGGCCTTCGCCAGTTCTCACTCCCCGCCCAGCGCTTTCGCAAACGCGTACCAGAAGTCCA
The DNA here is from genome assembly GCA_963701835.1 of uncultured Acidobacteriaceae bacterium. GTDB lineage: Bacteria > Acidobacteriota > Terriglobia > Terriglobales > Acidobacteriaceae > Telmatobacter. The sequence continues at coordinate 7,459 of CAVPBL010000010.1, read as the reverse complement.
GCGACTTCCAGTAAGAATCGAGGGGCAAGCGCTCATCGCGTCCATGGGCACGCACATCGTCCCGTTCCAGGGCGATCGCCGAGTAGCCGTAGCTCGGAATGCCTGCCTGTGCGAAGTAAATCGAGTCGCTGGCGCCGGTTTCCATCACTGGCGTCACCGGCAGTCCCGGCCAGATCGTTTGTGTCACGCTCGTGAGCGGCCCCAAGACCTCCTCGATCGGCGCCGGCGGAACGATCGCTTTGCGGTCGGGCGCTGTCGCGGACACGTCTCCGAGGTCGAGATGTACTCCACGTTCAGTTGCGGATCGCCAAAGATGGAGATCAACTGCTTTCTGATTTCCTCGGGCGAGTGGCCGGGCAGGATCCGGCAGTTCACGATTGCCTGCGCAGTTTGCGGAAGAGCGTTGTTGGCGTGACCGCCGCTCAACCGCGTGGCCACGCAAGTGGTACGCAGCCTGGCGTTGAAGGTGGGTTCCGCGCTCAAGCGTGCGGCAGCGGCCATGTCCGGAGGCGAGGCCAGAATCGCCCGCATATCGGCTGCCGTTTCACCGGTCTCCTGACCAGCGAGGTTCGAAAAGTAGGTTCGCGTGACATCGTTCAACTCGACGGGAAACGTGTACGCGGCCAGCCGGTCAAGCGCCGCGGTCAGCTCATAAATAGCGTTGTCCGGCCGTGGCAAAGAACTGTGACCGCCACGATTGGCCGCCGTAACCCGATAGTCGGCGTACAGTTTCTCGGTCGCCTCCACCTCGGCCACCACGGCCGCCCATGCTCCAGCTCAATGCCGCCGGCATCGGGGTTGATCACGTAGGCTGCATCCACCAGGTCGCGATGCTCGCGCACCAGCCAGTCAGCGCCGTTGAACTTGCCTCCCTCTTCGTCCGCGGTCAGCGCCAGGATCAGGTCGCGCCGTGGCTTGTACCCTTCGCGACGCAGGCGCAGAAAAGTCTCCACCAGCGCGGCGTCGGAGTCCTTCATGTCCTGCGTGCCACGCCCGTAAAAAAATCCGTCCTTCTCGACAAACTGAAATGGATCGGTCGACCAATCGGAGCGCAAAGCCTGCACCACGTCCACGTGGCAAAGAAAGAGAACAGGTTTCTCTTGCGGCGTGCCGGCCGCTCGGAAACGCACAACGAGATTCTTTTTGCGCTCATCGGGTCCCAGCAAGTGAACGTCCTGGGGCGAAAATCCCGCATCGAGGAAGCGACGCTCCATCGCCGCAGTCGCAGTGGTCACATTTCCCTGAGGCGTGTCGGTGGTGTTGATCTCGACGAGTTCTTTAAAGATCGCCCGCGCCAGCGCGCGATCGGCTGCGGATGCCTGGGGCGCGGATGCCTGTGGCAAATCGTCTTGCGCACTTGCAAACGGGCAGAACGGGACGGCCATGAGCAAGGCCATGAACAAGGCAATGAACAAGGCCATGAACAAGGCCGTGAGAATGGCTAAGAATCGATACACGGATTCCCCAGTCTTTCATTCATCTGGCGGTTGAGTGTCTCAGTCGATGCGCGGCGTGCCGCGGCGCAGAACCAGTCCGGTAATGCCAAACACTACGATGAGGACGAGGGCGATGACGAAGTAGTACGCCATGGGGTGCGCCCAGCCGGGCGAATAGGTGAGGTCCTGGCCCACCCAGAGCAGCAGGATGGTGGCGATCACGGCAAATTGGCCGGCGATCACCAGAAAGGTATGTCCCAGGTCGCGCCGCTTGTCCAGCGCCTCCACCTGGTCGGGGGTCAGGTTACGCTCCTCGGGGGAAAGCAGGGAATTTGCCATCGAACTTCCCGTTGCCGGCCTTGCTCGTGACCTCCGGGCCGGCCCTCCTATTCTCGATTCAATCACACGCCGCCCGGCCCACGCCAGCCTTCGAACGGACGGCGCCGCGCAAGCCGGAAATCCAACCTACTGCGGCGGATACCCAACCGACTGCGCGTACAGAACGCTGTGCGTCAGCGCCAAGCCCGAGCTTTGCGGCCACATCCTGCGCATGCACGGTATAGAACCAGGCATTGAGCCCCTCGGAGGCGGCAAACAGATAAACATTCTGGCCGATGAACCCGGCATCCACCTGCGCGTAGTCGTCTTTGGCCGCAGCCACGTAAACGATCGTGACTGCCGCATGAGCCGCGGGCGCCGGGCCAACTGGCGCGCGCACATCGCTGGCGAGCACTGGGCGCAACAGGTTCTGCTCCGCCTCGTAGACATAAACACCGCCGGCCAGCACGACCTCGAGCGTGATGTCCTGGGTGTTGCGTGCCGAGGGCGCGGTCCGCCCCAATCCGGGTTTCACATCGCGCGAGCGATTCACGCCGAAGGCGGCCCACAGCAGGTTGGAGAGCGTTTGCAACGGCAGTGGCTTGTCCATGAAGGCACGCGTCGTCTTACGCGCGCCAGCGCCTGCATCAGCGGCATGCCGCCGGAGATTTCCGGCTTGGGAAGCTGGATCGGCACGAGTTCCGCAGCCAGCACGCGCGCCTGACTGCCTTCGCGGCCGGCACAAATCCCGCACCCCAAAGCAGGGCGATCGATGCCAACAGGAGGGCCGTCCACCGGGCGGCAGAACGGGGGAAATGCGCATGGTCTCACCTCGAAAGACAAGGGCTGAGCACGCCCGCCTCCCGAGGTGTGCGGATCAAGGGGAAGAGAAACCGCGATCACTTGAGCAGTCCCACAATGTACGCGCTTCCTGGGGTTCCGCCAAGGTGGCCGGCTGTGGATGACGCCCGAACGGCAGGTGCGCCGGAGGCTGCGAATTACCCGATTGCCGCGGGCGCCGGACGGGCTCACTCCATAAGAAACGCCAGCGATTGCAGCGTCGTGATCTCGAACGGCTTGCGGCAGCGGATGTTGGCGCAAGATCATCTTGTCGTCGCGCCGCACCATATACGATTGCGCCTTGGCAAAGCGGGCCCGGTCACGCTCGTTGGCTCCGCGCGGCAGTTGCGCCGCTTGCGCCGCACCACCCAGGTCACCTTGTACTCGGCGGCTGCCCGCACTTGGGGCAGATCAGGTGTGCGTGCGCTGCTCCGTCGTCTCGTTGAAAAAATCCCGCTCTTCCATGCCGATGTTCCTTTGTTTTCCGGCCCTCCGCCGGCCGCCTCGGCGCCAGGTCCGCCGGCGCCCAGGGACTCCGCGCAGCCACTTTCGCGCCGGCAGAATCTATTCCATACTCGATCCTTGCCATGGGGAAACGCAAGCCAGCCCGCTTTTCGGCCGCTAAGGCGGTCAAGGCCAACGCCCGCGAGCGCGTGGGCCAACCCAAGCCGTCGCGCGTGCTGGCAGACAAGCCGCGCACCGGCCGAAGGTCAAACACAAGTCCACGCTCGACGATCTGCTCCGTGCAGGTGAGTGACCCGCGCCGGCGGCCCATTCTCTTCCTCGCCCGAATAACGCTTGCGCTCTCAAGCAAGTTGCTGGAAGCTAGCAGCTAGAAGCCAGGAGCTACTTGATGGCCAAAGCAGTCGGCATTGGCGGAGTCTTCCTGAAAGCCCGCGACCCACAGCGCTGGCACCTGGTATGCAGCTCATCTCGGCATCCCCGCCCAGGAGGGAGGATCGCTGGCCTTCGACGGCCCGGACTCCGCGGGCATGACCGTCTTCGCCCACTTCCCGCTGGACACGCGGTACTTCGGCGAAGGCCCGCGGCAGGTTATGGTCAACTTCCGCGTCGACGATCTCGACGGCCTGCTTGACAAGTTGACCGAGGCAGGCGTGCGCATCGATCCCAAGCGCGAAGACTACTCCTACGGCCGATTCGCCTGGATTTGGGATCCGGAAGGCAACCGGGTTGAGCTCTGGCAGCCGCTTAGCGGTTCCGCAGCTTGAAGAACTGCGCCTGACCGGCGCGTCGAACTAGAGGAGCAGTAGCGGCGGCTCAACGGCGACACTGAGGCTCCAGCCGATCAAGTGAGACGAGGGTCAGACTCGGTCAATGCACCTGAGCTAAGTAAGTGTGTGTGACGCACCGCTGCGGTACATACACCCGCAATTCCCCCGGTGGCGCAGGAAGGGGAACGGTCAAGCCGCAATCGATCAGTGTTGCACGCTGTACGGGCCGGGAAGCGAAGGCCCGGCCGGCTGTTCGCTCGACTTGGCTGCCACCGCGGTCCGCTTGGAGTAGATACGGAACTCAACAACTAAGTCCAGCATCACCGGAACCGGTTTGCCGTCTTTCATGGCCGGCTCGAACGTAGCTTTGCGAATCGAATCGACCGCGTTCTCGTCGAGCCCGAAGCCAATAGGCCGTGCGACGGCGATCTCGCCCGGCTTGCCGTCCGCGTCAATCACAACATGATAGAGACACATCCCCGCCACGCCATGGTCCTGCGCGTATTGGTTCGACGAAGGCTCGAATTGCGCCGCCAAACGAGCCTTGCGATCGACCATGCTCTGCCGCAGCACCGCAGGATCTTTGGGGCTGTAATCGGTCTTCGCCGCGGCGGCTTCGTAGTAGAGCTTCCAAAAGCCCGGCATCGAATCCATGAGGCGGCTGTCAAAGCCCTGGGCGAAGACTTTGTCGATGGCCTCTTTCAGCAACCTGGCCGCATGGGCCGGCGAAGTGGTGGTAGTGACACTCTTTGCGTCGGCGGGTTGCTCGGCCGGCGGAGCAGTGGCAATCTCCGTTTGCGCCTCGCTCGCGCTGCTCATTTCCGCCACCTGGCTTGGCGCGGCGGCTGGCGCTACCTGCGCTGACTGCTTTGCGGCGTTCCTGGCCGGCTTGCCCTTCTCCTTCTTCTGTTTCGGCTTCACTACAATCTCGCGATCGATGGTGATTCTGACCACCTTCTTCTTCGGCGTGATCTTCACCCGGTCGACGGCTTTGGTGGGATCCTCGTAAGGCAACGCACCCAGAAAGTGCAGCCCGTAGCGGTCTCCTTCCAGCTCTACCTTGTGCTTGGTCAGGCGCACTTTGTTGATCTGGATTCCACAGAGCGTGTAAGAGCCTTCCGGGGAGTGGCCAATCAGCGTTCCGTGTTCATTGAAGCTGAGAGTATTGTCCAGGTAGCCGCCGCGAAGGAAGAGTTCCTTGCCCACCAGCAGACTCCTGAGCTCCTCATCGGTGATGCCGCCAGTTTCCGAAAGCTGCGGCGCACCGCTCGGCGCGTTCGCAGACACCGCGGCCGGCGCGGGCTGGCTTTCAGCAGGTGTGGCCGGCGGCGCCGGCGCCGGCGCCGGTTGCGGAGCCTGGCCGGCAGCAGGCTGTTGCAGGGGCTGCCGGCTCTCCGATGAAGGCGCGGGCGCTGCTTGCTGTGCCTTCGCCACACCCGGTGCAAATGCGGTGAAGATCGCGGCCAAAGCAAAGACGGCACACGGAATCATGACGCCAAACCGTGCCGGAGACGCAGCGAAAGACGAGACGCGAGAGCGAAACATCGGGGAGCCTTCGAAGGCCACTCTATCAGGAATACTTCATGGTTCGCCGTCAATTTTCGCCGCTGGTAACCAGTTCGCACTCATCACCTTGGCCGGCTTTACGGCGGTTCTCCTGCAACTATGCGCCATTTCCGGCGTATTTCAGGGTGGCTTTTTCTTGTTGAAAAAGCCACTTAGCGATAGTGCCTTGGTCTACACATGCAGGAGAACCGCGTTAACCCTTCAGCCGCCACAGAATCCGCCGGAACAGCCCCAGAATGCGCCGGGCATCCCGCCGGGTAAGAGCCAGCCTGCGCAACAGAAGATGCAGATCGTGCCGGTTCGCCTTGCGCATCGCAGGCGGAGAGTAGCTTGCCGCCAGCATCGTTTCTTCCACCACAGCGGCCAGAAACTCCAGGTCGCGAGTGGAAGCTGGAGATGCTGCGTCGCCTGGATCAACGCCTGTGCGGCGACCGCGCCGCGTCAGAGCCTGAGTCGGAGCGCCTCGATCTGAGTCTGGCTTTCGCGGTTCGCTGAGCCGTGACGCGATCTCATACAAACACACGGCGACAGCCTGACCCAGGTTCATCGAAGGCTGGCGGGGATCGGTGGGAATCTCCGCGAGCAACTGGCAATACGAGAGGTCCTCGCGAGTCAGGCCGCGCTTTTCCGAGCCAAAGACCAGGGCCACTCGCCCGCCGCGTGCAATCTCCCGACGCACCAGATGCGCCAGATCGGAGAGCGGAACAACTGGCTGCTCCGGCTTCCGCCGCGCCAGCGACCCCGTGCCCACCACGAGCGTGCAGCCGCGTACAGCCTCCGCCAAGCACTCCGTACTTCTTGCGTCTTCGAGCAGCTCTTCAGCACCAACTGCCGACTTCGCCTCGCGCCAGTGTTCTTCATACGCAGCCGCCACGGCAAGCCGCCGGAAGCCAAAGTTCGCCATCGCTCGCGCCGCCGCTCCTATATTGAGGGGATTGCGCGGAGAGACCAGCACGATTTCAATACGTTCGCGTTGGGGGTCAGTCGTCAAGAACCGATTGTAGAACGGGTTCGCTCGGACGATCCGCGAAAGCCTTCGTGCTGCACCTGTGGCTATGAGTCGCGCAGGTACACCTCGATCCTGTCGCTGGTCCAGGTGGCAATTCCAATTCCGAAGAAATCCCTATCTTCCGTCCAAATGGGCGCGTCGATGAGTAAAGCGGTGGCGACGATGGGCCAATCGCTTGGATCACGCGAGGCGATATGCACGCGTGCGCGATCCTCAAACTCTTCGTAGAGGCTGCGGTCAACAACATGAATCAAGGAGCCGGCAATCTGGTTCAAGGTCACATCGGCCAGATGAGGGGAAGTTCCACGGCGCGCGGCGACGGAGGGTATATATCTTCCTGCGTCAGCCACGCAGACATCTGGCGCGTAAAATGCCACGGCGTCCTCGTATGTGTTTAGCAGGCTCCGGACTCGTGCCCCGAAGATGGCTCTCAGGAGGATGTTGGCATCGAGTATGAGCCCTCTGGGCTTGCTCATTTGCGGCCGTCCTTCTTCCAGCGCTTGAAATCCGCGATGATGTCCTCCTCGGTGAGGCCTCTGGCGATGAGGTCCTCATGGACACGCGCAGCGGCTTCTTCGAGGGCCCTCTTTTCAGCTTCGGTGCGCTTTCGCCGCACGGGCAGATAGTAGCCGATCGTGTCTCCGTGGCGGGTGATGGCCAGCGGCTTTTCGGATTCGAGCAGGTAGGTGGCCAGCTTGTCGCGGAACTCGCGGATTCCGACCGATTCGTGCTCATGTGCGCCTCCCGTATTGTGTACCGTTGCGTACACAAGTGCATTATTTCCGCGTGGCAGGATCGCATGGCGCTCTGGGTCGCACGGCCCAACGCGAACATCCAAAGTTCTTCATCGCGCCGCCGCTCCTCTATTGAGGGGATTGCGCGGTGAGACCAGCACGATTTCAATACGTTCGCGTTGGGGTTCGGTGAGCAAGAAGTCATTCCAGAGCGGTTCCACAATTCATGTGCCCTTTCCGGCGTCTTGCAGGGTGGCCATTTCTCGATGAAAAAGCCACTCGGCGGTTGCGGATCCGGGTGTAGCAATTGTGGAACCGCTGCAG
>CAVPBL010000009.1:0-199065 GCA_963701835.1 uncultured Acidobacteriaceae bacterium | reverse complement strand
TGTTGACGAGCGCGATGACCTCGCCGGCCACGTTGCGCGGCAACATCTCCGGCATGATGGCGAAGAACGGGCCGTAGGGCGCATACATCATGCCGCCGGCAACGATCAGGCACGCGTAAGAAACCCAGAAATGGCTGCCGGCTGTCGCAAACGAGCAAAACAGTCCCACGCCCGAAAGCATGAGAAACGGCCACACGAACGGCTTGCGGTAGAGCACGCGATCGGAAATGGTTGCAACGGTGAGCATGAGGACGACGCCGAGAAGAAATGGCGCAGCGCTCAGGATGCCGATCTGCTCAATGCCGCGCGACGAACCGGAGCGAATCATCTCGGGAATCCAGAGCGTGAGGCCGTAGACGCCGAAGCTCCACGAGAAGTACTGGAGGCAGAGGACGACCACGCCGGGCACGCGGATTGCCTCGCCGAAACTTGAGTACTTCGGCAGCGAGGTTTGCTCCAAAGCGAGCATCTCGGTGAGGTGCTCGCTGCTCGCCGCTGAGAGCCAGGGGACCTGCTTGGGATGGTCGCGGGCCACCGCCATCCAGACGAAGGCCCAAAGCACCGACGGAATGCCTTCGAGAATGAACGTCATCTGCCAGCCGACGCCGCGGATCAGGTAGCCCGTCACGGCGGACATCCAGGTGACGGTGATCGGGTTGCCAAGAATCAGGATCGCATTGGCCTTGGAGCGCTCCTCGCGTGTAAACCAGTTGGCGAGCAGAATGAGCATCGACGGCATGATGAGGCTTTCTGCGACGCCAAGCACTGTGCGGTCGGCGACCAGCAGCCAGTAGTTGTGGATGACCCCAGTCAGACCGGAGAGAATTCCCCAACTGATGAGCGCGAAAAATACGAGGCGCGTCGCGCTGCGGCGTATTGCGTACGTCGCCGCCGGAACCTGGAAGAAGAAGTATCCCAGGAAAAAGACCGAGCCAAGAAAGGCCGCGCGGGATTCGGTGATGTTGAGCGATTTCGCCAGGCCTGCCGCGGCGCCAAAGCCGAAATTCGAGCGCCCAAGGTACGCCAGGCTGTAGGTAACGAAGACAACCGGCATCAGGATCAGCCAGCGTCGGCGCAAACCCGCCTCGTGCTGCATCGTATGCTGCAACTGTTCGTCCGGCACATCAGCTTTATAGCATCCCGAGCTGGCAGGCGCACCGTCCTTGGGCCGATCCGCACTTTCCATAGCTGGCCGGCGAAGAAAGGGCCAGCCCACTTGTGACTGACATCACGCCTTTAAGGCGATTGGCAGAACTACTCTTTCAGTGTCAGTCAACAGCGGGTTTGACGGGATCGAGCGTACGATCCGGAGGTTGAAAAGCAAGCATGGCGGGGATGTGGAAAGCCTGCGCCGGGAGGAAGATGGATGGCAAAGCCTGACGAGATTCAGAGAATCAACAAGATCGCATGGGACCTGCAGAGCCGACATCGTGAAGATGATCGGCGTCGGCAAGGCGGGACACCTGGGCGGTTCGTGTTCGCTCGCCGAGATCGTGGCGGCCTTGTACTTCGCGAAGATGCATTTCGATCCCAAAGCGTTGAAGGATCCGAATCCGGGACCGCTTTCTCGTCAGCAAGGGGCATTCCGTTCTTATTCAATACGCGGCTCTGGTGGAGCTGGGCGTCATTCCGCGGGAAGAGATGGGGAAGTTGAAGACCCTCGCAGGCAAACTGCAAGGCCATCCCGACATGATGACCCCCGGGATGGAGGCGGTGACGGGCTCTCTCGGACAGGGACTTTCCATCGGCGTGGGCATGGCGCTCGCGCTGCGGCTCGCGAAAAGCCCTTCCCGGGTTTACGTCGTCATGGGCGACGGCGAGCTTGCCGAAGGCCAGCTCTGGGAAGCGGCAATGGCCGCCTCGCGCTACAAGTTGGATTCCATTACCGCCATCGTGGATCAGAAACCGGATCCAGGCCACGGGCCCGACGAAGGAGATCTTCGACATCCCCGACATACGAAGAGAAATGGCGGGCATTCGGATGGAACGTGTTGAGCGTGGACGGACACGACGTGGGCGCGGTCCTCGATGTGCTGGATGAGGCGGCCGCGAACAAGGGGGCTCCCACCGTGATCGTGGCGGAAACCATCAAAGGAAAGGGCGTCTCTTTCGCCGAAAATTCGGCGGCCTTTCACAACGGCTGCCATGACCCAGGAGCAATACGACAAGGCGCTCCTTGAAATCGAAGAATCCGGGAGGATGCTGCAATGACGCCGCCGAACCTGAGAAGCGCGTATGGGGCCAGCCTTGTGCGGCTGGGGAAAAAGGATGGGCGCGTCGTGGCCCTGGAGGCGGACCTCGGGAAATCCACGCAGTCCGCGATGTTCCAGGCGGAGTTTCCTGACCGGTACTTCCAAATGGGAATCGCGGAGCAGAACATGGCCTCCACCGCGGCGGGATTCGCCCTCACGGGAATGATCCCTTTCATCCATTCCTTTGCCGTGTTCGCCTACCGGGAGGGTCTACGATCAGCTTCGCAATTCCATCTGCATTCCGAACCTCCCCGTCCGGATCTGCGGATCGAGCGCCGGGCTTTCCGACTTCGGTGATGGAAAGACGCACCAGGGCGTGGAGGATGCAGCGCTCATGCGGGCCCTTCCGAACATGACGGTGCTCTGCCCGGCGGACTCCATCGAAGTTGAAAAGATGATGGACTGCCTTCTCGATTGGAAGGGGCCGGTATACTATCCGGATCAACAGGAACGATCTGCCCTTCGTGTATCCGCCTGAAGAGCCTTACTCCATCGGCAAGGTGACCATGCTGCGGGACGGGAACCACGCGGCGATATTCGCTTCGGGCATCATGGTGTCGAAGGCGCTTGAGGCCGCGACGGCGCTGGCGTCGGAGGGAATCTCGGCGCGGGTGCTCGATGTGGGCACCATCAAGCCGCTGGACCGCGAGGCGGTGATCCGCTATGCCGGCGGAGTGGACGCCATCATTACGGCTGAAGAGCATTCCGTGATCGGCGGGCTCGGTTCCGCGGTGGTGGAGGCGCTTCGGGGAGTCACTCACGCGCCGGTGGAGTTCGTGGGCGTCCCGGACAGCTTCGGCATATCGGCGGAGGGCTATGACGATCTGCTCGCGCATTTCGGGCTCACCTCGGACGCCGTCGCCAATGCCGCAAGAACGCTTTTGAGAGGGAAAAAGAGATGAACATCGGCTTTATAGGACTGGGCATCATGGGCAAGCCCATGGCGAAGAACCTTCTGAAGGCGGGCCACACGCTCGTCGTATACGACATTGTCGAAGCGCCGGTGAAGGAGCTGGTTGCAGCGGGCGCGACGGCGGGCTCGTCTCCCAAGGACGTGGCCTCGCGGAACGAGCTCATCATCACGATGCTGCCCAATTCGCCGCACGTGAAGCAGGCGGTATTGGGGAAGGACGGCGTGATCGAAGGAGCGAAGCCGGGAAGCGTGCTCGTCGACATGAGCTCCATCGCGCCCCTGGCCAGCCGCGAGGTGGCCGCCGAGCTCGCCAAGAAGGGTGTAGAGATGCTCGACGCCCCCGTTTCCGGCGGCGAGCCCAAGGCCATCGACGGGACGCTGGCCATCATGGTGGGCGGCAAGGAAGCTGTTTTCGAGAAGGTGAAGGACGTCCTGCTGAAGATGGGAGCGAGCGCCGTCCTCTGCGGAGACATCGGCGCGGGCAACGTGACCAAGCTGGCTAACCAGATCATCGTCGCGCTGAACATCGCCGCGATGTCGGAGGCGTTCGTCCTTGCGACCAAGGCCGGAGTGGATCCCGAGCGGGTCTTCAACGCCGTCAAGGGAGGCTTGGCGGGAAGCACGGTGCTCAACGCGAAAGCCCCCATGGTTCTCGAAGGGAACTACAAGCCCGGGTTCAGGATCGAACTGCACATCAAGGACCTGCAGAACGCGCTCGATACGGCGCACGAGACTGCCACCCCGATCCCGCTCACGAGCCAGGTCATGGAGTTCATGCAGGCCCTCAAAGTTGACGGCAAGCAGCGCGACGACCATGGGGGCCTCATCCAGTTTTATGAGAAGCTCGCCGGAGTGAAGGTCCGCAAGGGGGGCGCGAAGTGAGCGCGATGCGTCTTTCGGGGAAGACCGCACTGATCACCGGCGCTGCAGGAGGAATCGGCGCGGAGATCGCGCGAAGGTTTCAAGAGGAAGGCGCCTCGGTGTTCGTGGCGGACACGAACCGCGCGGAGGGGGAAAAGACGGCTGTGTCCATGGGAGCGGTCTTCCTGCTGCTCGACGTCACCTCAGAAGACAGTTGGAAGGCCGCGCTTTCCGCCGTGCTCGCGCGGACCGGACGCCTCGACGTGCTCGTGAACAATGCGGGCATCAACATCCGGAAGAACATTGAGGAAATGGACGTGGCGTCCTTCGACGCCATGATCGCGGTGAACGTGAAGGGACCGTTTCTCGGGATCAAGCACGCCCTGCCGATCCTGAGGGCCGGGGGCGGAGGAGTCATTCTCAACATGTCGTCGATCTGCGGCCTCGTGGGCCACAAATTCACGAACGAGACTTACACGACGACCAAGGGCGCCCTGACCATGCTCACGAAATCGGTGGCCGTGCGATACGCGAAGGACAATATCCGCTGCAACTCCGTCCACCCCAGCACGGTGGAAACCGCCCTCGTGCAGGCGATGCTCAAGGATCCCGAGCGCCGGGCAGAGAGACTCGGCGAAGTGCCTCTGGGAAGGCTCGCCAGCACAACCGACGTTGCGAATGCGTTGGTCTATCTGGCGAGCGACGAGGCTTCGTTCATCAACGGGGCCGCGATTCCGATCGACGGAGGCCTCACGGCGGGGTAGGCGGCCTCGCTCCGAGACGGGTGCGAATCGTCGCCAGGCACATGAGTTTTGCAGCATCCCGTTCGTGACATCCCGCTCGGCCTGGGCGTCATTCAGAAGCCAGGGCTACGCCCTCTATACTGGTCTACGGAAAGGGCTTCCCCATCGTAGACATTCCACTCAGTTCGGTGCTGGAGACGGACGACGCCAATCTCCTTCGCGTGACCACGCACGCGCCCGGCCCGGCAGGAGCGCTGCCGCTCACGGCCGAGATGCTGCTCACCGAACCGTCAGGGAATCTCTTCGGCCTGACGCAAAATGCCGGCATGGGCTGGGATCCCGCGCGCCTGCTCGATCCCGAGTTTCTGATTCTGAGCACGCATGGCGGCCTGCGCGCGGAGAACGGCGAGGCGATCGCGCTGGGCTTTCACACCGGCCACTGGGAAGTGGGTCTGCTGGTGGCCGAAGCCGCGCGCGAGTTGAAGTCTCTGCGCGCCACGCCGTTTGCGGGAGCAGTGCACCGATCCCTGCGACGGCCGCACGCAAGGCACCACGGGCATGATGGACTCGCTGCCGTTTCGCAACGATGCGGCGATCGTGCTGCGGCGGCTGATGCGCTCGCTGCCCACGGGCAAAGGCGTGATCGGCATAGCGACGTGCGACAAGGGGCTGCCCGCGATGATGATGGCGCTGGCGTCGTCAGGAAAGAAGCCGGCGGTGCTGGTTCCGGGGGGCGTGACGCTGCTGCCGGAATCGGGCGAGGATGCGGCGAAGGTACAGACCATCGGCGCGCGTTTTGCGCAGAACCAGATCACGCTGGAGTATGCGGCCGAGGTGGGCTGCCGCGCCTGCGCGTCGCCCGGCGGAGGGTGCCAGTTTCTGGGCACCGCGGCAACCTCGCAGGTGGTGGGCGAAGCGCTGGGACTCTCGCTGCCGCATACGGCGCTTGCGCCTTCCGGACAGCCGGTCTGGCTCGACGCCGCACGCCGCTCGGCCCGCGCGATTCTGCGGCTGCATCAGCTTGGCATCGGCGTCGCGCGACATCCTCACGCCTGCGGCCGTTTACAACGCCATGGTGGTGAAGGCGGCTTTCGGCGGATCGACGAACCTTCTCATTCATCTGCCGGCCATTGCGCATGCGGCGGGCTTGGCGCGGCCCACGGTGGCCGATTGGGTTGAGGTCAATCGCCTGGTGCCGCGCCTTGTGGATGCGCTGCCCAACGGCCCGCGCAATTTTGCCACGGTGCAGGTGTTTCTGGCCGGCGGCGTGCCCGAAGTGATGCTGGAACTGCGTGCGCACGGGCTTCTGGATGTGAAGGTGAAGACCGTGAGCGGCGAAACGCTGGGCGCATGCCTCGACTGGTGGCGCGAGAGCCCGCGGCGCGCGGCGCTGCGGCGCGTCTTGCAGGAGAGGGACGGAATCGATCCCGAGGATGTGATCATGTCGCCCGATCGCGCGCGGTCGCGCGGGCTCACGTCGACGGTCTGTTTTCCCATGGGCAATCTGGCGCCGGAGGGATCGGTCATCAAGAGCACCGCGATCGACCCATCGCTGGTCGGCGAGGACAACGTGTATCGGCACATCGGGCCCGGCGCGGGTCTTTGTCACCGAAGCCGCGGCGATCCAGGCCATCAAGGCCGGCGAGATTGCGCAGGGCGATGTGATGGTGCTCATCTGCGGCGGGCCCGCGGGCGCGGGCATGCAGGAGATCTACCAGATCACCTCGGCGCTGAAGCAATTGCCGCACTGCAAGCACGTGGCCGTGTTGACCGATGCGCGCTTCAGCGGCGTGTCGACGGGGGCGTGCATCGGCCACATCTCGCCCGAGGCGCTGGCCGGCGGCCCCATCGGCAAGGTGCGCGACGGCGACCAGATTGAAATTGTCATCGATCGCGCGAGGCTGGAGGGGTCGGTGCACCTGGTGGGCGAGGGCGGCGAGATGTTCAGCGCCGAAGAAGGCGCGCGGCGGCTTGCTGCAGCGCAGTCCGCGCGCCGATCTTGCCCCGCATCCCGAATTGCCCGAGGACACGCGCCTGTGGGCCGCGCTGGTGCAGGCCAGCGGCGGCGTTTGGGGCGGATGCGTCTACGATGTCGATCAAGATCGTCTCGCGATTGGAGAAGACACGCGTGAAGCTTTACCGCACCGAGCAGTGGAATATTTCGTGGAAGACGGACGGCAAGTATCTTTCCGCGTGCCGTGACATCGAATTGGGACGCGCTCGTCGCGCACGAAGATCTGCGCGGCTACCTGCTGTCATCGATTGTGCGACGGCTGGAAAGCGCCGCCGAGCAGATTTTGCGTCGGCTCGGATTCTGAGCGCCGATCGGCAGCCAGGAGGTGTGGGCCGCGGGCGTGACCTACTATCGCAGCCGCAGCGCGCGCATGGCCGAGGCGAAAGACGCGGGCGGCGGCGACTTTTACGATCGCGTGTACTCCGCCGAGCGCCCGGAGCTGTTTTTCAAGGCCACGCCAAGCCGCGTGGCCGGCCCCGGCGGCAACGTGCGCATTCGCAGCGATGCCAAGTGGTCGGTGCCGGAGCCGGAGCTGACGCTGCTCATCAACCCGCGCGGCCAGATCATCGGCTACACCGTGGGCAACGACATGAGCTCGCGCGACATCGAGGGCGAGAACCCGCTCTATCTGCCGCAGGCCAAGGTCTACGACCGCAGTTGCGCGCTGGGTCCGTGCATTCTGGTCAGCAGCGAGCCGCTGCCGCCCACGACGCCGATCCGCATGGAGATCGCGCGCGGCGGCAGCGCGGTATTTTCCGGCGCGACGACGCTTGCGGAGCTCAAGCGCGCGCCCGCCGACCTGGCCGCCTATCTTTTCCGCGAGAACACGTTCCCGTTCGGCGCTTTCCTGATGACCGGGACCGGCATCGTGCCCCCGGACGACTTCACGCTCGCGCCGGGCGACAGGATTCGCATCACCATCGATCCGATCGGCACGCTCGAGAATGTCGTGGTGCAGGGAAGACCCGGCCCGGCAGTCTGATCCCGAACAGATCACTGCAAGGATGACGATTGAACGATCAGGATTCTCATTCAGCGCGAAATCCACCGCGCCCCGCAGGCCTGCCGCGCCGCCGCTGGCGCATCGCGTGGCTGCTCGGCATCGGCGTCCTGGTCAACTACTTTCGACCGCGTCAATCTCTCGGTCTCGCACGATTCACTGATCGTCGCCTTCGGCATCTCCGACGTTGTCTTCGGCTATCTTTCCAGCGCTTACAACTGGACCTACGCGCTTTGCCAGTTGCCCATCGGCGTCGTTCTCGACAAGTTCGGCGTGCGGCGCGTGGGCCGCATCGGGACATTTTTGTGGAGCGTCGGCCTCGTTTGCCGCGGCAGTGACGCCGAACCTGAGCGGATTGTTTGGCGCGCGCTTGTTGCTCGGCGTTGGCGAAGCGCCGACCTTTCCCGCCAACGCCAAAGCCATCGGCCTCTGGTTTCCCGCGCGCGAGCGCAGACTGGCCACCTCGCTCTTCGACGCCGCGGCCAAATTTGCCTCGGCCATCGGCGTTCCGCTGCATCGGCATCGTGCTCATCCACGCTGCGGATGGCGCTGGAGCTTCGCGCTTCACCGGCGCCATCAGCCTTGCCTACTTCCTCTTTTCTGGCGCGTCTATCGCGATCCCGGTGAGGATCCAGAACTGACCGAAGCCGAGCGGCTGCACATTGAAGACAACGGATTGCAGGCGACGAAACACGATTCGGACGAGCCGACCGTCGCCGCTCGCTCGCATCTGCTTGCGCCAGCGCAAGGTGCTCGGGCTCGCCATCGGCTTTGGCTCGTACAACTACGTCTTCTATCTGCTGCTCTACTGGCTGCCGAGCTATCTGTCATCTGCCCTGCACATCGATCTCTGCACTCGTTTCTCTACACCAGCGTGCCCTGGCTCATTGCCACGTTCACAGACGTTGTGATCGGCGGCTGGCTGGTGGACTTCCTAGTCCAGCGCGGCTGGAATGCGAGCGCGGGTCCGCCGCACCGTGCTGATCGGCGGCACGGCGTTCGGGCTGGGCATTTTGGGCGCAGCGCACGCGCACGGGCCGCGCAGGCGCTCTTCTGGATCAGCGTCTCGATCGGCGGACTGGCCGCAGCAGCGCCGGTGGCTTGGTCGGCTGCCGTCCCTCATTGCCGACGCGCGCCAATGTGGGGAAAGTGGGCGGGATCATCAATTTTGCCAGTCAGATCTCGGGTATCTGCGGCGCTCCATCGTTACCGGATACCTGGTCTCAGCCCGCCACTCCTATGCGTGGGCGTTCGGCGTCGCGGCCTCTTCCTCGCCATTGGCATTGCCGGCTACATCGTTTCTGCTGGGCAGGATCGAGCTGCCAAGCGCCGCAGGCCCGATCCGCGCGTAATTAGCCCGATTTTGGGCTATGACCGTTCTGGTGCACGCGCGGAAATTTGTTCTCCTGTAACGTTGTCTTGGTGCAAAATAGTGGGATGGGAGAAAGACCGTAGTGCCGCGTATTCACTTTCACCAGCAACTCGCCGAACTCAAGGACAAGCTCCTGGCCATGGCTGCGCTGGCGCAGCAGGCGGTGGAGTCGGCGGTGGAAGCCTACCTGCGGCGCGACAAGGGCCTTTGCAAGTTCGTCAAGCAGAACGAGAGGGCCATCGACACCGCGCAGCGCGAGCTGGACGAGATGGCCTATGAGCTGCTCGCCAAGCAGCAGCCCATGGCCATCGATCTGCGCTTCATCCTGGCCGTGATCAAGATCAACGGCGACCTGGAGCGGATCGGCGACCAGTCGATGAGCATTTCCCGGCGGACCAAGGAGATTCTCGCCGCGGACGAGGTGGAGTTGCCGGTGGATTTTGCCGCGATGGGCGAGTTCGCCGGGCAGATGATCCGCACCGCGCTGCAGGCGCTGCTGGACGGCGACGCGCGGCTGGCCGATTCGGTGCGCGAGATGGACGACGAGATCGACCGCATGAACCGCCGCGCCCACAACGACCTGCTCAAGCTGATCGAGGAGAAGCCGCAGTTTACGCAGCAGGCGATGAACGGCATTCTGGTGGCCAAGAATCTGGAGCGGATCGCCGACCACGCGTCGAATATCGCCACCGACGTGATCTTCTGGATTCGCGGCGCCGATGTGCGCCACCAATTGAGCATGGCGATGGATTGAGAGAAGCAGCTTCTAGCCGTTAGCTTCTAGCCTCTAGCTTCCAGGTTCAATCATGGTATGTTCCCGAGTGCTCCGTTCGCGGCAGGTACCGCGTTTGCCTGTCATCGCGCTGCAAGGGTATGAGCGTCCGGCAGCTAGTGGCTAGGAGCTAGAAGCTCAAGATTCACACGCCGATCACGGCGCAAAGCTCCTTCACCGCGGCGGCGCTCTTCTTGAGCGCTGCATCTTCCTCCGGCGTCAGCTTGATCTCGATGATCTGTTCGAGGCCGGCCGCGCCCAGCTTGCACGGCACGCCGATGTAGTAGCCCGTGATGCCGTACTCGCCCTCGAGGTAAGCCGCGCAGGGCAGAATCTTCTTCTTGTCCTTGAGAATCGCCTCGGCCATCTCGACCGCGGCCGCGGAAGGCGCGTAGTAGGCGCTGCCGGTCTTGAGGTACTTCACGATCTCGGCGCCGCCGTCGCGCGTGCGCTGGACGAGCTGCTCCAGCCGGTCGGGCGCGATGAGCTCCGTGATCGGGAATGCCGGCGACCGTGGAGTAGCGCGCCAGCGGCACCATCGTGTCGCCGTGGCCGCCCAGCACGAAGGCCGTCACGTTCTCCACGCTCACATTCAGCTCGGCGGCGATAAAGGTGCGGAAGCGCGCCGAGTCCAGCACGCCGGCCATGCCGATCACGCGCTCGCGGTTGAAGCCGGACTGGCGATAGGCGGCCTGGGCCATGGCGTCCAGCGGATTCGAGACGATGATGAGGATCGACTCCGGCGACTGCGCCACCACCTTCTGACACCACGTCCGACATGATCTTGAAGTTGGTATGCAGCAGGTCGTCGCGGCTCATGCCGGGCTTGCGGGGAATGCCCGCGGTGATGACCACAATGTCGGAGTTGGCCGTGGCCGCGTAGTCGTTGGCGCCGGCGATGGCCACGTCGCGCTTCTCGATGGGCATGGCTTCCAGCAGGTCCAGCGCCTTGCCCTGCGGCACGCCTTCGACCACGTCGACCAGCACCACATCGGCCAGTTCCTTGGCCGCAATCCAGTGCGCGGCAGTGGCGCCCACGTTGCCTGCGCCGACAATGCTTACTTTCTTCCGCATTCTCTTCTTCGCTCGTTCTGGGGACTAAATGCGCGCATAAGCGCTACGAACTGCTCTGCTTTACATGTTGCCAATGATGCGCGTGGCAAACTCGCTGGTGCCCACCTTGGTGGCGCCGGCAAGCTGGCGCTCAAAGTCGTACGTGACGAACTTCTGCTGGATCGTCTTCTCCATGGCGTTCTCGATCATCTTCGCCGCTTCCTTCCAGCCGATGAACTCGAGCAGCATGACGCCCGACAGAATCACCGAGCCGGGATTGATGACGTCCTTATCGGCGTACTTGGGCGCGGTGCCGTGCGTGGCCTCGAAGACCGCGTAGCCGTCGCCGATGTTGGCGCCGGGCGCGATGCCCAGGCCGCCCACCTGCGCCGCCGCCGCGTCGGAGATGTAGTCGCCGTTCAGATTCGACGTGGCCAGGATGCTGTAGTCCGCGGGGCGGATGATGATCTGCTGGAAGATCGAATCGGCGATGCGGTCGTTGACCAGCATCTTCGACTTCCACGCGCCGTTGCCGTGCGATTTGCCGATGGAGTCGAGAACCGCCTTGACCTCGGCGTAGAGCGACTCGCGGAAGGCCGGCGAGCCAAACTCCATGCCCGGCTCGATCAGCGCGGCGTTCTCTTCAATCGAAATGCCGGGCTTCGCTTCCACGTTGCCCAGAATCCAGCTCTCGCGCTCGGTCACGGTCTGCGTCGCGGAACTCCTGCGTGGCGACCTCGTAGCCCCACTCGCGGAACGCGCCCTCGGTGAACTTCTGAATGTTGCCCTTGTGGACCAGCGTGACGGTCTTGCGGCCCGTCTCCAGCGCCTGGCGGATGGCGTAGCGCACCAGCCGCTTGGTGCCGAAGATGGAGATGGGCTTGATGCCCACGCCCGAGTCGGTGCGCACTTTTTTCTTGCTGCCCTTGAGCAGGTCGTCGTTGAGGAAAGCAGATCAGCCGCGCGGCGTCCTCCGTGCCCTGCTTGAACTCGATGCCCGCGTACACATCCTCAGTGTTCTCGCGGAAGATGACGATGTCGAGCTTTTCGGGGTGCTTCACCGGGCTGGGCACGCCCTGGTAATACTTCACCGGCCGCACGCAGGCGTAGAGATCGAGAATCTGGCGCAGGGCCACGTTGAGCGAGCGAATGCCGCCGCCGACGGGCGTGGTCAGCGGCCCCTTGATGGAGACGCGCAGATCGCGCGCCGCGGCCACGGAGTCGTCGGGCAGCCAGTTGTTGAACTGCCGGAAGGCCTTTTCGCCGGCGAAGATCTCGAACCAGCGGATGGCGCGCTTGCCGCCGTAGGCTTTTTCCACCGCGGCGTCGAAGACCCGCTGCGAGGCCTTCCAGATGTCGCGGCCCGTGCCGTCGCCCTCGATGAAAGGAATGATGGGGTGGTCGGGCACGGCAAATTGCCCGTCCTTGTATTCGATCGGCTGGCCGTTTTTGGGCAACTCCAGCCCGTTGTACGTGCTTTGCATGATTTTGAGGGAAGCCCCTTCCGTGAATGGTCCAACGTTGAGGCTACCATCTGCAATTTAGGAGTGGCAATGGCGGGTGCGAACGGATCGTTCGAACGCCGGCTCTGCCACGCCGCTCAGTGCGTGCGCGGCGGCTTTGTGTCTTCAAACATCACGCGCAGCACATCCATGTTTTTGGCGTAGTTGCCGTGCGCCTTGCGCAGGCGATTCGAAAAGCCCGAACCAGCGCGTGGCGTTCTGCACGTAGAGATTCACAACCTCCACATCGCCGATCCTCGGCACGCGGTAGGTGATCACGTCGCTGGGGTCGCTCCAGGCCACCACCTGAACCTTCTCCCGGCTCGCCGCGTCGCTGGGGTGCAGGACCGCCTGAAAGCTCGTTTGATAATCCTTCCATCGGTTGACGAGCGATCTGAAGTTGGCCGCCGGCGCGGTGGGAACCGTCGGCGCGGGCGCCAGGCCGCGCGAATTCATTGCAGCTCGTTGAAGTATCCGGCGCGCTCTCAAGATTCGTGATCTCGAGCATCTCAAGCTGGTTGGCAAAGAAATAGACCAGCGACGTTCGCTCAAAGATGTAGCGCATCGCGTTCTCTTCCGCCGTCTTCCTGGCGGCTTCCGCCGCGCGACAGGTCCTGCGTCCGACGCGCCGGCAAATTCCGGGTTGAGCGTGTTGAAGAGAAGATAGCTGCCCAGGCTGTGCGTGACGCCGATAAATTCCTGGTCCAGAGTATTGTCGTGGCTCAGTTGCGCTTTCCAGTTATATTTCTCTTGTCCGTCACTTCCGCCGGAAGCGGCGCTCGGTCCGCGTTCGGGATCGAATGCGGCCGATTTCGCCATCAGTTGCCGCAGACCGTCGCGCAGGATGCCGCCCAGCGGCCCCACTGCCATCAGCACGTCCGAAAGCCCCCAGTCGACGAGGCTGGCCTTCACCGTACGATTGATCAGAACTGCGCGAGGCCGGATCTTCGCGAGTTTTGCGGCCTGATCGGGCGTAATCCAGGGATAGAAACGTCCCACTCCGCCAGCGTCCTGAGCGGAGGTTCCGAGCAAACCTTCAGCAGATACGGGTCGGGGCCTGAAAGATGCGCCTCGGCGGCCATGATGCGGCGGCATTTGAGCGCCAGCACCAAAGGCCACCAGTTGATCTCATCCACCACCAGGACGGCGGGATGATCGCCTGAGATGAGCAACCCAGTGCACAACAAATGGCGCAGCCGCGTGCCACTCCTCGGCGCTGTTCCACACCGGGCTGCCCAGGTACGCGAGCGTGGGCGGCTGAACGTCGCTCGAGAATTCGCCTTTGTCCGCAAATTCGACGCCCGCATTCTTCCAGTCGCTCACCTCGCAGAGCTTCAGCCTGGTGCAAATCGATTCGCGCAACAGCGCCGAATCGCCGGCCCCCACTTGATTGATCCCGTGCACGTACAGAATGTGCACCGGATGCCGGTCGGCAGAGTCAAGCGCATCGGCAATGCTGGTGATGGTCTTGAGAGATCCGCTTGCGTCCTCGATCACCTTGGCGCGGGCCTGCGCCGCGCCTCCCGCGGCAGCCAGGATCACGAGGGCACACGTCAACTTCCAATTTGCATCGAACGAAAACTCCGCAACGGATGTTACCCACGACTATAGCATCCTTGTTTTGGCAGGCTAGCTGCCCGTGCGGTCTGCCGTGCGCTCGCTACTCTTGAATCCACCGCAATTTCGGATCAACCTACCTTATTTCTGTCCATTCCGTCCAGTAACAACCGGTTGACATCGTGATGTCTTATAACATAGCATCAAGATGTGCGAACGACACTTTCCATCGACGACGATGTTGCCAAACTCGTAGAGCAGGAGGTCCGGCGCTCGGGAGACTCCTTCAAGGGGACCGTCAACCGGCTGTTGCGCCTTGGCGTTGACCAGCCGCCCATCAACCTGCAAAGCCGAAGCGTTTTGTTGTGAAACCGCGCAAGATGGGCCTTCCGGCCGGGGACTGAGTTACGACAGCATTCCCGACTCTTCTCGAAGAACTGGAAGGACCGTATCACCGTTGATCGTCCTCGATGTCGAATCTGCTTTTATACGCCTACGACAGTGCATGCGCACAGAATAAGCGAGCGCGAGCATGGTTAGAGGGCGTTTTCTCAGGTCAAGAGCCGATCGGTCTGCCCTGGCAAACGGTCTCGGCGTTTCTTCGAATTCACACCAATTCGCGACTGCCCGGCGACCGGTTCACGGTGGAGGAGGCTGTTGCGTTTGGTGGACGAATGGCTGGCGCTACCGCAGATTCAGTTGCTGTCGCCCGGCGAGCGTCACTGGGCGCATTTCCGGAGAATGTTAATTGAGGGCGAAATTCGCGGGCAGCTCGAACCAGCGGATGCAGAGCTGGCAGCACTGACGATCGAATACGGTGGGGTGCTCTACACGCACGGACCGCGACTTTGCTCGATTCCCGGGGCTTCGATGGGTAAATCCACTGCAGGAATCGCAGAATCCGAAATCGTAAAATCCTCGAATCGTAAAGTCTGGAATCCTGCGATTCGCCTGCAAATGGCGAGAGTTGGCTATTGCACCTGCGCCGGTTCGAGTCGGTCGCCTTCAAACCGTGGAATGCCGAAGTGTCCGCGCAGATGGAGCAGATCCACGGGGCTCAGATTGCCGGCCACCGTCGCCAACGTCAGGCTCTTTGGGGTCTCCACCAGCACCACTCCGCCACGCACGTTCGCGCCGTCCAGCACCAGCCATACATCGGTCGTATCGTTGTGTTCCGGGCCGCCTGCGCTCGACTTGCTCAGGACGTGCTTCCAGCCGCGCAAGTGGTAGGCCTCGCGGATGGCTTCAATCTGCTCCGGATCGGCTCGACCGGGCGCGGCAAATCGCAGCATGTGCACGCTCACGCCGTCGAGCTTGGCAACCGCCTGCTTCACGTCGGCGTCGGAGTCCGGCATCATGCCGGCAGCCGCGGCGAGCATGGTCCGGTCCAGGGTGAAGCTCTCATTGGCCACGGCCTGGGTGCTCAGTTGCGACAGAGCCGGCGGCACCCACTCCAGAATCACCGGACCGATGTCGGAAACCGGCGGGCGGAGGCGCGGCAGCTGGCTCGCTGCCTGGGTCAGGCGGCGAGGAGGGTTGCGCGGGCGGTTGCGCCAGCACAGAGCCGCAGCTTAGGACGGAACACAACAGGGGGATCTCCAGCCAAATCATGCGTTCATTCATGCCCTATTAAACGCGCGAACCACGAGAAAGTTGCAGATGCAGCAACTCGAAATGTAGGTGATTCGCGCAGATCCCTCGTGCGCGGCAGGAGCCCGGCCGGAGGCGGCTCCGCGCTGCCCGCGCAACCCTCCAGCATGAACCCCAAATGAAAATTGCAGAAACCCTGTTCGCGCCCGCCAGGATGCGATAGACTCATGCGGGAACACTCAAAAGTTGCCACAATTCTTTCACTCACGGAGGGCACATAGAAATTGGGAAAAAGCATGGTCCCGAAGAAGCTTTTCTTCACCAAGGGCGTGGGCAAACATAAGGAGCGGTTGACCTCCTTCGAGCTGGCCCTTCGGGATGCGGGCATCGCCTCGCAGAACCTGGTGCGCGTCTCCTCCATCTTTCCGCCGCAATGCAAAATGATTCCGCGCAAGGAAGGCCTGAAGTACCTGAACGACGGCGAGGTCGTATTCGCGGTCATTGCGGAGAACTCCACGCGCGAGCCGCACCGGCTGGTGGCCTGCGAGCATCGGCGTGGCCATTCCCGCCGACCGCAACACCTACGGCTACCTGAGCGAGCACCACAGCTTCGGCGAGACCGAAGATCAGGCCGGCGAGTACGCCGAGGAGCTGGCGGCAGAGATGCTCGCCACCACGCTCGACGTGGAATTCGATCCCGACACGAGCTGGGACGAGAAGAAGGAGATCTACCGCATCTCCAACAAGATTGTCCGCACCAGCAACGTCACCCAGTCGGCCGTAGGCGACAAGCGCGGCAAATGGACCACCACCATCGCCGCCGCGGTGCTGATCCTGGAAGAGTAGACGGCCACAAGTGCGCAGGCCAGACGCAGAGGCCAATTCCGCCCGGCGGGGTTGGCCTTGTTGTGTGCGCCAAGGCCGGCTGTGACGGAGGATCGAGAGACGACGAATGACTGTTGCGCGCAAATTCACGATCGCCCTCGTGCAGATGCGCATGGGCGCCGACCCTGAGGCGAACTTCGCCTGCGGCGCTTCGGCCACATTCGCGAGGCGGCGCGGCTGGGCGCGCAGATCGTCTGCCTGCCCGAACTCTTCCGCACGCAATATTTCTGCCAGCGCGAGGATCTGCGCCTCTTCGACCTGGCGGAGCCGATTCCGGGCCCTTCCACGGACAAGCTGGCTGAAGCTGGCGCGCGAAGCCGGGGTGGCCATTGTTGCTTCGCTCTTCGAGCGGCGCGCGCCGGGGCTCTACCACAACACGGCAGTCACGCTCAACGCCGACGGCCAGATCGCCGGCATCTACCGCAAGATGCACATCCCCGACGATCCGCTTTATTACGAGAAGTATTACTTCGCGCCGGGCGATCTGGGCTTTCAGGCCGTGGATACCGCCTTTGGCCGCGTGGGCACGCTGGTTTGCTGGGACCAGTGGTATCCCGAAGGCGCGCGGCTCACGGCGTTGCAGGGCGCCGAAGTGCTGTTCTATCCCACGGCGATCGGCTGGCACCCGGCGGAGAAAGACGAGTTCGGCGCCGCGCAATTCGACGCGTGGCAGACCATCCAGCGCGCCCACGCCATCGCCAACGGCGTGTACGTGGCTGCCGTGAACCGCGTCGGGCATCGAGCACGGCGACGTGCTGGGCAATCGCGCCCCGGGGCCGGGCCTCGAGTTCTGGGGCGGCAGCTTTTTGGCCGATCCCTTCGGCCGCATCGTGGCCAAGGCCGGTCACGACCGGGAAGAGATCGTGCTCGGCGAGATCGACCGGGCGCTGATTGAGGAAACGCGCCGCAACTGGCCCTTCCTGCGCGACCGCCGCGTGGATGCCTACGCGCCCATCACCAGGCGCTTTCTCGATCCCGCAAACGCGCGTGCCGCGCACAAAGAGCACAAATAGCCATGCCGGTTCGTTCGCCAACTGGAACCGGAACCCAGGCAAGACCGCTCCTGGCTTGTTGGGACGGAAGACGCCGCGCGAACTGGGCTACCGCATGCCCGCCGAGTGGGAGCCGCACGAGGCCACATGGCTCGCCTGGCCGCACAATCCCGAGGACTGGCCGGGCAAGTTTCAGTCCATCCCGTGGCTCTACGCGGAAATCGTGCGCCTGCTCGCCGCGCGTGAGCGGGTGCATCTGATCGTCGAGAACGCGGCGACGGAGCGGCGCGTGAAGAGCATGCTGGAGCGCGCCGGCGCGAATCTCGAGCAGGTGAGCTTTCATCGCTGGCCCACCGACCGCGGCTGGACGCGCGATTCCGGTCCGATCTTTGTCGCGCGAACGCGGAAGGCCAGGTGGCCATCACCAACTGGCGCTTCAACGGCTGGGCCAAGTACGACGACTGGCATCTCGACGACAAGCTGCCCGGCCGCGTGGCGAAGCTGCTCGGCTGTCCGCATTGGCAGACCTTCGATCCAAAACCAGGACGGTGCGAAGCACCGCATCGTGCTCGAAGGCGGATCGATCGATGTCAATGGCGCGGGCATTCTGCTGACGACGGAAGAATGCCTGCTGAGCGAAGTGCAGCAGCGCAATCCGGGCGTGAGCCGCGAGCAACTGGAGCAGGTCTTTCGCGATTTTCTCGGCATCGATCAGGTGATCTGGCTGGGCCGCGGCATCGCCGGCGACGACACCCACGGCCACGTGGACGACATTGCGCGCTTTGTCGCGCCCGACGACGATCGTGGCCGCCGTTGAAGCCGACACGAACGACCCGAACCACGCGCCGCTCGCCGAAAATCTCGCACGCCTGAAGGCCGCGCGCACGTCCCGACGGCAAGCAATTCACCGTCGTCGAGCTGCCCATGCCGCGACCGGTCATCTTTCGCGGGCAGCGCCTGCCGGCCAGCTACGCGAATTTCTACATCGCCAACGGACTGGTGCTGGTGCCCACCTTCCACGATCCCAACGACCGCGTGGCGCTGAACACTCTGGCCGAAGTTTTCCCCGACCGCGAGGTCATCGGCATCCACAGCGTGGACCTGATCTGGGGCCTGGGCGCGCTGCACTGCATGACGCAGCAGCAGCCGGCGGCAAATTTTGGGATACAATAGCGCTCAAATGCGGGAGGCGGTCCGGATGAGCCTTGAAGTGAAACAAGTGATTGAAATTGCTCGAACGCAATTTAAAGCATTACTTCCCGAGCTGGCGATAGTTGCGACAGACGATATCGCGCCCAAGGGTAGATTGGTCGGCCCCAAAACAAAGAAGTTACAGGAAATCCGCGATCAGCATGTAATTCGCTTGGAAGAGATTGAGAAAGAAGGCGAGAACTGGGCAGTTACATTCAGCGTTCCAAATCCAAATTACAACCCGGACGCTTTGTTAGAGGGCATTCGTAATGCACGGAACTTGGCTCGCATTGCCAAAGTGATTGTGATCGATGGAGAGGAAGGGAAACTTGTTGCTCTGCGGGAGCGAGCGGCGTGAAAAGGGCAGAGAATCCGCTGCTCAAACGGTACATTGGAAAGCCGGTCATTCTCGATACGAACGTGTTGTTACTTTACTGGTGCGCCAGTTTTGATCCTGAATTAGTCCACACATTTAAGCGCCTGAATAGTTTTTTTCGTGCGGATATTGATCTGCTTCATCGGATACTTAAATCCTTTTCGGAGATTCGAACGACACCGCATGTGTTGACTGAGGTTTCTAATCTGGCAAACTCACTTCCACAAAGAAGGAAAGAAGACTGGACTAGCCATTTTGCGCGTCAGGTTAGAGTAATTGAAGAAGACTTCATTTCATCGCAGACCATTGTTCGGACTCCCGCGGTTTTTCTTGGACTCACTGATGCCGCTCTCTATATGTTGGCTGCGAAGAATGTCATTCTGACGATCGATTTTCCGTTGAGTAATTATTTGGAGTCGAAACATCTGAACGTCGTGAATTTCAACGCACCTTCGTGAAACCTGGCTCGAATGACCGATCGCGAAGCCATGGAAGCTGCGCTGGCCGAGGCGCGCCTGGCCGGCCGAGGCCGGCGAGGTGCCCATCGGCGCGGTGGTGGTCCACGATGGCGCAATCATCGCACGCGGGCAGAATCGCGTGCTGCGCGATGTCGATCCGACTGCCCACGCGGAAATCGTCGCATTGCGCGCGGCCGCCGCGGCTCTCGGCAACTATCGCCTCGCCGGCTGCACGCTCTATGTCACGCTCGAGCCCTGCGCCATGTGCGCCGGAGCCATGATCCACGCGCGCATCGACCGGCTGGTCTTCGCCGCCGCCGATCCCAAGGCCGGCGCCTGCGGCTCGGTGCTCTCCGTGCTCAACCATCCCGCAGCTCAACCACCAGATGCGAGGTGGAGCAGGGAATCGGCGCCGAAGAATCGGCTGAGTTGCTGCGGAATTTCTTCCGCGAACGGCGATAACCGAAGTCGGGCGCGAAAATGCGGAACTCTATCTCTGCTTGGGTGCAGTTACTAGCGCGGTTTCAGCCAGTCATCGTAACTTCCTGCATCAATCGCCTTCGCAATGTCCACCAGGCGGTGCTTTTCCATAACGCAGCCATGCATGGTGAAAACCGTCTCCTGCGAACCATCCAACGATTGCAGGAGTTCCTTGAAACGCGTTTCATCGAGTTGCCGAATTCCGACGAGGGCATAACTCTTTGCCGCTGGATCGCCGGCAGCGTATATCTTTTCAAAGCTGCCGAGAGCAACCGCGGGTGGCTGGGACTGGATGACCCTGAAGTCAATTTCCCCTTGAGAGATCTTCCCGACGAATCCGACGCCGCCAAATGCGAACACGCCCGGTCTTTGTGATGCTCTTTACGGCGGCAGAGAGCGTGTCCTGCGCGGGTGCAATGCTGCAAAACAAGACGAGCAGAGCAGCAGCAAGACGTTTCACGGCGCATTCCTCCAGAAAGAGTCGACTCGCGCTGACCATCTTGCGAGCCGTCTACAAAGTTAGACGCCAGTGGCGCTAAACTTGTTTCGAGTCAGCGCCGTGTCAGCTTCCTGATCCGCTCCGCCTCCGCCGGCCACTTTGCCGCCAGCTCCGCGTAACTTCCGCTCGCGGTAATCGGCAAAATCGAAGCCGGGCGTCGACGGTGCAGCCCAGCAACGCCACTTTGCCGCCGTCCACCAGCCGCGTCCCCTGCCACACGCCTGCCGGAACCACGAGCTGCACATGCTGCCCGGCCGCCAAATCCGGTCCAAGAGTGAAAAGCGCGGAGCGCCCGTCGGGAAACAGTTGCAGCATCTCCACCGGATCGCCGAGATAAAAGTGGAAGATCTCATCGGAGGCGAGCATGTGCATCTCGGAGAAGGTTCCCGCTTCAAGCAGGTAGTAGATGGCCGTGCCCTGCGGCGCGCACGCCGCGCGGCAGATCCACGCTGCACGCTCGAGATGTAGGTCCGGCGAAACCAGCCGCCCTCCACCGGATGCGGCTCCAGCTGTAGAAGCGTCTTGATTTCTCTGCGGTCATCTCATTCACCTGAGTGCTTCTGATCACAGATCGTAGCATCGCCAGTCGAAATAGAATGTCGCCTATGAACGTGCAGGTCTATACCACCGCCTGGTGCCGCGACTGCCGCGCCGCCAAGCAGTTCCTCGATGAGCACGGCGTTGTCTACACCGAGATCGATGTCGACGCGGAATCCCGCTGCTTCCGACGAGGTGATGAGCCACGTGGGCAAGCGCGCCATTCCGCAACTGGTGATCGATGGCGAGTGGTTCCAGCCTTACACAGCCCGGCCGCGGCCTGCTCATCGACGAACTGTTCATCCGCCTCGGAATTCCTCGCGGATAAGCCCCTGTAGCCTCGTACAATCAAAATGTCGTGAATCGTGAATCGTGGATCGTGATCCGCGGGCAGCGCATTTTGGGCCGCTGTCGGAGTACGAGCCAGCGCGAGCCACGAACCACGAATCACGAGCCACGAACCACGAACCGCGAGAGGACTGCCGTTGATCGAACGCTATACGCGCCCGGCGATGGGCCGCATCTGGACGGACGAGAACAAGTACCGCTGCTGGCTCCAGGTGGAGGCGGCGGCGAGCACCGTACTCGCCGAAGACGGCGTGATTCCGGCCGCAGCCGCCAAAGCCATCGCCACCAAGGCCACCGTCTCCGCCGCCCGCGTGCTGGAGATCGAAGCCGAGGTGAAGCACGACGTCATCGCCTTCACCACTGCCGTCGCAGAGTCTCTCAAAAGCCAGGGCCTCGAGGCCGAATCCCGCTGGCTGCACTACGGGCTTACTTCGAACGACATTGTCGATACCGCGCAGGCGCTGCAGATCAAAGAAGCGTCCGCGCTCATCCGCGAGGGAATCGCCGCGCTCTCGGCCGTGCTCAAGCGCCGCGCCCTCGAGTTCAAGCACACGCCCACCATCGGCCGCACCCACGGCATCCACGCCGAGCCGACAACCTTCGGCCTCAAGCTGCTCAACTGGTACGCCGAGATGGAGCGCAACCTGGCCCGCTTCGACGCGGCCGCCGAGGACATGCGCGTGGGCAAGCTTTCGGGCGCGGTGGGCACCTTCGGCCACCTGAAGCCGGAGCACGAAGAGCGCATCTGTGCGCGGCTGGGCCTGAAGCCCGCGCCCGTCGCCACGCAGGTCATCCAGCGCGACCGCCACGCCGCCTACATCGCCACGCTTGCCATTCTCGGAAGCACGCTCGACAAGATCGCCGTCGAAGTTCGCCACCTGCAGCGCACCGAGGTCCGCGAGGCGCAGGAGTACTTCAGCGAAAAGCAAAAAGGCTCCTCGGCCATGCCGCACAAGAAGAACCCCATCACGAGCGAACAAATCAGCGGCCTGGCGCGGGTGCTGCGCGGCAATGCCCAGGCGGCGATGGAGGACATCCCGCTGTGGCACGAGCGCGACATTTCTCATTCATCTGTCGAGCGCGTCATCTTCCCTGACTCCACCATCCTGGTCGACTATCTGCTGGCCAAAACCACCGATCTCATCGACCGGCTGCTGGTCTACCCCGAGCGGATGAAGAAGAATCTCGAATCGACCGGCGGCCTGATCTTCTCGGGCCAACTGCTCCTCGATCTGGCCGAGGCCGGCATGTTGCGCGAAGACGCCTACGAGCTTGTCCAGTCGCACGCCATGCGCGCCTGGAAAGACGATCTGAGCTTCCGCGACGAAGTGGCGCGCGACCCCAAGATTGCAAAGCTGCTCAGCCCGAGGAAACTGGCACGCACCTTCGACTATTCGCGGCAGCTCGGCAATGTGGATGCGATCTTCAAGCGCGTGCTCGGAAGCTGAGATGGAAGCCGCACACATCTCACCCTCGCCATCACCGGAGCCTCCGGCGCAATCCTCGCCCGCGAGGCGCTGCGCGCGCTCGAAGCCGACGAGCGCGTCGCCCGCGTCCACTTTGTCGCGTCGGAAAATTCGCTGCGCGTGCTGGCCGAGGAACTGGGCGTCTCCGGCCGCAAAGATCTGCTGGAAAAGCTGCTCGGCGCGAGCCCCGAAAAAGATCGTCCAGCACGCCGACGCCGACATCGGCGCTCCCATCGCCAGCGGCAGCCATCCCTCGAACGGCATGATCATCCTGCCCTGTTCCATGGGCACGCTGGCGGCCATCGCCCTCGGCCTTGCCAACTCGCTCATCGCCCGCGCCGCCGACGTCACGCTCAAGGAGCGCCGCCCGCTGATGCTCTGCGTGCGCGAAACGCCCTTCAACCGCATTCACCTGCGCAACATGACGCTGGCCGCCGAGGCCGGAGCCACCATCTTTCCCTGCATCCCGGCCTTCTACAACCACCCCGAGCCGACTCCGCAAGAGATGGCGCGGCAGTTCGCCTACCGCGTGCTGGCGCACATCGGCCTGCCCCAGCCCGGAGCCTATGTCTGGAAGCCGGAGGAATAGCGAAGAGCCATGAACGCCGAAACCGCTCGCGAGTTCATTCGCTCTCTTCCGCATGTTGTAGAAACAGCCAGCGACACCAAACGCTGGGGCGACAAGATTGTCTTCCGAGTGGGCGATCAGGCCGTCGGCGGAAAGATGTTCGCTCAGTTTGACCTGGAAGCAGACGGGCGGGCGATTCTGTCGTTTGCCGCCGATCCCGAGGGTTTTCGCGAGCTGATTGAATTCGACGGCGTGATTCCGGCTCCCTATCGAGCGCGGTCTGCATTGGGTTGCGCTCATGCGATGGAATGCAATCGGTGAGCAAGGAATTGAAAGAATTGCTGCGGACAGCAAATCAGAGTCACCTTTGCAAAACTGCCGAAGAAGACTCGCGATGCGATCGCGAAGAGCGCCGGCAAGTCGTCGTAACGCTGTCCTTGCGGCTTCGCCCAAATCGGTTCCAAATGAGGCATTGACAGCCACGCATCCGTCCGTCGATACTGCCTCTATGCTGGTTTCATGGGAATACGGAATTGTGGTCATGGCCATGTGCATGTGTATGGCGTGCGGACCCGTCCGTGTGGCTCTTGAACGGCACATGCGCTAAGCGCAACCGATTCTGAAGTCAAGCGGCCCGGGTCCCGAAAACGGATGCGGGCCGTTTTCATTGTTTCGTCCACCCCAACGACAAAAGATCCGTCGTTGGGGCCCCGGGTAAATGGGCCCGCTATCGATCCCCGCCGATCCCCGAAGCAAAGACCACACGAACCTGAAGGAGATCATCATGTCGGAACCAAAACAGCAGCAGCTTGCCACGCAGGCCGTGCACGCCGGCCAGTCGCCCGACCCCGCCACCGGCGCGCGCGCCGTGCCCATCTACCAAACCACCTCCTATCTCTTCCAGGACGCGGACCACGCCGGCCGCCTGTTTGCGCTCCAGGAGTTCGGCAACATCTACACGCGCATCATGAACCCCACCACCGACGTCTTTGAGAAGCGCGTGGCGGCGCTCGAAGGCGGCGCGGCGGCGCTGGCCACGGCCTCAGGCCAGGCGGCGGAGACGCTGACGATCACCGACACTCGCCGCGGCGGGCGACGAGATCGTCTCCACCACTTCGCTTTACGGCGGCACCTACAACCTCTTCCACTACACGCTGCCGAAGCTGGGCATCAAGGTGAAATTTGTCGACGCCGACGACTTCGACGGCCTGCGCGCCGCCATCAACGACAAAACCCGCGCCGTCTACACCGAGACGCTGGGCAATCCCAAGCTCGACGTCGCCGACATCGAGACAGCTCGCCCCGATCGCCCACGAGCACAAGCTGCCGCTCGTCATCGACAACACCTGCGCCTCGCCGGCGCTGGTGCGGCCCATCGAGTGGGGCGCGGACATCGTGGTGAACTCGGCCACCAAGTTTCTCGGCGGCCACGGCACGGCCATCGGCGGCGTGATTGTGGACGCCGGCAAGTTCGACTGGGCTGCTTCGGGCCGCTTCAAGGACTTCACCGAGCCGGACCCCTCCTATCACGGTCTCCGCTACACCGAGGCCTTCGGGCCGCTGGCGTTCATCCTCAAGGCGCGCGTGCAGGGGCTGCGCGACACCGGCGCGGCGCTCTCGCCCTTCAACGCCTTCCTGCTTCTTGCAGGGCATCGAGACGCTGCACCTGCGCATGGAGCGCCACTCGCAGAACGCGCTGGCCGTGGCCAAGCATCTGGAGCAGCATCCCGGCGTGGAGTGGGTCAACTATCCCGGCCTTCGATCCAGCCCCTACTACGCGCGGGCGAAGAAGTATCTGCCCAACGGCGCCAGTCGTCGCTGGTCACCTTCGGCATCAAACGGTAAGGGGGCGGCTACGATGCCGGAAAGAAGCTGATCGACACGCTCGAGCTGTTCTCGCTGCTGGCCAACATCGGCGACGCCAAGTCGCTGGTGATCCACCCGGCCTCGACCACGCATCAGCAGCTTTCGGTGGAGGAGCAGGCAGCCACCGGCGTCACGCCGGAGCTGGTGCGGCTTTCGGTGGGCATTGAGGACATTCGCGACATTCTGGCCGACCTCGATCAGGCGATTGAAGCCGCGAATGGGCACGCCTTTACCGGCTCAACCAAGGCGGTTGCGGCAAAATAGGAGAGGCAGCTTCTAGCGTCTAGTGTGAAGAGCGAAAGAGGAATCGTGAGAAGTTCGGAAGTCACTCGTTCAGCACGCTGACCGGAGGCATCATCCGGAACTTTGCAGACCGAAGCTCAGAAGTTAGCTAGAAGCTAGCAGCTAGAAGCTGAATATGACCGACACTTACAGCCGCAGCGGCGCTTCGCCGCCAGTATCGAAGATTGTGGAGCCCACCTACGAGGGCGACTTCGTGCTGGACGGGCTCCCTGCCGCTGGAGTGCGGCCGCTCCCTCGTCTGTCCCACGCTGCATTACGCCGTCTACGGCCGGCTGAATGCGGCGCGGGACAATGCCGTTCTGGTTTGCCACGCACTCTCCGGCTCGGCGCTGGTGGGCTCCTGGTGGCCCGAGATCTTCGCTCCCGGCGCGGTCCTCTCGCTGGAGCACGACTTCGTCATCTGCATCAACATGCTGGGCTCCTGTTACGGCTCCACGGGGCCCGGCTCCGTCAATCCCGAGACAGGCGAAATCGTACGGGCCGGACTTTCCCCTGGTCAGCGTCCGCGACAACGTGAGGGCGCAGGCGCGGCTCCTGGATTCGCTCGGCATCCGCGCGCCTGCGGCTGGTGCTGGGCGGCTCCATCGGCGGCATGCAGGCGCTGGACTGGACCATCCTCCATCCCGAACGCGTGGAGCGCGCGCTCATCATCGGCGTCACGCCGCTCTCCGCCATGGGGCTGGCGCTCAACCATCTGCAGCGCCAGGCCATCCAGCACGATCCGGAGTGGGCCGGCGGCCGCTATCTGCCGCAACGCCCGCCGCGGCGCGGGCTGGCGCTGGCCCGCCAGATCGCCATGATCAGCTACAAATCCGCGCCGCTGTTCGACGAGCGCTTCGGCCGCAATCCCAACCGCAGCGGCGAAGATCCCTGGGCGGCGGACGGCCAATGCGGCGGCCTGATCGGCGGGCGTTTCGACATTGCCGGCTATCTGGATTACCAGGGCCAGCGGTTCATTGAGCGCTTCGACGCCAACGCCTACCTGGCCATTCTGCGCGCCATGGATACCTGGGACCCGCTGCGCGGCTACGCCTCGCCGCAGGAGGCCTTCGGCCGCATCCGCGCCCGGCTCAGCTTCATCGGCATCAGCTCCGACTGGCTGTTTCCCGCCGAAGAGGTGCGCCGCTTTGCCGAGACCATCCGCGCAGGCCGGCGCCCATGCCGACTACCGCGAAATGAACAGCGACCACGGCCACGACGCATTTCTGGCCGAACAGGCAGAGCTGGTGCGGCTGCTGCAATAGGCTTCTCCTACAGCCCATGATGGCGGCAAGCCGACGCGCGCGACGTGCGCCGGCGCCCGCCCCCTGGTTACCGGGGTGCGGACCGGGCGGCGACTCTTTGCGCAAGTTGCTTGTCAGCGGGCAGATGGCTTTCTATAATCCTCCTACGCAGCATTGGAAGCCGTGGTATCGTATATCCGTTACCCCGGCGCTCAACCGCCATTCAGGATGGTTGCCCTTTCGCTGGCGAATGAGTGAATTCTTGATCTCCATTTCGGCATTTCCCAGGAGCATTGCATGAAGAAGTTAGTCTTTGCATCTGCGATGGCATTGGCAAGCATGAGCCTTGTTTCGACGCCCGCATTGCGAGCTCAGGACTCCGGGCCAGATCAGCCATTCAGGATCCGGCCGATTCAACGCCTATCAGAACGCCAGCACTCAGACCGATCCGGCGCAGCAAGGCCGCGGCGCTCGAGAGTTTTCTGCACGACCTATCCGCAGAGCGTCGGTCAAGAAGGCCGTTCTCGATCAGCTGATCGACACCTACCAGCAGCTGAACCAGCCGGACAAGGTATCTGAGCGCGGCGAGCCGCCTGCTGCAGGTCGATCCCAACAACATGAAGGCCATCTTCGTCTCGGTCTTCGTCAAGAAGCAACAGTGCGGCAAGAGCCTCGACGCGTCCGGCGTGACCACCGATCCGCAGACCTGCGACGATGCCGCGGCCCTGGCGCAGAAAGGCCTCACGGCTCCCAAGCCGGCCAGCATGTCTGACGACGACTGGAAGCAAATTGACTGACGGCGCCTATCCCGGCCTTCCACTCGGCGATCGCGCTTGACGACGCGGTCTCGAAGAAGGACTTCGCGGGCGCCATCAAGGAATACACGGCCGAATTGATGCTTTATCCGCCCGATGCGTGCACGAAGCCCGGTCCGTGCCTGGTGGACACGCTGCAACTGGCCCAGGCCTACGCCAAGCCAGGCGACGCAAAGGATGAAGTCAAGGCCATCTGGTTCTACGCCCGCGCCTGGGACTTCGCGCCTGCGGCCTACAAGGCCCAGATCGAGCCGCAGCTCGACTACTGGTACAAGCGGTATCACGGCACGCTCGACGGCGATGCCGCCATCAAGCAGCAGATCGACGCCATCAAGGCCCAGGCTCAGGCCACGCTCTTTCCGCCCGCCAACTTCACCATCGCGCCTGCCCCGACGCCTGCGGAATCTGGCGCATCACGCCTATACCAGCGGCGACCCCAAAGCTGAGCCTCGAAGACAAGGAGTACATTCTGGCCAATGGCTCCGACGCAGGATGCCACCGGCCTCTGGGCGCTGCTGAAAGGCCAGCCGACTCCGGTTCCGGGCATCGTCATCGCCGATCCGGCATCGGTGTTGAAGATCACCGTCACCACGGCAGCCTCGGTCAAGCCCAAGGACTTCGTGGTCAAGCTCACCAATCCGGTGGCTTGCAGCGCCGTTCCCGCCGCCGCCCTCCGAACTGAAGATCGAGGACGCGCAGGACTACATCCTGGCCAACGGCGTGAAGGCCGATACCGACGCCATGGGTGATGTGCTGACCGCAGCTCCGGCGCACATTGCACAAGATCGTCATCGAGCCCGCGGTTTCGGACGTTCAACGTGGCCGTGACGCAGGACGCCAAGGACACCCACATCGCGGACTTTCATCGTCAACCTGAAGGAGCCGCTCTCCTGCAAGGACGCTCCGGCATCCGGTTCCGCGCTCGGACTGCAGCCGGCTGGTAGGAACTGGACGGCACCTACGACACCTACACGCATGACTGCTGCAGCCGGAACCACGGCCGCGTCGGCGCAGATCGTGCTGACGCGACGGATTCATGCAGCAAGCGAAGAAGGCAGGCGCCGGTGCATCACCCGGCGCCAAAGCCTTCACCCGCGCACCACGCCGGCATGTAACCACTCGGCGGTCGTGCCGGTGTTCTGACTCGGCGATCGCCGGCCGACGCAACATCATGCTTCTGGGATTATCAAGGGCAGTCCGCTTCGGCGGGCTGCCCTTTTTTCTGTGAGACTTGCCGCGCGTGCAAAGGGCTGTTTCATGCGGCTGCACGGCGCAACACTTGTCCAAAGAGCTGCTCCATGCAATGGCTATTCGCCGAGCATGATGCGCTGGATGGCCGAGGCGCGGCCGGTCGTCGGGATCGCAGGTGACCAGCGCGGCGCACATCTTGGGGTTTCCCTTGGCGGCCTCGAACTTGCCCGGCATGCCGGTGAGGAATTTGTGCAGCACCAGGTCCTTTTCGACGCCGATGATGCTGTCGTAGGGGCCGCTCATGCCCACGTCGGTCTGGAAGGCCGTTCCGCCGGGCAGAATGCGCTCGTCGGCGGTGGGAACGTGCGTGTGCGTGCCCAGAACCGCCGTCACGCGCCCATCGAGATACCAGCCCATGGCGACTTTTTCGCTGGTGGCCTCGGCGTGGAAGTCCACCACGATCACCTTGGCCTGGATCGGCCAGCAGCGCATCGGCGGTGCGGAACGGATCGTCGATCGGCGTCATGAAGACGCGGCCCTGCAGTTGCAGCACCGCGTAGTCCACGCCGCTCGGCGGTCTTGCCTTCATAGACGCCGTAGCCCGGCACGCCGGGCGGAAAATTCGCCGGCCGCAGCACGCGGCGCGCGCGCTCGTGGCTGTACGGCGCGGCGGAGTTCAGGTAGTCGATCAGCTCGCGCTTGTCCCACACGTGGTTGCCGGTGGTCAGCACGTCCGCGCCCAGGTCGAAGATCTCCTCGGCGATCTGCGGCGTCACGCCGAAGCCGCCGGCGGCATTTTCGGACGTTGACGATGGTCAGGTCGACGTGGTGCGCCTCGCGCACGTGGCCGATGTGCTCGCGCACGATCCTGCGTCCCGCGCTGCCGAAGATGTCGCCGACGAATAAGATGTTCAATGGCGTCCGATGCTCCTGTTGGAAGCGGAGTTAGCGGCGTTAGCGGAGTCTAGCTGCGACGCTAGCTCTTCGCTATCCGGCTCGCCTTGTTCCCTGATCCCTGTTCCCTGTTCCCTGTGCTTTCGCATCAGCGGAAACAGAATCACATCGCGAATCGACTTCGAGCCGGTCAGCAGCATCACCAGCCGGTCGATGCCGATGCCTTCGCCGCCGGTGGGCGGCAGGCCGTAGGCCAGCGCGCGCACGTAGTCCTCGTCCATCTGGTGGGCTTCGTCGTCGCCGCGCGCGCGCTCGGCAAGCTGCTGCTCGAAGCGCTTGTGCTGCTCGACCGGATCGTTCAGCTCGCTGAAGGCGTTGCCCAGCTCGAAGCCGCCGACGTAGATCTCGAAGCGCTCCACCCAGTCCGGATCGTCGGGCTTCTGCTTCGAGAGCGGCGAGACGGCGGTGGGAAATTCGTAGATGATGGTGGGCTGGATGAGGTGCGGCTCGGCGACAGCTTCGAAGAGTGTCAGCGATCAGCTTTGCCGAGCGGTGCGCCCGTCTCTAGATCTCATTCGATGCGCTAGAGCCAAGAATGACCATGCGTGAGTCTACTCTCAGATTCGCGCGTCGGAATCATATCAGCGGCAGGCTTCGCACTCGCGATCTCGATTCGGTGCTCGTCTCGGCTCAAGGTCATCACGAGTTGTTCTTCAGCGACGAGCGCCGGCGTCGAGAAGCCCTTCAAGCGACTTCGCATGGATTCGAATCAATCGAGAGTTGGCTTGGATGCCGGCTTCATCCGGCCACCACTTGATGATCGCCTCCCGCATCGTCAGCCGCTGCCACTTGCCCAGATCGATCTCTACCTCGTTGAACTCGGTCACCGTCGTCCCGTTCACTTCCATCGCCACAAACTCGATCAGCTCCTCGGTCAGATCCATCAGGTCGTGGTAGTTCGCGTAGGCCTGGTAGAACTCCAGCATCGTGAACTCGGGATTGTGCTGCGTGCTCACGCCCTCGTTGCGGAAGTTGCGGTTGATCTCGTACACGCGGTCGAGGCCGCCCACCACCAGCCGCTTCAGATAAAGCTCCGGCGCGATGCGCAGAAACAAATCCATATCGAGCGCGTTGTGGTGCGTCTTGAAGGGCCGCGCCGCCGCGCCGCCGGCGATGGGCTGCATCATCGGCGTTTCCACTTCGAGATAGCCGCGGCTGTCGAAGAACGTGCGCAGCGCCTTCAGCACCTTGGCCCGCTTCACGAACACTTCGCGGGCGTCGAGGTTGGCAAACAGATCCACGTAGCGCTGGCGATAGCGCAGCTCCACGTCGGCCAGGCCGTGAAACTTCTCCGGCAGCGCGAGCATGGCCTTGGCGAGAAACGTCAGCGTCTCCACGTGCACCGTCAGCTCGCCGGTGCGCGTGCGGAACAGATAGCCCGTGACGCCGATGTGGTCGCCCAGGTCGAGCAGCTTGTAGAGCGCGAATCCCTGCTCGCCCACCGCGTCGAGCCGCACGTAAATCTGCAGCCGCGCGCCCTCCTGCTGCAGCGTGGCGAAGCCGGCCTTGCCCTGCGCGCGAATGGCCATGATGCGCCCGGCCACGGCGACGGTCACGCGCTTGGCCTCAAGCTCCTCGCCCGTCGCCTCGTCCCACTTGGCGCGCACCGTCGGCCAGCGTGATCGCCGTTTCGTCCTGCGTGGCAGGGAACCGGTTGGGATACGCCGCCTGCCCCAGCTTCTCGATCTTCTTTGAGCTTCTCCTGGCGCAGCTCAAAGAGATTCTGCTCAAACTCCGATTCGAACTCCATGCTTCCTTTTCCAGAACTGATCGAAGGTCCAACCGCCAGTATAGCGGCTGGCGAATGCGCGGACCATGCGCAAGCCTGCCGTCGTGACCGCTGTCACGCATCCATGTGACAGACCCAACCATAATCGATACAATGCGAATCCAAATCGACTCAGGAGATCCCACATGAAGCAAGCGATGGCTGCATTCGTCCTCTGCGTTTTGTTTGCGCCTGGGCAACCAGCTCCGCGCCACCACCCTGCCCGATGCCTGCGGCGACGACAAGGTTCAGTTCGACGTGAAGACGCAAAAGAACCAGCCCGCGCCCGCGCCGCCGGCAGCGGGGAAAGCGCAAGATCGTCTTCATTGGGCTAGTTGACCGGCGCCGGGGTGCCTTGGATGCGGCATTTTCTCCCCTCGCGTCGGCATGGACGGCTCATGGGTAGGAGCGACCAAAGGAAATTCCTACTTTGTGCTTGACATTGACCCCGGAGTGCACCATCTTTGCGCGGACTGGAAATCGATCTATGCGGCGCGCCGAAAGAACGTCGGTGTCGCTTCCTTCGTCGCCGAGCCGGGGCAAAGTCTACTACTTCCAAGTCAAGATTTCGGACGCTTATGGAGGTGGCTCGGGCGCACTCCAACGGTTCGGTCACCTCAAAATCGGAATGGGTTCTCAATCTGGCCCAACTCAGCGAGGACGAAGGCAAGTACTCGAATGAAAACCTCAGCTCTTGCCACCTCGACACCGA
The DNA here is from genome assembly GCA_963701835.1 of uncultured Acidobacteriaceae bacterium. Taxonomy (GTDB): domain Bacteria; phylum Acidobacteriota; class Terriglobia; order Terriglobales; family Acidobacteriaceae; genus Telmatobacter. Next base: position 166,804 of record CAVPBL010000009.1, on the reverse strand, counting down.
AGAAGCAGTAGGCTCCTCCGTTTCGCGTCGGATGAGCGTTCATCGTGTATAACCACGATGGTGCCCTTCCATCAGCCCCATTCCGGAGAAGAAGCGGCACGCCAGAGAGCTCCCGGCCTTCTCGAGCGCCTGGATTGCAGGCCGAAAAGATGATCCAGATCGCGCTGGTGCTGCCCTGCGCGGCCTTCATCGGCTGGCTGATCGGCGCCTGGCTCGACCACCACCTGCATCAATCCTGGATCGCGATGGTCGGAATCGTCGTCGGAATCATCGCCGGGCTGGTCGGGGCCATCCGCATGGCGATGGTTTATGCCGCCGATCCCAAAACAGGACAGGACGAAGACGGCGAAGACGGCGACCGGAAAAGGGAAGTTCGGGCGACGCCATCATGAGCGAAGAGATCGCAGCCTTTTGCCGGACTCACCGACGAAGGCCTTGAAGCCCTGCTGCAGCGCGCCATCCGTAACACGCTGATTGTGGGGTGCTGGCCGCGCTGGTGCTTTGGAAGGCCTCCGGCTGGCGCGACGCGGCCATGCTGGCCACGGGAGCCGCGATCTCCGCCGCCAGCATCTTCGAGTGGCGCCGGCTGGTCCGCTTCATCATTGCCAAAATGGACAAGAAGCAGACGCCGCGCGGGACGGCGGTCGCCGTGGTCTTCTTTCTGCTCCGGCTCGATCGTCTTTGCGGCGGCCATTTATGGTAGCCTGAAATGTTTCCGGGGTTCTGGTGTGGCACTTCTCTGCGGCCTTGGCCTTGGCGGTCCTGGCCATGGTCTGGGAGGCGCTTCGCCTGCTTCGGGACTGAAGGCTCGAGCGATCGCTTCGGCACCGATCCTGCCGGGAACGGAAAGACCTAATTCTTCATGCCGGAATCTCTCGCATTCACGCGTTTGTTGAATCATCTGTTCGGCCCCATGGTGGCTGGCTGCATGCAGGCCGTGGGCATTCATCCCGCCCACTCCGCGCAGCACCGCATCGACGACACGTTTGCGCTGGAAGTGCTGGTGGCCTGCGGCCTCATCGCTTTCTTCCTCGTCGTGCGCCTGACGCTTTCGGTGGAGAATCCCAACCCGGCGCAGCAGGTCGCCGAGATGATCCACGAGTTCGTCGGCGACCAGGCGGAGCAGGTCATCGGCCACGGCTACGAGCGCTTCCAGGCCTTTGTCACCTGCATCGGCCTGTTCATCGTGTTGAACAATCTGCATCGGCCTTGATCTCCCGGCGTCGACACGCCGACCAGCCATGCCTGTGGTTCCGCTGGGCATTGCCGTGCTCACCTTTCTCTATTACAACTTCCACGGCGTTCGCGTGCACGGGCCCATCGGCTACCTGAAGCAATTTGCCGGGCCCGTCTGGTGGATGGCGCCGCTGCTGTTTCCCGATCGAGATCATCTCCCACCTGGCGCGCATGATGTCGCTCACCATCCGTCTTTACGCCAACATGCTGGCCAGCGATTTGCTGACGCTGATCTGCTTTTCGCTGATTCCGCTCGCGGTCCCGTCCGTTTTCCTGGGGCTGCACTTCTGCTGTTTCGCTCATTCAGGCTTATGTTTTCATGCTGCTGTCGATGATTTATCTGGCCATGGCGGTGTCGCACGAGCATTAAAGAGCAGCTTCGTAGCTGCTAGCTCAGTGTGGCGTCTCAGAGTTTGTTCAGGTCGAGCCCGAATGCAGGTCTTCGACTCGTCCGGCACGCCGGACTCGCTAGGATGACAGAGCTGATCGAACTTAGAGACAGCTAGACGCTAGAAGCTCAAACAGGATTCCGCCGGAGAGTGCTTCCGCTCCGGGCAAACGGACGGCCGCAAGCGTGAGGGGGCCAGCACGGTGAGCCTCAACCACCCACTGGCGGCCAATCTTAAGGGAAGCAGGAGAACTATGCGGAAACTTCAATATGTATTCATGGCCCTGGCGGCGCTTTGTTTTGCCATTCCGGCCTTTGCGGATGGCGGCTCGGCCGCCATCAACCTGGTGCCGATCGGCGTCGGCCTCGGCATGGGCCTGGCCGCCGGACTTTGCGGCCTGGGCCAGGGAAGGGCCGTTGGCTCGACCACCGAAGCTCTGGCGCGCAACCCCGGAACCCGCGCCGGCCTGATGATGTTCATGGTCATCGGCCTGGCCTTCATCGAGTCCCTCACCCTGTTCACCTTCGATGATCATCATCAAGGTGAAGTAAGCTTCCAGCCTTGCATCGACAAAAGGCGGCGCATCCGGAGCGGATGGGCCGCTTTTTCTTTTGAGGGCGCGCTGCTCACTGGCGTCCCCAAGCGTCACGGCCCGGCGCGCAGCATCTGCAATCGCCTTCTGGTAGTCCAGTCCCGCCGGGAGCGGCGCAAACTGGTCTGCTCTTCCGTGGTGTCGAAGACCCGTCTTGAAGACCACGCGGCCGCTCATTGCCATCTGGAAGCGCACCGTCCGCCACTGGCCTCCGCCCACGTCGGCCTGCTCGATCACGATCCATCCGCCTTTGTTCAGCCGGCCCAGAATTCCCCAGCCAAAGTCCACTCCTGCTGCAAATGGCCCTCCAGCCGGACCACGCGTTGATGCACGGCATCGATCCAGATTTCGCCGGCCATCGCGGTCAGAACCTGCGTCTCCAGGTCGGGAGGAGAAAACCCACGGATTGGGCCTGAAGGTGAACTTCTCCACTTTTCCCGCGGGGCCCTCGCCTGAGCCCGCATACTGGTAAACAAATGCGGTTGGCAGCGCGCGCAGCACCTTCAGCACGCGTCCGGCGTCCTCATCCTCAGCCTGCTTGCGGCGCCGCTGCTTTCCGGGGTCGCCGAGCGAGCGCATTCAGCCGCGCTTCTTCCTTCTGCTCGTCGGCCGGGCTCAGCGGCTGGTCGTTGATGGCAATCAGCCGCGCCACGTCGCCGTCCCTGGTTTCGTAAATCTCCTTGGTGGTGGTCAGGCGCGGGCTGGTTTTGCTGCAGCTGGTAGCGCATGGGGTGGCTCGCGTCCTGCGCCGCGTTGCAATTCGTTGGCGAGGGCGCGATCCACCATGGCCTGCCCCTGCGCGTGGGCAGCAGGTTCACGGCCGCCGGAGCTGGACTGCCCTTGGCAGCAAGCCGTTCACGGCGAGCACGGAGGAGGGCGAATGAACCGGTAGCACATCGGTTAGTTTAGCCGGAATCGCCCTCGCGTTTTCGCGCCGCGCCACGTATGGCCGGCTCCGTGACGAAGGCGGCGTCACGGCCACAAATGGCGCGCACCGCAGTTAACAAATTGAACCGTCCTTTCCTCTTGCGAATTGAAGCAATGTGGCCGGGTTGATATAGTGCGGGCAGGGCCTTAGAGCGCTCCGAGAAGGATCGAAAACATGGCAGTGGATAATTCTCCCGCGCGAATCGGCAAGACCATCGTGATCTGCGGTGAAGTGAAGGGCAATGAAGACCTGATTGTGGATGGGCGGGTCGAAGGCACCGTCAACCTGTCCGAGAACCGGCTGACCATCGGACCCAATGCCAATGTTGCCGCCGACCTTACCGCCAAAGATGTGCTGATTCTGGGCCGGGTACAGGGCAATATCGTGGCCAGCGGCCGCGTGGAGCTGCGCGCCGGGTGCAACCTCGAGGGCGATATCCGCGCCCTGCGCCTGGCCGTCGAAGACAATGCCGTCTTCCGCGGCAAGGTGGACCTGACGCAGGCGGTTGCCAAAGGTCCTGAAACCGCAATCGCTCCGCGCACCGGCGGCGCCATCTGAAAGCGGAAGAGGGCCGAACAACCTTCGCCGGGCAGTTACCCCAGGCAAATGCCCGGCCGCGAGAGGGATTCAGGGTGCTGCGCCGTTGGTTCGACAAGAAACAGGAGAGCGCGTCAGCCGCATCGGCTCCGGGGCTCACGGGTCCGCGCGTGCCGCGCCACTCCGGCGCCTGGGCCGTGCTGCGCAAGCGCCTGCAGGCCGAGCCGGGTCTGCGCATTATCGACACCGGCTACACCTCGCCTCCAACATCAATTACCTCACCAGCCTGGGCCATAGCGTCTTTCTCGCCGACCTGGTCTCCGATGCCTACGCCGAGAACTGGCAGACGGGCACGGACGAGGACGGCAATCCCGATCTGGAACGTCGAAGGTTTTCTCGATCACTCCCTCAATTTCTCCGGGCGCATGTTCGACGTGGTGCTGCTGTGGACAGCGCTCGATTATCTGCCCGAGCCTCTGCTGGCCCCGGTGGTCGCGCGCCTCTACGCCGCCATGAATCCCGGCGGGCAGGTGCTGGCTTTCTTCCACACCCAGACTGCAGGGCGAGGAGGCGGTGCGCTGCCGCTTCCATGTCACGCCGGGCGACGACGTGGAGATGCAGTTGACCCAGCAGTTCCCCATCCAGCGCGCCTTTACCAACCGCAGCATCGAGCGGCTGTTCGCCGGCTGGTCCGGCCATCGCCAGTTCCTGGCCAAGGACAGCGTGTCGGAAGTCATCATGACGCGTTGATCGAGAGAGCGCGACCATTCTCTCGCCGTGTGGCCTCGCGCCCACCGGCGCCCGCCAAAACAGTGCCCGCTTGCGCCATTCGGTCTGCACTGGTTGCGACTCCGCGCCACCAGTGCGCGGAGCACGAGTATCGTTTGCAAGAGGTGATTTGATGATTACTCGGACTTGGCGTGGCTGAGCCGCAAATCGCGGTTCGAGGTCACTTTGTTGAGAATTGACCTACTGGTCAGCGGCCGGTACTCGGTCAGGCATCCGCTTGAGTGGAGCGGCGCCTCGGCAGCGGCTCGAGCCAATCCGATCCGCTGGGAGGGCTGAAGGATGGGGAAGAGCGATTCTTATTTCGCTATATGTTCGCCTTATACCCAATTTACCTCGGTCCGCATTTGCCGTCAAGGCACCTGGATATGCCGTCAAAACTGAATCAACGGGTGGACAATATTGGCGAAATTTGTTGACGGTTTTGAGGCCGATTTGTTGATGCTGAACGGGTTAACGTCATTTTTCCGCTTAAAACGGGGTGGAATTTTTTTTCTTTAGCTTTGGCCTCCGATTGCGGTCGCTGGCGACCCCTAGCCACGAGCTGACTGCCATTCGGAGCCGCGGTCGATGAGAATCTTATGTGGTGGTGGTCGATCATGGAATGAGTATGCGCCGGGAGGCGGATATAACCTGCAAGCTTGAGAAGGTTTATTTAAGCAGTGTTTTCAGTGGGTTGCGTCTGGCCGGCGATGGCGCCGGACTTGACAACGCAGTGGGGTGCACCCCTTGGGTGAGACAGTTTGAGTTTTGACAGCTTGCGGCGCCCCTACAGGGCTGCGGGACCTATCTTGGTCCGCTTTCCCAGCGTTGAAACGCTGGGCTAACGAACATTGCGCCTACGGCGCGGGCAGATCGGAACCATTGGAGTCAATGAATTTCTCTCATGCAATTGCCCTGGACTGAAGTGGCTTCGGGGTACGGTGACTCCGGAACCGGTGTAGCATCGAAAGGCAGACAGCTGCCGGGCCACCATCCGATTTTTCGCGGAGAAACCATGAGCAAACCACAGGCGACGCGCATTACCTGGCTTGGGCACGCCACCGTGCTGGTTCAGACTGGCCAGGGAACCAATATCCTGATCGATCCGTTCATCGCGCACAACCCCAAATATCCCCAGAATTTTGTGCTGCCGTCGAAGATTCACTACATCCTGCTGACCCACGGCCACGGAGACCATATCTCCGACGCCGCGCCCGTGGCAAAGAAGCACGGCTCGACCGTGGTTGCAATCTATGAGCTGGCCGACTACATCGCGGGCAAGGGCGTGAGCGAGACCATCGGCATGAATCTGGGCGGCACCGTGACTCTGGACAGACGTGACGGCCACGATGGTCGAAGCCAAGCACTCCGCCGGCGCGGCGGACGACAAGGGCACGCACTACGTGGGCGTCGCCACCGGCTTTGTGCTGGCCGTCGCCGGCGGGCCCGTGCTCTACCACGCGGGAGACACGTGCAGTCTTCGGCGACATGCAACTGATTCGCGAGCTCTACCAGCCCGCGTGGCCATGCTGCCCATTGGCGGCTACTACACCATGGGACCCGAGGAAGCTGCGCTCGCCTGCCGCCTTCTGGCGCCGGAGGCGTCCTGCCCATCCACTTCGGGCACGTTTCCGCCGCTCAAGGGCACGCCGGCAGAGCTGGCGGCTCTGGTCGGCCCGGCGTGAAGGTTGTGAATTGGAAGCCGGGAGACGAGATCGCGGTGTAGCAGGGACAGTGGACAGGGAACAAGGGAACATTGGAAGGCGGACGATGTGCGGGCGACGGACGCTCCGCACGACAGCCGGCTGAGTGACGCCTGAGCGCTACTAGAGAACTGCGAACCTGTTCTTATTGGTCGCGCGTCTGCTTGATGGCGCGCGGCGATTGCGTGATTCCGCCGGGTCCGTGCGAATCCTGAGCGCCCAGGCGCAGTGTGGCGGACGAATCTGGCGGCGCGGCAATTGCGCAGGTCGCGCAGGATCTCCTGCTTCTCGCGCGCGTACTGGCCGGCAAGACGCGTCAGGGCATAGGTGATGATGTCGCTGTGATGCAGGTCCGCCGGCCAAGGGGTCGCGGCGCATGTTCAGCCATAGCCGGTGGACCAGCTCCACGTCTTCGGGCCCCAAGCGCAGGCGCGTGCGGCCCGATGTAGAACACCTTGGTCTCGCCGATCGGGTCCGATCACATAGAAGTTGAATTGCCGCTTGGGCTCGGGCAGCGCCTCCCAGGCCTGTCCCATGTGGAACGCCTGGTCCTCGGCGGTCATGGAACTGGATAGTCCGGAGACCACCGACTCCACCTCAAGCGAATTTGCGGTCTGCGCCAGCGCGGCAAAAATGTCGCCCGCCGGAACCACCAGCAGCGAAACCCTCTTGCCGAAGCTTTCGGCCACCGAAACGGCCTTGGTAAAGACCATCTGCTCGTGCTCGCTGAAGCTCTGCTGCTCGGCGCTCAGATATTCCGGGCCGCCCACGCCCATCAGGCGGACGCTGACCACCACAACGTCCCGCTCCTCGGTGCTGGTGCGCGCCAGGGTCCACTTCAAGGCCAGCGGATTGGCGGCGTCGCGCATGGTCACGATCACGCCGCCGGGACGGATGGCCACCGACTCGCGGCTCACCGTCTCCTGGTGCTCCAGCTGGAAGTGGTCCTTCATCTCCTTCGCGGTCTGCGCGTGCCTGCGCAGGTTGATGCGCTCCGAGACGGTGAAGATGATGAAGAAGGCGACGGAAAACACAATGCCGCTGACGGTGGCCACCGACTTGGTGAACAGGTTTACGGTGGCCGTGGTGAGCAGCACCATGAAGACCGAAAGCAGGCCGAGCGGGAATCTCGGTCTTCCCGATGCGGATATTGGGCGGAACCTTCCAGCCGCGCTCGCCGTGGTACTTCCAGCGCAGCACCAGCATGGACAGGCTGTTGAAGGTGAACGACCAGATGACGCCGAAGGCGTAAGCCTCGCCCAGCATGATGATGTTGCCGCGGCTGGCGATGATGGTGAACATCTGCAGGATGAAGACCAGGTTGACGATGCGATAGCTGGTGCCGAATTTGCGGATGCGGCTTGCGGAACCAGTCGGTCAGCACGCCGTCTTCGGCCACGCGCATCAGCACGCCGGTGGAGCCGATGATCGAGGTGTTGATGGCGCCGGAGAGAATCAGGAAGCCGACCACCACCACGAAGATGCGGAAGGCAATGCGCCAGAACAGCGGCCCCACCATGTACATGGCCAGGCCGGCGATCAGGTTGTCCTGGTAGATGTGCGTGCGTGGGCCGGTGGGAATCAGCATCGACGCCAGCAGCGTGCCGCCGCCGGTGAAGATCAGGCTGTAGATGGCGATGACGATCGCCGCGCGCTTCAGGTTCTTGAGCTTGGGATGCGCGATCTCGCGGTTGACCTGGGCCAGGCTCTCCTCGCCGCTCATGGCCAGAATGGAGTGGCCGAAGGCCATCAGGATGCCGAACAGGCCGAAGATCGGCAATCCCTTGCCGCGCAGGAAGCCGAGCGCGTCGTCGCTGAACTTGAGGTGAGACGGGATGGGCGATGGAGGCAGATGCGCGCCGCGCAGCAACACCGTATAAGTGCCCCAGACGAACAGAATCACCACCATCACGGTGGTGATCTGCATGACCCGCAGCGCCTTGTCGCTGGACTCCTCGATCCCCTTGATGTTCTGCCACCAGTAGTAGATCGTCACCACCGCGCCAAGCAGCGCCGAGGTGTAGTTCATGTTGAACTGGAAGGGATGGCCGTGGGCGTCCATCAGAGCCGGCGGCAGCCAGTGGACCTGGTTGGCGACCGTCAACAGCTCGTTCAGCAGGCCGGTGATGTATTGGCCGGCGGACACGCCGGAGATCGGCCCGGTGAGGATGTAGTCGAACATCAGCGCCGAGACGCTGAGCTTGGCGAAGCCGCCGCCCAGGGCCTCCTTGACCACGCGGTACACGCCGCCGCGGGTGAACATCGAGCAGCTCTCGACGTAGACCGCGCGCACGGCAAAGCTGAACAGCATGATGCCGAGGATGAACCAGGGCGCAGCTGCTCCCACCGCCTGCTCGGCGATGCCGCCGGCGTAGAAGGCCGAAGAGCCCAGGTCGTTGAGAACGATGGCGGCCGCGCGCCAGAAGGAGATGAACGTGAGCATCACCGAGGACGCCACGATCAGCCGCACGCGGTCGTTCGGAGGAGCTACGGTCGTTCGGGTAGAGGCCATCGCGAGGGGCCGGCGAGGCGCAGCCGGTGGTAGAAAACCGTAAGAGCGAAACCACCGCTCTGCGCTGAGTCTAATTTCCAATCGAATGCAGTGTCAATGAAAAATGAAGAGATCCGTATGGCGCCGCCGGCTTCTTATTGAAATGAGAAAGTTGAGCCAAGCCTCAAGCCGCCGAAATCAACCGGTACCGGTCTCAATTGCAGTGCGCATCGAGAGCCGGTCATGGACGCGAGTCTACGGCACTTGACGTATACGTCATTTGACGTATACTGGAGTTATGCCGGTAAAGAAAATGAACCTGGATCAGTTCCTGGAGTTCCTGAAAAAGCAGCAGGGAGACCAGACCGCCCAGCAATTCGCTTCCCGGCTCGGCGTCTCTCCGCAGTACCTGAGCGATGTCTACAACGGAAGGCGGCCTCCGGGAGAGAGCATCACCGCGGCGCTCAAAGTCGAGAAAGCGGTGGTCTACACTGTGGCGACACCTTCCAGAACCCGCCCATCGCAGAAATAAAGCCGAGGAGGAGAAAATGAAGGACAATTTCACGCGCATTGCGATCGTCCTGGATCGCTCGGGGTCAATGGAAAGCTGCAAGGAATCGACGGTGGCCGGCTTCAACGAATTCCTCAGGGCACAGCAGCAGCTTCCCGGCGAGGCGACGGTCAAGCTGGTGCAATTCGACGATCAGTATGAGACGGTCTTCGACAAGAGTCTCAAGCAATTGCCCGGAACTGAACGCAGAACACGTTCGTGCCGCGCGGCTCGACCGCGCTGCTCGATGCGCAGGGACGCACCATCGTCGAACTGGGCCAGGAGCTTGCGGCGCTTGCGGAGCACGAACGCCCGTCCAAGGTCATCGTGGTGACGATCACCGACGGCCTGGAGAACGCAAGCAAGCATTTCAACCTCGAACAGATCGGCGAGATGATCAGGGAGCAGAGAGACAAGTACAACTGGGATTTCGTGTTTCTGGGCGCGAATCAGGATGCGATCAAGACCGCGGCGGCCATGAATATCCCGCTGCCTTCGGCCATGAGCTACAGCACCAGCAAGGCAGGAATTGCCAACCACCATGGCTGCGGTTTCCCATTATGTGGGCGCTTCGCGTATAGGCCTAGGCCGCGGCTTTTTCGGAAGCGGACCGCAAGAAGGCTATGGAAGAAGACGACGAGAACCAGAGTGCAACTCCGGCCCAGAGGAACGGAGGGAATCGAGCGTGAGAAACGCGGTTTCCGGATCTTCTGACCGTTTGCATGTCGAAGCCCACGATGGTCAATCCCAGGCCCTGAATCGGGATCCATCGGCGAGTCTGAACAACTCGGAGCGCCCGGTTAGCGCGAAGCTCGCGGTCAAGGCACTAGTCTTTGCCGAACAGCTCTTTCCCGTCCTCAAAGAAGCTGATGAGCAACCACGATCGCCGACCCAATCAGCCCGAGGAAGAACATCACTTCCATCACTCGCATTGCCAGGATCGCCAGTACCATGGCTCGATTCTAACCCAGTTCCCGATCGGAGCGAATCGAGTTCGATGTTTTACACTCGCCCTGTATGCAACACCGAGCAAGTCGCGGGCCGGGAAAGTACCGGCCTGGAAGCCGTGGGCCGCCGCGGTCCTTTCCGCCGGCCTGCTTGAGTTGCCGTTTCCGCTCGCCGGGCCGATGCCGCCCTGGCGCTCCGTCTTCGCGCTGGTTCGGGCTGGTTCCGCTGCTCTGGGCGATCCTCTCCGTTCCGCTAACGGGACCGCGCCATCCCCTGCGCCGCGCGTTCTTCATCGCCTATCTCTGCGGCGTCCTCTGGTACGTGGGCAACTGCTACTGGATTCGCGACACCATGATGCACTACGGCGACATGCCGCCTCTGGCGCCGGAGCTGCTGCACGCTCGGCTTCAGCCTGGTGCTCGGACTTTACTTCGGCCTCTTCGGCCTGGGGCTCGTGCTGGTGCGGCGCGCCACGGGCTCCACGCGCATGGCCCTGGCCTTTGCGCCGTTTCTCTGGACCGGCCTCGATCTCGCCGCCGCGCGCATCACCAGCGTTCCCTGGGACCAGCTCGGCTACTCGCAGGTGGACAACGCGCTCGTCAACCAGCTCGCGCCGTGGACCGGCGTCTACGGCATCACTTTTGTTCTCGTCGCTGTGAATGCGCTTCTCGCCGGAGGTTTGCTGCTGGGGCGCGAAGGCAAGAATCCGCTCGCCGGCCGCTGGGCCTGGGCCGGCTGCGGCGCGATGCTGCTGATCTCGGGCTTTGCCGGCGTCTTTGTCCCAGCGCCCAAGCCCGATCCCACGGCCACCGCCGTCCTGATTCAGCCCAATCTCGACGTGGGCGACGCCAACAACTGGCAAGGCGCGGACTGGGACCGCCACATCGCCGAATTCACGCGCCTGGCCGGCGAGCAATGCAAGACCTACATCGCCGGAATCCCGCAAACCGGCGCGCCCACAGGCGAAATCATCTGCCCGCCGTATCCCACTCATCCCGATCTCGTCGTCTGGCCGGAATCGCCTGCGCCCTTCTTTGAGGAGGATCCGCGCTTTCAGCTCGCCATGGCCGGAATTGCTCATGCCGAGCAGGCGCCGCTGGTTGTGAGCGGCATCGGCTCGCACTTTTCACCCGCAGAGAGAGATTGGCAACGACTTACGTCTCCGCGATGGTCTTCAGAGCCAATGGGACCGAAGCGGGCCGCTACGACAAAATCCACCTCGTCCCCTTTGGCGAATACATTCCCTTCCAGAACCTGCTCACCTTTGCGCACAAGCTCACCGGCCGCGTTTCCGCGTTCACGCGCGGCACTGAGCGCAAGGTCTTTTCTGCTCGATACGCAAAACGGCGGCCAGCCATCGCTACGGCGTCTTCATCTGCTACGAGGCGGTCTTTGCCGACGAGGTGCGCCAGTTCGCGCGCAACGGCGCCGAGGTGCTGGTCAACATCAGCGACGACGGATGGTACGGCGACACCAGCGCCCCATGGCAGCACCTGAACATGGCGCGCATGAGGGCCATCGAAAATCGCCGCTGGCTCCTGCGCGACACCAACAACGGCGTCACCGCGGCCATCGATCCCTACGGCCGCGTGCGCCAGAGCATTCCCCGCCACCAGGTCGACGCGCTGCCCGCCGAGTTCGGCTTCCGCAGCGACATCACCTTCTACACCGCCCACGGCGACGTGTTCGCGTGGCTGTGTGTCTTTTGAGTCTGGCGGTGATTGGCTGGACTGGGGCGAGATTGCTGCGTAGGCAAGCCCACGCTCGATCAGTGTGAAAATAAAATGGATACACAGCGATGTAGTTACGATGTATACTATACATCATGAGAAGGACCCAGCTCTATCTTGAAGATGACCTCTGGACGACGCTTCACGCCAAGGCGTTGCTTGAAGGAGCCACTGTCTCAGAGCTGGTGCGCGTAGCTTTGCGAGAACGTTACTTGGGAAACCTCGAAGAGCGCAAGCAAGCGATGCTGGGGATCATCGGTTTGTGGAAGGACCGGGACGATCTTGAAGATACAGAAACCATGGTCAGGAGATTACGCGGCGGCACTCGGCTAAAGCGTGCGCAAGCAGGACTGCGCGCCAAATGACTGTTTTCATCGACACCGAGGTGGTCATCGAAGTCTTGCGCGGACGAAATCGTGCGTTCACCGAGAATTGGCAACGGCTCGCTGCTTCTCAGGTGGCGATCCTTATCTCGCCAGTCACGATTGCCGAGGTGGGTGCGGGAGCACGTCCCCGGGAGAAGGATGCCATCGCCAGGCTGTTCGCCCCGCTCATCTGTGTGCCCATCGATGCGCTCATCGGCCATCGTGCGGGTGAGTATCTGCTTCGATACGCCAGGAGCCACAACGTAGAGATCGGCGATGCGCTGATTGCCGCCTCGGCCGTGCAAAATCAAGCCGCTCTTTGGACACGCAACGACAAGCATTATCCGATGCCCGATCTCGTCTTCTACGCCTGAGAAAGACAGGCAGCCGAGACACTGCTTGCAAAGACTAACCAAGTAGGTTAATATCTTTGTGGAGAAGCGGTCTCCGCACTACAAGCTGCATCAGGTCAAACAATTGGTCGAGGCAGGTAAGGTGAGGCCTACGCATACCGCGCGTACATCCGCTGCTCTCCTCGGTTTCGATTTCGATGGGATGATAACGGTGGTTGCTTCATTGACTTCGAAGGATTTTTACAAGTCCATGACCACTTATGCCGATCACCGAATCTGGCAGGATGTGTACCATCCCCGGACAAGTGCCGGCCCCATCTACCTCAAGTTGACCGTCATCGATGAATTGCTAATCGTGTCGTTCAAGGAGTTATGACCATGAAATGCCCCAATTGCGGCGCGGCCGACTTGATCCACGATACTCGTGACATCCCTTTTACCTACAAGGGCGAGAACACCACATTGAAGACGACGGGCGATTTTTGCCCGGCTTGTGGCGAGTCGGTCCACAATAGGGAAGATTCCGAGCGCGTCATGCGCGAGATGCGGGAGTTCTCCAAGCAGGTCAACGCTGCCATCGTCGATCCGGCATTTATCGTCAAGGTGCGCAAGAAACTGGCGCTGGATCAGCGCGAGGCGGCCGAGATCTTCGGGGGCGGCGTCAATGCCTTCTCGCGGTACGAGAACGGCAAAACCAAGCCGCCTTTGGCGCTGGTGAAGCTGCTCAAGGTGCTGGATCAGCATCCCGAACTGCTGGATGAGATTAAAGTGGCGTAATACGATGCCTGACCTGAGTCCTAGTCCAGGTGTGCTTCCAACAGAGGCGGCGCCGCGCGAGGGGCAGGAAATATTCCTCACGGTGGTTGGATTACCGCCATATAAAGATCTGCACGCGTCAATCCGAAATCCGGCGCATCGACATCATGCGCGATTTGCTGCGCTACGCGATGCCGCGACAAGAGCGATGAACGGTCGTGCTTGGTCGTGCGGAGCCATCACCTTAACATTCACTGCTCATTTGTCCAACTTCGACAAGAACAAGAACCTGAGTGATTACTTGGGAGGGATCATGGATACGCTCGATGGAAGTCACGGCGAACATTTTACCTACCTCCCGATCTGCTTTCAGGATGACTGCCAAGTCACTTCGGCCCGATGCAAAGTTACTGGCTCCCGAGACCCATACTACGAATTGAGCATTCGTTTTGACTCCAACGGATGAGGGCGTGCATGACTCGTCCCGGCAAAACGGTGTGGATGCCACTCTCTCAATTGAGATCGATTCACGCGGCGCGCCGGAGGCCCTTGGACATGTCGCAAAGAGCGCAGTGATATTCTGGAAAGCAGTTGAACGAGTGCAGTTTCGCACTCCAAATCAAATCCAGGTCTAAGAGCAAAATGTCGCTGAACGATCTCGAATTCGCCTACGCTCCCGTGCGCAACCAAGTGCGCGACCTGCGGGAGTATCTTTGACCCTGCCCGCATCCGCAGGGAACTCTCCGAAATAGAAACCAAGCTCGCCGATCCGGCGCTGTGGTCCGATCCCGCCGCGTCGAAGCCGCTGATGCGCGACCGCAAGCGGCTTGAAGCGCTGGTGCGCGACGATGACGAACTGGTGCGCCGCACCGGCGACATCGAGGCCTACTTCGAGCTGGCGCGCGAGGGCGAAGATGTTCTCCTGGATTTGGAGAAGAGCATCAAGGAGCTGGGGGCCTTCGCCGAAGAGCTCGAGGCCCGCACCATGCTCTCGGGCGAGGCCGACCCGCTCAACGCCATCGTCACCGTGCATCCCGGCGCCGGCGGCACCGAGAGCCAGGACTGGGCCGAGATGCTGCTGCGCATGTACCTGCGCTGGGCCGAGCAGCAGGGCTTCAAAACCGAGATGAACGACTACCAGGACGGCGAAGAGGCCGGCATCAAGTCGGCCACCTTCACCATCATCGGCGAGTACGCCTTCGGCATGCTGGCCGGCGAAAGCGGCGTGCACCGGCTGGTGCGCATCTCGCCCTTCGACTCGGCCAAGCGCCGCCACACTTCGTTTGCCTCGGTCTATGTTTCGCCGGAGATCGACGAAACGATTCACGTCGATCTCAAGCTCGAAGACCTGCGCATCGACACGTATCGTTCCGGCGGCAAGGGCGGCCAGCACGTGAACACCACCGACTCCGCCGTGCGCATGACGCATCTTCCCACGGGCATTGTGGTGCAGTGCCAGAACGAGCGCTCGCAGCACAAGAACCGCGACAAGGCGATGAAGATGCTGCGCTCGCGGCTCTACGAGTACGAGCTGGAAAAGAAGCGCGCGGTGTCGAAGAAGCTCGAAGACTCGAAGCTCGACATCAACTTCGGCTCGCAGATTCGGTCGTATGTGCTGCAGCCCTACCGCATGGCCAAGGATCACCGCACCAAGGTCGAGGTGGGCGACGTGGACAAGGTGCTCGACGGATATCTTGGAGCCGTTTCTGCGGGGCTATCTGCTGGCCAAGCGGCGCGGCACGGCGGTGGCGACGGGCCCCGACGACGATCTGGACGTGTGAGAAACAGGGAACGAGGGAGCAAAGTGTGAGTGTGAGTGATGGGTGGATCCGTGCGCACACTCACGATGACACTCACACTGATCACTATGCAGATCAACGATCCCGCAATCATCGACGAAATGCTGCGCAGCGCGAAGACGATCGCCGTTGTCGGCATGAGCGACAAGCCTCACCGCGCCAGCCACAACATCGGCCGGTATCTCGCCGAGCACGGCTATCGCGTCTTCCCGGTGAATCCCGCGCTGAAAGAAGTCCTCGGCATGCCCTGCTACCCGACGCTCGACGCCGCGCAAGCTGCAGCGCTGAAAGAACCGAGTTCTGCCAAGACAGGAAGGGGAATCGATCTCGTCGACGTCTTCCGCGCCTCCGAGCATGTTCCCGCCATCGTCGACGACGTCATCCGCTTGCGGATTCCCTATCTCTGGCTGCAGGACGAAGTCATCCACGACGAAGCCGTGGCCCGCGCCCGCGCCGCCGGCGTGAAGTGCGTGCAGAACGACTGCATCTACCGCCGCCTCGCGGCTATGCTGGACCGCGATGCGGCGACGCTAGCTGCGCAACCTTCTGCGACCTCTGGTTCGATACACTGAGTCCAAAGAACAGGGATCAGAATTAGGGATCAGGAGTCCATGTTCGGCATTCATGCGTCGTTTCCGCCTCATTTTCGGGCTGCTGCTCGCCTCCGGGCTCTCACAGCGTCGACGGCCTTCCGCCGCATCCGAAGCCGATCAAAGGCCGCCTTCGACGCGCCGCACGTGCACGTGCAACTGGTCTTGCCGGAGGCCAGCTCTACCTCGACGGCGACGAGAAGCTCAACGAAGCGGGCCTCTACTTCAAACTGGAGCCGGGCTGGCACATCTACTGGAAGAATCGCAGGCGACTCCGGCGAGCCGCCGCGCATCCAGTTGGACTCTACCCAAGGGATTCCGCGGCAACTCCGATGCAATTTCCAGCGCCGAAGCGCTTGCCGCTCGGGCCTTTGATGGATTTCGGCTACGAGAATGAGGTTCTTTTTCCATTCGGTTTCAAAGTCAGTAAAAACATTGATCGAGCAGACAAGATTCGGGCCGTAGGCCCATACGCTCTGCACGCCAAGGTCAACTGGCTAGTTTGCCGTGAGGTTTGCATTCCAGGCAAAGCAGACTTGGAACTCGATCGTAAAGTGTGGATAGGCCTCTATCGTCTCCTGGACGACAGAGGACCTTCGCTGGCCGAGCGTTTCTTTGACAAGCTTGATAAACAACTGCCAGCAATTCCAACATCGTTTCCGTCCGACGGCACTGCCATTTTCCAGCCGACCGCTACAGGCTTTCGCCTCGCCGTCTCCACCGGCCAGCGCGAAACGCAGGCCAGTTTCTTTCCTGAAGACGAAAACATCCTCGACAATCCCGCGCCGCAAACGGTGACGCCGACTCCGAAGGGCTTTTTCCTCGATCTCAAGAAAGACGCCAACCTCGCAGCAAATCCTGCGCAAGCTGAACGGCGTTATCGAACTTTCCGGCGGCAGAAACTACGAGATCGCCGCGCTGCCAGGCACCGTTACTCCGGCGTCTCCGGCTCCTGCCGTGTGGCACGGGAGCCTTGGCAGCGATCGGTTCATGCTGCCGCGCATCGCCGGTCTCGCTTTTCTCGGCGGCATTGCTCCTCAACCTCATGCCCTGCGTCTTCCCTGTGCTCTTCTTGAAAGGCCTCGCGCTGGTGAATTCCGGCAGCGAAGAGCGCCACAAGCTGCGCGCCCACGGCTTCGTCTACACGGCCGGAATTCTCGTCTCGTTCTGGGCGCTCGTTGCCTTGCTGCTCGCCCTGCGCGCCGCCGGCGCCACGCTCGGCTGGGGATTCCAGTTCCAGTCGCCGGTCTTTCTTTCGCTGATGGCCGGGTCTGCTCTTCTTTCTCGGTCTTTCGCTGGCCGGCCAATTCGAAATCGGCCTCACGCTCACCAGCGCGGGAGGTTCGCTCGCCGCGAAACAAGGCTACGCGGGCAGCTTCTTTACCGGAGTGCTGGCCGTCGTCGTCGCCACGCCGTGCACCGCGCCGTTCATGGGAGCGGCCATCGGCTACGCGCTCGCCCAACCCGCCGCCGTCACCTTCGCCGTCTTCACCGCGCTCGCTCTCGGCCTCGCCGCGCCCTACGTCGCGCTCACTCTTCAACCCGCGTGGACCCGCGTCCTGCCCAAGCCCGGCGCGTGGATGGACGTTCTCAAGCAAGCCGTTTCGGTGCCGATCTTCGCGACAGTCATCTGGCTTGCGTGGGTGATCGCGCAAGCCTACGGCGCGGCGCTGCTCGCCGCACTGCTCGCCGAGCTTCCTGCTGCTCGCCATTGCCGGCTGGTTCCTGGGCCGCTGGCCGGCCAAGCGCTGGGCGACCGTGATTGCCGCCTGCTCGTGCTGGTCGTTGTCGCGCTCAGCGTTCTACGCGGCACGAGCGCTCGTTGCTCCGCTTCCGGCAGTAACGCAGCGCGACGCGTTGGTGCTGAGGTCACTCGTCCGAAGGTCGCGGACCAGTCCGAGTCCGCCGGTACCTGGCAGCCCTGGTCCGCCGACGCCGTCCAGCGCGCCCTCGCCGCGGGCCAGCCCGTCTTTGTCGACTTCACCGCGAGCTGGTGCCTGAGTTGCCAGGTCAACGAGCGCGTCGCTCTCGACCGGCCGGAGGTCATGCAAGCGTTTGCCGCCGCCAACGTCGTTCTGCTTCGCGCCGACTGGACGCGCCAGGACCCTGCCATCACGCAGGCCCTTACTGATCTCGGCCGCAGTGGCGTACCCGTCTACGCGCTTTACACTCCGGGCCAAACCGGCCCGCAGCTTCTTCCCCAGGTGCTTACCCCTGGCATCGTGATCGACGCCGTGGCCAAGCTACCGCATGGACCAGCGAGGGAATAGTGACGCGTAGGCTGAGAAGAAACGGAATTCTCCACTTGTGCTATCATGCTATCAACGGAGGGCGCGGTGGCCCAGATTCTCATCCGCAAAGTCGACGAACGGGTCAAGGCGCGCTTGCAGCGCCGCGCCAAGCGCAACGGCCGCAGCATGGAGGCCGAAGTGCGCGAGATCATCAGCAAAGCATCTCTGGAGAAAGAGACTCCGGAGGTCGGATTTGGTACGGCTTCTGTTGCGCTCTTCAGCGGAAGCGGCGTCACCCTCGATGAGCCGATCAAAGAGATTCGCGGAATGCGTATGGAAATCCCGGATTTCAAGTGATGGTTCTGCTCGATACGAACGTCATTTCGGAGATCATGCTTCCCGTCCCCGGATCCACGAGTCTTGCAGTGGGTGGACCAACAGCCGCCTCACTCCATTTGGATCACTACAGTCAATCTCTACGAGATTCGTTATGGGCTGCAATCGATGCCTGCCGGGAGAAGGCAGGCGGCCCTTTTGGCGCTGCTTGAGCGCTGGCTGGCCGAGGTTGTCCAGCATCGAATCGCCAATTTCGATGAAGAGGCTGCGCGGCAGGCAGCCAATCTCGCGGCCGCGCGGAAGTCGAAGGGACGTCCACGCGATCCGCGCGACAGCATGATCGCCGGCATCGTCCTCGCCTCGCACGCCACTCTCGCCACGCGCAACGTGAAGCACTTCGACGACATTGCCAAGTCGGTGGTGAATCCGTGGGGATGACGCAGGGGTCAGGTGCAAGGGTTAGCCCAAAACCCTTTGGTGCCCCATTCTTTTTCCGCCGCGCCGGAGTGCGGCGGAAAAAGGTCGGGTGAGCGTAAACTCGGGAACCGAAATCCCTCAGTTGGCAGATTTGGTCTACGCGTGTGCGTGTTCCTTGGCGTTTTCGAATGAAGCCTTCGCGCCTTTCTCCAGTTCATCCGCTGTTGGCTTGGCGATGGTCTGACCGATCGACCACTTGTGTCCGAAGGGATCGCGCAACTGGCCGTAGCGGTCGCCCCAGAACTGGTCCTGCAGCGGGAAGACGACTTCAGCGCCGGCAGCAACAGCCTGCGCCCATGCTGCGTTGGCGTCGGGAACCTGCATGTGCAGAGCCAACGGCGTTCCGCCCAACGCCTCGGGCGTCGATGGCTTGTGGCCCATGGCCTCTGAGAAATCGTCGTTCAGCATCAGGTTTCCGCCGTTTATCGCCAGCTGCGCGTGCATGATTTTGTCGGTGCCGGGCGCAACGTGCCGCGCGATTTCTTTCGCGTCAAATGCCTTCTTGTAAAAATCGATGGCAGCGGCGGCGTTGCTGACTACGATGTGGGGTACGAAGCTCATACAGTCGCTCATTGAGAAAACCTCCTCGGGGAAATGAATTTTGGGATGTGCGCGGGGTGCTTGGGGAAGCGCACTGCGGCAGTGTACCACCAACTCTATTAACCGAAAATTGCCAGGCGGGTGTGGAAAATATTTAGCTGATGCCGCGCTTTCCCTGCCTGATCTTTCTGATCTCCTCCATCCGCTGCGCCAGCTGCTTCTCGCGGCCCTCCTGCGTGGGGTGGTAGTAGCTGCGGCCTTTGAGTGAGTCGGGCAGGCAATCCATGTCGGCGACTTTGCCTTCTTCGTCGTGGGCGTAGCGGTAGCCTTTGCCGTAGTCCAGTTCCTTCATCAGCCGTGTGGGCGCGTTGCGCAGGTGCAGCGGCACCGGCTCCTGGCGCGTGTGCTCAATGTCGTCCTGCACCGCGCCGTAGGCCGTGTAGACCGAATTCGATTTGGGCGCGAGCGCGAGATAGACCACCGCTTCGGCCAGCGCCAGATCGCCTTCGGGCGAGCCGAGAAAATCGTACGTTTCTTTCGCGGAGAGGCACAGATGCAGCGCCTCGGGAGCGGCCAGGCCGATGTCTTCGACGGCCATGCGCACGATGCGGCGCGCGAGATAGAGCGGGTCTTCGCCGCCGGCGAACATGCGCCCCAGCCAGTAGAGCGCGGCGTCGGGATCGGAGTTGCGCACGCTCTTGTGCAGCGCGGAGATCAGGTTGTAGTGCTCCTCGCCGGCCTTGTCGTACATCAGCACGCGCTGCTGCACGGCTTCGGTCGCGACGGCTTTGGTGATGTGCTTGCTTCCGTCGGCCATGGCCAGCTGCGCGGCGACTTCAAGCGTGTTGTAGGCGTTGCGGCAGTCGCCGCTGGAGTAGCCGGCAATGAGTTCGAGCGCATCGTCGTCCGCGGTCAGCTCCAGCGCGCCGAGGCCGCGTTCGTTGTCCGCCAGAGCCCGCCGCAGCAGAGCCACAATCTGCTCCTCCTTCAGCGGCTCCAGCACATACACGCGGCAGCGCGAGAGCAGCGGCAGAGATGATTTCAAACGACGGATTCTCGGTGGTCGCGCCGATCAGCCGGATGGTGCCGCGCTCCACGTAGGGCAGAAACGCGTCCTGCTGCGCCTTGTTGAAGCGGTGAATCTCGTCGACGAAGAGAATGGTGCGCGAGTGAAGCTGGGCGGCCTTGGCCGCCGTGACCATCACCTGCTTGATCTCCTTGATGCCGCTGGTGACGGCGGAGAACTCGATGAAGCTGGCCTTGGTGGTCTCGGCAATGATCTTGGCCAGCGTGGTTTTGCCCACGCCGGGCGGACCCCAGAAGATCATCGAGCTGGCGTCGTCGCGCTCGATCTGCACGCGCAGACGGCTTGCCGGGGCCGACCAGGTGCTCCTGGCCGAGCAATTCGTCGAGGCTGCGCGGACGCATGCGCTCCGCCAGCGGCGCCCCTCCGCGCCATTGCATGGAGCAGACCTTTGGAGGAGTGCGGCGGAGCGTTCCGGCTCGTCTGTCGAAGAGGCTCATCGTCGCGCCCCGCTCCGCGATTTGATCCTGGAGGAGCGTTGCGGGTTGCCGACAGGCTTGCTCGAACCGCTGCCGCGACGCTTCATACAGCAGCACGCTGGCGGCGACGGCGGCGTTCAGGCTTTCCACCGGGCCGGGGCAGGGAATCGTGATGTTGGCGTCGGCCTTCGCCACCAAATCCTCCGGGAACACCGTTGCCCTCGTTGCCGATGATGAGAGCCGACCGGGCCGGCCAGGTCCACGCAGATCGGCAGGCTTGGCGCGGCGCGACGTGGTTGTGGCAAAAATCTTCACGCCGGCCTCGCGCAGCTGCGCGAAGCACTCCTCCTCGCTCGCCGCCAGCAGCGGCACGCGGAAGACGCTTCCCGCCGACGCGCGCACCGCCTTCGGGTTCCAGGCGCTCACGGTTCCCGGCAGGCTGACGACGCCGGTGGCGCCGAATGCCTCGGCGGAACGCAGAATCGTGCCCAGGTTGCCGGGATCCTGAAGGCCGGCCAGCACAATGACAAGCGCCGCGTTTTTGCTGGTGTTGGTTGAGAGCATGCGCCCAGGTCCAATCGCGGCGGCTCGACCAGACGCGGCGATGGGCTGCGGCGTCTCGGTGGCCAGCGCGGCGTCGAGCAGCTTCCTGGGCAGCAGCAGAACCTCGATCTCCGGCGGTACGGGCAGCGCCTCCAGCAGATCGCTCTGCGCCTTGCGCCACAAAGATGGTCGTCGACGCGCAAGCCGGCGCGCAGCGCCTCTTCGAGCAGGTTTGGACCTTCGATGCCGACTAAGTCCGCCGTCCTGCCGCGCGCCGGATGCGGCACAGCGCCTCGCCGCAGCTCCTTCAGGCGCGCATTCTGCTTGCTTTCGACCACGCGGACCGGCATCGGCTCAAGAACCTCTGAGTGCTGTGCCGATTGTAAGATCAGCTTCCAGCTTCTAGCTACTAGACACAAGCTTCTAGCTTTAGCTCCTAGCTTCTAGCTTGTCGTGCGGATCGGAGTGACGAGCGGTGCAAACGCACTTTTCGCACGAAAGAGCGCCACAAATCCGCCGAAACGATTGGCTAGTGGCCAGAAGCTAGAAGCTAGAAGCTGGCTTCTGAACTTGCACCACAGCTGGTGCTGTGATAGTTTCCGATTCTGTAGCCACTTCTTTTATTCGGGAACCGAGGTAGGCCTTCTTGTCCGCGGAGATATTGCGCGTCCATCCCGATGAACCCCAACCGGACCGGATCGATTACATCGTCTCCTGCCTGCGCAAGGGCGGTGTTGTCGCCCTGCCCACCGACACGTTTTACGGTCTGGCTGTGGACCCGGTGAACCTCGCACGCGGTGGAGCAGATTTACCAGATCAAGACCCGCCAGAAGCACAAGCCGCTTTCGCTGCTGATCTCCGGCCTGGCGCAGGCCTACGAACTGGCGCGCGACACCGATCCCCTGCTCGACAAGCTGGCCGACCGCTTCTGGCCCGGGCCGCTTGACGATCATCGTCCGCGCCGGAACCAAGCTGCCGCTGCGCTCCACGGCCAACACCGGCAACGTGGCGCTGCGCGTGCCCGATGCCGCCATTCCGCGCGCGGTGGTGGAGCGCTTCGGGCTGCCCATCACGG
Organism: uncultured Acidobacteriaceae bacterium; assembly: GCA_963701835.1. Taxonomy (GTDB): domain Bacteria; phylum Acidobacteriota; class Terriglobia; order Terriglobales; family Acidobacteriaceae; genus Telmatobacter. The sequence goes on along the minus strand of CAVPBL010000009.1, from coordinate 144,364 downwards.
CCACATCGGCCAACCTGCAGGGCGCGTCGGAGTGCACCAACGCCGCCTGCTGTTCGCGACCAGATCGGCGAGCGCATTCCGCTCATCATCGACGGCGGGCCGACCGGCCGCGCGCAGCCCACCACGATCGTCGATCTCACTCTCGGCGCCGGGCGCTGGGAGATTCTGCGCGAAGGCGCCATCCCAACCCACGAAATCGTGATGACCCTGCAGCGATAAAGGCAGGGAACGAGAAGACGGGGAACAAGGGAACAAGGGAATGAGGGACTAAGGGACTGAGTAAGATTGAGAACATGGGGCGCGAATCCAAGACGAAGCGCCGCAACTGGGTCCTCCGCTTCATCGCTCGTGATTGCTCGTGCTGCCTGCTGGGCGGCAGCTTTGGCGTGGTGCCGCTGGGTCTACGTGCAGATTGAGAGCTACGCGCACCTGGATCAGGCCGCTCCCGCCGACGCCATCGGCGTTCTGGGCGCGGCGGAGTACGACGGCCGGCCCTCGCCGGTCTATCGCGCGCGGCTGGACCACGCGCTTGTGCTCTACCATCGCGGCATCGCGCCGCTGATCATCACGCTGGGCGGCCCGGGCGGCGATCAGTACACCGAGGGCTCCGTGGGCGCCGGCTACCTGATCAGCAAGGGCGTTCCGGAGCAGACCATCATCGCCGAAACGGAGAGCCGCAACACCGAAGAGTCGGCGCGCCGCATCGCCGTGATCGCCCGCGTCAACGGCCTGCACCGCCTGGTGGTGGTCAGCGACGACACCCACATGTTCCGCATCCACGCCATCTGCGCCGCCGAAGGTCTCGACGTGCTCACCTCGCCGCGGCCGCGCCCGGCCGTCGAAGACAGGACGCTGGAGGCCGAGCGCATCGCCCACGAGATTCTCAGCTACACCTTCTGGCGGCTGCACCTGCATTGATGCAGCGGAGTTGGCGGAGTTAGCGGTGTTAGCGGAGTTAGAACAGCAGCTGAGTCAGCAAGTTAGCAAGTCAGCAAGTCGGCGAGCCGACGACGCGCTGACAGACGAGTCAGCAAGTTCGGCGGGGCGGTGCGAGATCACAAGAGCCAGCAAAAGAAGCGCAAACCCCGACGCGCTGGCCGTCGATAAGAAAGTTCACCGCGTCGTTGTTGAGCCAGCCGTTTCTTCCGAGCGTTGCTCCCAGCAGGCTGTCGAAGAAGAGGCCGAAGACGGCGCCTGCGCAGCTCAGTTCGAAGAGATTCCAGCCGCCGCGCAGGGCCCAGCTTCCGGCGCCGGCAACGATGGCCGCCGCAACCACTCCGGCCAGCGTGCCGGCCACGCTCACCGCGCCGTCCGTGCCCGGCTTCGACCGCGCGCAATGTCGTGATCATTCGCGGCCGTCCGCCGAGCACCTGCCCGATCTCCGACGAAACCGTATCCGCCGCGGCCTCAGCCAGTGCGGCCAGGGCCATTGCCAGCATCAGCGTTCCCGCGTGGGCTGGGAGCGGAAGCCAGCGGCTATCCAGCAACCAGATCCTGCACGGGCTCGCTCGCGACCAGCGCCGCCAGTGCCCAGATTCGCCGCAACCTGCGAGGCGGATCGTCCCCGCCGCGCCTCGGCCGTGCCCAGCCGCTCCTTTTGCCGGCGCGCCCACGCGGTGGCGGCGAAGGCCAGCAATGAAACCGCCAGCGCGGGAATCAGCGCCGTATGCCAAGGCTGGTAAGGGAACTCAACGGTCGAGAACATCAGGCTTGCCGTGATCAGCGCCCCGGTGGCCGCTGCCGCAGGAGTGGCCGCCCGCAGCCTCCAGGTGATCAGCCCCAGCAACGCGCTTAACCCGATGGTCCAAATCACCACGGCAGCGGATTCCGTTGCCCATCCGAAGCACGCAAGCAGCACATCCGTGCCCGCGAAAGGCAGCACCGCAAGCAACACCAGCTTCGATTGCCAGGCCAGATTATCTTGAGCCACGCCTCATCGTAACCGCTTGGCCGCAGCATGAGAAAGTGACCGCACCGTTGGCGCATGCGATGACAAATTCGCGGCGCGCCTGCGTCGGACTTGATGGCGGAGCCGCATGTCAGACCGCTGTCGCCCGCTGCCCAGGCCCGGTGATTTACAATCAGCAGGAAAGCAGGAAAGATTCCGAATGAGGCTTTTTCCCATGAAGTCATGCCCGGCGCGTGTGCTCTTCGCGCAGGCAGGAGCTGCTCTCGCGCTTGCGGCTCTCATTGGCGGTTGTGGCGACAATTACAGGCCAGTGGTTACTCCAATCGGCACCAATGGCCCGCCGGCCCAGGCCCACCTCCTACGCGATCGTGGTTTCCACCACGGGAGTCCAGCACGCCTGGAGTGGTCACGATCATCGATTATTCCGGCGACTCGATCATGACCGAAGCGCCGATTGGTCCCGGTCCACGTGTCTTCACTGTGGATTCAGCCGGCGCCACAGGCTACACCGTCAACAGCGACGGAACGTTGTCCAATTTCGCCATCAGCACCAACCTGCAGGCCAAGAACGTCTCCGAATCCACGCTGCCTCCCACGGCGCAGCCGGTCAACCTGATGTCGCCGTCCACCGGGCTTTGGGCAACCGACCTCAACGGCGACGTGGTCGATCTCTTTAACGGATCGCCTCAGGCCTTCAAACTCGCGATTCCGGTGGCGACGTCGGGCAGTCCCGCAACGATGCCTGTCTTTGTCGCCGGAGCCCAGCAGCTCTCCGGCGGCAGCGCGAATATGTTATCAGCCAGAACGTTCCCGATACCGCGCCCATGACCTGCAACGTCTCGCCCGGAACAGCTCCGGCGGGCGTTGCGACGCCGATCGAGCTCTCCAGCACTACGACCGATCCCGCGATCCCGGTGGGCAAATGCCCTGTTTACGCCGTGCAAACTCCCGACCTGCAGCGCCTGTATGTTCTGAATCGCGGAGACGATACCATCTCAGTCATCAACACCAGGAACAATACGCCGGACGCTTGCACGCCGTTTCAAAATCAGAATGGACAATGGATCACCTGCCATCCCACCATCCAGCTTCCCGCCGGTTCGGGACCCATTTACGCCGAATACAACCAGGCAACCCAGCAACTTGTCGTCGCCAATTACGACGGGGGAACCATCAGCGTGGTCAATGTCAGCTGGACGAATACGGCAACGACTCGAACACCTACACCAATCCAGCAGATTGCAGCGTCACGACTATGCGGCTTGCGGCGCGATCACGGGCGGCTTCGGAACCGTCACCACGATTAAGGTGGGCAATACGGCCACCCCCAATCCGGCCAGCGTGACGGTTCTCTTCGACGGCAGCAAGGCTTACACCGCCAATCAAAACGACGGCAGCGGCAGAACGGCACGGTGACCGTGTGAATCTGTCCACCTACACGGTGGAGAAGACCCTTACCGTTGTCGGCCATCCGCGGCACGATCATCACGACGCAGAATTCCGAGTTCAGCAAAATCTATGTGGCCTCGCCCGACAGCCCGTTTATCACCATCGTTGAGTCGAGCCCGACGGTCACGGACCTGATCGACACCACGGTCCTGCTGGAAGGCAACGCCGGTTGACATGCGCACGACCTACGCAGAACGGCTCCGGCGGCAACAACAATTACAGCAGCCGTGTCCCCGGCTACGGCCAACCGTGCAACCTTCCGGGCAGCGCCCCACTGCCGCATCGCTTCAGGCGTGCCAGGCCATTCCATAGCGCGCGCTGAACAGGTGCGCACGCGAATCTCCAAAGGGTCATTCCTCCGATTGGGAATGGCCCTTTAGCGTTTTTGAGAGAGTTCCTTCCAGCGATGGCGAACGTGGCAAAAACGCGCCCGAAACACGCGACCGGCAAGAACCCGGCCGCAAAAAGCGCGGCTCGACGTCGCTGCTCGTCGAGCGTGGCCTCGCTGCCAGCCGCGAACGCGCCCGTGCGCTGATTCTTGCCGGACGGGTTCTGGTGCAACTCGCAGAAAATCGACAAGCCCGGCACGAGCGTTTCTCAGGACGCCCCTATCCGCCTGCTTGGCGAGGACCTGCCCTACGTCAGCCGTGGCGGGTTGAAGCTGGCGGCCGCTCTGGAAACCTGGCATATTGAAGTCGCAGGCAGCGCATGTCTCGACGTAGGCGCTTCGACGGGCGGATTTACCGACTGCCTGCTGCAGCATGGCGCTGCGCTTGTCACCGCCATCGATACCGGCTTCGGGCAAATCGACATGAAGCTGCGCAACGACCCGCGTGTCCGGCTGCTGGAACGGACCAACGCGCGCCTGCTCGAGCCTGGATCGTTGGCGACGCTCGACCGAGACCAAGAAAAAACACTTCTGGTCGTCGATGTCTCGTTTATTTCGGCGACGCTCGTGCTTCCGGCCGTCCTGGCTGCGGCGCCCACCCTTGTTGAGGCCGTGATTCTGGTCAAGCCACAATTCGAGGCCGGGCGCGAGCATGTGGGCAAGGGCGGCATTGTGCGCGATCCCGCACGCGCACGAGCTGGCGATCGACAAGGTCGCTGACTGTGTGCGGTCGCTGGGCTGGGAGGTCGCCGGCACCATTCCGTCGCCCATCACCGGCGCGAAGGGCAACCGGGAATTCCTTCTCCACGCAAAGCGGACGTGAAATTCAGTCTCCTCATCAGCAGGGCCAGTTGAGGGTTGCGGCCAGCGGAGAGAAGACTGCCCGCCGCGCCGATCTCAAAGATGCGCGCCGCAACGAGTGCAGAATGGAGATCCATCCGTCAACCTTGCGCCGCAGTTCCTGCAGTAAACCAAAGCGACTCTCGGGCCCGGGAGTATGCTGGGGCTGCGGCGGCACGAGCATCATCGGCGGGAATGGCCCGGCGGAATCCCGGCATATATCATCGGCTGCCTGTTCGGGAAACTTCGGATTGGGTCCGTACTGATTGGCTCCCGGGTTGGCTGTCCTGGCACAGGAATAACGATCTGAATGATCGCGGTAATGAAGCCTACGACCGGAATGATGCCAAGCGCGATCAAGCAAGAAAAGCATCCAGCCGCTCTTGCCGATGTCGTGAAAGCGGCGCGTGGCGGCGGCCAAACTGGGAATGAGAGCGGCCAATACGTAGATGCCGAGTCGGAATAAACAGAAGAATCATGCTGTTCCCGAGACATCCGTTCCCGATATTGCGAAAATTGCTCCACGCCATTGCAAGCGCTCCCAGACGCGAAGATCGCCAAAATGTTGAACAGCGTGAACATCCAATATTCCTTGCGCCGCGAGCGCCCATCGAACTGGGCGAACTTCCTCCATACCATCAAATACCATTCCATCGCACCCTCCTTTCCTAGTTGTTCTCGAACCATGGTTCAGGCGTGTCACAGACAGCGCCTGTCCGCACGATAGCCGGCGAAACCTCCACTTTTTGGCGTTGAGCCAATATACAAACAGCAAGCCGAGAAGTCAGCAATTTTTCCGCGCCGCAATTTTGGCCGGTTCGCGCTTGGCGCTGCGCTCGCGCGCAGTTCAGATTGGCCCCCGCAGGGGGTCCGTTACACTGGGACGCATGACCTGCGTTGCCATTGTTTGCAAGCCCAACAGGGAAGAGCTAAGCGGCTTTTGCCGGAGCTGATCGCGTGGCTGCGCAAGCACGACTACGAGCCGGTGCTTGACCGGGAGGGCGGCGCCTACACCGAGCGCGCCCGCCATTGACCGCGCAGATCTGGCCAAGCAATGTCCCGGCCTGGTGATCGTTCTGGGCGGCGATGGCACGTTGCTTGCGGCCGCGCGCATTTTTGCGACTGTTGGCACGCCCATCCTCAGCGTGAATCTCGGATTCCTCGGTTTCCTGACTGAAGTGCGTCTCGCCGACCTCTATGCCACGCTGGAGAACTGGTGCGCCGGCTGCCACAGCCTCGATGAGCGGGCCATGCTGCACGCTGTGCTGTGGCGCGAGGGCGCCGAGCACTGCGAGCTTCGAGGCGCTGAACGAGGTCGTTGTCTCCAAGGGCGACATCGCTCGCATGGGCGACTTTGCCGTGGAGCTGGATGGCAGGAGCGTGGCGCGCTTCCGCGCCGATGGCGTCATCGTCTCCACTCCCACGGGCTCGACCGCCTACACGCTGGCCGCCAACGGTCCGATCCTGACGCCCGATGTGGATGCCATGGTGGTCACGCCCATCTGTCCCCATCTGCTCACGCTGCGGCCCATCGTGGTGCGCGGCGGCGCGTCGCTGACCGTGCGCGTCGAAGGCGTTCCCAACGTGGCGCTGCTGACCATCGACGGCCAGCAGGGCGTGGAACTGCGCCGCGGCGACGAGGTGCGCTGCCGCCGCTCCAGCCATACGGTCAAGCTGGTCCGCCTGGGTGAGAGCGGCTTCTTCGACGCGTTGCGCAGCAAGCTGAGTTGGGGCGAGATTGTAGTAGGACGACGCCGGGCGCCCGGCCCTATTGCGTCAGTTCGTCCAGCAGAACCTGGGCCTTGGCAGCCAGCGTGTGCGCGCCGTCCACATCGCCTGAGGCCAGAGCTGCCCTGGCCTGCTTTCAGGAACTCCCGGATCTGGTCGGCGGTCTTCTGCTCGGTGTCGTTGAGCGTGCGGTTGATGCCGTTCAGCCCGCGCTCAATTGCCGCGATGGAGTCCTCCGTCTGCTGGCGAAAATTGGCGGGGTCGCCCGAAGAAAGTTGGCCGATGGCGCTGACGGCGGGATTCGGGATTCGCGGCTACCTCCTGCGGGGCGGGGATCTCCGCGGACTCGCCGGCCTCCTGTGCCTGGATCGGCGGCTTGATCGGCTCGTCGTGGACCCTCATGTTGTAGATGGGTTTGCCGGGGATCAAGGTCTCAGGCGGGCGGCAGCTCAATCGACACGAGTTCAATGGGCTGGGACGGGGCTCGAACGGTAGCTGGCGCCAGCGGCAGGCTAGCGGCGGGTGTCTTGTGAAAGGGCAGGTGGAAGCAGCCCGTGAGCACAGAACGGCAGCAGCCACGCAGCGCACTTGGCAGGCGACCTCATTCCCCCAACCCCTTTTCGCTCTCGACAGCTCGCCGGCTGCAGATTCCGGCGTCCCCGGTCCGCGGCGGCGAGTGGAATTCGCAGCCGGAATTCCGTGCCGCGGCCTTGCCTTGATTGTACGTCCACGCTCCCGTGGTGTAACTGCAGGATGCGGTAAGTCATGGCCAGTCCAATGCCGCTGCCTCCGATCTTGGTGGTGAAATACAGATCGAAGATCTTCTCCCGGATCTCCTCGGGAATGCCCATGCCCTCGTCGGCGACGCGCAGCACTGCGAGGTGCGGCGCCGGATGCGCAGCTCCACCGCCGGCCGATCCGTTGCTTTCGACGCACCAACATCGGATGCGTCTCTTCGCGTTCCGGTCCTCTTCGAGAATCACTTCCAGCCGGCCGCCCTCGGGCATGGCCTGCGCGCCGTTCTGGATCACGTTGAGCGCCGCCTGCTTCAGCAAGTCGGCATCCACATTGGCGATCAACGGCTCGGCCGGAATGCGGCTGATCAGGGTGACATGGCGCATGGTCAGCTCATCGGCGGCCAACGCCAGCACGTCGCCGATGATCGGGCGAAGATCCTGTTCGCGCAGTTGCAGTTCCACCGGGCGCGCGAAAAGTCCACCAGCGTCTGCACCACGCGGTCCAGCCGCCGGATCTCCGCGTCGATCACCTCCAGGTGCCTGAGTCGCCGGCCCGTCGGATTCGCCCAGTTTCGACTTCAAAAGCTCCAGATGCACCACGATCGCGTTGATCGGATTCTTCACCTCGTGGCCGACGCCCGAGGTCAAGCCGGCCGATGGCCGCCATGCGCCGCGAAAGCTCCAGCTCCGACTCGATCTCCGCCGCCGATTCCAGATCGTGCAGCGTGACCAGCGCGCCCAGTCCCTGGTGGGTCTCATCGTCGTAGATAAAGTCCACCGAAGCCTGGATTCGCCGCCCGCCTTCGGTGCGAATCTCCTCTTTCACCATGCTCGCTGCCGGCTTCGATCGCCTCGCGCAGCGCCCGGCCCAGCACCGTGGAATCGGTCGAAGATCTCGCGCGCGTGCGGCCCAGAATGTTGTCGCGATCGATCTGCAGAAACCGCCGCGCCGCCTCCGAGACCAGCACCGCGCGCCTGTCCTCGGTGAAGAGCAGGATTCCGTCCTGCAGATTGCCCAGAATCTGGTCGAGATTCTCGCGCAACGCGGAGTAGACCTCTTCGACGTTGCGCATGCGCTGGCCGATCTTCTCGATCTTGGTGGAGACCCGCGCCGCCACGTCCTGTTTTGATGCGTGCTTCGTCCTCGACCGGCGCTCCTCCGGCCGCAGTCAGGCGGTCGAGCTGCCGGCTGATCTCGGTCAATGGGCCGCAGCGCCAGGTTGCTCAGCAGAAAAGCCGCCAGCAGCGCCACGATCAGGGCAAAGCCCATCAGCCAGAATGCCTTCCTCAGCAACGGCTCATAGACGGCGCGCAGCAGCGAGGTGTGCACCCCCACGTTGACGCGTGGCGAAGAGCTTGCCGTTGTTCTCAAGCGGCGCCACCACATCAAAGACTCTTGGGCTGGCCGAAGACCTGCATCATCATCCGCACCGGACTGGCCTTGAGCAACTGGTCATAGTTGGGGCGCGACGGGCAGCGGCTTGCCCTGGTTGTCGGGATTGGTGCTCAGCAGCGTCGTGCCCTGGCTGTCGCCGATGTTGACGTCGTACACCGTGGACGAATAGCGGTTCACCGAAATCAGCGCGGCCTGCAACGCCGGATCGCTTTGCACCGTCTCGGCCACCAGCGCGCGCAGCTCAGCCGGGATTGTTGGGATCGACGGTGCGGTCCTTGAGGCCGGTCTCGAGCGCATTCTGCAGCGCGAACCGCACCTGGTCGGCCACCATCAGGTTGGTGTCGTAGGTCTCCTGCACCGCCGCCTTCACCAGTTGGTGCACATACACCAGCGACACCAGCCCGGCGATGAGGAACACCAGGGCCGTGATGGCCAGCACGAGTTTGGTCTTCAGGCGCATGGGTTAAAAACCATCTCGGCAAAATGTCCGGGGTTAGCATGCGAGCCGGTGAGGGAGCCGCGGTTTGCCGTGAGTCTGATATTTCGACGAGGATTTCCGGGCCGTTGCCGACTCGCGATCCTGTCGCCATTCTGATATGCTCCCGCTTCCTTCCGCGCCCGGCTGTACTCCTTGAGCTTGTTGTGCAGGGTCTTCAGGCTCACGCCCAGAATCTCGGCGGCGCGCGTCTTGTTTTGCCCCGTCGCCTCCAGCGTGCGCAGGATCAGCAGCCGCTCGGCCTCGTCCACCGTGGCGCCCACGCGCACCGTGATCGCGTTGCCGTCCGCGGCCGGCGCTGCCAGCGCCTGGTCCTTGCCGAATCCCTGCGGCAGGTGCCCGGCATCGAGCGGCGCGCCATCGGGGCAAAGAATCACCGCCCGCTCGATGGTGTTGCGCAACTCGCGCGCGTTGCCCGGCCAGCTATGAGCCATCAGCCGGTCCAGCATCGATGCCGCGACGCCGGAAACCCTTGCGCCCGTGTTTCTGGTTCATCTCGCTCACCATGGCCTCCACCATGGGCGGCAGATCGTCCATGTGCTCGCGCAGCGGCGGCATGGCGATGTTGAAGACGTTGAGCCGGTAAAAGAGGTCGGCGCGCAGATGGCCCTCGGCAACGGCGTGCTGGGGATCGCGATTGGTCGCCGCCAGCACGCGCACATCCGCATCCTGCTCGGTGCGCGCGCCCAGCCGGCGGAACTTGCGTTCTTCCAGCACGCGCAGCAGCTTGGCCTGCGTCCCGGACGGCATCTCGCCCAATCTCGTCCAGCAGCAGCGTGCCGCCCGAGGCCAGTTCGAAGCAGCCGGCGCGCCGCTCCACCGCGCCCGTGAATGCGCCCTTCTCGTGGCCGAAGATCTCGCTTTCGATCAGCGTTTCCGGAATGGCCGCGCAGTTGACCGCAACAAACGGCCGCGCCTTGCGCGGGCTCAGATCGTGCAGCGTGCGCGCCACCAGCTCCTTGCCCGTGCCGCTCTCGCCGGTGATCAGCACCGGCACGTTGGACGGGGCAATCTGCTCGATCAGCCCGAAGATCTCGCGCATCGCCCGCGAGCTGCCCACCAGTTGGCCCAGCACGCCCGATTCGCGCAGCCGCCGCCGCGCCACCTCCAGTTCGATCGCCGTCTCCCGCTGCCGCGTGGCGTTGGCCAGGATGGTCTTCAGCCGCGTGGCGTCCACGGGCTTCTGCAGAAAGTCGTAGGCGCCCAGCTTCATGGCGTCCACGGCCAATTGAATGGATCCCATGGCCGTGAGCACTACCACGGCCATGTTGGCGCTCAGCCCCTCGCCGCCCTCGGCCAGCTTGGCCAGCAGCCCCATGCCGTCCAGGCGCGGCATCTTCAGGTCCGTCACCACGATCGCCGGATTCCACGCCAGCGCCTTCTCCCACGCCTCCAAGCCGTCGCGCGCGGTCTCGGTGCGGTATCCCCATCCGGAGATCAGCTCCGCCAGCCCGGCCAGCGCGTTCGGCTCGTCTTCGGCGATCAAGACCTTTACGGCGTTCTGCATAGGGGATTTCCGTATCCCCATTAGCTTACCTTTTCGCAGCGCCCTCCGGCGAAAAACCAGCCGACCCGGTCCTCGCGCCGTCAACGAGGACAGGTAGCCTCCGACCGGGAGAAATCCTGGACAGGAGTTCGATCGCAAGGAGCATCCACGCCTGGCCCGCCACCGTCGATCTCGCTGTCGCCCGTTACTGACGTCTACCGGCGCCCGAGCCGGAAGCTATAGGTCACTTGGAACAGGCCGTTGTCGATGCCGGGATTCGTGTCCGACGTGTTGTCATCCGAGATGTGGTGATAGCGGTACTCCACGCGAATGGATTTGGTCTTAGATCGGTAAAGCTCGAATCCGGCGCCCAAGTCGAAAGTGAAATTGAAGGAACCCGCGCCATCCACCGGTATGGATCGCGTGGAGTACATGTATCCGCCGTGGCCAACGATGAACGGCTGTGTTTTGCGCCGGGGAAGGAAGTTCCATTGAAATCCGGCGGGAGACATGGCTTCGCCCATCGTCCAGCGGCGGCCGGAACAGGTAAAAACATCCGTGCCACTGTAGGCGGTTTGATTGAACGAGTACGAGTAGTTGTTAACGAAAGTGCACACGACGATCGGAGGTAGCCCGGTCACGATGTAGGTTCCAGTCGTGGGCGAGGTCTGCTTATTCACGGAGCGCGTTAGCGGATCGCTCTCCAGCGCCACCGGCAGAAGTTCTCCGCTGTACTGCCAGTTGACGACGCGATTGAGCAACAGCCGCCGCTCATACGTCACGCCAAAATCCAGCAGCATCCGGTTCTCGGCGTCGCCCAGCAGAATGTGGCTCGAATCTCCGGAATAGGCGCCGAAGACACCGAAGTGTATTGGCCCGGGCGTAGTACGGGCTTTCGTGCGGCGTTTGCGCGGATGCGTTTGCGTTCCAGAGAGCCGCGGTGAGTACTGATAAGAGGCAAAGACTCCGAAATAACCGGCGCGGGAGCGGACTTCCGTACTTCTGCAAGAAGATTCCCCTTCCTTGGGGCAAGGTGAACAGTGCGAGGGTCTATACTCTTGGTTTGACTGTGAAATCCATTGTAAGGGAGCGTCTCCATGTCTTCTTCCGCCGTTGCTTTTGCCCGCCAAAACCATCCCCGTTTTCTCGATGAACTGAAAGCCCTGCTGCGCATTCCCTCCATCTCCACCTTGCCCGAGCACAAGGACGACTGCCGCAAGGCCGCCGAGACGCTGCTCGCCGAGCTGAAGCGCATCGGCATGGAGCACGCGCGCCTGATCGAAGCCGAAGGCCATCCGCTGGTCTATGCCGACTGGCTGCACGCCGCCGGCAAGCCCACCGTGCTCATCTACGGCCACTACGATGTGCAGCCGCCCGATCCGCTCGACGAGTGGCTCTCGCCGCCCTTCGAGCCCACCGAGCGCAACGGCAACCTCTACGCCCGCGGCGCGGTCGACGACAAGGGCCAGGTGTGTGGCGCAGGTCAAGGCGCTGGAGTCGCTGCTGGCCGCCAACGGAAGCGCTGCCCCTCAATGTGCGCGTCCTCTTCGAAGGCGAAGAAGAAGTGGGCGGGGAGGGAATTGCGAACTACGTCGCCTCCAAGCCCGCCGATCTCAAGGCCGACTTTGCGCTGGTCTCCGACACCGAGCTCTTTGCGCCCGGCCTGCCCACGCTCTGCGTCGGCCTGCGCGGCATGATCTACACCGAGCTCGAAGTGCGCGGCGCCAAGACCGATCTGCACTCCGGCATGTACGGCGGCGCGGCGCCCAATCCCTTCTTCGCCCTGGCGCAGATCATCGCCAAGCTCAAGGACGAGAACGGCCACATCCTCATTCCCGGCTTCTACGACGACGTCGTTCCGCCCAGCCCCGAGGAACTGGCCGCCTGGCGCAGCCTGCCCTTCGACGAAGAGGAGTACCGCAAGACCGAGGTGGGCTCGAAGCAGCTGGTCGGCGAGCCCGGCTACAGCGTCCTCGAGCGCACCTGGGCCCGGCCCACGCTCGAAGTGCACGGCATGCCCGGCGGCTTCATCGGCGCGGGCGCCAAGACCGTGATTCCCGCCAAGGCGCTCGCCAAAGTCTCCATGCGCCTGGTTCCCAACATGACCCCCGCCAAGGCCTTCGCGCTTTACAAGAGCTACGTGGAAAAGATCGCTCCCGCCGGCGTCGATGTCGACGTGCGGCTGATTCACTCCGGCGACGCCTGCCTGATCCCCGTCGACAATCGCTACATTCAGGCCGCCACGCGCGCTCTGCACGAGGTCTGGGGCAAGGACACGGTCTTCATCCGCTCCGGCGGCTCCATCCCCATCGTCGGCGACTTCGACCGCCACCTCGGCCATGCCCAGCGTCATGATGGGCTTCGGCCTGCCCGACGACAATATCCACGCCCCCAACGAGAAGTTCAACCTGAAGAACTTTGAGCTGGGCATCGAATCGCTGATCCGCTTTCTGGAGGAGGTCGGCGGTTGAATCAAGCCCGGCGCGGCCCGTGGCGCCAAACAACGGCAACCTGACGCCGCCGGTTTTGTCCTCGCCGGCGGCCAATCCAGCCGCATGGGCCGGGACAAGGCTCTCCTTTCCGTTGCCGGCCGGCCTTTGGTCGAGCACGCGCTCTCAATCCTCGAGCAAGCTGGACTTCCCGCCTCGATCGCTGGCGCAAACCCGTCCACCGGCGCGGCTCTGCAGCCTACGCGCCAATCGTCGAGGACGCCGAACCCGGCCTCGGCCCTTTGGCCGGCATCTGCGCCGCCCTGGCTTCCACTTCCGCGCGTTACACCGTTTTTCTGCCCGTCGATCTGCCTCTCCTGCCGCCCTCGCTCCTCGTTTTTCTGCTTCACCACGCCAGAATCACCGGCCGGGCCGTCACTGTTCCCTCGGTCAATGGCTTCGCCCAGACCTTCCCCGCAGTGCTCGACCGATCCGTCCTGCCCGCTCTCCAGGCCGAGCTCTCCGCCCGGCGCGGCGGCTGCTTTTCCGCCTTTCAGGCAGCCGCAGCCAGCCTGGACCAGCCCATCAGCGGCTGTCACCGTCGAGTTTCTTGCTCAATCCGGTCAGATCGTCCATCCGCTTGGCCTGCCTCCCGCACTCTGGTTTCTCAATCTGAACTACCCCTCAGGATCTTGAGCGGGCCGAAGCGCTCGTAGCGCGCGCTATCGCGTAAGCTGGTTTCATGGCGATGTTCGATTCTGCTGCCAATCCCGAGCCTTTGGAGCCGCTCGAAGCGGAACTCGACGCACTGGCCGGCAGCGACACAGAGCCGGAGCCAGCTGCCGCAGCCGCCGCCGAATACTCGGAACCCATCATCGTCTTCGACCATGTCTCGATCTGCCTTCGATGGCCGCGCCGTACTTGAAGACGTGAGTTTTTCAGTGCGGCGCGGAGAGAACCCTCTGCATCCTCGGCCGCAGCGGCGTCGGCAAGTCGGTCTCGCTGCGCCTGCTCATGGGCTTTCTCAAGCCCGACTCCGGGTCGATCCGCGTCGAGGGTCAGGAGATCACCGGCCTCAACGAAGAGGGCCTGCGGGCCATTCGCAAGCGCATCACCATGGTCTTTCAGAATGGCGCGTTATTCGATTCGCTGAGCGTGCGCGAAAATGTCGCCTTTCCGTTGCGCGAGAAGGGCGGCCTGGCCGACGATCAAGTGGACCAGATCGTCGGCCGGCTCATCGGCCTGGTCGGCGCTGAAGACGTGGTCGAGTTCCTTCCGGCCAGCCTCTCCACCGGACGCAAGCGCGCCGTGGCCATGGCCCGCGCGCTGGCCGCGCAACCCGAAATCGTCCTCTACGACGAACCGACCACCATGGTCGATCCCATCATCGCCCGCCGCCTCGGCGGCCTCATTCAGCGGCTCAAGCATCAACTCGGATTCACCAGCATTGTGGTCACGCACGATACGCGTTTTGCCCAGGCGCTCGCCGATACCGTGCTCTTTCTTGCATCAGGGCAGGGCGCAATTCTTCGGCCCGCTCAAGGACTTTCTTGCGTCAACCGATCCGCCCATACGGCAATTCCTCATACTGGATGCCTATGTATCTCCATCATAATAAAGTAATTTAATTCTTCTTAACCCTTCCGCTATACAATGGACTCACCTGCCGGTACCATGCCCCAGGTAATCAAATTGTTGCATTCTCCGTAATCCGCCGGCAGCATGATTTCTCTTGCGAATGTCCGCATCCTCTGGGCGAAGCTTGATGCATCCAACTGCGATTGGACATTTCGTCAAGATCAGAGGAAGAGAAATGCGCGGACTTCCCGTCGGCTCTCAACACAAAAGTCTGCAATTGTTGACCTGATTTCATCGTTTTTCAGGGCCAAGAATGCGTCCACTGGCGCGAAACGAGCCTTGCGTTCAAGCCAATGTTCTGTGGGACCATCTTCACGTCGCATCCACCCGCTGCCGGCCATATCGGCGAAGGTGGCTTCTCGCTGGCCCTGCAGCGGCGCAATGCATACGCAAACGCAGTGTCGCTTCGGGGCAAGAACAAGCCGCAGAAACGCAATGCGCGCAACTGCTTGCCTTCAACTGTGTCAGTCATTCAAGGGCCAGAAGCAGAGACTGCCTGTGAGGAGTTCACGCAGTACGATCTTCCGTTTCAGCTTTGTCTTGTTTCTCTTGCGTTGCAATTCAACCCCGGCATCCCTTAGTCCAGGCGCTTCAGAAGATTTGAGGTCTGCGCATCTCTTATGGCGAGTTCGGATTTCTGGCAAAAGCTTTCATCTTCGTTGACTTCTTCGGCCGAATGGGAAGCCGAGTGTCGCTGCGGAGCTCAGCGCGGGCGTCGCGGGGCACGGCCAAGCTCTGGATGGTCATGGATGCGGTGACAGTCCTCGTGGCCGCGATGGTGGCCACGCTTTACAAGCTCCACGCCAACCCCAGTGGAAGGCGCGAGAGGTCTTTTGGCACGGCACCCTGTTTCACGGCCGTTCCGTGTGGATTCTGCTGGCCCTGCTGTGCGGATTCACCTTCGCGCTCATCGTCACCAGCCGGCGGTTGCATCTGTATACGCCGATGCACATGACCAACTTCCTGCATGAGCAGAGGATGAGCGCCCAGGCCTGTCTTACCTCCGGCCTGCTGCTCACCGGCACGCTCTACCTGGTTCACGCCGAGGATATTTCCCGCGGCATCGTGCTGGGCACGATAGGCCTGGTAGCCATCGCTCTGGGCCTGCGCCGCCTCGTTTATCGCATTCTGCTCTACCGGCGCTTCGATCGCGGCCTGGACACGCGCAACGTGCTCATTGTCGGCACCGGGCCTGAGGCGCAAGCTGCTGCGTCATCATCTGGAGAGCATCCGCCATCTTGGTTACACCTTCAAGGGGTTCATCGAGCTTCCCGGCTGCAATCCGCACGAGCGAGTGGCCTCCGGCGACATCGTCGGCAACCTGGATTCGCTCTTCCAGCACACCCGCAAGCAGTTCATCGATGAGATTTTCTTCACCACCCCCTGCGAGCGCGGCATCGTCCAGAATGTGCTGGAGCAGGCGCGCGTTCACGGGGTGGATCTGCGCGTCGTTCCCGATCTCTACGACGGCCTGGCCTGGAACAGCCCCATCGAATACATCGGCCAGTTTCCGACCATTCCGCTGCATCGCGGCGCGGTGCCCGAGATCGGGCTGATGTTCAAGCGCGTCTTCGACACCGTATTCTCCGCGCTGGCGCTGCTGGCTGCTTTCGCCGCTGCTGCTGGCCATCGCCATCGCCATCAAGCTCGATTCGCCCGGCCCGGTTTTCTACTCCTCGGAGCGCATCGGCAAGAAGGGCGTCGTCTTTCGCTGCATCAAGTTCCGCACCATGGTCCGCGACGCCGAGAAACGCCGCGCCGAGCTCATGCACATGAACGAGCGCGACGACGTGCTGTTCAAAGTCTCCAACGATCCGCGCATCACACGGCTGGGCCGCTTCCTGCGCAAGTATTCACTCGACGAGCTGCCCCAGTTCTTCAATGTCCTGCGCGGCGAGATGAGCATCGTCGGTCCGCGTCCGCCGCTGGCCGGCGAGGTGCGCAAGTACGATCTCAACCACCTGCGCCGCCTCGACGTGACGCCCGGCATCACCGGCCTGTGGCAGGTGCAGGGGCGCCAGGATCCCTCCTTTGCCAGCTACGTTTCGCTCGACGTCACCTACATCGAAAACTGGAGCATCTGGCTGGATTTCAAAATCATGATGCGCACCATCGCCGTGGTTCTTTCCGGCACCGGGACCTGAGAATCTGTGCGCCGTCGCGCCATGGGCCGCCCCCGTTTGGGCGGCCTTTCTGTCTTGCGCACGATAAACTGGAATGGTGAAGATCGCGCTGGCCCAGATCGACCCCACGGTCGGGGATTTCACCGGAAATCTGGAGAAAATCGTCGCCGCCAGCCGCCGCGCCGCGGACCTGGGCGCGCGCCTCACCGTCTTCTCCGAGCTTGCCATCTGCGGCTATCCGCCCGCCGACTTCCTGGAAAAGCCCAGCTTCCTGGCCCGCTGCCGCTCCGCGGTTGACGAGCTGGCCGCGGCCACGCGCGACTTGCCCACCGCCGTCCTGGCCGGCGTCGCCCTGCCCACCGGCCGCGAAGATGGCAAACCAGCCTTCAACGCCGCCGTCCTGCTCGACCGCGGCCGCCTGCTCCTCGAACAGCACAAGCGCCTGCTGCCGTTTTACGACGTCTTCGACGAGCAGCGCTACTTCTCGCCCGTCCGAGCCGCAGAAGGTGATCGAGCTTCGACGGCATTCGCCTTGCCATCACCATCTGCGAGGACGCCTGGAACGACAAGAATTTCTGGCCGCGCCGCCTCTACGCGGTCGATCCCATGGAAGAGCTGATGCGCCAGCATCCGGCTCTGCACATCAACCTGTCCTCGTCGCCGTTCTGGCACTCCAAGCGCACCATCCGCCGCGAGATGCTGGCCGCCATCGCCCGCCGCGACGGCATTCCCGTGCTGATGTGCAACCAGGTGGGCGGCAACGACAGCCTCATCTTCGACGGCTCCTCGCTGGCCCTCAATGCGCGCGGCGAGCTGATCGCGCAGGCCGCCTCGTTCGAGGAAGACCTGGTCCTCGTCGATCCCTTCAACGCGCCGCCCCTGCCGCGTCCCCGAAGACGACGACACCGAAGCCGCCTACCGCGCCCTGGTGCTGGGCACGCGCGACTACGTGCGCAAATGCGGCTTTCGCAAGGTCCTTGTCGGTCTCAGCGGCGGCATCGACTCGGCGCTGGTGGCGGCCATCGCCACTGAGGCCCTCGGCGCGGAGAACGTGATCGGCGTCGGCATGCCCAGCCCCTATTCCTCCGCCGGCTCCATCGACGACAGCCGCCAGCTGGCCGCCAACCTCGGCATCCGCTTTGAGACCATCGGCATCAGCGCGCTCTTCGCCGAGTTCAACCGCACGCTCGAGCCCGCTCTTTCGCCGGACTGCCGGCCGACATCACCGAAGAAAACATCCAGCCGCGCATTCGCGGCACCCTCCTGATGGCGCTCTCGAACAAATTCGGCGCCCTGGTGCTCACCACCGGCAACAAATCCGAGATGGCCGTGGGCTACTGCACCCTCTACGGCGACATGGTGGGCGCCCTGGCGGTCATCGGCGACCTGGTCAAGACGCGGGTCTATGCCGTCTGCCATTGGCTCAACCGAGACCAGGAAAGTAATCCCCGCGGCCATCCTCGCCAAGCCGCCCTCGGCCGAGCTGCGCCCCGGCCAGATGGACACCGATTCGCTGCCGCCCTACGACGTCCTCGACCCCATCGTCGAGGCCTACGTCGAGCGCTACGAGACGCCGGAGCGCATCGCCGCGGAGCACGGTATTCCCCTCGATCTCGTCCAACAAGTGGTGCGCCTGGTCGAGCGCTCCGAGTACAAGCGCCAGCAGGCCGCTCCGGTCCTCAAGGTCACCTCCAAGTCCTTTGGCATGGGCCGCAGATTCCCCATCGCCGTCAAAGTCCAGGAATGACCAAGGTCAAGCTATGGCCAGAGTCCAGGTATAAGCTAAGAAAAGGGAGTTTCCCGCCCTTAAGGAGAACCGCTTGATCCGTCCGTCCGCCCGTTTCCTCGGCGCTGCCGCGCTGATTGCCTTTTTCGTTTCCGCGTTCCAGATCGTCGCTCAGCAACATGTGCCGCCCGCGCCCGATTCCACCGCCGCCCAGCCTGCGCCGCCCCTCAGACAGCCTGCCGCGCCCGCGCAGGAGCAGCCCGCGCCCTCGGCGCCGGCCCCATCGGGTCCGCCGGTGTTTCCCAAGCCCGATCCCGCCAACTTCACCGCCGCCGCGCCCACGAAAGAGATCGTCAATGCCTTTCTCCAGGCCAATTGGGGCTACGACAGCGACCGCATGTGGCAGGTGCAGGCCATTCTCAAAACGCCCGTCGAGGGCGATCAGCAAGGTGATCGTTCTGCTCGGCGACAAGACCGGCAAGCAAAAGCCGCAGGCGCTGTCGTTCTTCGCCCTTCCCGACGGCAAGCACATCATTGCGGGCGATCAAATCATCAACTTCGGCGAGCATCCATTCGCCGACGTCCGCCAGCAGTTGCGAGCAGCGCGCCGACGGCCCCTATCGCGGCTCGGCGTCGAAGGATCTTGAAATTGTCGAGTTTGCCGATTTCCAATGCCCGCACTGCAAAGAGGCGCAAGCCAACATGGACAAGCTGGCCGCGGATTATCCCGAAGGCGCGCATCGTCTTTCAGAACTTTCCCATTTCCGCCATCCATCCCCAGTCGACGATCGCGGCGGAATACGGCGTCTGCGTGACCAAGCTGGGCGGCAGCACGGCCTTCTTCCAATTCGCGTCCGCGGTCTTTGACGGCCAGGATGGGCTTGCCACTGCCGATGGCGCCACGCTCACCCTCAACAGCGCCGTCACCAAAGCCGGCCTGGACCCGGCCAAGGTTTCGGCCTGCGCCGCCACGCCCGAGGTCAAGGCGAACGTAGATGCCTCCATCGCGCTGGGAACGGAAGTGGGCATAAATGAGGTGCCCACGCTGGTTGTGAACGGCCGCACGCTTCCGGCCAGCGCTCCCTACGAAGTGTTGAAGAAAGTCATCGACTACCAGATCAAGACTGACGGGCTTTCCGGCCAATAGTCAACGCTAGCGCCGCGCAGCCAGAGCCTGCGGCGGGCCGACTCCCATCCGCAGTCGCGGCGCTCAGTTTTCTGCGCCCGAGATTGCTTGCAGTTTCCTCTCTTCAGGCCCTTGCCGGTTTCGTCTCCGGCCACGATCCGCAAGCTGCCGTCTTTCTTCTTGCGGAATGATCTGGAAGAAGTCCCCGCCCACCTCTCTCGCTGTGCAGTTCTCGCTCTCAATCACCAACCCTGTTAAGTACAACGCGCTCCTCCCTCAGAATCACCTGCTGCACCTCGCCGAGCCTGCTTCACGTCCATCGCCATCTGCCGCTGCCTCGCGAAGCGACAGTCAAAAGCCATCGCAGCAATAGCTACACCTATCTCTATTACCATAATCCATTCCCCAAATTTTCCCCAATTATATGACAGTCACCTCCAAATGTAAACTCACCATCTAACCGTAATGTCGAGCTGTTTCAATTCCATCGCCAATATTCGCGATGCCGCTGTAGTAGCGCTGCTTTCAATTAAGCCAACCTTCCACCCCTTACCATCTTATACCCTTTAACTACCACATCCACCATTTTATTGCGATAGAGATAGCAGCCTTTCTCACAATATCCTACGCTTATCATAAAAACTGACACACTGCACGGTCCGCTCCACCCGCATCATCGCCGTGTGCCCGGCCGCCTGCGTCCCGCGCACCACATGCGGCGTCATCACGATCACCATGGTCGCGTAGTTCCTCTGCAAATCCTTGCCGGTCAAGTCGTTCATCCCGGGAATCTCGCTGATGCCCGGCGTTCCGCTGATGGCCAGGCTCTGCGACTTGTCCATCTCGGTCGCCACCACCGCTGCCTCGCCCTCTCTCAGCGTCACCACGCCGGAGTACGCCCGATTGTCGAGCACGGGATTGCCATCGATCGAGCTCCCCGACAGCGCGTCGAGCTTCATGTCCATGCTCAGGGCAACGTCGCCGTCGCGCATCACCTTGGGGTTCACCTTCAGCGTGCAGGCCCAGGTCCTGGTACTGCACCATGGGAACATTCGGCACCGACGAGTCAGCGATGAAAGCAGCGAAGTCAGGCTGCTGGAACTTCCCGCCCCCGTCAATCCCGGAATACTTGGGAATGTTGGGCGACAGGTTCGAATAGGAAGAGGTCTGAATGGGATACCTTTCGCCCTCCTTGATCGTCCCGTCCTCGCCGTCCTGCAGGCGAAGCTGAATCTGGTCCAGCTCGCGCGAGTCGGAAGTGTTCAGGCTCAGGTTGAACGTTGCCGCGCCCGGCACCAGCGCCGATTCCGTCAGCCCGCCGCCGAACAAAGCGAACCCGCTCGAGAGCAGCGGGCTCGAAACCTGGCCGGAGGCGATCAGAATGCCGAGGATCGCCAGCGGATCGTTGGCCGAGGCCAGCCCCGACGAAATGATCTGCTGCACCAGGCTCGCGTTCTGGCTCAACAGCGACTGCTCCTCGGCAAGCGACGTTGAATGCCGACATGCTCTGCGGCAACTGCGACCCCGGTATTGCGGTCGCTGGTGTGCGCCACCTGAATCATGCGCACATCGAGCAGCACCTGGCTGCGCCCTTCAAGAAGGCTCCGCATGGTGGCGTTGAATGCGTCCAGCGTGGATGCCGGCGCGCGCAGGGTGATGGCTTGGTCGCGACTGCGAGAGCTGGGCCTGCTGCGCCTCGAAATACGTTCTTTGCCAGGGTCTGCACCTCGGTTCATCTCATCGGCGCTCAGCCCGGACAGGTAAACCGTTTCCGTCTCCTGGGGCGTCAACTGCTCCCGGTTCTCGCGCGTGTCGTCGGCCACCAGCACGTGATGCGCGTCCAGCGGAACATAGAAAGTGTGGGTCGCCATGCTCAGGATGCGCGCCGCTTCCTCAAAGCTCGACGTCATCCAGGTCCAGCCGGATCGGAGTCGGCGCGCACGCTGTCGTCGAGCATCGCCTTCACCCCGTACGCCTTGAACACCTGCTCGATCATCTGGCGCTGATCGGTGTGCAGGTGAAAGCTGTGCACCGCCAGGGGCAGCCAGAAGCGTCTCCGACGCCGGCGAATCTCGCTCGCGGTCTGCCCGTAGAGCGGCTTTGGCTGGCTGCGCACCGCTTCATCGGCCAGCTCGTCGAGATGCTGGCTGGCCTCGAAGTTCGTGGGATCGAGCGCGAGAGCGCGCGTGAGAGCGGCGCGCGCACCGGCTTCATTGCCCAGCAGCCGGTCCTTGGCCGCCGTCCTGAATCAGCGCCGTCACCGCGTGACTGCGGGCCACATTGGCCGCCAGCTGGTAGTCGGCATTCGAGGGGTCGAGTGCGGCGGCCTGCTCAAATCCCTGCATCGCCTCTTCAAACTGGCGATTCAGAAACAGCTTGCTCGACTCCAGATAAAGTTTTGCTGCCCGCCGCTGGTCGCTGCTGCGCGGCTCCTTGGTCTGTTTGGCGGGCGCGGGAATCTCGCTCTGCCGCCGGCGCCGCCTGCACTGCGGGCGTAGCCTCGCCAGTTGCCGGCTGCGCCCGCGTTGCTGTTGGCCGCTGGCCCGGTAGAGCGCCCTGGCTGCTGGTTGTGACTCGGTGCCGTTTGTGCGCAGGACTGCGCGATTGCGCCGTGAACGGACTGCCCGCTGCGACAGCAAGCGCCAGCACCGCGCAGCCAGCTTCGCCGCCGCGCGCATCCGCATGCGCCGGACTTCACTCGCTTCCGCGCCTCGATTGTTGCCGGATCTCGCATTCTCATCGTGCGCCCGGCGTCCATCGCCAGCAGATCGGCCAGCGACGAGACGCAGGCCTCCGGCTGGCACTGCAGCAACTCGTCGAAGCTGTACTTCCCGGTGGCCACGGCAATCACGGAAAGAAAATTGGCCCGCGCCGCCTCAATGTCGCGCGGCGTGTCGCCCACCACGCAGATCTCGCTCGGCACCCGCTGGCCCGCCAGCTCCCGGGCCTTCCGCGCCGCATGGCCGATCAACTCCGCGCGGATGGGGAAGTGATCGCTGAAGCCGCCGAAGCGGAACCACTCGCGCAGGCCGGCCTTCTCAATCTTGATCCAGCCGATGGCCTCCAGATTGCCCGAGGCCACGCCCAGCAGCGCGCCCGTCTGGGCCAGGTGGCGCAGAACCTCTTCCACCCCCGGCATCAGTTCCAGGTCCAGCTCGTGGCGCCGCTCGGCCACGCAATTCCGCATCGCTTCAAGAATGGCGTCGATGTGCTCTTCCAGAACCTCGGCGGGAATCCCCGCCTGGCGGCAGGCCTCGCGCAGAATCGCGGTGTCGGTGCTGCCGTGCAACAGGACGCCGGCCAGCGTGATCTCGAATCCCGTCACCCGCTGCACGCTCGCGGCCACGGAGTCGATAGTGCACGCGGTCGCGGCTGCGCAGCAGCGTGCCGTCGATGTCGAAGAGATAGGCGTCCTGCCCGTCCCAGACGAAATCCGGCTCGATCGCGATGCGGGCTTCGGTCTTCGGTTGTGTTGTCTGCATGATTTGGGCGGCAGCGGCCTGTCAGCCTTGGCGGTAGCCCTGGCGATACGCGCCGTATACAGGACGTTCGCTGCGCGGCGGACGCTTGAGTCCGGCGCGCACTTCGGCCAGGTCCAGTCCCAGTTCCGCCATGGCGCGGCTCAGCGTGTTGCGATGCATTCCCAGCTCTTCCGCCGCCTTGCACTGGTTTCCCCGGTGCGCCACCAGCACCTCGCGCAGATACTGCCTCTTGAACTCGCGCACCGCCTCTTCGTAGCGGATGCCGCTGGAGTGCATTTGCGTCACCAGGCTGTCCAGTTCTCGTTTCACGCGTCCCTCTTGCTCGTATACGATCAATCAGTCTAACCCGTCTCGTGCCGTCGTGCAGCACAATTTCATCACGCTCGTGCCGTCGGGGTGCATCCACTCCGGCGATTCGTGTTCCAGCAACTTCAGGCCGTTGCGCACGCGGTCGCCCAGCTCGCCGGGAGTCACATGCGTGCTCAGGTGGCAGGCCCCGAAAAACATCTTCGGCAGCCTGGCCTCGGTCAGCCAGTGCTGCCTGGGGAAAAAGGCCACGGTCACCAGAATGCAGATCGTCACCAGCAACGCCCCCTGGATAAATCCAAAAATTGCTCCCGCCAGTCCATCCAGGCAACCCAGCCCCATCTTAGTGAAACATCTTCGGATGATGCCGCCAATCAGGTTCGCGATCGCCATCACCAGCAGCGCGATCAGCAGGAACGCCGATGGCATTGGCGACCGCATCAACCTTGACGATCGGCTTGAACAGCGACGCCAGGCGCGCTGGTAGTTCCACGCCGCCAGCGCCAGCCCAAGATCAAGCCCGCCAGCGAACAGACCGAGCGGAAGAACCCCTGCGCAAGCCCGCCCAAGGTCGCTCCCGCCAGCATCACCAGAATGACCCAATCCACCCACGTCATAGTTCCGCTCCGCGTTCGCTTCAGGGCTCTGTCAACACAAACCCTACTGATCCAATCTCCCGGCCGGTCAAGCGCCGGAAGGCTTCAAGATACTTGGCCCGCGTGCGTTCCACAACTTCGTCCGGCAAACCCGGCGCCGGCGCCTGCTTGTTCCAGCGGATCTCTTCCAGATAGTCGCGTACGAACTGCTTGTCGAACGAAGGCTGCGCGCCCCCGGGCTTCCATGCCTTCGCCGTCCCAGAAACGCGAAGAATCCGGCGTCAATACCTCATCGGCAAGGATAACCCCTTCGGCGGTTTTGCCAAACTCAAATTTTGTGTCGGCCAGGATCAGCCCGCACGATTCCGCATGCGCTGGCCGCCCGCCGGTAGATCGCCAGCGTCAGCCGTCGCAACTCCGCGGCCTCGTCCGCGCCCACCAGCTTCTCCACCGCCGCAAAGGAAATGTTCTCGTCGTGCGCGCCGTCCTGGCTCTTCGTCGCCGGCGTAAACATCGGCTCCGGCAGCCGCGACCCATCCTGCAGTCCGGCGGGCAGCGAATGCCGCACACCGTTCCCGACGCCTGATACTCCTTCCAGCCCGATCCGGCCAGATAGCCGCGCGCCACGCATTCCACGGGAAACATCTCGGCCCGCTTCACCAGCATCGAGCGGCCCTCCAACTGGTCGGCATACGGCTGCAGCGCAGCAGGGAACTCACTCACTTCCGCCGTGATCAGGTGGTTGGGAACCAGATCTCTTGAGCAGATCGAACCAGAACAGCGAAATCTGTGTCAGGATCTTGCCCTTGTCCGGAATCCCGGTGCCCAGAACATGATCGAAGGCCGAAATGCGGTCCGTGGCCACCAGCAGCAAGCGCGCCGTCGACTGCATACAGATCGCGCACCTTGCCCCGCCCAGCAAGGGCAGTGTCGCCCAGGTTCGTTGTCAGCAGAGCTGTCATGCGAGATCTTCCTCGGAGGAGGACTGAATCTCCGATTCTCCAGCGGCGAGCGCGCTTTGTCAATCACCTGCGCGCACGGCCCAAGCGAAAGTTCCGGATCGCCGATTCCAGCAGCAGGCGGGACCTGCGGCCCGCGTTCAGATTCGGAATCGGCGGCAATTTCCAGGCATTTTGCCTTAACACAAACCCCTGTGACGGCCGTCACGGACCGCGTCTTCCGCATCGGAGACACTTCAATTGTCAACATGGTTCGGAGGGCGTGTAAGAAAGCCCTCTTTGAGCCGGGCGACACGAGGCAGCAGTGGAAAGGGGAAGCCGCGGCTAGCTTCGTTTAGTGCAGGGATCACCAGTAGCCGCGTGCTACCGACCTCCAGTGCCGGCTACTGGTCCCCGTCTTTATCTTGTGTAATAGTTAAGTTCTACAAGCGCCTCCGAAGAGAAGTGTTCCTTCGGGGGCGATTTTTTGTCCGCGTGAATCGCTCGATTGCCATGAAGCGCACCCGATCAATCTGCCTCTCAGTCCGACCGCGAATAGCCCTTCAAGTCCGCGATCGGTATGAACCCAGCACGTCCGGGCGAGCACCTTGCGGATGGTATCGGCTAGAATGTGGGGGTAGTTTTCAGCATATCTCCTCGACCGAACTGCCTGACTCGAAGTTTCCACGATGGTCTGCGCAAGCACACGGCTTCCCTTGATGACCGGCTCCCCGCTCATCTTTCCGTCAGCCCGCTCGACCTCTGCGCATCCTTCCCACGTCATACGTTGATGGTAGCGCCCGCTTTCCCCAGGGTCAACGAAACCCGGCTCAACGCTTCAACTCTTGCGCCGCGGTCGTCTATCCTACCGCGCTACGGGAACTCCAATGCCCCGCGTCCTGCATAATGGACCGCATATGAAACTCCTCAAGAAAGCTCTCTGGTCGAGCGCGGCCATCGCCGCCGTCTGGCTCGCCGGCTGCACAGTCGCAGCTATTCATTCCGCGGACTGGGCCCTGCACCCGGAACGGCGCGAGCTCACCCCAGCAGACGAGGTCCAGGCAACCGCGCTGGCCGACGCCGGCCACGCGACTCTTCAGCAGGTAGCCATCACGGCCGGTGACGGAGTCGTCCTCCGCGCCTGGTACATTCGCCCCGCTCCCGGAAACGGCGACGCGGTCATCCTGCTGCACGGCCAGGCAGACAATCGAGCCGGAATGCTCAGCCCGGCCGCACTGCTCCTGCGCCACGGCTACGCCGTGCTCATGCCCGATGCGCGTGCGCAAGGCATGAGCGGCGGCGACCTGGCGACCTATGGACTCAAGGAGGCCGACGATCTTCGCCGCTGGTTTGACTGGCTCGCCCAAATGCAGGCTCCGCGCTGCATCGACGGTCTCGGAAACTCCATGGGCGCCGCTCAACTCCTCCAGTCTTTGAATACGGAGCGTGGATTCTGCGCGGTCGTGGCCGAGTCTCCCTTTTCCAGCTTCCGCGAAGCATCCTACGACCGCATCGGCGAGTGGCTGGGCGCCGGGCCGCGAATCGGGCCGCTGATCGGACGCACTGTGCTGCGCCCCGTGGTTGACATCGGCTTTCTTTACGTGCGCTGGAAGTACGCGATTAACCTAGCTGAGGACGATCCCGCTCTGGCAGTCGCAACCAGCCAAGTCCCCGTGTTCCTCATCCACGGTCTGCTCGACGATAACCTCCCTCCGCGCAACTCCGAAAAGATTGTGGCCGAAAGCCTGGGCCGCAACAGCGACGTCGTTCTGTGGGAGCCGCCCGATGCCGGACACACCGGCGCCGCCAGCGCTGAGCCTGCGGAGTACGAACGCCGCGTCATCGGCTGGTTTGAGAGCCATGCAGCCGCAGCTGACTCCCGGCTCGCGAACCCGCTGACTTGCCAGCTTGCTGCTTTTCTAGTGCGGCCTTCCCGGGCAGCACAAAATGCTCCTCGCAGCGCGGCTCGTAGTTGTCGCCGGCCATGATGATGGGGCTGGAGTAGTGCGGCGGGCTTGCCATCGACCAGCCGCTGCGGATACAGCGCCTTGGCTCCGCAACTGCAATAGGCCACCAGCTCGGTGACGTTGCCCGCATAGGTGCGCACCAGCCACGAAAGATCGAGCATCTCGCCGAACGGCATGCCTCGAAAATCGAGTTCGAGGCCCGAAACCATCACGTCGTAGCCCGAGTCGAGCAGCCGCTTGGTGAACAGAAAGAGATCCTGGACGAACTGGCCCTTCGTCGATGGCGATGCACTCGATGCGCTTGCCGATCCGCTGCTCCGTGGCCCGAATCACGGGCAGCACGGACCACGGATCGCAGAAGGGAACTCGACGGCTTCCATCTTTCCGCAGCCGTTGCGATTGCGGCTTTCGACCACGCCCGGCGGCGGCCTTGGTGTCGGCGCTGGGCTTCAGCAGCATCACGTATTGCTTGGCATACTCGCGGCGCGTCTCGATCCTGCGCAGCAACTCCGCGGTCTTGTTGCTCCGCATGGGCCCGACAATCATTTCCAGCTTGCCTGGCACGGCTTTCTCCGAACCGTGCGAGCCGGTAGCCTGTAGCCGGTAGTTATCGGCGGTTGGCTACGAGCTACAGTCGGTACAGTACTGCAGGCTGCTTTTCACGCCGTCGCCCGCTGCTGCTCGCGCTGTGCCCCAGCCGCACGCTCACCACCTTCGACACGCCCGGCTCCTGCATGGTGACGCCGTAGATCATGTCGGCGGCCTGCATCATGCGCTTGGAGTGGGTGACGATCAGGAACTGCGTGTCGTGGCTGAGCGAGTTCGAGCAGGTCGGCGAACCGGCCCACGTTGGTCTCGTCCAGCGCCGCGTCCACTTCGTCGAGCACGCAGAACGGGCTGGGCCGGAACTGGAAGATGCCCACCAGCAGCGCCAGCGCCGTCAGCGCCTTTTCGCCGCCCGAGAGCAGCAGCACGTTCTGCAGCTTCTTGCCCGGCGGCGAAACCACAATGTCCAGTCCGCTCTCGGCCTGGTTCTCCTCGTCGCTCACGCGCAGAAACGCCTGCCCGCCCTGGAAGAGCCGCGCAAAGACCTTGCCGAAGTTCTCGTTGATCCTGGTGAACGCCTCGTCGAACTTGGTGCGCGAAATCTGATCGATCTCCTTGATCGTCTCCTGCGTGTTCTCGATCGACTCGATCAGGTCCTGGCGCTGCGTCGTCAGGAAGCCGTGGCGCTCGGCCGTCTCCTTGTACTCGTCGAGCGCCATCATGTTCACCGGGCCCATCTGCTCGAGCCGCTGGCGCAGCGCGCGGCAGGTCTCTTCCTCGGCGGCCAGTTCCTCGCCGGCCAGCCGCGCGATCTCCGCGTCGGCGCGCAGCACCTGCGCCTCGACGTTCACCTCGGCAAGGCAGCTTGCCTCAAGATGCTCCAGATCGGAGCGCAGCTTGGCCAGCTCGCTCGAAAGCGCGGCCCGATCCTCGCGCAACTGGTCCAGCGCCGCCCGCCCGCTCTTGAGTTGCGTCTCCATCTCCGCCAACTGCTGGCGCAGCGCCTGCGCCTGCTCGGCAATGCGACTGCGCCTGCAGCCAGCGCCTCGGCCCGCGCCAGCGGCCAGCTCCGTCTGGCGTTGCACGAGCTCGGCGTTTTCGGTCGATGCGCTGCTCGCGCTCCGCCGCCGCCGCGGCGCGCTGCTGCTCGATCGCCTGCACGCGCCGCTCAAGATCGGCAAACAGCCGGTCGATGCGCTGGAAGGCCGCTTCCGCGCCGCGCCGCCGCTCTTCCAGGCCGGCCAGCTCCGCGGTCATCTGCGCCGCTTCCTGCTGCAGCGCCTCGCGCTTCTGCGCGCAGGACTTCCAGTTGCGCCTGCTGCGCGTTCAGGCTGCTCTCGGCCTGCGCGTGCTCGGCCTCAAGCCGCGCCGCCTCCTCGCGCTTCTCCGCAATCGATTGCCGCTTGGCCTCGCGCGCGTCCTTGTTGCGCGCGGCCTGCGCCTGCCACTCCTGCAGGCGCCGCTCGATGCGCTGCGCCTCGGCTTCCATCTGCTTCAGCGCCGCGCCCAGGTTGGCCGCTTCGCTCTCGGCCTGCCGCCGCTCCTCGCCGCGCGCTCTCCAGTTGCGCCGTCAGCTCTTCGATCGCGCGCGTCAGCGCTTCGGCTTCCTTCTCCGCCTGCGCCAGCTCCGTCTCCAGCCTGGCCAGCCGGCCTTCGGTCTCGCGCAGCTCGCGCTTCAGCGCCAGCGGACCTTCGCTGGCCGGCTTGCCGCCCGTCACCGTCGAGCGATGGAAGCACTCGCCCTCCGGCGTGAGGAAGTAGGCGTGCGCATAGCGCAACGCCAGCCGCTGCGCCTCGATGGCATTCTCCGCAAGGTAGCCGTGCCGCAGCTTGGGCAGAATGCGATTCGAGCGAGCGCCCAAACCCGTTCAGCACCTTGATCGCATCGCGCAGCGGCGTCAGGCCCGGCTCGTTCACTGGGCCTTCGCCCGTCTCAAACAGCTCGCCCTGCGCATCGGAGTGAACCAGGAACGTGGCGCGGCCATCGCCGGTCTTCAGCACGCGCACGCCCTCTTCCGCCGCGCCCCAGCTCTCCACCACCACGTAATTCAGCTCTTCGCGCAGGAACTCGTCCACCACGCCTTCGTGCTCGCCGCTCACCTCAACAAAGTCCGCCAGCGTGCCCACCGGCGCCACCGCGGGCCCCAGCGCTCCCGGCTTCAGCAGCCGCCGCACCGTGTCGGTGGCGTAGCCATGATTGCGAATCAGCGCGTTGCAGCGAGTCGCGCCGCCCCGCAACGGCCGCCTGTTCGCCGCGCAGTTGGTTGGCACGAGCGCGCCGCGCGCCTTCGTCGGTCCGCTTGCGTCTGCAGAGTCTCGCGCAGCGCGGCAATCTCCTCTTCCAGCCGCTTCAGCGGTCGCGTCCGCCGCCTCAAAGCGCAGCCGCGACTCGCCGCTCTCGCACGCCCAGGTTTTCCTGCTCGATGCGCGCCTGGCCCATCTCGCCTCCAAGCCGCTCCGCTTCGCGCTCCAGCGCGGCCAGGCTCTCTTCGCCCTGCGCGATGTAGTTGCGCGCGTTGCCGGCCAGCGTAAGCAGGTGCATGGCGTGGCGGCGTCCGGCTTCCAGTTCCCGCTCCGCGGTGAAGACCTCTTCCGCGGCGGTCGCGCGCCTCCTGCTGCCGCGCCTCCACCTTCTGGCGAAACTCGTGCGCCTCGCCGGCCGCCGTCTCAAGAAAGCTGCGCTGTTGCGCGCGCTCCTCTTCGATTCCGGCCATCTGCGTCCGGGTCTGCTCCAGCTCCGCGCCCGCCGCCGCAATGCGCGCTTCCAGCTCGCTCACGCGCTCCGTGTTGCTGCGCTCGCGCGCCGTGGCCCGCTCCAGCTCGACGGCCGCTTCGCTGGCCTGTGTCTCGCGCCGCCTCGCCCTCGTGGTCCAGCTCGTATCCGCGCTCGGTGAGCGCGTGCTGGCTGGCCTCCTGCTGCGCGATCGCTTCGACCGAAGCGTTGATGCGCTCGGTGAGCGCCGCAATCTCCTGCTCCAGCCGCGCCTGGTCCGCGTCCATCGCGGCCATGCGGCTGGCCAGCACCACGCGCAGCCGTCCGCGCAGCTCTTCGCGCACCGCGGCAAAGCGCTCCGCCTTGGCCGCCTGCCGCTTCAGGCTGTTCATCTGCCGCGTGACTTCTTCAAAAATGTCGTCCACGCGCGCCAGGTTCTGTTTCGCGCTTTCCAGGCGCAGCTCGGCCAGCCGCTTCTTGGTCTTGAAGCGCGTAACGCCGGCCGCCTCTTCGATGATGGCCCGCCGCTCGTAGGGCTTTGAGCTGAGCAGTTGCCCGATGCGCTCCTGCCCGATGATGGCGTAGCTCTCCGGCCCCAGGCCCGTGCCCATGAAGATGTCCTGAATGTCGCGCAGGCGGCAGAGCTTGCCGTTCAGCAGGTACTCGCTTTCGCCGGTGCGGAACAGCCGCCGCGTGATCACGACCTCGCCCTTTTGCGGCGCGCTGCTGGAACTTGCGGCGGCGAATCTTCAGCACCACGCCCTGAGCCGGGGCGGCTTCCTGACCGCGAACGGGCTTCTGATGGAGACCTCAGCCGCTTCCGGTGGCGCGGAGCCTTCTTCGAGCCTCCTCTTCCATCACCTGGCCGGGCTGCTCGTTGGCGATGATCTCCTCGGCCTCGGCCGCTCGCTGGCGGCGCAGCTTCGTCCTCGTCCCAATCGGCCGGCCCTTCGTGATCGACCACCACCTCCGGCTCCACCGGAACCGGGCCCTCGTAGGCCTCGGGATCGATCATGGTCAGCGTCACTTCCGCCATGCCCAGCGGCTTGCGCTCGCGCGTCCCGGCAAAGATCACGTCCTGCATGTGCGAGCCGCGCAGGCTCTTCGCGCTCTGCTCGCCCAGCACCCAGCTCACCCCGTCCAGAATGTTCGACTTCCCGCACCCGTTCGGCCCCACCACCACGGCAATCCCCGTGCCCGCCACCGTCACCTCCGTGCGGTCGCAAAAGCTCTTGAATCCGAGGATGTGAATCTTCTTTAGTTTCAGCATGTTCACTCCGGGCCACTCCGGAATTGCTGGGCCCACTGCACAGCTACGCCATCCGTGCGCCGACAGCTTCGGCAAACACCGCGCGAACGGAACAACTCACCTCTTCATTACAGACTTTACGGAGCGATGAATCGCAGGGTCAACGCCGATAGAAGGTGCCTTTGTGGATAAGGGGGCCGGAACTCGCTTCGCTCAGGAGAGGTCGCGCGAACGCTCCCGCTGACGTTGTTTCTCAGCGCATACTCATGCGCTCCCGCTCAATCGGGTGTAGAATTTCGCTAATTTCAAGATCAAAGCTGTCTCTTCGCCTAAACCTCGGGGAGGTGATTCCATGGGCATGCGGTTCTTAAGCGGGTCGCTCTTTCTTACTGTTCTTTTTGCTTTATTTTGTGCGGGATGTGGCTCTGGTGGTGGTTCCGGCTCGGGTAACCCGCCGCCGTCACCGGATTTCTCAATCGGTGTTTCGCCCGGAACGCTGACCCTTACCTCTGGCACATCCACCACCTTCAATGTGAACGTGACGCCTCTCAACGGCTTCACGGGTTCCGTGACAATACAGGTTTCGAATCTGCCCTCGGGCGTCACCGTCGTCCCAGGAACCTCGTTCACAATCACGGCATCTTCTCCGCAAACCGTCACCGTGAATGTGGCTTCAACCGTGGCTGCCGGCACCTATCCAGTGGGACTTGCCGCCATTTCCGGATCGATCAGCCACTCGTCCGGCGTGGCGCTTACCGTCCAGGCGCCGGTCAACCCAGATTTTTCATTGTCGGTCACGCCGTCGTCTTTGAATCTCCCGCCAGGCGGTCAAGGTACATTTCAGATTTCAATGCAACCCTCGGGTGGTTTCTCCGGAGATGTCGAGGTTCAGATCACCGGCTTGCCGGCGGGCACGACGATGAGCCCAACGGGCCCATTTGCGCTAGGCTCCACGGCCACGCAAACAGTTACCGTGGCTGCAGCACTGAACACGAGCGGCGGTTCATACTCGCTGTCGGTTGCTGCGACCTCCGGCACGCTCAGCCACGCGGCTTCCGAAGGCCTGACCATTGGCAATTTCCCTGCTCAACCCAGCCGCGCAGGATTTGTGCGCACCGACGATACTCCTGGCGGCGTGGTTTACGACCAGGCGCATCAGCGCGTCTATGTCACCAATCCAGTTGCGGGAACCGTGGATGTAATTTCGTCGGTCACGTATCAGATTTTGCGCCGGATTCCCGTTCCTTCGCCGGCCGGAATCGACATCAGCCCAGACAACTCTACCGTCTTCGTCGGCACGGAAACCCAGGCCGTCTACGCGCTGGATACGGCCACAATGGCGCTAACCGCGCGGTATCTCGCCCCACTGAATCATCTAGATGCCACATTTGTACTTTCTGAGCCGCCGGAAGCCCCAGTCGCGGCTCCCGACGGCACGGTCCTTCTCACCGTGAATGGCCAGATCGTCAAATGGAATCCGGCAACCAATCAGGCCACCACCCTAGCCTCGAATCCACCGGTCGGTTTCCAATATGGGCTCGCCGAAGGCCCCATGGCACGAAGCGCCGGCCATTCGAAAGTCATTTTCAGCAATGACCTGAGCACCAGCACTGTCTATGTGTTTAATGAGATGACAAACACCTTTTCAGCGCCGCTTACGTTCAACGGGTACGCGTCTGCGGTCGCCGTAAATCCTGCCGGTACGCAATTTGCTGTGGCTTGGGTCGACAACAATTCATTCCAGGCATTGATCACGTTTCTCGACGCCAACCTGAAGACGCTTGCACAGGTGTCGGGAGGGGGCAACATTCTGTACAGCCTCGATGGGAAGACTCTCTACGAGTCTGGCATCTGGAATGGCCAGCTTCCCGCGATTGGGCTGATGAGCGCCACTACCTATTCCCTCACCGGTCTCAAGCCCTTGTTCGCGTCGAATGTGGGGAACCGTGCGCCAATTACCATGGCGGCAACACCTCTTGCCACCGACGAGACCGGACGCGTTTTTGGCAGCGCCGATCACGGTTTGGCCATCGACGACGTAACCGACCAGCGGACATACACCGGATCGGAAGTCTATCCAATCTACGACCTGTCTGCCGTTCCCGATAACGGACCGCTGGGCCAATCGACTTCAATCCAGATCGAAACCTCCGATATCCCCGTTTCAAACATCTGGTTTGGTCCGCTCGCCGGGAGCTATATCGGCGATGATCCGTACCTCTCGGTCGACACTGCAGCACTGAATCAGGCGGGTCCTATGAACATCCGCATGGAAGACGACGACAAAGTCGAAGCCTGGATGCCGCAGGCTTACACCTATGGATCGGTCCTTTCTCCCGGCCCGGATATCGCCACTTCGGCATCCGGAGGAACCAGCATCCGGCTCTTCGGTTTTGGTCTCGGGAATAACGCGGCTGCGGTCGGCACGAACTGGGCGGCAGGAACCACCATCAGCTTTGCAGGAACGGACGGAACCATCTCATCCGCTACGGGACTGCCGGAGGCCGCGCCCACGGCTACCTATCCCTTCCCGCTCTGGGACCTGACTGTGAAAACTCCTGCGGTGAACGCCGGCGTCGGCGACATCGTTGCAACCACCCCCTCTGGCACGAGCACGCTTCACTCCACCTACCACGCTCTCAACATTCAGTCCTATGCAATGGACGGGACTCCGCTTTCGGCGGCCTACGACCCAACGCGGCAAAAGCTGTACATCGCGGTGGCCGACCACATCGATGTTTTCTCTCTTTCCAGTAAATCATTCTTGTCCACAATTCGAGCTGCCCATGCTGAACAACATAAAGCAGCCGGGAGGGCTGGCTTTAACGCCCGAAGGCAAGGATCTAATTGCTGCCAACTGGGGTGACGCTTCCGTCGCCGTGATCGATCCGGATGCCCCGTTGGGAGCCAAAGCCGTTGCCGTCGGAGTACTCCCCTCGCAATCGCCCTGGGGTCAGGGCCCCAACCAATTGGCAGCGACAAACACCGGCCTCGTGTTCATCGGCGTTGGCGGGCCGACAGATACCATAACGCCATCCGACGCGCGCAAAACCGGCGCCGCACCAGTTCTAGCGGGTGCAAGGCAAGATGCTTCGTCTCAGACATCGTCCGCCCAGGAAGCCAGCGTATGGATCCTGTACCTCAGCTCCATGACCGCCGCGCCCTATCCTTCCTTGACCCCGGATGCTGTCGCGCCGTTCATTGCGGCGAGCCCCGATGGTTCTCAGGTGTGCTTCGTCGGTCAGTATGTCGGGATTGTCCTGTACGAAAGTGCCAGCGCGAGCTGGGTCACGGGGCCGTTACGTACCGGAGCAGGCGCCTGTCTCGCCACTCCAACACTGGTCGCAGCCGCAAACAGCACGGGCGCGGAGGTTGCGGATTCGTCCCTCCGCGAAACAGGCCATACAAGTCTCCTCGATTATCAACAAGGCATCTTGGGAGTGTATCCAGCAGACCCTACAGGCGTAGCGATCGACTCGACCGGCGCACTCCTCTATGTGACGTATGCGTATAACAACTCGATCACTTTGTTCGACGCCCACACCGGTGAGTTCCGTGAGAATATCGTGCTCCCCGGCGACACATACGATCTGCTCTTCGACAACGGAACCATCGTGGTGGACAACACCGAGACTCAGATCTTTGTCTTTACGGCGAGCGGACTCACAGACGTTCAAATGGATGAGCTCCCGCTCGCGATCGGTAGTTTGACGGCGTCGGGGAGTTCCTGGACCGTTGCCGGAACAGGATTTTCCTCAGCAACTGCGGTCAGCGTGGACGGAAGTCCTTACTCGACCCAGCTCATTGACTCCACGCATCTTCAGGTGTCGGGCGCGCCCGCGCTGAGCAGCGCCCACACGGTCACGCTTTCCAATCCCGATGGCCACTCCTACACGTACGACGTCGCGTACCTGAAGTAGGATCACCTGGATTTGCAGGAAGGCGCTCTTGGTGCGCCTGGCCAGCTTTCTCGCGCCCGCTCGCGCTCTACGATTGACAGTTCCTTGCAGGCGATTGAAACTCAAGAAACCGGTTCCAATTCTTCATCTGATCGGCCTGCCATGAATCGACCCCTCCGCATCGCGTTTCTCGCCTCCGCTTTCCCGCTGGCTGTTTCATTAGCGGCGCAGCAGAAGCCCTCTGCCCCTGGCTCCCTACATCAAGGTGAATGCGCCGGTGCTGGTGCTGGAGCACGTCACGCTCATTGACGGAACCGGCTCCGCGCCGCAGCAGGACATGCGCATCGACATTGCGGGCAGCAAGATCATCGCCGTTCAACCCTCCAATCCATCCATTCCCTTGCCGCCGGATGCGAAGGTCCTTGATCTGACGGGCAAGACAGTCATTCCCGGGCTTGTCGGCATGCACGAGCACCTTTTTTATCCGTTGCCGGAGCGGCCCGATGCCGGCAACGCGCTCTACGGCGAAATGGCCGACAGCGCGCCGCGGCTGTATCTGGCCGGCGGCGTCACCACGGCCCGCACCGCGGGAAGCGTGGAGCCCTACACCGACCTTGAGCTTAAGAAGCAGATTGACGCGGGACTGATTCCCGGCCCAAGCTCGACGTCACCGGTCCTTACCTCGAAGGCAAGGGCACGTTCGCGCTGCAGATGCATCAGCTCGCCGACGCCGACGACGCCGGGCGCACCGTCGACTACTGGGCTGCGGAAGGCGTCACCTCGTTCAAGGCCTACAACTACCTCACAGCGGATGAGCTCAAGATGGCCATCCGCCACGCGCACTTTCGCGGGCTCAAGATTACCGGACATCTCTGCTCCATCGGATTCAAGGAAGCCGCCGAGTATGGGCATCGACAACCTGGAGCACGGAATCGTTGTCGACACCGAGTTCTATCCCGGCAAACTTCCCGACGTTTGTCCTGATGCGAGAGCCGCGGAGCAGTACCTGGAGACGAATGTCGACATTGCGGGGCCCGAGGTCACGGCGATGATCCTCGATCTTGTCGCAGCACCATGTCGCTGTTACGTCCACGCTGGCCATCTTTGAGACTTTCATTCCCAATCGCCCGCCGCATGGCGTTCGAAAACGCGGCGCTCAAGACGCTCACGCCGGAAGGCTGCAGAGGAGTTATTCTGGCGACGCGCGCGCGGCTGGCGGAGCAAGCCGCCAACCCCAACTTGCCTCAGCGCGGCGAGGCGCCAAAGTTTCTGAAGATGGAAATGCAATTTGAACGCGAATTCGTTGCGGCCGGCGGACTGCTCATGGCCGGCTGCGATCCCACCGGATACGGCGGCGTTGTTCCTGGCTTTGGCGATCAGCGCAACATCGAGCTTCTGGTTGAAGCGGGCTTCCCGCCGGTCCAGGCGATCCAGATCGCCACGTTGAACGGCGCAAAATACATGGGCAAGGATGCGACCATCGGATCCATTGCTCCCGGCAAGACAGCCGACCTGGTTGTACTGGGCGCAAATCCCGCGGAGAACATCGCCAACATCGAAAAAGTCGAAACTGTATTTAAGGACGGGGTGGGCTACGATCCCGCGAAATTGATTCAATCGGTGACTGGCTTGGTGGGTCTGCGGTAGCGCAACGCGAGAGCCGCTCGCACCGGAAGCGATCATCTGGTAGTTGTTCGACCGTCTCAGGAGCGTGATGATCTGAGTGTTCCAGTCGCAAGCCACCGCGCTCAGCTGCGTATTGCAGGCTAACGACTTCACGCAATGCCGGCACCACTCGGTTTGGCACTACAGAGGACCCGGCCGCAGCCCCAAGGAGACACACCATGTCTGAACGCCAGAAAAAAACCCCGGACCGCCCATTGTTGACGATCAAAACGCCATGCTAGGAGCGAATACAAATCGGCCCAGCGAATCGAAGTGCCCGTTCTCGGGCAACATGCTCAAGCACACAACGGCAGGAGCCAAAGGCAACAGCGACTGGTGGCCCAACCAGCTGAACCTGGGGATTCTGCATCAGCAGTCCTCGCTGTCCAATCCCATGGGCGAGGAGTTCAACTACGCCGAGGAGTTCAAGAGCCTCGACCTCGATGCCGTGATCAAGGATCTGCACGCCCTGATGACCGATTCGCAGGAATGGTGGCCGGCCGACTTCGGCCACTACGGGCCGCTCTTCATTCGCATGGCCTGGCATTCCGCGGGCACCTACCGCATCCACGATGGACGCGGCGGCGGCGGCAGAGGCGCGCAGCGGTTCGCGCCGCTCAACAGCTGGCCCGACAACGTGAACCTGGACAAGGCGCGCCGCCTGCTCTGGCCCATCAAGCAGAAGTACGGCCGCAAGATCTCCTGGGCCGACCTGATGATCCTCGCCGGCAACGTGGCGCTCGAGTCGATGGGCTTCAAGACCTTCGGCTTCGGCGGCGGCCGCGCCGACATCTGGGAGCCGGAAGAGGACATCGATTGGGGCCCGGAGACCACGTGGCTGGGCGACGAGCGCTACAGCGGCGACCGCGAGCTGGCAAATCCTCTTGGCGCCGTGCAGATGGGCCTGATCTACGTGAACCCCGAAGGCCCCAACGGCAATCCCGACCCGATCGCCGCCGCGCGCGACATCCGCGAGACCTTCGCCCGCATGGCGATGAACGACGAAGAGACGGTCGCGCTGATCGCCGGCGGCCACACCTTCGGCAAGACTCACGGCGCCGCCGACCTTGCAAGCCACGTTGGCCGCGAGCCCGAGGGCGCCGGTATCGAAGAGCAGGGACTGGGCTGGAAGAGCAGCTTTGGCACCGGCAATGGCGGAGACGCCATCAGCAGCGGCCTTGAAGTCACCTGGACCACAACGCCGACCAAGTGGAGCAACAACTTCTTCGAGAATCTGTTCGGCTACGAGTGGGAGCTGACCAAGAGCCCGGCCGGCGCGCACCAGTGGAAGCCCAAGGGCGACGCCGGCGCCGGCACGGTTCCCGACGCGCACGACCCGGCAAAGAGCCACGCGCCCACGATGCTGACCACCGATCTCTCTTTGCGGTTTGATCCGGCCTACGAGAAAATCTCGCGCCGCTTCTTGGAACACCCGGAGGAGTTTGCCGACGCGTTTGCCCGCGCATGGTTCAAGCTCACGCACCGCGACATGGGCCCGCGCTCACGCTACCTCGGCCCGCTGGTGCCGAAGGAAGAGCTGATCTGGCAGGACCCGGTTCCCGCCGTCGACCATCGCTGATCGATGAAAAGGACATCGAAGCGCTCAAGGCCAAAGATTCTCGCTTCAGGCCTCTCGATCTCGCAGCTCGTGACCACCGCGTGGGCGTCGGCTGCAACCTTCCGCGGCAGCGACAAGCGCGGCGGCGCCAACGGCGCGCGCATTCGCCTTGCCCCGCAGAAGGATTGGGAAGTCAACCAGCCGGCCGAACTCGCAAAGGTGCTGTCGAAGCTCGAAGCCATCCAGAAGGAGTTCAATGGCTGCGCAAAACGAGCGGCAAGAAAGTCTCGCTTGCCGACCTGATCGTGCTTGGCGGGTGCGCAGCCGTTGAGGCGGCCGCGAAGAAGGCCGGCCACAACGTGAAGGTGCCGTTTGCGCCGGGCCGCACGGACGCTTCGCAGGAGCAGACCGATGTGGCTTCGTTCGCAGTGCTCGAGCCGAAGGCCGACGGCTTCCGCAATTACGTCCGCAAGGGACTCGAGAGCTGCGCCGCCGAGTTGCTGCTCGACAAAGCGCAACTGCTCACCCTCACCGCTCCCGAGATGACGGTCCTCATCGGCGGCATGAGAGTTCTGGGCGCGAACTTCGGCCAGTCGCCAGCTCGGCGTCTTCACCAAGCGGCCCGGCACGCTGACCAACGATTTCTTCGTCAACCTGCTCGACATGAAAACGAAGTGGCAGAAGTCCGGCAAGTCGGAAGGCGTGCTGGAAGGACGCGACCGCAAGACCGGCGAGCTCAAGTGGACCGGCACCGTCGTCGATCTCGTCTTCGGTTCGAACTCGCAGCTCCGCGCGCTCGCCGAAGTCTATGCCAGCAGCGATGCCGAGAAAGCCTTCGTCGAGGACTTCGTGGCCGCCTGGACCAAGGTGATGAACCTCGATCGCTTCGACCTTGCGTGATTCTTTGTTGCGTCGCGAGGCGAAGGCCCATCCGATTTGGATGGGCTTTCGCATTCTGCATCCCGCATCGCGCCGAGTGATAAAATCAATCAGTGCCGGGTCCTACGCGACGTAATCCCGCCAACCCCGCCAGGTCCGGAAGGAAGCAACGGTAACGGGCTAGTACGGGTGCAGTAGGTCACCCGGTACTTTTTTGGCGCTTTCCTCGATCCTTGACGCTTTTGCGCGGCGCAACCGGTTCCCCACCCGGTGTGTGCGCCGCAAGGAGAAATGCATTGAGCCTTACCGTTCGCCCCGTGGTGGGCCGCCGCGCCAAGATTACGGCGCTCGGAACCTACGTTCCTCCCGATGTGATCACCAATCAAGACCTTGAAAAAATGGTGGAGACCAGCGATCAGTGGATCATGGAGCGCACCGGGATCCGCGAACGGCACATGCTGGCGCAAGGGCCTGGGCGTGAGCGACATGTGCGCCGAGGCCGCGAAAAAATGCCTCGCCGCGCGCGGCATCGCGCCGAGCGAAGCTGGAAGTCATCCTCGTCGGCACGGTGACGCCCGACATGATGTTTCCCTCCACCGCCTGCCTGGTGCAGGACAAGATCGGCGCCAAGGGCGCGTGGGGCTTCGACGTTTCCGGCGGCTGCTCGGGATTTGTTTATGCGCTGCAGGCCGGCGTGAAGATGGTCGAGAGCGGCGCGCATACCAAGGTGCTGGTGTGCGGCGCCGACGCCAATACGCGCATGACCGACTACACCGACCGCACCACCTGCGTGCTTTTTGGCGACGGCGGCGGCGCGGTGCTGCTGGAGCCGGCGAAGAGGGCGAGATCGGCTTCATCGACTTTGTGCAACGAGATCGACGGCTCGGGCGGCGTCAGCCTGAACATGCAGGGCGGCGGCAGCCTGAATCCCTCCACCCACGAGACCGTCGACAAGAAGATGGCACTACATCCACCAGGACGGGCCCGCGGTGTACAAATTCGCGGTGCGCAAGATGGCCGAAGCCACAGCTGAAGCTGCTGGAGCGCAACGGCGTGACGGGCGCGGACCTGGGCTGCTTCATTCCCCACCAGGCCAACAAGCGCATCATTAGGCCACGGCCGATCGGCTGGAGATGGCCCGCGGATCGCGTGATTATCAATATCGAAAAGTACGGCAACACCTCGTCCGGCACGATTCCGCTGGCCATGGAGACGGCCATCGAAGAAGGCAAGCTGAAGAAGGGCGATCTGGTGCTGCTGGCTGCGGTGGGCGCGGGGTTTACGGTGGGCACGGTGCTGCTGCGCTGGGAGATCTGAAAGACAGCTTCTAGCTGCTAGCTCTAGCTCTAGCTCGCTCGGTCGGACGATCTGCGTGTGCTGAATCGGGTATTACTTCGCATAAGATTGCCGCAAAAGACACCGCTGACAGGCATGAAAATCGACAAGCTAGAAGCTAGCAGGCTAGAAGCTGAGCGGCTCGCTCCGGCATATACTGTGCTCCACAAACGCCGGATTCCGGCGCCGGCTGGACGATACCAAGCGGAGGGCGACCATGGATGTGGCAATGACCGCCAGAAAAGGGAAGAATCTCCAAGGCGCTGCGCGAGCAGGCCGAGGAGGGGATGGAACGCATTGGCCGCATTCTGGGCCGCACGGCGCGCGCCAGCGTCACCTTCAGCGCGCAGAGGCATGTCCACATCGTGGAATTGACCGTGCAGGCGCGTCTGCAGAAGATTCGCCGCCACCGGCAAAGCCGACACGCCGATCGCGGCGCTCCGCGAGGCCATCGAGCACGCCGAACACCAGGCCCACCGCTACCGCGACCGCCGCCTGTGAGCAAGCGCCTGCCCAAAGGCGAGAAGGTGCTCACCGCTCCGCCGGTAGCGCGGCCCAAGGCGCGCGCCGAGCCGGACTGCCGAGGACGAAGAGGCGAAGCCATCTCGCCTCGCCGGCAAAGCGCGAGCCTCCATCGCGGTTCACTCGTTTCCCGCGCAGCGCCACGGTGGTCGAGCCGCACATCGTCAAGAGCGGCGAAGCCATTGCGCTCAAGCCCATGACCATTGAGGAGGCCGTCAAGGACGCCGAGTTCCGCGACCGCGATCTGCTCATCTTCCGCACCGCGTCGGGAGACATGTTTGTGCTCCATCGCCGGCGCGACGGCCAGATGGAATTGGTGGAGATCCCCTAGAGCGCGCGTTGTCGTTCCTCGATCCGGCGCGGTCGCTTCTCTGCCGCATCGCACGGTTCCCGTTGATCGCGCGCCCAATGGTCATGCCGTGCGCCGCGTTTGCATGCCATTGTGAGAAGCGGAAGCGCGCCGCGCAACAGCGGAAATTGTCCGCGCAAACTGCGCCCACACGCTGGACTTTGGTTGCACCCGTTGACCGGTTTTGGGGATGGTTGGTCAGAATCATCGGCCACATACGATCTGAATATATGGCGAACATCTCCATCAGGCGCCGGATCCATGCCGGAACGGCAAGCCCATTGCAGGCGGGAATCGCGGCAGTGCCCGGGGAGGCCACGGGATTGAATCTATCACGAAAACGCGAATCCCGATGCGCAGCGCGAGGTTCTCGATGGCCTGCCGGTTCTGGTGTTTCTGGAGCGCGCCGGGAAGATTGTCTTTGCCAACGCCGAAGCGCGCCAGCATGCTGGGCCTGACCGAGGGCGAGTGGATTCCCCGCCCGGTCGAAGATGTTCTGTGGGGACTTTTCCCGGCACGGCGGAGCCGCAAACGCCTTTGACCGGCACGCAGCGCGGCAGCCCCTTCCACGCCACGCTTCCGGCCAAGACCGGCCGCCTGATGCCCGTCGAAGGCACCTACAGCATTCTGAACGCCGAGCTGCGCGAGGCCGTCATTGTGGCCCATCCCAGCGAGCGGGAGCGCGCTCCCAAATCGCGGCTGATGGAAGACGTGCTGGCCAGCCTTCCCGAGGCCGTCGCCATCGAGCACCAGAATCATGTGCTCTACACCAATCCGGCCTTTACGCGCATGTTCGGCTACACCGCGGAGGAGGCCGGCGGCGGCAGCCTGCGCGAGCTGATTGTGCCGGAGACGCGACTCAACGAGAATGCCGTCGCTGCTCAAAGCCGTCGACGACCACGGCTTCGCGACGGTGGAAACAGTGCGCAGCAACAAGGCGGGCGAACTGGTGGATGTGAGCCTGCAGATCGCGCCGCTGCTCGTGGACGGCGCCAAGGTCGGCTACGTCTTCACCTTTCGCGATATCGGCGAGCACAAGCAGACGGAAGAAAAGCTGCAGCACGACGCCATGCACGACGTGCTGACCGGCTTGCCGAATCGGGCGCTGTTTCTTGACCGCGTCAACCTCACGCTCAGCCGCCGCCTGCGCGATCCCGACCATGGTTGCGGCGTGCTCTATCTGGACCTCGACGATTCAAGGAAGTCAACGACGGTCTCGGCCACGCCGCGGGCGATGCTCTGCTGATCGCGGTTGCCGGGCGCCTGCGCGCCTGCGCTGCGTCCTCAGGACTCGGCCGCGCGCCTCGGCGGAGACGAGTTTGCCGTTCTGGTCGAAAACATTGTCACCGCCTACGATCTTGAGGTGGTGGCCGAGCCGCATCCTGCAGGAGATGGAGCGGCCCTTCGAGATCTTTGGGCACGACGGTCCACGCCGGCGCCAGCATCGGCGCGGCCATGGCCGGGCCCGATCACACGTACCTCCGACCTTCTGCTCCGCGACGCGGACTTTGCCATGTACCGCGCCAAACAGGCCGGGCGGCGGCCGCTACGAAATCTTCGACAAGCACCTCGAGGTCTGCGTCACCACCCAGCAGGAGCGGGAGCGCGAGCTGCGAACGGCGGTCGAACAAGCGCCAGTTTGTTTTCCAGTATCAGCCCATCTACCGCCTCGCGGGCGGCAAGCTCGAGGGATTCGAGTCGCTCCTCATGCCTGCGCCGCGCCGACGGGATCGTGGATAGCTTCAGCGACCTGCTCGCCGTGGCCGAAGACACCGGCCTTTCCATTCTGATGGGGCGCGAGACGCTCGACGCCGTGTGCGCGCAGTTGCGCGTTTGGAGCGATCGCCTGCCCGAGCAGGATCTGATCGCTGACCGTCAACCTGACGCGCCGCCAGCTCTATCATCCCGACCTGATCGCGCATTTGATGAAAGCTCTTGCGGCCAGCGGCGCTGACCCGTCGCGGCTCTTGTTTGAAGCGCCGGAG
Source organism: uncultured Acidobacteriaceae bacterium (assembly GCA_963701835.1). GTDB lineage: Bacteria > Acidobacteriota > Terriglobia > Terriglobales > Acidobacteriaceae > Telmatobacter. The sequence continues at coordinate 100,904 of CAVPBL010000009.1, read as the reverse complement.
AGCGCGTTCAATGAGAACCCCGACGCGGCGGTTGCCATTCTGCAGCGCCTGGCGGATTGGCAGGTGCGCGTGGCGATCGACGATTTCGGCAGCAGCCTCGCGCCGTTGAATCACCTCGTTCACCTTCCCGTGGGCATGGTCAAACTCGCTCCCAGGCTGACCGCGGCCGCGCTTTCGTCGGGCCGGCAATTGGCCGTGCTGGAGTCGCTGATTCGCCTCTGCAATACGCTGGGCCTGCAGATTGTCGCGCAGGGAATCGAAACCCCGCAACAGCTCGCGGCGCTGTCCCGCATGGGCTGCGCCTTGGGCCAGGGCCCGCTGTTTTCGCCGCCCCTGGACGCCGGAGCGGGCCCTCGCGCTTGCCGAAGCCGGCTACTGGGCGGTCGCGCCCGGATTGCTGACTCTGCTCCGGAGTGGCCCGCCGGCCATTTTTTCAGGGTTTGATCTCCGGTGTAGCATTGAAACCAATGACGCCCCAGAAGCCCTCGCGCCAAGCGGCCAAATCGCGAGCGAGCCGCCCGACAAGCGAAAAGCCGGCCGCAAGCCAGCCAAGGAGCTGGTCATCGTCACCGGAATCTCCGGCGCGGGCAAGGCTTCTGCGCTCAAGGCCTTTGAGGATCTGGGATTTCACTGCGTCGACAATCTGCCGCTGGAACTGCTGCCCCATTTTGCCGGCCTCGTCAGCAAGTCCGCCGAGGTGGAACGGGCCGCCATCGTCGTGGACGTTCGCGAAGGCGCCACCCTCGACCGCCTGCCCGAAATCCTGAAGAGCATCAAGAAGCAGCTGCACACGCGCGTGGTTTTTCTCGACGCGCAGGACGCCGTGCTGGTTCGGCGCTACTCTGAGACGCGCCGCCCGCACCCGCTGGGCCAGTCGGAGACGGTCTGGCGCTCCATTGTCGAAGAGCGTCAACTGCTCGATCCCATCCGCAACGTCGCCGACACGCTGATCGACACCTCCAACTTCAACGTGCACGAGCTGCGCGCCGACATCCTAGCCCGCTTCGGCCACGAGGAAGAAACCAAGCGCCTGCTCGTTTCCTGCCTGAGCTTTGGCTTCAAGAACGGCGTGCCGCTGGACGCGGACATGGTCTTCGATGTGCGCTTCCTGCCCAATCCGCACTTCGTGCCGGAGTTCCGCAAAAAGACCGGGCTCGATCCCAAAGTCGCCGCCTACGTGCGCGGATTTCCGCAGACCAGGGAGTTTCTCGATCGCGTGACCAAGCTCATGCTCTACCTGCTGCCGCACTACGTTGAGGAAGGGAAGAGCTACCTGACCGTGGCCTTCGGCTGCACCGGCGGCCAGCACCGCAGCGTGATGATGGCCGAAGAGATCGGCAAGCGGCTCAAGAAGGCCGGCTACCAGGTGAAGGCGCTGCATCGCGACATTGTGCGGTAGAGTTGTCGTGTCTCCGATGGCTGCGGCCAGATCAGCGGGTCGGCAGATCATCGAGCCATCGGCTCAGCGCATCCTCAGTTTGCTTGTACGTGTCCCCTGAGGGATTCAGCCACACCAGCATCTTGTGCGACGCGATCTTCTCGTACGCCTGCGGCTCTGTGCGCTCGCCGGTTGCCGCATCGCGCCGCTCGAACCACAGCACCGGAACGCGCACCGCCGCAGCCGCCGCATCCAGATCGTAGCGGTCCCGCACCAGCAGACGCGCCGGAACCAGCCGCGCGCGCGCATCGTTGAAGATCGCGGCCATCGGATCGGCCATCGGCGAATCCACGATCACCCCGGCCAGCTCCGGATGCTCCGCGGCAACTTCGAGAGCCAGGTTCGCGCCGAGGCCCGTGCCGTCCAGCACAATCGTTCCGGCGTCGATGTGCCGCGTTCCGGTCAGATATTCGAGCGCCCACTCGGCATCCTGGCGCCAGTGTCGCCTCGCTGGGCCGCGCGAACTGGCTCTCGCCGTAGCCGCGATAATCGAAGGCCAGCACATTCACGCCCGCCGCGTGCAGCCGGGCCAGCGCGTCCACCGTGTCTCCCAGGTTGCCGTTCTGTCCGTGCAGATAAAGCACGGTGAACCGGCCGAACGCAGCGTCCTTGCGCCGCCGGAATCCACCAGCCCTTGAGCCGCGGCACGCCTGTGTCCGTCGCGGCAAATGCAACCGGATCGAAGGCCAATCCCGCGCTGGCCGGCGTTCGCGCGACAGCCGCCGCCGGATGATAGAGCAACTGCCAGCTCCCTTGCCAGAAAAGCAGGCACAAGCGCCAGCCAGCCGCAAAGCAGCCGCGGCAGCAATCGTCATGAAACCGCCGCGAGCAGCCATCGGCCTGAGACGAGCGGTGCGCGCTTCGCGCGGTTGCTGACGCCGTGCACGGCGCGCTTTCCACCGGCCGTGCGGCTTGCGCGGCACAATCTGCAATTGTGTTTTCTTGCGCGACATGATTCGCTGTCCCGGCTCGTCCGCTCCAGAACCTGCGGAACCACTTCCATCCTAACTGCCGCCGCCCGCAAACCTTGCGCCGGCGCTGCGGTGTATATTTCTCCTTGGTGTAAACGAATTCATCGTGCAGGAAGCGATCGACATGGCAACCGCAAATCAGGAAGCAGCAATGCCGGCAGCGAATGAAGTGCTGCTGGTCACCAGCGGCGATCTGCGCCTTTCCGCCAACCAGGTCTGCTGGCCCGCGCAGCGCGACATGGAAGAAAAGCTCACCGCGGCATTTGCGCAAAAGGGCTTCAAGCTGGTCCGCGCCCACGCCTACGACGAGAAACTGAAGCACGGCTTCATCTCCTCGCAGCGCCATGGGCATGGATGTCTTCATGAAGATTCATCCCCAGGCCCGGCTCGTTTTTGCCACGGCGGCCTGGCAGTACAGCCATCATGTTCTTCCCGGCCTGCGCAGCCATCAGGGGCCGATTCTCACCGTCGCCAACTGGTCGGGCCAATGGCCGGGACTCGTCGGCCTGCTCAATCTGAATGGCTCGCTGGTCAAGGCCGGCAAGCCGTTCTCCTCGATCTGGAGCAAGGACTTCACCGACGCCTATTTTCAGAGACGCGCTCGACGAATGGCTGCGCGACGGCAAGATTACGCACGATCTCTCGCACGTCCATCCGCTCGACAAGAGCAAGCTGCCCGCCGCCAGCGCGCAACTGGGCGCGCGAGCTCGCCGCCGATTGAAGCATCGCAAAGCCATCATGGGCATCTTCGATGAAGGCTGCATGGGCATGTACAACGCCATCATCGACGACGAGTTGCTCAATCCCGCCGGAATCTTCAAGGAGCGGCTGAGCCAGTCGGCGCTGGTCGCCAAGATGCGCACGGTCAGCGACGCCGAAGCGCAAGCCGTCTATCGAGTGGCTCGTCGCCAAAGGCGTCAAGTTCGCCTTCGGCAAGGATGCCGCGACGGAGCTGACTCTCGATCAGGTGCTCGATCAGTGCCGGATGTACATCGCGGCCGTCCGCATCGCCCACGAGTTCGGCTGCGACGCCATCGGCATTCAGTATCAGCAGGGGCTCAAGGACATGGTGCCCGCGTCCGACCTGGCCGAAGGCATGCTGAACAATGCCGATCGTCCGCCGGTCTTTGCCGAAGGAACGCAAAGACGAGCTCTATGCCGGAGGTCCGCTGCCGCACTTCAACGAAGTGGACGAATGCGCCGGCGTTGATGCGCTCGATCACCAACCTCTGCTGGAAGGCGCTTGGCCTCGATCCCTCAACCACGCTGCACGATGTGCGCTGGGGCGAGCACTACAAGGGTCGCACGGCTCCAACGGCTCTGGCGAAATCGACGCTTTCGTCTGGCTGCTGCAAATCTCCGGCGCCGCGCCCGCCAATCATTTTGTCGGCGGCTATGCAGGCGCCACCAGCGAGCGCCAGCCCGCCATGTACTTCCCGCTCGGCGGCGGATCGCTCAAGGGCGTCGGCAAGCCCGGCGAAATCGTCTGGAGCCGCGTCTTTGTCGAAGGCGGCGCGCTGCACGCCGACCTCGGCCGCGGCACAGTCGTCAGTTTGCCCGCTGCCGAAACCGAACGCCGCTGGCGCGAAACCACGATTCAATGGCCCATCGTCCATGCCGATCCTGCACGGCGTCAGTCAGAATCAGATGATGGCTCGCCATCGCGCCAACCACGTGAACGTGGCGTATGCTCCTTCAGCCGAAGCTGCGGACAAAGCCCTCGCAACCAAGGCCGCCATGCTCGCCGAACTCGGCGTCCAGGTGCATCTCTGCGGCGTCACGCAGTAAGCGATCAGCCGCAGCATCCGGGCTCAGCCTTTCCGCGTCTATGCGGAAAGCGCCGCTCAGCACGATCTGTTGAAGTACGAGCTCGCTGTCTCTGCCTTCACGATCTGCATCTGCTCCGCCGCCATCTCTCGCGCCGCCGGAATGATTCCCATCTCCTGGTAAATGGGCCGCACCACGCGCCGCAGCGCCGGCAGTCGCGTCACAGAACCACGCCGCACCCAGCACCACCGCCAGCGCCGTTGAGAATCACCGTCCATTGCGCGCCGGCCAGCACGTTCCCTCCACAATCCACATCGGCGTCGGCGGAATGGCATGCGCCAGCGTTCCCGCCAGCAGGCTGCCGAATGGCGCCATCCCCATGAAGGCCATGGTGTAGTAGCTCATCACGCGCCCGCGCTTGTCTTCGCTCATCAGCGTCTGGATGATCGTGTTGCTCGCCGCCATCCCCTGCATCATGCCCATGCCCGCCACCAGCACCATCAGCATCGAAAGCCAGAAAACGTGCGACAGCCCGAAGCCGATCAGCCCCAGTCCGAAGACCGCCGCGGCAATCGGAATCATGCGGATCAGCCCGCGCACGCTTTTGCGCGCCGCCAGCGACAGCGCGGAGATCAGCGCGCCCACGCCCATCGCGCCCATCAGGAACCCCAGCGTATGCGGGCCGCCGTGCAGCACCTTGCGCCGCAAAGATCGGCATCAGCACCACAAACGGCATGCCCATCAGGCTGACCAGGGCAAACAGCATCAGAATCGTGCGAATGGGCAGGAATCCCGAAACGTAACTCCAGCCCTCCTTCAACTCCGTCAGCATCGACGTGGCCGCGCGCCGCACTGCCGCGGCATTCAAGCTGCATCATCAGCAGCGACGCGATCACCGCGATGTAGCTGATGCCGTCGATCAGGAAGCACCAGCCCTCGCTGGTCGCCGCAATCAACATTCCGGCCAGCGACGGCCCGATCAGCCGCGCCACGTTCACCATCGAAGAATTGATCGCGATGGCGTTGCCCAGGTCGGCGCGGTCCCCCACCATCTGCACCATGAAGGCCTGGCGCCCCGGCATGTCGAAGGCATTGATGATGCCCTGCATCACGCTCAAGACCAAGAATCCAGTCGACGGTGATGTGGCCGGAAAGCGTCAGCGCGGCCAGCGCGAACGACTGCACCATGGCCAGCGTCTGCGTCCACACCAGCACCTGCCGGCGGTCGAGCCGGTCGACCCAAACGCCGGCGAAGGGCGCGAAGAGAAATGTGGGAATCTGCCCCGCGAAGCTCACCGTGCCCAGCAGCAGCGCCGACCCCGTGAGCCGGTACACCAGCCACGACGTGGCGATGCGCGTCATCCACGTGCCGATGAGCGAGATGGTTTGCCCGCCGAAGAACAGCCTGAAGTTGCGATGCCGCAGCGCGCGCCATGCGTGCGATGCGCCGCTCAGCGCGCGTCGCTGCTCGCAGCGCAGTCCGGAGATCGGTTGTGGATGCGCCCTTTGGCTTCTTCGGACCGCTCAAAACCTATGCCTCTTTGACATTCTTTGAAAACAGCGCCAAACCAATGGCTTTCTTTCTACTCTATTCGAGCCCGGCCACTCGGCGGCCATTGGCCGCCATTGTTGCCGCCACGGCGATTCTGCATCAATTCTCCAGGGGACATTGTGGCGGCTGCGGAGATAATCCGCGGAGTTATAAGAAATCCAGGCTTTTCCCGCTTCATCTTCCCAGACGAGAATCTTCAGCGGCAGATCGATGGCGATGCTCGGCGCAGCCAGCATGACCGGCGTGCCGGCCTTCGGGCTCCCGAAGATCAGCAGCTTGGTGGGGCGCATCTTCATGCCCGACTTTCTGCCGCTTCTCCGCTATGATCGACGAGCGCGAAAAGCGTGACGCCCTTTGCCTCGAGAATGTCGCGCAATCTTCTCCACGGTCTCATCGACCGGAGTGATGGCTGGGGATATCGACGATTCCTTGTCCGCTCATGTCCAAAATCATACGTGAGCCGCATCGCAGTCAGCATCGAGACGCAAAACGAAAGGCCCCCGCCGGAGCCAGGGCCTTGTCCTTCAGATTGCTGCGTCTTAGCGCCACGCGCTCGATCTCGACCGACTCCAGCACCACCGGCTTGTGCGGCTTGTCCTGCGCGTTGCGCGGCACCTTCGAGATCTTGGTCACGACGTCCTGGCCCTCGACCACTTCGCCGAAGATGGTGTGGTTGCCGGTGAGCCACGGCGTCGCGCGCCACCGTGATAAAGAACTGGCTGCCGTTGGTATTCGGCCCGGAATTGGCCATCGCCAGCTTGCCAGGCTTGTCGAATTTGTGCGGCGAGCCCTTGGTCTCGTCCTCAAAGCGGTATCCGGGCCCGCCCATTCCGGTGCCCGCCGGATCGCCGCCCTGAATCATGAAGTCGGGAATCACGCGATGAAAAATCGTGCCGTGGAAGAGCTTGTCCTTCGACTTCGCGCGCGTGACCGGATGCGACCACTCCTTCGCGCCTTCGGCCAGCTCGATGAAGTTCTTGACGGTGATGGGCGCGTCGGCCTCGAAAAGCCGAACCGTGATCTTGCCTTCCGTGGTGGTAAAGACGGCGTAGGTTCCTGGTGCAAGTGCCATGAATTCTCCTAAGATGTTTCTGTCTGAGCTTCCGGATCATCCGATGATTGCCTCTCGATCCATCTGTCTTGACGGCTGATAGCTGACACGCTGCTTTCGGCGCTGGCGGCATCGGCTGGCCTTCGCGCACGATCGTCACCTTCTTCAGCATCACCGGCGTCAGCGGCCTGTCGTTTGCGTCGCGCGGCACGCGCGCGATGGCCTTCACCACCGCCACGCTCGCGTCGTCGCATTGGCCGAAGAGCGTGTAATGCTGGTTCGAGAAAATCGTAGCCTGCTCGGTGATAAAGAATTGGCTGCCGTTGGTGTTCGGTCCGCTGTTGGCCATTGCCAGCCGGCCCGGCCGGTCGAAATTCAAGCCCGGATCGAACTCATCGTCGAAGTGATAGCCGGGATCGCCCATCCCCGTGCCCGTCGGATCGCCGCCCTGAATCATGAACTCCGGAATCACGCGATGAAAGATCGTGCCGTCGTAGTACCGCTTGTGATGCTGGACCTTCTTCGTCGCGGGATCGGTCCAGTCCTTCGTGCCTTCGGCCAGTCCGATAAAGTTGGCCACGGCCTTCGGCGCCTGCTTCTGGTAGAACTGGCAGGTAATGCGGCCCATCGACGTGTCCATCACCACATTGCGGCCCATTGGGAACCGTCGTGGCCTCGGGAGTCGCCTGGGGCGCGTCGGGAACTTCCTGACTTGCGGGCGCGCTCGCCGGCGTACTGGATTGTTTGGCAAAGACGATGAAGCCGACGGCGGCGATCACCAGCTACGGCCAGGGAAGAGAAGAGAAGCGTGCGCCGAATGTTCATTCCGCTCTTGAGGGTAAATCATGCGGCGGGCAGCGTGCCAGCGGCACGTAGCCGCCGGAACTAGATTGCGAACTTTGTGGGGTGTCTCGACGTTCGCCCCATAAGTTGTAAGGCCGAAATGCAGGTCCTTCGACTGCGTTTGGCCCAGAAAACGAGCCAAACTCCGCTCAGGATGACTGCTCAATGCATCTGCTGCGAACTTCAGGGATCACGGCATTCACACCAGCCGCAGGAATCCCGCACGGCTCAGTTGCGCTCCGGGAAACACCAGTTTCAAGATTCTCCGCGCCCAGAGTGCGCGTCACCACTTCGCCCAGCACCTGCGCGTAGTCGGTGGTCAGCGCCAGGTCGCGGCCCTCGTTGAGCTGCTCATTGTCCAGGCCCGGCCACTTGCCGTAGACCTTGCCGCCCTTCACCTGCCCGCCCAGCACAAACATTGCGTTGGCGTGCCCGTGATCGGTGCCGCCGGTCCCGTTTTCGCGCGCCGTGCGCCCAAACTCCGACATCGTCACCAGCGTCACGTTGCCGCCGTCGTCGCCCATGTCGCGCCAGAAGGCCGCAATGCTTCGCGGAGAAATCGCTAAGCCGGTTGGCGAGCTGGCCGTTCACGCCGCCCTGGTTCTGATGCGTGTCCCATCCGGTCACATCGGTAAACGCGGCCTCAACGCCCAGGTTCGCCTTCAGCAGTTGCGCAATCTGCCGCATGTTGTTGCCGAACTCGGTGTTGGGATAGTTCACGCCCGGCGCCGGCGTGTACTGCGCGGGATTCGCCGCGCTGCAGCATCTTCACCGCTTCAAAGGTCTCGTCGCCCGCGGCATGAAAGATGCGGTCGCCCGAATCGGCATACATCGCCTCAAACGCGCTTGCCGCGGGTGAAGGCGCCGGGCCGCGCCCGGCCACGGTAAAGTTGTTCACGTTGCTGATGGCGATCGCGGGAATCTTTCCGTCGAGCGTGCGCGGAACATCCGCGCCCAGCGCCAGCGCGCGAAAAGCCGTGTGCTCCTGGTTGTGCCGGCCACAATTGCACGCGGCGACATACGCGTCTTCTGCCTGCAGCGCGCGATTCAGCCAGCCATCCTCGGTGTTTTTCACGCCCGGCGTGCCCGATTCCATGTAGTCCTGCGCGTCAAAGTGCGACCGGCTCATATCCGGCGAGCCGCAGGCGTGCACAATCGCCAGTTGTCCCTGATCGTAGAGCGGCTTGAACGCAGCGAGCGAGGGATGCAGGCCGAAAAATCCGTCCAGATCGAGAACCTGATTCTGCGGAATCGCAATGCTCGGCCGCATCGTGTAGTAATTCTTCTCGCGATAGGGAACCACGACGTTGAGCCCGTCGGCCGCGCCGCGCTGGAAGATCACCACCAGCCGCTGCCCCGGCGTCTCCGGCCGTCTGCGCCAGCACGCTGCGCACAAGAAAATTCGGCATCGCCGTTGTGCCCGCTACGGCCAGCGCGCCCCTGTGCAGGAAAAATCGCCGGTTCATTTGCATCGGTTTTGACTCCGCAACTCGATACAGCAGATTCTATCGGCTCACCTACCCCCAAACTGAACTGCGTTTGGTGCCCCGTTCGCTCAGAACTGACAAGCCGCTTGGCTTCGTGCTCCAACTATCTTCTCTGAAACTCCGGCGAGCCCAGCAGCAATCCCGCCAGCAACTGATCTTCCCGCTCGTATGCATCGGCTGCGGGCGCGCGATTGCGCTCTCCGCGGCGCGGACAACCGGTGTCGCCATCAGCGCGATTCTGCGCGCTCTGCGCCTCGAATTCCTCCAGCGCCGCCGCCCGCGTGGCCTCGCTCACGCCGCCCGGCACCAGCATCGGCTCCAGGCGCGCCTCTTCCGACTCCGGCGTCGGCACCACCTGCATCGCGGGCGCATCGCTGTCGAGAGCGCTCATGTCCAGCTCCGGCGCCCACTCCACCGTGATCCCCGGCAACCGGTTCGCGGCCAGCGACAACGCAAAGTTCATGCGGTCCACCAGCGCGCCCGTGCTCACCCAATCGGCCTCATCCCACTTGTATCCGACCGGCGGAATGCATCCGTAAAGCGGCATTCCCATCTGGCGCAGCGCATTCACCAGCGGCTGATAGTTCTCGACGTCCGCATTGCTCGCCCGCACCGCGCTGACCACAAACTCGAGCGGCGTCTTCACCTTGGCGCGGTAGTCGCTCGCCGCCCAGAACTCCGGCGAGCGGAACAGCGTCTTCAGCACCGTGGGAATATCGCCGCCGCTGGCGAGGTACGTCTTCGCCATGCGGTCCACCAGCGCCTGCGGCGGATCGTCGCTCACAAACCGGATCGCCAGCTTGCGCGAGATGAACTGCGCCGTGGCCGGCCGCATGGCCAGCATGTGCAGCAGCTCGCGGCCCTCCATCTCGCCGTGATCCTTGATCTTGGTCGCCCATCACCTTCTTCGTGCCCGGCTCATGCCGGTTGTCGATTGAACTGGAATCCGCCGCCGAACTGCGGCCGATCGACCGTCCAGCCCGTCAGCACGCGCGCCACCTGCGTCACGTCGGCCTGCGTGTAGCCGCCATTCACGCCCAGCGTGTGCAGCTCCATCAGCTCGCGCGCATAGTTCTCGTTCAGTCCTTCGGGCGCTTGCCGCTTGGCGTTGGGCCGCCGCGCCTCCGCCATCTTCGCGCGCTCCGCCGCCAGCGAATCCGGTCCGATGCTTTCCGCGTTGTCGAGATAGATCATCATCGCCGGGCTGTGCGCCACGGCTTCAAGCAGGTCCTCAAACTTGCCCAGCGCGTGCGGCCGGATCACGTCGCGCTCATAGCTCACCAGGTAGTAAGGCATCTGCTCGTTCTTGCGCAGATAGATGTTGAAGTGATTGAGCCAGAAATCCGTCATCACTTCCTGCAGCTGCGCGTTGGAGTAGATGTCGCGCGTCAGCCGCTCGGCGAATAAGCTCCTGCACCACCGTCTGCTCCGGGTGTCGCAGATCCTCGACCGACTCTCTCAGATCCGGGCTCATGCCGGCCACTGAGCGCCGCGCGCTGCGCGGGCTTGAGCGACTTGATGAAGTTGTCGAACTCCGCCGGCTGCATCGCCTGCAACCGCCGCACGCGCTGCTCCGGCGGCAAGGCCAGAATGCGAGCATCAGGGCTTCGTCGGGCGGGGAGCCGGCGATGCCTGATTGACATTAGTTGCCGGCGTCGTCATGGCGTTCGCCGCCGGAGTTGCCGCGGTCATGTCTCGCTGCTGCACCGCTGCGGGCTGCGCCGCCCCGCCCATCTCTCGCTGTTGCGCCGCGCCAGCCGTGTTAGGCGCCATCGTTTCATCGCCCGCTTCCATGTTCGCGCTGCCGCCCGCATCCATGTTGGCGTTGGCGGCCATTCCCGGAATCTGCCCGGGCCTCTGCGCGCCGCCCGCCGGAGCCGTACCAGGATTCGCGGCCACATTGGTCTGCTTCTCGGCCTGCGCCGCCTTTCTCACCTGGAAGCGATAGATCTGGTTCTCATACACCGCGTGCAGCGTGCCGTTGGGAGGAATCTCGATCTTGCCATCCGCCGCCTGGCGAATCATGGCCGGGCTGGGCATGCGGAAGATCAGGTTCTGCGTGCTCCACTGCATGGCGGGATACGAGGCCAGCCGCGCGTTCAGGTTCGCTTCGTCGATGCTTGCGGGATGCAGTTGCGCGTCGAACCATTTCTCCAGGCCCATCGCGCGCACGGCTTCCAGATCGCCGGGCCGCGGCCCGAAGGTGAAGCGGTTCAAAGCATGAAGAATGCGCTCGTCGCCCTGGAGTTGGCTCGGAACGTACTCCCGCCGATTCACAACTCTCGCGGAAGGCTCGTCGCCCTTCACATTCTGCTGCGCCAAACCCAACGGAGCAGGGAAGCAGAGGCTGCAGCAAAGGACGATGGCGACCGGTCCGTGGCTCGACCCGTGCAACAACTCCATCGCAAACGCTCCTGGCGGGGAATGACCGGCGCATCTTCGCACGGCGCGAGCCTGCTGATGGGTCAGACGCGGTCTCAGGGCGAAAGTTGTGGTTCGGTTCGCCTCCCCACCCTCACAACTTCCGACCCGGCCCCCCAATGAAATACAGCGGCTGTGAAACGATGAAACTGTGGACCGCGCCAAATCAACAACTTGCGGACACAGTTTTTCAGTCTCGCAGAAACCGCGAAACCGTCAGGCTGTGAGAGAATGCAAGCAAAAGGTAAAAGGAAAGAACCCGGAAGGAACGACGGAATACAGTCGTAAGCTGCATGCTATCGGTAAGATGCAACGAGCAGAAAGCTGATGGCTGAAAGCTGTTATTTCGCCTTCTTGCAGCGTTCCATAATTCTTACGCGCGAGCCGCTCACGCAGTTGCAGGGCGCCCGCAGAAGCTATGGCACTCGTTTGAGGTCCTGTATCCAATCCGTCTCCCAAGTTTTCCCGCCATCCGTTGATTCTGCCTGTTCCCAGTGACATGAGGTGGGTGTGATCTCGGACCATATGAATCTTGTGCGGACTGGTCTCCCGTTTTCGGTATCGTTGTTCGCATAGAACGTTCCTACGCCATTGCGAAAGCTACCGATTACGGGCGGGTCTATCGGGGCGCTGGGCATTCTACTGTCCATCCACCAGATCGACCATTGCCCCGACTTTGCGTTGAACGATCGCGGAGCTACGCCCCGGTAAGTGCCGCCCGGAACCTCGAATACGGTGTCGTCGACATTCGCGTAGCCACCCATCAGTGGCTGGCTGTACAACGTCCCTTCGAATTCGATCCATTCGTGACTATTGACGAGGCGCTGCTTCAGCTTTCGATGATGAACTCGCCAGTGCCCAAATAAGAAATCGAAGTCATGCAGTCCCGGCACCGCACCTTCGGTGTGACTTGTCTCTGTTCCCGAGCCGGGGGTTCCCGAACCGGGGGAGGACTGCGCGACCGATGGCCGCGACGCCATTAGGGCCGGAATCAGACATACCATTACAGCCAGGCGCTGATGTATTTGCACGATTGGCTCCTTCCGTCATTTTGTACTCCCTTGAGAGACGCCGATAACCGGCAAATGACGCCACAAACAGAAACTACACCTTAGTCGGACCTTTAGGGAACGTCTCGTCTGTCCCCGGGTTCGCCCGGGTTCCCCAGGTTCCCCCCAGGTTCCCGTAGCGCATAGGAGAATCATGGAGTCACTTTAACACCCCGCTGCTCCAGCGCAGAGATAACGTCATTCCTGGCAGGAACATTCGAAATCCCCAGAGTCTGAAGGTTCGGCAGATCGAGCAGCGGCGATATCTCGACGACTTGAACATTAGCCAGCTCGACTTTTTCTAGGGTAGGAACGCTCGCTAGATCGGCCACAGAGGATATTGGCAAATTCCTGATGCTGACCTCTGTGAGTTCTCTACATTGAGAAATAAACCCAAGATTGGGAATATCGAGATCGCCGAGGGCCAACGTTCCTAGATGTGGCGATGCGCACAACCTCTCAAAACCAGTTACATGGGCCCGAGGCCCAAAAAACGCCTGCATACTCATGACTCGAAGGGAGGTGAGATTTTGAAGCTTGCCCAAGAACTCAAGATTCATAATGAAAGCGCCGTCCAAATACAACTGTTTGAGAGTTGTTAGGCTACCTATTGGGGATAGATCAACTGCGGTTTGCATCTCAATTAGTTCTAATTTATGCAAATTAGGGAGGGAGGCTATCGATGGAAGAGATCGAACTTGCCTTGAGTCTATTTCAAGCTCCTCCAGTCTCGTGTCGGTCGCAATTGATGACAGGTCCTTCGCGCTCGAACCTATCACACTGAGAAATTTCAGCTCCGCATGGCCGCCAATCGGAGACAAGTCTCGGATTAGAGGAGTCGTGACATACAAGGTCTGCAAGTGAGGCATTTTTGTGATTGGACTCAAATCGGAGATGCGGATGTCGAGATTTAGGGTAATGAGACCCACCATCTCGGCTAGTGGCCTGCCGTCAACATCTTCGGTTGTATGGAACGGTATTTGATTGATTTCCAGTTTTTGCAATGATTTAAAAGTAGCCAACGGCGAAATATCCGAGGACTCGATTGCATCCACCAAGAGTTCTCGGCAGTTTTTTATTGAGCCAAGTAGTTGCAGACCTTCTAAATTCGGTACTCGTTCAATGTCGAGTCGGAATGGTCCGCGAATCTGAGCAAAATACCTGCTTGACTCGGCCATCGCCGGCAATTTATCCGATGCGGCAAAGGTAATTATCGGGGTGTCTCTTTTAATCGTCCATCCCAACTGACTCAGAGCGCCAATTGCTTCGGTATTATTGGATCCCTGTGTTGAGGATCTGGCGGAGATACCCGGTGTCGGAGGCAATACCTGCCCCAGCTTTGGCGGCTGAGATGGTGCTGGAGCCTCTTGAGCTGCCGGTGGGATTTGTGGCGGGCCTGCTTGCTGCTCTTTCGGCGCCTCGCGGCCTTCTTGCCATTTTGCGTACGTCTTCGAAAGTGGCTCGGTTCCGCGTTGGATATTCACCCCGTAGCAAAGTAGAACAATGAACACCAAAGCTAACGCAATCGCCGCCAATTTTCTCCCAATATTTGGCGTTTCCCAATGAGCGCATTTAAGGACAAAAACCAACCCAGAAGCGCTGAACAGGATGATAGCGGCCAGATACTCACCTACGCCCCATGCTCCCAAGCCGAAACCCGCAGGAGTCACCCATCCCCATTGACGAACTACTTTTCCGGTTGCCGCGCGGGCACTGACGCCCAGCCGACTCACAATCCTGAGAAATTTCGCTCGATTCATATAAAAAATCGTCTCACCACATCCTCCTTGTATCAAGTAGTAGGCAGAAAACAATTTACCAGCGTTCTTGCATTTTTATATGTAAATTTACCCTGCGTGAGGTACACAATCCCGACAATAACCCCTTGGCGCGTGGCCCCGGTCTCGACGCCCCAAGATCGGGTGGGCCACCCGCCTGTCGAGAGTGGTTGCGGAGGCTGCCAAGTGTTGCTCGGCACAACTGGAGCTGAAACCTGAAACCTGCTACTTCGCCTTCTTGCACCGCTCCATGATGTCCGCGTGCAGGCGCTCGCTGACTTCGGTGGGCAACTCGTAGATTTCGTGGCAGCGGATAAATTTCGATGGTCTTGCGCGTGGTGTTCAGAACGACTTCGCAGTGGCCGCACTTTTGCAGGTGAGTTTCGATCTCGGCGCGTGTCTCGGCGGCGATGGATTCGTCGATCACGTCGTCGAGAATCGTCGAGAAACTCAGTGCAGGTCATGCTTCAGCTCCATCTCCGCCATTCCGTTGGTCGGCGCGCCCGCCTGTGTAGTTGCTGACCCGGCTCTGCGGCGGAAGTAGCGGGTCAGCCGCTCGCGCAGTTGCAGCCGCGCGCGCAGCAGGCGCGACTTGACGGCGGGAACGCTCAAACCCAGCGTCTCGGCCGTCTCTTCGGTCGAGAGTCCTTCCACGTCGCGCAGCACAAAGACCACGCGAAAGCCCTGCGGCAAGCCCTGAATGGTTTTTCTTGAGAATCTCGGCCAGCTCGGACTGGGTGTAGTTCTGTTCCGGATTCGGGCGCCCAGTCGGCGAAGTCGCGGGGCACGGAGCCCTCTTCGGTCTCCAGATCCTCGTCGATCGAGACCATTTTGCCGGTGCGCCGCTTGCGCAGCCGCATCAGGCTCTCGTTCACCGCGATTCGCACCAGCCATGTGTAAAACTTCGAATTCCCCTGAAACTGATCGAGCTTCTCGTATGCCTTGAGAAACGCGTCCTGCATTACGTCTTCGGCATCTTCGCGGTTTTGCGTGATGTGCTGCGCAATCCTGAAGATCTGCCGCTCGTACTTGCGGACCAGCGTATCGTAGGCCGAGATATCCCCGGCGCGAACCCGTTGTACCAGGGCCACGTCGGGATGCTGCTCGTTTTGTCCCGCAATCGATTGGATGGTTGACATGGGACTTGGTTCCAGAAAAATGCCGCGAAAGTCGCAAGCAGGTTCACTGCAAGGAATCCGCTTGACCGGCTGGGGACGATTCGAACGAGCCGGCAAAAGATGAGTGTAACGGACGCGGCGGCAGGGAACCAAACCGGGCCCGGTGCGGATTTCCGGTAACGCCACTGGTTCCCCTGAGTCGCTCCGGTTGCGTCTAAATCAGCATAAAGTGGAATTATGTCCGGTTTCTCCTTCCGCTCGCGCTGTCTTTCGCGTCTCGCGCCCCGCGCTCTGGCGGCTCTGCTTTCGTTGCTCATGGTTGGCATTGCCGGTGGCGGCGCAATCCGCCGCCGCGCCCAATGCAAGCGCATCCGGATCCTCGGCTGCCACAGCCGAAACCGGCGAGCCATACGAAGGCGGCGAAGAGTACGCCCACGAAACGGCAAGCCGGTCCACCGGTCGAGCCGCGCCGCAAGAGTCGCGCGCACGGCGCGGATCAAGCGGGCCTTTGTCGCCTCAAAGGAACTGCAGCCGATGGCCCAGCAACTGGCCACTCTGCGCACGCCGGAGGCCTATGCCGGGGTGGCCGCCTACGCGCACAGCCACACGGGCGACGCCGCCGCCGCGGCTTACCTGGCGCTGGGCCACGCTTACCTGCTCGACAAGCGCTATGCCGAGGCCGAAACGGCGCTTGGCCGAGGCCAGGCACGCCGACGGAGAGCTTGCCGACTACGCGGATTTTCTCGACGCCGAGGCTAGCCACGAGGCCGGCGACGATCCCGCCGCGGAGACCATCCTGCACGGATTTACCGACCGCTATCCCGAAAGCATCTTCGACGACGCAGGAGCCCGAGCTTGGAGGCCAACGTTCTGCTGGCCATGGGCAATCTGACCGCCGCGCGCCAGGTGCTGGCTGCGGCTGAAGGCACCGGCGCCGCGGACCGTCCCGGCTTTCAACTGGCGGAGGGCCAGGTGGAGCAGGCGCTCGGCCAGCAGCAGGCGGCAGAAGACACCTTCAAGCGGCTCCTGCTGGGCCATCCCCTGAGCCCGGAGGCGCAGACGGCGCGCGCCAAGCTGACGCAGATGGGGGCCGAGGCGACGTCTGACCGTCGCCGAGCTGCGCAGCCTGGCGGACGCCTACTACAACGCCGGCCGCTACGCCGAGGCAGCCGAGCAGTTTCGGGCTCTGGCGCGCGAGCCGGGCCTCGACGCTGAGACCCGCGACAGCTTTGCCGTGGCCGAAGCCGCCTGCCAGTTGAAGCTGAAGCGGCTGACCGTGGCCGAGGCCACGCGCATTGCCCGATACGCCCGACGAAAACGGCGCCCGCCGCCTCGACCTGTTGATGGAACTGGCCCGCGAGCGCGACGATGCCGCCGAGCAGAAGCAGATCGTCTCGCGAGATGGAGACGCAGATTTCCGCACAGCCCGTGGCTGGCCGACGCGCTCTTTTCCAGCGGCAACATGTATCTGCTCAAGCGCGACTACCCCACGGCGATCGAGTATTACGGCGAGCTGGCCACGCGCTTTCCCGGCGACAAGAACGCCGCGGCCGCGCACTGGCGCTCGGGCTGGCTGAGCTACCGGTTGGGGCTCTACCCGCGATGCGGCGCGCATCTTCGACGAACAGATCCAGCTCTATCCCGCCGCCACGGAAACGGTCTCAGCGCTCTACTGGCGCGGGCGCCTCTATGAGACGCAGGACCATAATCCCGTCTCTGGCCGCGGCCAACTACCGCACCATCGTCCGCGTCTACCAGCATTTCTTTTATGCGCAGATGGCGCGGCAGCGGCTGTCGGCGCTGGGCGCGACGCAAGCCGGCGCCGCAGCCGCAATTGGATCGCTTTCAGCCCCTGCCGGAGCCGCACCTGGTGGACACATTTCCCGAGGACAGCCCCCATCTGGCCAAGGCGCGCCTGCTGGCCAACGCCGGCTTGAACGAATACATCGCGCAGGAGATCAAAGCCGATCCCAATTCCTCCTCCTGGAGCGCGCTGGCCGAGGCGCAGATCTACTCCTCCTATGGCGAGACCTTCCGCGCCGTGCGCGCGCTGAAGCGGGCTTTGCCCGAGCTCGGCTTCCGCGTCCATTCAGTCGATTCCGCTGGCCTATTGGCGAATCCTGTTTCCCGAGGCCGTGGTGGGATACGATCCAGGCCGAGTCGGCCAGGAACAATCTCGATCCATATCTGGTGGCCTCGCTCATTCGGCAGGAGTCGGAGTTCGATCCCTCCGCGATCTCCTATGCCAACGCCTATGGCCTGATGCAGTTGTTGCCTGCTGTGGGCAAGAAGATGGCGCGCGAAGAGGGCATCACGTCACTTCCAGACCTTCCAATTGCTCGACCCGGCGATGAACATCCGCCTGGGAACGCGCTATCTGCGCCAGATGCTCGACCGCTTCGGCGGCGTGCAGGAGTATGCGCTGGCTGCTTACAACGCGGGCGACAGCCGCGTGGCGGATTGGCAGGCGGCCGGCCCATATTCGGGCATCGACGAGTTTGTGGAGTCCATTCCCTTCACGCAGACGCGCGAGTATGTCGAGGCCATCCTGCGCAACGAGGAAACCTACAGGGCGATCGACGAGTTTGCGCGCGCCCACAGTGCGAGCTGCCGCGACTGCTTCACGGTAGGTGAGGAATTTTTCCATTTCGGCCAAGTGGCGCAGGGAATCCCACTTGCCACTCCCCGGCTTCGATTCGCATTGACTTCTGCGTCCGCGCCTGGCAACACTGTGCTTGACCGGATGATGCATCTAATACTCGGTAAGTGTTTCGCAGCCTGCTTTTGGAAGAAACACGGAGCCGGGCGGAAACAGGAGCGCGGCTCGGTTACATCAACCCTGGAGGGAACGATGTCAGCCGACTTGCAGTTTCTGGAAGAGTGGATCCCCGAAAGAATGGACCCGGGAACGGTTTTTGTGCTGGAGAATCAGGCCAAGCTTGGCCAGGCACAAAATCCCTATGTAGCCGTGATGTCTTGCCCGCGATGCGGGACGCTGGGGCTGATCACTCGCCGCCAGCTTTACGGCGGCGAGACCATGATCTGCGGAGGCGACGTCTGCTCGGCGGAGTACCGGCTCGATGGCGAAACATCTGCTATCGATCGGCGCAGTAATCGCGTCGTTCCTGACCCCTGAAACCTGATCCCTGTCTCTTTTACTGCTGCAGCTTGTAGTCCGCGTTGGTCGTCTTGGCGCCGGCTTGCTCCGGCGTGGGAAGCTGTGAGCGGTCCCATCCTCCGCCCAAGGCCTGCACCAGCTGCACTGCCGAGGTCATCTCCTCGACCTGAAGCGCGTTCAGAGTTTCCTGGTTGTTGAGCAGTGTGGTCTGCGCAATCACGACATCGACATACGGATCGACCCCGGTGTTGTAGCGCACCAGTTCCAGGTTGAGATAATCCTGCGCGTCTTTCACCGCCTGCTGCTGCACGCAGAATCTGCTGCGAGTAAGTTCGCGTGGCCGACCATGGAGTCTTCCACCTGCTGGAAGGCGGTGAGCACGGTCTGCCGGTAGGTGGCCAGGTCGGCGTTGTACTGGGCAACGTATTGATGCAGTTCGCGCGCGATAGAGCCAGCCGTCGAAGATGGTTTCGGAGACCGATGGGCCAATCGACCAGATGCGGCTCGGCCAATTGAACAGGCTGGTCAAAGTCGCAGCTCTGGAATCCGCCAGCTGGCGCTGATCGTTACTTGCGGGAAAAACGCGCCGTAGCCGATGCCGATGACGGCGTTCGCCTCGGCGAGCGTGCGCTCGGCCGCGGCGATGTCGGGCCGTCGCTCGGCAAGCTGCGAGGGCACCCCGGTGGGAATCGAAGGCGGGGTGTAGAGCATCGGCTTCACGGGAATGGAAAAATCGCTCGGCACCTTGCCCAGCAGCACTGCGATGGCGTGTTCGTATTGCGCGCGCAACAGGCCCACATTCGCCGCCGCCGCCTCCGCGGCCTCCACGGTGGTTTTGGCCTCGGCAACCGAGATGTAATCGCCGACGCCGGTGTCGTATTGCGCCTGGTGTAGTCCAGCGATTTCTGATCGGCTGCGACGGTCTCGATTGAGAATCTGCTGCAGCATGTCCTGGCCGCGAATCTCGAAGAAATACTCGGCCAGGCTGGCCTGTTCGGTCAGCTTCTCGATCTGAAGATCGGCGGCGCTCACTTGCGAGGCGTATTGCGCTTCGTGCACCTCGTTGCGGATCTTGCCCCAGAAATCCGGCGTCCACGAAACGTCAATCGGCAGCATTCCAAAGCGTTGACTGCTGTGCCGGTGTTCGCCGTGCGATGAGACGTTCTGAGTTGCCGGAGCTCTTCGACCGGTTCCACGATGGATTCGCGGTGATCGTCGGCCAATACTGCGAGCGCGCCTCGGCAATCACGGCGCGGGCCGCCATGTAGTTCTCGAAGTACTCCTTCAGGTTCTGGTTGTTGATGTTGAGCTGTTCTTCCAGCGCGTTCAGTTCGGGATCGTTGAAGATCTCCCACCAGTTGCCGCGAATCATCGCGTCCTGCGGGCTGGCCACCTTCCATCCATCGGTGTCCTGGAAGTTGACAGTGGACTCCTTGTAGTTCGGCGCAGTGACGGCCGGCGGCGCGGGTGCGTGGTAGGGCGGGCCGACGCGGCACCCGGAGAGCAGGACGAGCAAACCAAGCGCGCCGGCGGTGAATGAAATCGGAGTTCGGTTCTTCAACTCAAACATGGTCAACATCCTTCATGGATTACGAGACCGTTCCTTCTGCCGTCGATGGAAGCACATCGCGTGTCCGGCCCAGCGCGCGCAGGCGAAGGCGGTCCATCATCAGGTAAACCACCGGAGTGGTGTAAAGCGTAAGCACCTGGCTCAAAAGCAATCCGCCCACGATGGTGATGCCCAGCGGCCTGCGCAGCTCCGAGCCGGTGCCGGTTCCGAAGGCCAGCGGCAGCGCCCCGCAGATGGCGCGACATGGTGGTCATCATGATGGGGCGGAAGCGCAGCATGCAGGCTTCAAAGATCGCCTCGCGCGTGGTCTTGCCTTCGACGCGCTCGGCCTGCAGCGCGAAATCGATCATCATGATGGCGTTCTTCTTCACGATGCCGATGAGCAGAATGATGCCGATGATCGAGATCATGTTGAGATCGATGTGGAAGAGCATCAGAGCCAGCATGGCGCCGACGCTGGCCGAGGGCAGCGTGGAAATGATGGTGAGCGGGTGAACCAGGCTCTCGTAGAGAATGCCCAGCACGATGAAGACGGAAAGCAAGGCGGTGATGCACCAGAATCGGCTCGCGTCGCCAGCGATTGCTGGTAGGCCTGGGCGGTTCCGGCAAAGAATCCGCGCATCCTGTGCCGGGCATCCCCAGTTGCTGCTCCATCTGCGTCACCTCGCGCGTGGCATCGCTGAGCGAGGCGCCGTTCTTCAAGTTGAAGGAGACGGTGACCGAAGGGAAAAGCCCGGTGTGAGCCACCTGCAGCGGCGTCGTGTTGGTGCTTGGCCTTCATCACGGTGAGCAGCGGCGACACGGCATTGAGCCCGGCGGATGACGGATCTGCTGGGCGTGAAGTAAATGTTGTTCAGGCCCGACGGATCCTGCCAGTAAGGCGGCGCCACTTCCATCACCACGTAATACTGGTTGAGCTGCGTGTAGATCACCGAGACTTCAGATTGGCAGAATGCGCTGCAGAGCGAACTGTCGAGCGATTGCGGAGTCTGACCCAGCCGCGCCGCGGTCACCCGGTCGTAGGTGAGCATTTCCTGCAGGCCCCCGTTCTGCTGGTCGGTGTTCACATCCTGCAGGTCGGGAAGCTTCTGCATGTTTTCGAGCAGGATCGGACCCCAGTGCGCCAGGTCGTCGATGTTGTCGGACTGGATGGTGTATTGGTACAGTGCGCCGCCGCCGCGCCCGCCGATGCGCAGATCCTGCGCCGGCTGCAGAAAGGCCGAGGCCACGGGCAGGCGATTCATCTTGGGCCGCAGGCGGTTGATCACGTCCATCGCCGATGTCTGCCGCTCATCGCAGTTCGCGGCGCTCTCTTTGCACTTGGTTCCCAGCGGCTTCAGCGCAATGAACATGAAACCGCCATTGCCGCTGCCCGTATAGGCATTCACATGGGCCACGGCGGGATCGGCTTTGACGATGTTGACCAGCGACACCGTGGAGAAATTCATGAAGGGGAAGGAGGCATCCTGCGGTCCCTGTATGCCGCCCACGATCACCCCGGTGTCCTGCTGCGGGAAGAAGCCCTTGGGAATCCTGAAGAACACCAGAACGTTCAGCGCGATGGTGAGCAGAAGCACGATCAGGGTCAGGCCCGGATTGTCCAGCACCCACGTCAGCGAATGCCGGTAGACCGAGATCATGCCGTTGAAGGCCTTTTCGCTGGTCCGGTAAAGCCAATTGTGCTTCTCGCCTTCCTTGTGCGCTTTGAGCACGTGCGCGCACATGCACGGCGTGGTGGTGAGGGAAATGACCATCGAGATGACGATGGCCGTGGAAAGCGTGACCGCGAATTCGCGGAAGAGGCGTCCGATGATGCCGCCCATCATCAGGATGGGAATGAAGACGGCGATCAGCGACATGCTGATGGAAAAGACCGTGAAGCCGATCTCCTGCGCGCCCTTCATCGCCGCGGCAACCGGCTCCATGCCCGCTTTCGAGATGGCGGGTGATGTTCTCCATCACCACGATCGCGTCGTCCACCA
Source organism: uncultured Acidobacteriaceae bacterium (assembly GCA_963701835.1). Taxonomy (GTDB): domain Bacteria; phylum Acidobacteriota; class Terriglobia; order Terriglobales; family Acidobacteriaceae; genus Telmatobacter. The sequence continues at coordinate 78,759 of CAVPBL010000009.1, read as the reverse complement.
CGAATCCCGTGGCGATGGTGAGCGCCATCAGCGACAGGTTGTCGAGCGTGTAGCCGAGCAGATACATCACGGCGAAGGTGCCGATCAGCGAAACGGGAACGGCGACGCTGGGAATCAGCGTGGCGCGCGGGCTGCGCAGAAAAATGAAGACCACCAGAATCACCAGGCAGACGGACCCGATCAGCGTCCTTTCCACAGTGTTGACCGAAGCGCGAATGGTGGTGGTGCGGTCCAGCACGACGGTGGTCTTGATTCCCTGCGGAAGCACCGCCTCGAGAAACGGCAGTTGCGCCTTGACGCGCTCGACGGTCTGAATGATGTTGGCGCCGGGCTGGCGGAAGATGGTGACAACAACCGCCCTTGTTCCGTCCGATGTAGCCGGCGGATGCGAAGGTTCTGCGTCGAGTCCACGACGTCGGCCACATCGGAGAGCCGGATCGCTTCGCCGTTGTGATATCCGACGATCAGCGGCCGGTAGTCGGCGGCCTCGGAGATCTGGTCGTTGGTCAGGATGTCTTCGCTGATTCCATTGTTGGAGAGCTGGCCCCTGCGGCTCGTGCGAGTTTTGCAGGCTGAGCACCGATTGCACGCTGGCCAAGCGTGAGGCCGAAGCTCTCCAGCTTGGTGGGATTCACTTCGACGCGCACCGAGGGCGTGGCGCCGCCTTGCACACCCACCTGCCCGACACCCTGAATCTGCGAGAGCTTCTGCTCCAGGATGGTGGAAGCAAGGTCGTAGAGCTTGGTCACGTCGTACTTGTTCGAGGTGAGGCTGAGGATCATGATCGGCGAGTCGGCGGGATTCACCTTGCGGTAGGAAGGATTGGAGGGCAGATTCGCCGGCAGATAGGTGCGCGCCGCGTTGATGGCGGCCTGCACGTCCCGGGCCGCGCCGTCGATGTTGCGGCTCAGGTCGAACTGCATGGTCACGTTGGTCGAGCCCAGCGAGCTCGACGAGGTCATCTCGGTGATGCCGGCGATGTGGCTGAACTGGCGCTCCAGCGGCGTGGCCACCGAGGCCGCCATAATCTGCGCGCTGGCGCCGGGCAGACCGGCACTGACGCTGATGGTGGGAAAGTCCACCTGCGGCAACGGCGCCACCGGCAGCACCACGAACGCGATGGCGCCGGCGATGCCGACCGCAACGGTGAGCAGCGTGGTGCCCACGGGCCGCCGGATGAATGGAGCCGAAAGGTTCATGCGCTCTCCGCGCCAGGCTTGCGGTTCGCCACCGGCGGCACGGGAGATGTGATGGCCCATGATGCGCTGACCGAGCCGGTCAAAGAAGATGTAGATGACCGGCGTGGTGTAGAGGGTAAGCAACTGGCTCAACAACAAGCCGCCGACCATGGCAATGCCCAGCGGCCGGCGCAGCTCCGAGCCCAGGCCGGTACCGGCGGCCAGCGGAATCCCGGCCAGCAGCGCCGCCATGGTGGTCATCATGATGGGCCGGAAACGCAGCAGGCTGGCTTCGTAGATGGCTTCCGTCGAATCCTTGCCGCGCTTGCGCTCGGCCTCCAGCGCGAAGTCCACGATCAAAATGCCGTTCTTGTTCACAATGCCGATCAGCAGGATGATGCCGATGATGCCCACGGCATTCAGATCCTGGCGGAAGACGATGAGCGCCAGCAAGCGCGCCAACGCCGGCCGAGGGCAGCGTGGAAAGAATTGTGATGGGATGGATGAAGCTCTCGTAAAGGACGCCAAGAACGATGTAGACAGTGACCAGAGCGGCAAGAATGAGCAGCGCTTCGTTGGAGAGAGAATTGTGGAACGATGCCGCCGTGCCCTGGAAATCGGATTGCAGGCTGGCGGGGAAGTGGAGGTTCTTCGACCACTTTCTCAATGTCGCTGATCGCCGTTCCCAATGAAGCGTTGGGCGCAAGGTTGAATGAGACCGTGACCGAAGGGAACTGCCCCTGGTGGTTGATGGAAAGAGCCTCGGTGGTGTCGGACACTCTGCGTGAAGGCGCTGAGCGGAATGGCATTGGCGCCGGCCGAGGAAGTGGTCAGGTTGGGCGTGGTTCCTGTCCCCGTGCCGCCCGCCAGAACCGAGGCCGGCGCGCTGACGGCCTGCGAAGACGGCGTATAGCGCACGGAAGTCGTCAGCGCGTTCGATCCGGCCGACGCCGAAGCCGAAGAGGAAAACGATGTCGCCGCGCCCGCGCCGGTGGCGCCCGACGAGGCGTTCGACTGAATGTAGAGGTCGCGCAGCTTCTCGGGATTCTGCTGCCACTCCGGCGCGGTCTCCAGCACCACGTGGTATTGATTGAGCTGCGTGTAGAGCGTGCTGATCTGCGCGCTGCCCGTAGGCGTCGTAGAGCGTGTTGTCGATGGTGGTGGGCGCAATTCCCAGCCGCGATGCGGTCACGCGGTCGATGGCCAGCTGCATGCGCGCGGGCGCCGGTCTGCTGGTCCGTCGCCACGTCTTCCAGCTCGGGCAGCTTCTTCAACTGCGCCACAAATTTGTTGCGTCCACTCGTTCAACTCGTCTGTGTCGGGATCTTCGAGCGTGTACTGGTACTGCGTGCGGCTGACGCGGTCGTCCACCGTAATGTCCTGCACCGGCTGCATATAAAGGTGGATGCCTTGAACCTGCTGCAGCTTGGTCTGCAAGCGGCGGATCACGTCGGAAGCGCCGATGCGGCGCTCGTCGATGGGCTTGAGGTTGATGGAGATGCGGCCGCTGTTGAGCGTGGTATTGATGCCGTCGGCGCCGATGAACGAAGACAGGCTCTCGACGGCAGGATCCTGAAGGATGATCTGCGCCAGCTCCTGCTGCTTCTCGCTCATGGCGTCGAAGGAGATGGATTGCGACGCCTGCGAGATGCCCTGAATCACGCCGGTATCCTGCACCGGGAAGAATCCTTTGGGAATCGTCGATGTAGAGAACGACGGTGAGCACCAGCGTGGCCACCGCGACCAGCAGGGTGATGGGTCTGGTAGCGCAGCACCACGCGCAGCGTGCGCCCGTAGAAGGCGATGAGCTTGTTGAACACGCGTTCCGACGCGCGGTAGAAGCGGCCCTCCTGCTGCTCGGGATCGTGGCGCAGAATGCGCGAGCACATCATGGGAGTGAGGGTGAGCGAAACCACCGCCGAAATGACGATGGTGACGGCCAGCGTGACGGCGAACTCGCGGAAGAGGCGGCCCACCACGTCGCCCATGAAGAGCAGCGGAATGAGCACGGCGATCAGCGAAACGGTCAGCGACATGATGGTGAAGCCGATCTGGCCGGCGCCGGTGAGCGCGGCTTCCAGCGGCGGCATGCCCTCTTCCAGGAAGCGGCTGATGTTCTCGATCATCACGATGGCGTCGTCGACCACGAATCCGGTGGAGATGGTGAGCGCCATCAGCGAAAGATTGTCGAGCGAGTAGCCGAGCAGGTACATCACGGCAAGAGTGCCGATGAGCGAAAGCGGGACGGCGACGCTGGGAATGATGGTGGCGCGCAGGCTGCGCAGGAAAAGAAAGATGACCATCACCACCAGCACGACGGTCAGCCCCAGCTCAAACTTCACGTCGTGCACTGACGCATTGAATGCTGGTGGTCATGTCGGTCATCGTCGTGACCTTGATGCGAGCGGGAAGATTCGCCTCCAGTTGCGGCAGAACCTTCTGGATCGCGTTCGACAACTGTGATGGTGTTGGCGCCGGGTTGGCGCTGGATGTTGAGAATGACCGCAGGCGTCATGATTCATCCAGGCGGCCTGCTTGGTGTTCTCCACGCCATTGACCACGTTGGCGACATCTTTGACGAAGACCGGCGCGCCATTGCTGTAGGCGACGACCACATTCTTGTAGTCGTCGGCGCTGGTGATCTGGTCGTTGGCGTCGATCTGGTAGTCCTGGCGCGGCCCGTCGAAGTTGCCCTTGGCGGAGTTGACGCTGGCCTGCGTCAAGGCCGTGCGCACATCCTCCATGTTCAAGCCGTAGGAGGATAGCGCGACCGGGTTCACCTGAATGCGGACCGCGGGCTTCTGGCCGCCGCTGATGCTGACCAGCCCCACTCCGTTCAACTGCGAGAGCTTGGGCGCCAGGCGCGTGTCGACCATGTCCTCAACCTGCGAGAGCGGCATGGTGTCGGAAGTGATGGCCAGCGTGAGGACGGGCGCGTCGGCGGGATTGGTCTTGGTGTAGACCGGCGGGACAGGCAGATCGGAAGGCAGAAATGTCTGGCCGCCGTTGATCGACGACTGCACTTCTTCCTCGGCCACGTCGAGGCGAGAGCGAGAGGCTGAACTGGAGCACGATGACCGACACGCCGCCGGCGCTGGTCGAAGTCATCTGGCTCAGGCCCTGCATCTCGCCGAACTGGCGTTCCAGCGGCGCCGTGACGGTGGTCGCCATCACGTCCGGGCTGGCGCCGGGATAGAACGTGACCACCTGAATCGTCGGGTAGTCCACCTGCGGCAGGGCCGATACGGGCAACTGCGTAATAAGCGACCATGCCCGCCAGGAGAATTGCGGCCATCAGCAGCGAGGTAGCAACCGGCCGCAGAATGAATGGCCGAGATGGACTCATGGAGCGGCCTCGGTGGTATCGGAGGATGTGGCCGGGATGGTGACCTTGGAGATGGACGATCGGCGGAGCCGTTGACCAGCTTTTGGAAGCTGCTGTTGGCCACCACGTCTCCGGGATTGATGCCGGTGACCGCGGTGTTGCCCTGATCCGAGATCCCCGACTTCACGGTCCTCATCACGGCTTTGTTGTTCTGAATGAGATAGACAAAGTCGGCTGCGCCGTTGTGCTGGACCGCCGAGGAAGGAACCAGAATCTGGTTATCGAGCGTCTTCACCAGCAGGCGCGTGTTGACGAACTGGTTGGGGAAGAGCATGCCGTCTCGGTTGTCGAATTGCGCGCGCAGCTTTACGGTTCCGGTGACCGTGTCGATCTGGTTGTCGACGGTGATCAGTTTCCCTTTGGCCAGCAGCTTTTGCTGCGTGCGGTCGTAGGCCTCCACCGTCGAGCGCTTTGCCGCCGTGCATCTGCTCCAGGACCTGGGGCAAGGCTGTCCTCAGCCAGCGTGAAGATCACGGTGATGGGCTGAATCTGCGTGACCACCACAAGCGCGGTGCTGGAGTTGGCCGTCACCAGGTTGCCGGGATCAACCAGGCGCAGTCCGACGCGCCCGTCGATGGGCGACGTGATGTGGCAGAACGCCACCTGCACCTGGTCGTATTGGACGGTGCCCTCGTCGTTCTTGCACGGTTCCCTGGTCCTGGAGCACCACCTTTTCCTGGTCCTCCAGCGTCTGGCGCGGGATGGCATTCTTGGCCCATGCATCCTGATAGCGCTTCAGATCCATCTGCGCTTCGGCGAGCAGGTTCTGGTCGCGTTCCAGCGCGCCCTGCGCCTGGGCGAGTTGCGCCTCATAAGGCCGGGAATCGATATCGATCAGCGGATCGCCTTTGTGAACTGCCTGCCCCTCGCGGTAATGCACGGCCGTGATCACGCCCGTGACCTGCGCGGTAATGGTGTCGGTATACATCGGCGTGACCGTGCCGATGGCGTCGAGATAAACGCCGATGCTGCCTTTCGTGCCGTGGCAACGGTGACAGGCACCGGCCCGGCCATCGCGCCGCGGCGCCCGCCTGCCGCGGGCGCGGACGCGCTGGCGCTGTGCTGCCTCCACACCCACACAAACAGGAGCGCAAAGAGCAGCAGAATGATCACCCAAATCCAGAGGTGACGGCGTTTTTTTGCGGAATCGGCGGGCGGTTGCCCGAGAGTCAGAATGTGAAACAGACAAAGGTTGGTCCATCGCCTTCTTCTTTTCGTATGTCCGTTACGAACACTCGGTTTGATAAGGACATTTTCTCATATTTGAAATCGTGGCCAGGATGCGAACCGTTTCGCCAGCACTACGCTCGCCGGGTTGGCAACAGCACAGACGCCTGTGTGCCTCTTGCTTCGGGCGGGGAGGAGCGACGGCGGCCGGATTGCGGCAAGCCACAACTCAACTCACCGCGCAGGTGCACGTATTCTGATGGACGAAGCGACGCGAAAAATAGTTGCAAAAGTAGATGGCGCCGGAATCGAAGACACGATTGTTTCGATCGAGCGTAAGGATTCGTGCGTTCGTCGGAATTATCTCGCGCCTCCGCTAACTTCCGCAAAATCCAGGGAAGTCCTGCGCCAGGGGGCGACGATGTGGGTACCGCCATTGCCGATTACCGCACCCGCTACGCCCTCCACGGAAGTGATAATGCACTCCTCGCCTCGGTGTTCGAGGAAGTCGATTGCCGCCTGGATTTTCGGCCCCATCGACCCTGGCGGGAATTGGCCTGCGGCTAAATACTGGCGCGCCTGGTCCATGGTGATCGTGTCCAGCCACTGCTGGCTGGGCCGGCCATAGTCGAGCGCTACGCGATTAACCGACGTAACAATGATGAGCTTGTGAGCGCGCACGTGCGTCGCCAGCATGCTTGAAGCGAGGTCCTTGTCGACAACGGCTTCCACACCCACCAAACGATCGTCTTCCCAGGCCACCGGAATGCCCACCGCCTCCGCAGGCGATCACGACGACGCCCGCGTCGAGCAGCGCCGAGATCGCTTCGACCTCTAGAATTCGCAACGGGCGGGGCGAAGGCACGACGCGACGGTAGCCTCCTGGCGAGACTTCGCGCATGATCCAGTCTGGCCTGTCGCTGCGGATGCCAGCGAGTTCGTTCGCGTCATAGAAAGACCCGATCGGTTTGCTGGGATGCTGGAAGTCCGGGTCGTCGCGATCCACGAGCACCTGGGTGATCAGCGTAGCCACTTCGCGCTTGATTCCCTCGCGGCGGAACAACTCGCAAACCAGCCGCTGGATCATGTAGCCCATGCCGCCCTGGCAATCGGCGTCGCAAGTGTCCAGCGGCAAGCGCGGAACGCGCCGCTCGCCCTCCTCGACACGAATCAGGATGTTTCCCATCTGCGGTCCGCTGCCGTGGGTGATGGCGATCCGTGAACCGGCGTGGAACAGAGGCTTGAGATGTTCGAGCGTCTCCGCGGTGTGGGCAAACTGCAAGGGAATGGCGCCGGACTCGCCGGGCCTTGTAATGGCGTTGCCGCCCAGAGCGATCACCAGCGTTTCGGTCATGGTCTTATGAGCCTGTCATCTCGTAAACAACTTCTTGCTCCGACATGGTCAGCGCCATGATGGCCTTGGCGGTGTGCAGGCGGTTTTCCGCTTCATCGTACACCACGGATTGCGGGCCGTCGATGACCTCGTCCGTCACCTCGTTGCCCCGATCGGCGGGCAGCGGATGCATGTACAAGGCATTTTCCGCAGCCAACTTCATGCGCTCGCTGTTGCAAATCCAGTGCCGGTATCCCTCAGCGATCCGGAGAGACTCCTTGGGGTTCGTTCCCATGGTGTCGAGACAGCCCCAACTCTTGGGAATGACGATGTCGGCGTCGCGAAACGCGTCGTCCATGTTGTCCACGATCTCGAACTTGGTTCCGGCACGCTGCGCGTTCTCTCGCGCCGCCTCGACCGTCTGCGGCATTAACGCGTACTCGGGTGGATGCGCCAGCACAACGTCCAGTCCGAAGCGCGGCATCAACATGATCAATCCTTGCGGCACGCTGAGCGGCTTGGCGTAGCTCGGCGCGTACGCCCAGGTTACCGCCAGCTTGCGTCCGCGGAGGTTGCGTCCAAGTTTCTCGCGGATAGTCATCAGGTCGGCCAGCGTCTGGCAGGGATGGTCGACGTCGCACTGCATATTGATCACCGGCACATCCGCCCAGCGCGCTACTTCGCGCATGTACGCGTTGCCCTCGCCCGGAATCAAGTCGTGACGGATGGCGATCGCGTGTCCGTAGCGGGAGAGAATGATTCCTGTGTCCTTGGCGCTTTCTCCGTGGGAGACTTGCATTACATCGGCTGTCAAAAAATTGGCGTGGCCGCCAAGCTGCGTGATTCCTGCCTCGAACGAGTTCCGCGTGCGCGTGGATTTGTCGAAGAACATCAGGAAGATGGTTTGATCGGGCAAATAGCGATGCGCAACGCGCGCTCTTGAACTTACGCTTCAAATCGGCGGATACGTCGAGCAGGATTTCGATCTCCGCTTCGCGGTATTCTTCCGTAGTAATGTAGTCCTTGCCTTTAAACAGCGCCTTTCTCGTTTCCAACGCGCACCTCTTTCTCAGTTCAGCTATTCGTCAGCCTTTCGCAGCGTGGCGACGTACGCCAGGGGGAAGGCAGCATAGAACTGCGCCGCTTCCACCAAGTGGCGGATCGGGACGCGTTCCATAACACTATGCGCGACGTCTTCTTCGCCGGGACCGAAGCCGATGGTCGGCACGCCCATAATTCCCATCGAGCCGACGCCGTTGGTGCTGAAGATCCACTTGTCCACAACTGGATCGGCGTTGTGCAGCGTTCGATACGCCGCAACGGCCGAGCGCACCAGCAAATGGTCTTCTTCGAGCACCCACGTTGGATAGTACTTCTGCATCGGATACGTGAGGCCGGTATAGCTGGGCGTCTCGTACTGCAACACCTCGATCTCCGCGCCTTGCGCCGCCGGCAGCGCTTTCACCTCGGCGACCGCGCTGTCCAGCGTTTCCCCAGCGGTCAGCCGGCGGTCGAGATGGATGGAGCATGCGCCCGGCACCGCGCATAGGGACGGAGACATCGAGCGAATCTCGGTGACGGCGATCGTTCCCTTGCCGAGAAACGCATCGTCGCGCAAACGCGTGTTCAACTCCTCGATCTGCGCGATCAGCGGGACGATCTTGTAAATCGGATTGTCGCCGCGCTCCGGCGCGCTGGCATGACACGAACGTCCGCGCATGTGAACCTCGATCTCCATGCGCCCGCGATGTCCGCGGTACACGCGCAGATTGGTTGGCTCCGTGATGCACCACGCACTCCGGCCGGATACCGTCTTCCTTGAGAATATAGACCCACGCCAAGCCGTCGCAGTCTTCTTCCTGCACCGATCCCACAATCCACAACGTGTAGTCGCCTTCGAGTTCCAGATCCTTTATCATCTTGCCCGCGTAAACCATGCTGGCCATGCCCGCGCGCTGATCGCTGGCGCCGCGTCCGTAGATGAAACCATCCTCCACTTTGCCCTTGTACGGATCCCAGGCCCATTCCTTCGGATCGCCAACGCCGACGGTGTCGGTGTGCGAGTCCATCATGATCGCGTGTTTGCCTGAGCCGATGCGTCCCAGCACGTTGCCCATGGCATCGATGCGGATCTCGTCGAAGCCCACGCGTTCCATCTCCTGCTTGATGCGCTGAACGACAGGACCTTCGTGAGAACTTTCGGCGGGAATGGCGACCAGGTCGCGCAGAAAGCGGACCATGTCCGCTTCCAGCGCGTTTGCGGCGGCGAGTAAACGGGCGGAGTCAATCGTAATTGTGGCAGGCATGTTGATCCTCAGTCGGCGGCCCTTGAGGCTGCTCGTTCGGTGAAATTTTGGCAGTACGTCTTCCGCACGCGCCGGAAATCTCCGGATAGCGGGTTCCAATGGCATAGAGGACGGCGTTGATCGCATCGGCGGTGGCCGTATCTATGCGGAATTTCGTTCGTCAGCATGTTTCCAACCCGCTCTCCTTGGCGCGCGTGCGGCTGTATGGAGTGTCCTTCAGCGGCAAGCTCGTGCGCAGTTTGCCGTCTCGCTGCCAATAGGCGCAGGCGATGGCGGGCGCTGTGGGGATGCTCACGATCTCTCCGACGCCCTTGGCTCCATAGGCCAGCTCAGCTTGGTTTTTCTCGATGATGCGGCACTCGATCTCCGGCGTCTGCGTGGAGCGCAAAAGGCCAAGCCTGCCGAACGTGACCGCGGGGGCGCCATTGCGCACAGGAAATTCCTCGGTCAGCGCGTAGCCCATCCCCATCACCACGCCGCCTTCGATCTGCCCTTCAATGCCATTGGGATTGATCGCCCGGCCCACGTCGTGCGCGGCCACGACCTTCTGCACTTTCCCCGCCTCATCGAGAAGCACGACCTGCGTCGCGTATCCGTAGGCAACGTGACTCACGCGGTTCGGCTTGTCGCTGGTCATCGGGTCGGTCACGCAATCGTATTCGCCGTAGAACTCGCGTCCCTCCAAGCTCCGCCAGCGGATGATGACGCAATTCCTGCTTGAGTTCAAGCGCCGCTCGCCGCGCCGCCTCGCCGGTAATGGTCGTCTGGCGCGATGCTGTGCTGGTGCCGCTATCGGGTGTCACCGTGGTGTCCGGCGCATGAACCGTGAGCTGCGGATTTGCCGAGCCCGGTTGTCTCGGCCACAATTTGCAGCACGACCGTTGCGATGCCCTGTCCCATGCAGGCTGCGCTGGTGCAGATGACCACGCCGCCATTCTCCACCCTCAGCTTCACGCGGCCCACGTCCTTCACGCCCACGCCTTTGCCGGTGTTCTTGAATGCGCATGCGATGCCGGCATCGGGATGCGCATCGATCACGTCCTTGACCGCCAGCAGTGTTTCCTTCAGCGCCGTGCCTGCATCGGCGATTTGGCCGTTTGAAAGCACGCCGCCCGGTTCGATCGCGTTGCGGAAACGAATCTCCCATGGAGAAATGCCCACTGCGCGCGCCAGCAGATTCAGATTGCTCTCCATGGCGAAACACGTCTGCGTTACGCCGAAGCCGCGCATGGCGCCGGAAGGGATGTTGTTGGTGTAAATCGCGCGGCCTTCGATGTCGACGTTGTCGATCTGGTACGGCCCCGCGGCATGGGTGCAGGCGCGTTGCAGCACCGGCCCGCCCAGCGACGCGTACGCGCCCGTATCCGCCACAATGCGCACGCGCACCGCTGTGAGCCTTCCGTTCTCGTCGCACGCGGTGGTGTATTCCATCTCCATCGGGTGCCGCTTGGGATGTACGCGCAAGCTCTCGGCGCGGCTGAGAGTCAGCTTCACCGGCTTGCCCGCTAGAGCCACGCCAGCAACGCCGCATGATGCTGCACCGACATGTCTTCCTTGCCGCCAAACCCTCCGCCCACAAACTTGCTGATGATGCGCACCTTCTCGTCCGCGATTCCGAGCATGCGCACAATCTCGCGATGATCGTCGTACACGCTCTGGCCGGCGGTATACACCGTAAGCGATCCGCGGCTGCGCAGGCATCGCCAGCGCGCTCTCCGGTTCCAGAAACGCATGCTCCTGGCGCGGGGTCGAGTAGTGTTGCGTGACGACGTGCCGCGCTTCGGCGATCGCTCGATCCGCGTCGCCGCGCTTCACCACTGTCGTCGCCAGCACATTTCCGTTGGGGTGCAGCCGCGGAGCGCCTGCGGCCAGTGCTGCTTGCGGCGATAGCAGCGGCTCGCGCTCCTCGTATTCCACGCGAATCAGTTCGACGGCCTGCCGCGCCGCTTGCTTTGTCGTCGCCGCCACCAGCGCCAGTGCGTCGCCCACGTAGCGTGTCTCCTCGCCCTCGGCGATCATCACCGGCCAGTCGTAGACCACGTGGCCCAGCAGGCGCTCGCCGGGCACGTCCTTTGCGGTGAGAACGGCCTCCACGCCGGGAAATGCCCGCGCGGCCGCAATGTCGATCTTCTTCACCAATGCCCGGGGATACTTGGCGCGCAGCACGGCGCCATGCAACATGCCGGAAACCTGCATGTCGTCGACAAACTCGCCGGTTCCCAGCAGTTTCTCTTTCGCCTCCGCGCGCACGGTACGCTCGCCTACGCGCGCGGAGGCAAACTCCACTTCGTGCGTTTCGCCGTCGCGCAGCGCCTCGCGCGGCCAGATGAATCGCCCGCTCGATCTTCGCGTAGCCGGTGCAGCGGCACAGATTGTAGCGAATCGCGGACTTCACTTCGGCGGCCGTAGGCGCGGGATTCGCGTCGAGCAGCGCCTTCGCGCTCATCACCATCCCGGGCATGCAGAATCCGCATTGCACGGCGCCGACTTCGCCAAAGGCCCATGCATACACCTCGCTCTCGCGCGCCGAAAGCCCTTCGGTCGTGGTGACCGATTTCCCATTGACTTTGGCCACAGTCAGCGTGCATGCGCGCACCGCTTTGCCATTCACGAGCACAGAGCAGGAACCGCAAACGCCTTCATCGCAGCCGTCCTTCACTGAAGTCAGGCGTGCGTCCTCGCGCAGATACTCCAGCAGGTTCTTATCTGCGTCAACGGCGGCGTTCTTGTCTGTTCAGCGTGAACTGGAACAAAGCAGTTGCTCCTCGGTTGCATTGCGGCCGCAAGGCGCAAATCTTCTGGTTGTACCCCTGCACCTTGGCGTACTGCTGCGTCCCAGAAATCCTGGCTGCGCATGGAGTCGAGAAACTCCTTCGTGTATCCGAACTTCAGCCAGTCATGTTCCTTCTGCTTGAACAGCCGCTCCTTCATCGCCGGCTTCCGGAAGTCGAAGACATGCTCGCTCGACGCACAAAGAAAAATGTCGCACGCCCAGCGGTCCAGCACCGCGGGCGTCAATTCCAGATAGCGGCTGTCCATCTCCTCGAGCACGGATTGATAGCGGTCGAAGCCGTCGGTTGCCACGGTGACCACATTGTCGCCGGGGCCCAGACGCAGATATTTCGCCAGCTTGATCGCGCCCAGCACATTGCAGATGCCCGACGGCCCGAAGAACTCGCGCAGGCCACGCGCAAATTCGCGTTCCACCCCCATCCTGACCAGCGAGTCGACGCCATCGTGGAAGATCTTCACACCCTGCACCGTCTCTTCGTCCTTGATGAGAATCACGAAATCGGTGTTGAGCACGTTGTGAATCAGCGTGCACATCTTGTCGCCGATGCCCTCGATGCGATGCTGGCCGCGGCCGCCGTTGGCCAGTGTCGAGCACTCATAAGGCTCCAGCGCGGCGATCTTGGCTTCAGGGAATGCGCTCTTGATCTGATCGCCGGCGGCGATCGTTCCTGCCGAACCCGGCGCCGAAGTGAAGCCGGCGATGCGGCCGTTGCCCACGCCCTTCACCGCTTCAATCGCGCTGCCGCCGGTCACATGGCGATGGAAGCGATAATTCGGGAACAGCTCAAACTGCGCCAGCGCCTTGTTCTTTGGGATTCTTCATCAGCTCGCGCGTCTTTTCGAGCGTCAGAATCACGTCCGACTCCGAGCCGGGCGTCAGCTCCAATTCGCCGCCGTACTTCTGGATGCGCGCGTAGCGTTCCTTGCTCATGTTGTCGGGCATGATGACGATCGCGCGGAAGCCGAGCAGCTTGGAGATATAGGCGGTGCCGATGCCAAAGTTGCCCGTCGAGGGCCCCAGGATCGTGTGCTCGCCGGGAACGATCTCGCCATCCACCAAGTCCCTCGATCAGCGTGCTGTACGCCGGGCCCACCTTGTGCGAGCCGGAAGGGAATCCGCTGCCCAGCATCACCACGACATTGGCGTCGATACCAGTAAGCGCAGACGGCAGCACCACCTTGCGCACCTGGTTTGCCGCATCCTTCCAAGTGATGTTGAACAAATTGATGGGGTCCAGTTCGTTCTCGTGCAGTGCGGCAAGCGCTCTCGCGCGCACATTCTTATCGATCAGGCCCGGATCGAGCATTTCGTCGTAATTGGGACCAAAGGGAATTTTGCCATTGTGTCTCTCTTTCCTGTTTTCGCAGTGTTCGCGGCATCAATCCGCAGCCACCGGGTGCAACGCTTCGCGAACCTCATCCATCTCGGGCCGCACCGTAATCGCGTGACCCGCCGCGCGAACTGCGCTTTGAATGTCTTTCAATCCGTTGCCGGTCATCACCAGGACTGCGCTTTCGTTGCGGCCGATGATGCCCGATGCAACGGCACGCCTTACTCCTGCCGCGCCTGCCACCCCCGCCGGCTCGCCAAACACCCCCGCCTGCCGCGCCAGCAGCGTGATCGATTCAAGAATCTCCTCGTCGGAAACGGCAACGAATGCGCCGCCCGACTCGGTCACCGCGCGCATTCCTTTGGCAAAGTTGCGCGGATGGCCCACGGCAATGGAATCCGCGAGCGTGTTGCCTTCGCACGGTGTCAGGCCGCTGTGATCGCGCCAGGCGGCAACAAACGGCTGGCAACCTTCTGCCTGTACGCCGAGGACTCGGGGCAAGCTGGGGAAGAATGCCCAGCCGGTGCATCTCTTTAAGCCCCTTCCACACGCCGCCAATTGTGCACCCGTCACCCACGGAAACCACCACCCAATCGGGAAACGCGCCGGGCGCGAGCCGGGAAAATTGCTCAGCCATCTCCAGCGAAACTGTCTTCTTGCCCTCGATCAGGTAGGGATTGATGGCGCAGTTGCGGTTATACCAGCCGAACTCCGCGCTGGCCTTCATGCACAGTTCCCATGCCTCGTCGTAGGTTCCCTCGACGGAAAAGACTCGCGCGCCGTACACCAGCAACTGCGCGACCTTGGCTTGCGGCGCGCGCGCGGGAACAAAGATGGTCGCCGGCAATCCCCGCGGCCGCGGCAAATCCGGCCAACGACGACGCCGCATTGCCTGTGGATGCGCAGGTGATCTGCGCGGCCTTCTTTTCGAGCGCCTTCACCACGCCCACGGCGCTGGCGCGATCTTTGAACGACGCCGTCGGGTTGCGGCCTTCATCTTTGACCCAGCAGCGCGCTACGCCCAACTCACGGGCCAGGTGCGGCGTCTCATACAGCGGCGTCCAGCCAACCTGCAAGTGCGGAATCAGCTCCGGCGACGACACAGGCAGCAGAGGAAGATAGCGCCACATGGAGAGTTCGCGATTGCCCGCAAGGGATTCCGCATTGAGCTCCTGCCGCGCCGCCTCGTAGTCGTACAGCACATCCAGAATGCCGTCGTGATACCCGCAGGCAGGGCAAAAGTAGTCGACTTCCGCCGCCGCGTAAGTACGCCCGCAATGAACGCATCGAAGCCCGGTCACAAACATGTGCTTCTCCCAAACTGCACGGCTCTAAGTCCGCCCGGGGGCGCGGCTCTACAACACCATTGTGATCGCGCGCAGCTTGCATCGCGTGACGCACAGCCCGCAGTGAAAGCATTTCTCTTCGTCGATCACCAGGATATTCGCGTCCTTATCCTGATGGATCGCGCCATACGTGCAGCTCTTTTCGCAAACCCCGCAGAGAACGCAGCGCTCCATGTTGACCTCGGGCGCTCCCTCGGCGTGCGGAGCGCCGCACTGCCGCATCAACCGAACCGTGAGGCCGCTGATCTCGTCCACTGAGGCATAACCGTGCTCGTCGAGGAACGCGTTGAGTTCACGGGCAATCTTTGCATACACCGTGGGTCCGCGAAGAATCGCCTCCGTGCAGACTTCGACGGCCGAAGCGCCGGCCATCAGCATCTCCGCTGCGTCGCGTCCGTTGCTGATGCCGCCGACGCCGAAGATCGGAATCTTGACCGCGCGCGCCGCGTCATACACGCAGCGCAAAGCCAGCGGCTTGATGGCCGCGCCCGATAGCCAGCCGAACCCGTCCTCGCTGCCCATGAACGGCAGTCCGGTTTCGAGATCGATGCCCAGGCACGGCCCGAAGGAATTGATCATCACCAGGGCGTCCGCGCCTGCATCCTCGAGCGCCAACGCAATCTCCTGAATGTTGGGGTGCGGGCTCAGCTTCATGAACACCGGCACATCGACGGCTTCCTTCGCCGCGCGCAGCGCATCGACGATCGGCGCAATGCTGTTCCCCACGTAGTGCGAGGACAGCTCAAGCGCATCGGCAAACGGCCTCACCAGCGGCGCCAGTTCGCGAATCTGCTCGGCCGTGTACCCCAGGCTGACGATCACAGGCAAGCCCGTGGCCCGCGCCATCTTGTACTCGGTTTCAATCCATTGCTCTTTGGGCAGCTCAGACCACAGCTCGGTGTTCAGCAATCCGCCGCGAATCTCCGCCATGCAAGGCCGCGGAACCTCCGCCGGTTTCACCGATATCGTCTTGGTCACCAAGCCCCCGGCGCCGCCATTCGCCGCCGCCTGCAATGCGGCGCCGTCCTTCGAGGGCGGACCGGCGGCCGGCAGAATTGGATTGCGAAACTCCAACCCGCAAATGTTGACCTGGAGATTTGCCATCGCGCTTTCCGTTCAACCGAGGTTCCGAACGCCGTGGATGGTCCCGGCGTCCCGCCGTCAAAGTTGACTGTTCCCGTGGCGCAGAACACTCCGCGGCAGCCGGCGAACCCTTGCGCGACGCGGTTGTGTCAATTCATTGTCTTGCAACGTGCCGAACGCCAATGTGATTTGAATCACAACACTTAGGCGCCAGCCTTGACTAGAATCCTTCCACCATGGAGAAGTCTGCGGAATTGCTGGTTGGCAACGGCCGCGTCATCACCCACGCCGACCGCCAGCCCATTCTCGAAGATGGCTGCGTTGCGATTCGCGACGGAGTCATCGCCGGCATCGGCCCCACCGCCGAGATGCGGGCTGCCTCGCCCGGCGTTCGCTTCCTCGACGCGCAAGGCCGTGTGATCATGCCGGGCCTCATCAACACTCATACCCATCTTTACAGCGCCTTCGCGCGCGGCATGGCGCTGAAAGACGCAGCCCCCGGCAACTTCACTCAGATTCTGGAACGCCTCTGGTGGCGGCTCGACAAGGTTCTCACGCTCGATGACGTGTATTGGAGCGCCATGGTAGGCACGATCGACTGCATCCGCAATGGCGTGACCACGATCTTCGATCATCACGCCAGCCCCGGAGCCGTGACGGGCAGCTTATTCCGCATCGCCGAGGCCGCGCGCCAGACCGGCATCCGCGCCTGCCTCTGCTACGAGGTCTCCGACCGCGACGGCGCCGAAGTCGCCTCGAAAGGCATCGAGGAGAACCGCGTGTTTCTTCAGCATTGCCGGCAATCCGCTGACAGCCGGCTCCGCGGTCTCTTCGGCCTGCACGCCTCCTTCACCTTGAGCGATAAGACGCTGTCGCGATGCCGCCAGGTTGCCGCGGACTTCGACGCCGGGTTCCACGTGCACACTGCGGAAGCACTCTCCGACGTGGTTCAATGCCTGCGCGAGCATGGCCAGCGCGTCGTCGAGCGCTGGAGCCAGCTTGGCATCCTCGGCAGCCGGACCCTCGCAGCCCACTGTGTGCACGTCGACGAGCGGGAAATCGATCTTTTGCGTGAGAGCAAGACCAACGTTGTGCACAACCCTGAATCCAATATGAATAACGCCGTAGGCTGCGCGCCAGTTCTGGAGATGATGCGTTGCGGCGTCCGAGTCGGCTTGGGCACTGACGGCTACACGGCCGACATGTTCGAGTCGATGAAGGCCGCCAGCCTGCTCCAAAAACATCATTCCGGCGACCCAAGGGCCGGGTGGGCCGAGCCGCCAGCGATGCTCTTCCGCGAGAACGCCGCCATCGCCACGGAAGCCTTCGGCCATCCCGTCGGCAAGCTGGTTCCCGGAGCCCACGCCGACATCATCCTCGTCGATTACGACCCGTCCACTCCCTTGCACGCGGCGAATCTCAACGGCCACATTCTCTTCGGATTCACTGGCGGCGCTGTGGCCACCACCATCATCGGCGGACAGATCGTCATGGAAGACCGAAAACTCCTTGCCATCGACGAAAGAGAGGTCATGGCCAAGGCCAGAGCCTCCGCCGCGGAGTTGTGGAGGCGATTCTAGGGTTCGTTGCTTCGGGATTCACTTACTCTGGTATTGCAATAGCGGGAAGGCGCGATTCTCAGAGGATGGATAAGCGCCTCAGCCGCGCCTGCTCAACTCAAAGCGTAAGGAAGATCGCCCCGTCTTCCACCGCGAGTTCGATGCCGGCGGCCTTGGCCGCTTCCTGCAGCGCAGCATCCAGCATGACCACCGGATCCGGGCTCACGTCGAGGCGGCGCATCAGCCCTTCGCCTTTCTTGGCGCCCGCGGAGAGAACGATCTTCAAGCCGCGGCGCTTGCATCGCACCGGCGTGCCATCTTCGAGCTTGGTGTTCATCGGCTTGATGTAGGCATCGACGTAATGAACGCCGATGCCGGACTTATCGTCGGTTTTGCGCGGGAAGCTTGTTTTCGGCATCCGCATTTACATCACAAAGTTTGACTTTCACGCTGGGCTCCGCTGAGGTTCAATTCCTTTTCGATTCGAGAAACTCGTCCATCGACTTTTCTGAATGCGCGGATATGTTCGGGCGTGCTGCCGCAGCAGGCGCCGACGATGTTCGCGCCCGCCTCAAGCAGCGGCAGCACGCCCTTGCACCATCTGCTCCGGCGTCTCGTCGTAGACAATCTTCATATTCACCAGCCTGGGCTTGTCCGCGCATTCGGCTGCACCATCACCGGCAGGCTGGTCACGCTCTTGTATCGCTCCACGGCCAGCAGCGCGCGCGGCATATCCATTCCGGTGCCGCAGTTGAGGGCCACGATATGCGCGCCGTGTTCCTCCATGAATTCGGCGGCGCGTTCCGGCTCAATGCCCATCATGGTGCGGAAAGTGGAGCCATCGAGCGTAACGTCGTAGGCCATGGATCCGATGATGCACTTTGCGCCCGCCTTCTGCGCCGCCTCAATGCCGATCAGCGAGCTCTTCGAGCGATGTCTGCGTCTCGATGATGATGGCGTCCGCTCCGCCCTCGACCAACGCCGCGGCCTGCTCTTCAAAGGCGCTGCTGCACCTGGGCTTCGGTGAAATCGCCGAACGGCTCGAGCAGGCCGCCGAAGGGACCGATGTCGCCGAGCACGTATCCGTCTCTGCCGCCGAATGCCTGGCGCGCAATCTCCACTGCCGGCCTTGTTGATCGCGGCGCACATGGTCGGCTTGGCCATGGCGGTTGAGCATGATGCGCGATCCGCCGAATGTGTTGGTGATGATGCAGTCGGAGCCGGCTTCGGCATAGCGGCGCTGAATGGCGAGCACGCGCTCCGGATGCGTCAGATTCCAGGCCTCGCCGCAGTTGCCCTGCTCCAATCCGGCAAGCATCAGTTGCGTGCCCATCGCGCCGTCGCCAAGCAAAGGCCGCTCCAGGACCGCTTCGTGCAAAAGCTTTTTCATGATGTTCTCCGTCTCCCGCGCTCAATTCCTTTTGTACCAGAGCGTAGTGGATGGTTTCGAGAACCAGGCCCCATTTGTGATTGCGGCTTGGCGGCTTCGCAATAGCAGCCGGCGCCGTTCGGTTCGCGCCGCCAGTCGAGGACCGCATTCAGGCGCTGTCCGATCAGCGGCTTCTCGCTGTCGATCGCGGTCATCAGGCGCTCGGGATCCTCGATGTACTTGCACATGGACTCGTGGCCGGTATCGCCGGCGGCCGGGGCGCAGCGCTGCTCCAGGATCGGATACCCTTCGGCGCGCGGCCCGAGCTTCACGTTGTAGATGAAGGCCAGCGGGCGGCCCATGTTGGTGCAGGTGGTTCCGTCGTAGCGGAAGACAGCATCGAGCGACCCGTCCGGGCTACTGGCGCATCGCAAGCCGCTCCTCGGCCCATCGCTGCAAGGCTTTTCGATTCACGCTGTACTCGGCGCTTCCGGTCGAGCACGGCAATCGCGCGCGGGCAGCTGCTCGCCGCTGGATCGCGGCAGCTCGCCGGTAGGGCGCGCGCCGGTACTGGCAAGGCCCAAACGAGCAGTTCTCGCAGGGAACAAGGCTCGGTGAGCCGCTGCAGACGCTCTGTGTGGCGCGTCACGCCGAAAACCGCCAGCTGCGTTTTCTTGGGGCGCAACATGCCGGAGTCGAACGCGTCCACGCGGGAAGGGAACTGCTCGCTTCGCGTCTGCTTGATCAACTCGAGCAGTCGCGGCTGCTCCGCGACGTCCCATTCGGGATAGCCGGGGCTGGAGTGCGGCAGCACCGCCATGCCGCGCTGTTCCGCCCAATCGCAAAGACGGGCTCCGGCGATCGTGGTCAGATTGCTCAACGACCGCGGAAGCGAACATCTCGAGGAAGAAATACTCGTCGGGCTTTTCTTCCTTCCAGCAGCCGCCGCGCTTCTTCTTCGGCTTCAGGGCCGGCGCCAACGGCAACCAGAATCGCGCTGTGCGCGCCGGCCTGCTCGAGCGCGCTGTGCAGGCGTTTGCTGTTGAAGGCCGCTCCGTCGATGATGAATCGGAACGTCGCCGTCGATGCGCGAGAGTCCTCCGCCTGCCGCGCATAGAACCACGGCCGGCCGTTCTCCGCATACCAGTCCCGCGCCCAATCCGCCAATTCGCGCGCACGGCCTTCCAGCACCCAGCCGCGAGGATAGCCGAGCAGCCGCGCGTACTCCTCCGGCGGCACGTCCACGCCGGCAAGCGCGCCCGCGAGCTCGATGGATTCGGCTACCTGGCGCATGGAATCGGCTCCACGGGCTTGAACTGGCAACCCTCCACGAAGAAATCGAAGAAGTTCGGATGCGTCTCCAGCCGGCAATGCTGCACTCTTCTTCACCAGCTCCTCCATCTCCTGGCGCTTCGTTTTCGAAAGCAGCGCGATGGTCGCGCCTTCAATGGCAATATTGCCGGCCTGCACGAATCTTCTCCGACGCGAGGCTCGGGCACGAGCCCGATGCGCTTCGAGGCTTCCACGTTGAGATGCCGCCCGAATCCGCCGGCCAGATAGAAAACGTCGATGTCGTCGAAGTCGATGCCGTAGGTGCTGAACACGACGTGCAGACCGGCGACGTTGGCGCCCTTGGCCTGCGCCAGCTCATTCACGTCGCTCTCCAGCAGATAAACGTCGCCGTCTTCGCTGCCGTGCCGCGTAGAGCGTCGATGCGATGCACGTCGTCCTCGAACCGTCCTCTCTCGTTCATGCGGCCGGTGCGCAGCAGTTCGCTCAGCAGGTCGACCAGCCCCGAGCCGCAGATTCCTTCCGGCGGCACGTCGCCGATGACGCGAAGCCGGAATTCGCCGTCCTCGTCAATCGCCACTTCTTCGATCGCGCCGTCCAGAGCGGGCATGCCGCAAGCAATGGCGCCGCCTTCAAAGGCCGGCCCCGCCGGGCACGATGCCGCGAGAATCCGATGCCTTGTTTCCGACAATCAACTCGGTGTTCGTGCCGATGTCCATGATCGCGATCGAGGCGCTCTTCGTGCGCCAGATCCACGGCCAGCATGCATGCGGCAGCATCGGCGCCCACGTGGCCGCTGATGATGGGAGCGCCGTACACGCGAGCTTTGGGATGAATCGGCAGAAGGCTGCGCAGGCCGGATTCGACGAGGCTGGTGGTGGTGCGCTTGCCTTCGGCCATTTCGATCTCCGTGATCGAGCGGTAGGGCGTCTGGCCGATCGAGTACACGTTCTGCCGGAAGAAAAGATCGCGCATGGTGGAGTTGCCCACCACCACCATCTCGTAAATCGTCTTCGGGTCGACGGGAAACTTCTCGATGGCATGGCTCAGGTAGCCGGCCAGCGTCCGCATCAGCAGCCTTCCCGGATGGCTGGTGTCGTAGGCGATGCGCGACATGATCTCCGAGCCGCCGAAGCGCTGCGGATTCTCAAACGAAGTGTCCGCAATCAGCTCGCCGCTTTCGAGGTCGAGCAGGCGCACGACGACGGTCGTCGTGCCCAGGTCCATCGCGATGCCGTGAATCGGCCCCGTCGATCGCTCCACTTCGACTCCGTCGATCAGGATGCGGTCGCCGTCGCGCGTCACCGCCGGATCGAGCGCGAGCGCCTGACCGCTGCCCGGCAGTCCGTAGCGCCTGGCGCTCGATGCGCATGTGTCCGCGGCGCATGGTGTGGCAGCGCACGTGGCCGCTGGCGGCGGTCACGAATGTCTGGCAGGAGAGGCGAAAGTTCCCCTTCAGATGACGCTCCGCCTCGGTCATCGGCGACAGCGCGTCCATGCCTTCGACCACCTCCACCATGCACTCTTTGCATTTGCCTTGCTTGCGGCACGACGTGGGAACGTCGATGCCCATGGCTTCGGCGTGATCGAAGAGCGAAAGGCCCGCGCTCGGCCTCGGTCGATTGTCCGTTGATGGTGAGGGTGACGGCCATTTTCGGGAAGTGCCTACCATCCCTTCGCTTCGAGTTCGGCTTTCAGCGCCTCCGCCACTTCGCTGCGCGGAGCCCTCGCGCTCCTGTTCGTCGCTCCACTTCCATTGCGCCAGGTAGTCGTCGGCAGCCTGCAGTCCGCGCATGGCGGCGAGGCGATCGATCTGCTCCATGAATTTCCCGTCCAGCATGCACGGTCACGTCGTCGATCCCGTCGTCAGCCTTGATCTGGGTGGGGATTTCCTGCCAATAGAGGATCTTGTAAGTCGCCATCTTGGTCACGCCTGTCCTGCGAGCCGCAGGAACAAATCCACCGCGGCGGAGGCGTTGGCTCCGTATCCGTCGGCGCCAATCTCGTCGGCAAACATCTGGCTGATGGGAGCGCCGCCGACCGCCATCTTGATTTCGCGTCAGGCCCGCCGCATGGAAGCCCTCGATCACGGTCTTCATGTACATCATGGTCGTCGTCAGCAGCGCGCTCATGCCGATGATGTTGGGCTTGCATTTCTCGGCCGCGGCCATGAACTTCTCCACGCTCTGGTCCACGCCGATGTCGTGCACCTCAAAGCCCGCGCCCTCGGCCATCATGCCCACCAGGTTCTTGCCGATATCGTGCAAGTCGCCGCGAACCGTGCCCATCAGCAGAACGCCCTTGGGCTTTGATGCCGCTGTCTTTCGACGTCAGCAGCGGCTTCAGCACCGCCATGCCGGCCTTCATCGCCCGCGCCGCGATCAGAACCTCCGGCACATAGAGCACGTTGTGCTTGAAGTCCTCGCCGACCACGCTCATGCCCGCGATCAGACCTTCGTTCAGCACTTCCTGCGCGGTGCGCCCTTCGGCCAGAGCCTCCTTCGGTCAGCTCGCTCCACCTCGTTGGCGTTTCCTTCGTACAGGTACTGGTTCATCAAGGCGTAATCGGGCATCGAATCGTTTCCTCAGCGAGCGCTCGCAACCGCGTCCGGCGGCGCGCTTGGCGTTGAATTCTTCAAGAGCTTCCAGCATGGCCAGAATATTTTCGCGCGGCATTCCCGGGCTGGTGCCGCCGCCGACGGAGAGAATGATCCCCTCGCCGCCCGAACCCTCCAGCACTTCGAGAGTCTCGTCCTTCACTTCCTCCGGCGTTCCGCGAACTGCCGACCTCCAGCGGATTGACGTTGCCCATCAGGCACATGCGGTCGCCCACGCGCCGTTTTACTTCGGTGATGTGCCGCTGCTTGCCCCAGTTCAGCACATTGAATCCGGTGTCGGGCAGGTGGTCGAGGCAGGCGTCCACCTCGGCGTCGTTGTGGTAGAGCTTCACCCAATCCTTGGGAAATGCATCGCAGATTCGCTTCAAATAAGGATGCGCAAACTCCAGGTAATGCTCCTCGTTCACGAACCCGACGATGTCGTCGAGGATGAAGATGCTCTCAACGGTATCGCCCATGACTTTCTGCTGCGCCTTCAGCCAGTCAATGATCACGCGCGTGCACAGGTCGATCAGCTTATGCGCGCCCTTTGGGTCTTCCACCAGATCGATCATGAATTCCGTGGTGCCGCGCACAAATCCGGCGGTGCACAGCGGCCCGCGCGACGTCACCATGGGGAGAATGTAGCCGGCATCGAGAATCCGCTGCCGCGCCATGGCGATGCGATGCAGGGTCAGGCCGGCAAACCCGTCGGCCTCCACTTCGTATTCGGGGAAGTTGTCGATATCTTCAAGGCGGTAAAGCGTGTGGTATTCGCTGGGCGTATTGTCCTGCCAGAACTTGATCTTGGCCCCCAGCACCGAGGGCTCAGCCGCCATCCCGTACTCCATCCACCACGAGGGGATGAAGATGATGTCGGGAAACTCGCTGCATGATCTTCAGGTTCGATTGAAACCAGAGCTCGGGATCGAGAAAATAGTCCAGGTGCTTGATTCCCAGGTATCCGGGAATCCACGGACTATCGATGATCAGCGCCATCGGGATCTTGTCCAGCTTTTCGCGGCGCACCGCTCGCTTGAACGTTTCCCATTGTTCCGGCAGCATACTTTTCCTCCCGATCGCTTTCTAAGTGATGCGCTACCCTGACGACCCCCAGCCCCGAATGAAGGACCTCCTCCGAATCGGTCTGCGCAAAAGCAAATCAAGTTCCCCGCATTCCGAGCCGCTCTCGTCCCAAACTTGAGCGGCGCGGATCACGAAGTTCGTTCCAGCGTAAGTGCCGATTTCCTCGGCATCTAAGATTTTGTTCGACTGTTGTACTAATTCCGACTTTCGTAATCATAGTGTAAGGACAACAATCCACACAAGAGAGTTCGGGTCGCCGGCAGGGAAAGTTCCCGCGCGCGAAGTTCAAAGCGGAGATTCAAGCCATTGGGGTTCGGAACAACGGAGGGTGCAGCCGGAACCGCGGGTGAAATCCTTCGTGAAGCGATGGACCCAAACGCGATGCTGGCGGCGTGCCCAGTCTTGCCCAAATCCGTCTTGGGGTTCAATTCCCTGCTCACAGGGAAAGACTCAGGGAAACTCACGGATTTTGCCTCACGGGTTTGCCAGAGGAGCTCTCTATACGACTGAATACACGCGAGATCTCTTCGCGCAACCCCGATTTTCGAGCCGCACCATACAGAGAATTATTACCCCGATATCAGGGAGTTGCACTTTCCTGATAGCGGCTAACCGGATCACCTCCACCGATCTCCCCGATCTCCCATATCAGTTTCCCAAGCCGGGCTAGGATATTCTCGCCGCCTTCTTCCGCGTCGATCGGTTCCTCACGCTTAGCTTCCGATGACGATTTCCAACCAATCCGGCAGGATTGTTTCTGCACTTGGAGATGATAAAGGACCCGAAAACTGCGCCGAACTTTATGAGAGTGATGAAGCCCCTCGTCGATGCCAGTTTTGGCGGAGATTCCAGAGATGATGACTTCCGCAAGAAAGTGTTTCAATCAATGTTAGTAACTCTTCCCAAAGGTGGTGAAAAGGGCAAGGACCAGTAAAAGCCCTCAATACCAGGAGTAATTATGCCAAGGAGGCCGGCGACGGACTTTCGAAGTGTGCGATAAGGAACCGGCAGTGAGGAGATGTTATGCAGAACTTGAAAGCAAGAGTTGCTCAGCGGGTAGCCCTGATTGCGAATTTGAGGACGAGTTGTAAATATCGAATCATTGCGCTCGACCCGTCGCAACAGCGAGATCCCGAGATGCAAATCTCAATGCCCGGGCACCTTGCGGGGCGGAGAGGCTGATTTTTCCGCAAGAGGCGTGGTGGTTCGAAGAAGATCCATTCCAGAAATGAGGGATACCGTGGCCGACACATCGCAGCAGCCCGTTCCGCTCGGCAAGGTGCTTAGGAAAGAGCATGACGAGATCATGGAAGTTCGCAGCAATCGACTTGCTGACTTCAAAAAGGGCTCTCCGCGGCCGCTGGAACCAGCTCCAGCCGTGACCCTCCCCACTGGTGCGCGGACAGCCGGTAAAACACCGGATTTGCAGCAGGATGACCCCGAGTGGGCAGAAGTAATCCGGGAGGCCCACGGGTTGAATCTGGTTGGGCTGGCATTCTCCGGAGGCGGGATTCGCAGCGCAACCTTCAATTTAGGAGTACTGCAGGCTCTGGCTGACCTGAAACTCCTCTACCGCATCGATTACCTTTCTACGGTTTCGGGTGGGGGATATATCGGTAGCTGGTTGGCCGCATGGATCAAGCGGCTGGGAAGTTTCGCCAAAGTGCAGGAGCAGATTTCGACTCACCGTGTGAATCTGCAAGAGGACAAGGAGCAGACTCCGGTTCGGTTCCTGCGGGTCTTCAGCAATTATCTGACCCCCAAGCTCGGCTTTTTCAGCGGCGACACATGGGCGATGGTCGCGATTTATCTGCGCAATCTGCTGCTGAATCAGGCAATCCTCTTCGGCCTGTTGGCAACGCTCCTGCTGCTGCCGCGTGCGGCAAATCAGTGGGCCGGCGTGGCCCTCCACTCGCCTAACACCGGTCTTCGATTGATCGAAGCCGGGGGTGGGATGCTGCTGGTTTCTTTCCTGATAATCCTGCTCAATATGGGATATCTGAGCGTTAGCCAGATGAAATCGGCGCCCCGATTGACGGAACAGAAATGGGTTCTGATGCTAGTGGGCGCGCCTCTGTTTGCCACCGCGGTGGTGACGGCGCTTTGGTTCGCTCGCCCACTATCGTCCGCAAGCCAGAATGCGTCGATGTTCCTGCTCCACCAAGAATTCTTCCCTTACCAAGACGCGGTATTGCTTGGGGCCATTGTCTACTGTGCCATCTGGGGGCTGGCACGCTTGGGGGAACTGCTCTTCCGCAAGCCTATCAAGGACCCTTCACCACTTCCTCATTACCGCGGAGAACTGGCCGTCGAAGCGGGGGCGGCTCTGTGCGCCGGGGCTCTCGCCGGATGGCTCCTCGCTGTGCTTTACGGTGTGCCGCTCTTCAAGAACCAGACTGATGCTCTGACCTACTGCGTACCGCTGGTGGTCGGCGTCTTTCTGCTCGCCGGAGTGCTGCACATCGGATTGATGGGCGTCGTCTTTCGCGATTGGAAGCGGGAATGGTGGGGACGGCTAGGCGGTTGGCTGCTGCTCTTTGCATTTACCTGGCTGGTGCTTTTCTGGCTGGCGCTCTTCTTCCCGTGTTTCATGCGGGGCGACGCGCTGGTGATTGTGGCTTGGAAGGCCGTACTGGCAAAGTGCCTGACCCCGGCCTGGATCGTATCCACCATCGGAACAGTGCTCGCGGGAAACTCCAAGGCCTCTGGCAAGCCGGGAGCAGTGAACTGGATAGACACGGCGATCAAGGTCGGGCCATACGTCTTTGTGGTGGGCTTACTTTGCTGGATCTCGTTTGCGCTGGATTGGTTTCTAGGAACCAATGGGCCGCTGTGGTGGACGCTGCTGGCGTGCGTGGCGGTGACCCTGGTGATGGCGTGGCGTGTGGACATCAACCAGTTTTCGATGCATATGTTCTACCGCAACCGCCTGGTCGGTTGCTTCCTCGGCGCCTCACGTGAGATGGGCGCTTCACATGACGCGGACGCTTCCCGAAAAGCGCGATCGCCAAACCGCTTTACCGGCTTCGACCCTGACGACGATTTGCCCCTAAAGGACCTCAGATGGAATGCCGATCCCCATTACGACGGTCCATATCCGGTGCTTAACGCAGCGCTGAATCTGGTCAAGGGCAAGGACCTCGCCTGGCAGGAACGCAAGGCTGAATCCTTTGTGATGACTCCTTATTACTGTGGCTATGACGTTTGGCTGGAGGAACAGGATAGCCCGATGCTGGTGCACGATCGCCCGCTGGCGGACGGCAAGAAGATGCCTGGGACCACGCCGCCGGAGACGGTGAGCGTTCCAGCTCAGCAAGCGAGCGTCTCGGCGAAGACCGGGGACGTGGCGCGGGGCCAGGTGGGCGTTTCGTCAGAGAGAGAAGTCGCGTCAAGTGAGACACAGAACAGTTCCACGAAGACCTGGCGCGAAAAGACTAATGACAAGATTTACGGATGGTTTCATAAGCTAGAGCGATATGGATACCGCCCCACCGAAGACTATGTATTTCCGTCGCCAAAGTTTCATGGGCCGAATCTGGGGCTCGCAATGGCCATCTCGGTGACCTTGCCCCTGCAAAACGTATCCCTTAGCGAGCTGCTGTAATAGCGAAGGGAGACGCAGGTGAGGAACGGGAAACGAGGCAGGTACACGCTGGAGTTCAAGCAGGAGGCGGTTCGGCTTGTTGAGTCGGGCCAGAGCATTGCGGAGGCAGCGCGCAGTCTGGGAGTGGTGGAGCAGACGCTGTCGAACTGGGTCAAGGCGCATCGCGAGGGAAGGCTGAAGGAAGTCAGCGGCAAGGCGGGTGTGACGGCCGAGCAGATGGAGATCAGCCGTCTGCGGGCGGAGCTGGCGCGGGTGAAGATGGAGCGCGACATCCTGGGAAAAGCGACGGCATACTTTGCAAAGGGCCAGAAGTGAAGTATGCCTTCATCGAACGCCATCGGCATTTCTGGCCGATTTGTGTGCAGTGCCGGGTGCTGCAAGGTGAGCGTGTCCGGCTTTCATCAACACCGGGCGCGGCGCCGGCGGATCGCGCCGTCGCCGGCATTTGAGCGATGCGGCGCTGCTGGCGCATATCAGCGCGGTGTATGCGGAGCATCGCGGCGCCTACGGCTGGCCGCGGATCTGGCGGGAGCTGGTGAAGCGCGGCATCCGCGTAGGCAAGCAGCGGGTGCAGCGGCTGATGCAGCAGCACGGCATTCGTGCCCGCGGCAAGCGGCGCTTCCGGGTGGTGACCACCGACAGCCGGCACGATCTGCCGATCGCGCCCAACTTGTTGAACCGCAACTTCACTCCGGCCGCGCCCAACCAGGCGTGGTCGGGTGACATCACGTATATCGCCACCGAGGAAGGCTGGTTGTTCCTGGCCGTGGTGATCGACCTGTTCAGCCGCAAGGTGGTGGGCTGGTCGATGCGGCCGGACATGCATCGCAGCCTGGTCATCGACGCGCTGGAGATGGGCCTGTTTCAGCGCCGTCCGCGGAAAGGAGCTGATCTTCCACTCCGATCGCGGCAGCCAGTATGCCAGCGAGGATTTCCGCCAGGTGCTGGAAAAGCACGGCATCCTGGCTTCGATGAGCCGCAAGGGCAACTGTTGGGACAATGCGGTGACCGAGACGCTGTTCGGATCGCTGAAGGTGGAGCGGCTGCACGGCGAGCGCTTCCAAACCATCCGCCAGGCCAAGGACGCGGTACTTGCGTGGCTGCTCTGGTATAACCGGCAACGCATGCACTCAACCCTGAACTATCTCAGCCCGGCAGAGTTCGAAAGCCGCTGGGAGAACGCAGGCTCGCAGGCCGCCGCTAATGGATGCGGCGACCGAAACAGGCGGTGGAAATATGGAAATCGATCAAGCCGATTTCCACATTCCCACCGCCGCGACGACTACGACGAGATGAATTAATCTCGTCAAAACCCGCCCGCTAAGGGATACGCATTCTGAGGGCAAGGTCACGGGAGCAGCAGCTAGCCCCAATATGGGCTTTTACAGCTCCACTCCCGTGGCATTCCTGATGACCGTCTTCAATGTCCGGCTTGGGCAGTGGCTAGGAAATCCCCGCCATCGCAACACATCGCGGCGCGCGACACCGCGCCTGGGCCTATGGTGGCTGGTCAACGAGCTGCTGGGAGGGACCAACGACGAAGCGGCCTATGTGTATCTATCCGACGGCGGGCACTTCGACAACATGGGACTGTACGAATTGGTCAAGCGACGCTGCGGGTTGATCATCGTCTGCGACGCCGAGGCGGACGAGAGCTACTCTTTCTCCGGGCTTGGAAACGCCATCAGAAAATGCCGGATCGACCTCGGGATCGACATTGACCTCGACACCAGTGAGATTGCCCCCAAGAAGGCCGGAAGCCAAAGCAAACTGCACTGCGTAATCGGCAAGATTCACTACGAGAACGCGGACAGAAGCGCTCCGATGGGAAGGATTATCTATTTCAAAGCGTCGCTGTCTGGCGACGAGCCGGCCGATGTGAGGAATTACAAGCAAGCGCACTCTTCGTTCCCGCACGAATCGACTGTCGACCAATGGTTCGCGGAGTCGCAATTCGAGAGCTATCGCCAACTCGGCTACCACGAGGTGTTCGCGTCGATTGAGGGCGTGCCGCCCACACCCCCGACGCCGCTGCAAAAGGAATTGCAGACGATCCTCGCAGATTTCGGTTTCGAGGTCCAGGACTCGCGACAGACAGCAACTAACGTGCAGAATGTCATCTCCGGGGCTGAAGTGCCGGTCCCCGCATCAACGATTCCCGCAAATCTTGGTTCGACGGTCCAATCGTCATGACGAACGGTTTGAACCAGTGCAACTGGAGTGATCGGGCATAGGCCGAAACAGCTTCCGCGGGCCCTACTATCAGGATGTCGATATCAGCGCGGCGAAGGAATTCGCTTACGATTTTGCCGATCACCACACGCTGCTGCGCATTTAGGCCAATATGTACAACGTGTTCAATATTCTGTAACAACAGCCACCGACCAATAGCAATGCCAACCCCGGTGCTAATATCGACAACGAGTATTCTGGCTATGCTCAGGGCGCCGATTGCGGACGATTCATTGTGTTGATTGCAAGACTCCCGTTCTGACGTTGTTTCCAGATGCCCCGGGCGGAGCGCGAACTCACAGGGGCATTGACCGCCTGTGCTCCTCCACGCCGCCTTTCACACGTGTTCCTGGGAGTACGTCATGCTTGATATTCGCTCAGCTCTGGTCTCCGGAATCCTTTTTGCGGCCGCATCGGCGCCGCTCGGCGCTCAGCAGGCAGCAGGGCCCGCGAGCCAGCCTCACGTGCCGGTCGTCATCGACGTTCACGCAGCGGCCACGCCCTTTCCACACTACTGGGAGCAGATGTTCGGCTCCGGCCGCGCCATTCTTTCTCTGCGCGAAAGCTACCGCGACGATCTGCGCCAGGTAAAGAAGATCACCGGCTTTCGCTACGTCCGCTTCCACGCCATCTTCCACGATGAGAATGGCGTCTACAGCGAGGACGCACAGGGCAACCCGGTCTACAACTGGTCCTATGTCGATCAGATCTACGATGGCCTGCTGGCCAACGGCGTGCGGCCTTTTGTCGAGATCAGCTTCATGCCCAAGGCGCTGGCCGCGCGCCTGGATTATCACGCCTTCTGGTACAAACAGATCGTCTCGCCGCCCAAGGACTACGCGAAGTGGGACGCTCTGATCACCGCCTTCGCTCAGCATCTTGTCGATCGCTACGGCATCGAAGAAGTCTCGCAGTGGTACTTCGAAGTCTGGAACGAGCCCAACATCGACTTCTGGACCGGCGTCCCGACGCAGCCGACCTACTTCGAGCTATACGACCACACCGCGCGCGCGCTGAAGGCCGTCAACCCGCGGATACGCGTGGGCGGGCCAGCCACGGCGCAGGCCGCCTGGGTCGGCGATATGATCGCCCACGCCGACCGAGAACCATGTTCCGCTGGACTTCGTCTCTACGCATGTCTACGGCAACGACACGGCGGACAACGTCTTCCACGACAACCGCCCGATCGCGCCGCACGAAATGGTCTGCGCGGCCGTCGAAAAGGTGCACGAGGAGATCGAGCACTCCGCGCGCCCGCATCTGCCGCTCATCTGGAGCGAATTCAACGCCACCTATATGAACGAGCAGCAGATCACCGATTCGACCTACATCGGTCCCTGGCTGGCCGACACCATCCGCCGCTGCGACGGATTGACCGGCATGATGGCCTACTGGACTTTCTCCGATGTTTTTGAAGAGCAGGGCGTCGTCAAAACACCGTTTTACGGGGGCTTTGGCCTGATGGCAGAGGACGGGATTCCCAAGCCGGCCTTCGATGCCTTCGAGTTGCTGCACCGACTGGGCACGGAGCGCTTGCCCGCCGCGGCGGATGATGTGCTTGCGACCCGCCGCGTGGACGGAACGCTGGTGATCGCCGCATGGAACCTGGTGGAACCCGGCGCCAGCGGTGCAGACAAGACAATCGACTTCGATCTGAAGGGCGTCCGCGATGTCGCGCGCCACTGTTCGCCGCGTGGACGCCGCACACGGCGACACCCTGACCGCATGGAAAAAGATGGGTAGCCCGAAGTATCCTACCCAGGCCCAGATCGATGAGCTGCGCAAAGTCTCCGCAATGGGGCCGCCGGAAGAGCGAGCCATCCACGCCAATCGGCTGACGCTCACGCTGCCTCCGAATGGACTGGCGGTGATCGAGATTCCGGCGCAAGGCCGCGCGGCTGCGGAGCACAAGCCTTGAATCAGCAACTGAACAGGGCCGGAATATGCAGGCGCCGGATGCTCGCCGCGACAACGGCTGCGGCCGGATGCGTGCTGCGACCTAAATGAATTGGAAACACGTGGAAGATAACGCCGGAGGATGAGGCCTTTCTCGACGATCTGGAGCGCCTGGCGTGCCGCTTCTTCTGGGAGCAAGGAAGTCCAGCCACGGACCAGATTCTCGACCGCGCGCGCAACGATTCGGCTGGCGAGCTGCGCTCCCGGCGCATGGCCAGCATTGCCGCCACGGGCTTTGGACTCACCGCCATGTATGCGGCTCATCCGGGACGCCATCCCCGTCCACATCCGGCCACCATCACCGTCTATCCGAAGCTCGTGGTGCAAAAGTCCACCGCCCATGCCTCGCCGCGTCCGGCGCCGCCTGCCACAGACAGCGACGATTAGCGTCACCTCTCGCATACACCCGCGCAGAATGGTGTAAAATCACGGCGTTGTTCGACTACTGGCGTAGGTCAATGCTTTCGGGGCTGGCCCATGTTCGATAGAATTCCAGAGAATCTTCGCTGGAATGGACATTGTCACCGGATCGTGTCCCCGGGAGCGATCTTTTTCCGCTGGTAGATATTGGAGCAAACAGATGCCGCTTAAACTGACTGTCAACGATCGTGGCCACCACGGTGGACGTGCCGCCGGATACGCCCCTTCTGTGGGTGCTGCGCGACGTACTGAACCTGCAAGGGCGCCAAGTATCGGGTGCGGCATGGGGCTTTGCGGCGCATGCACGGTGCTGGTGGGCGGCCATGCGGTGCGCTCCTGCATGACGCAAGTGGGATCGGTGGCGGGCGAGCCGATCACCACCATCGAAGGGCTTTCGCCGGATGGCCTGCACCCGGTTCAGGTGGCGTGGGAGGCGCTGGACGTGCCGCAGTGCGGATACTGCCAGGCCGGCCAGATCATGTCCGCCGCCGCTTTGCTGCAGCGCACGCCGCATCCCACCGACGCGGAGATCGACGCGGCCATGAGCGGCAACCTCT
Organism: uncultured Acidobacteriaceae bacterium; assembly: GCA_963701835.1. Classification (GTDB taxonomy): domain Bacteria; phylum Acidobacteriota; class Terriglobia; order Terriglobales; family Acidobacteriaceae; genus Telmatobacter. The sequence goes on along the minus strand of CAVPBL010000009.1, from coordinate 46,167 downwards.
GCCGCTGCGGAACCTATACGCGCATCCGTCAAGCCATTCACGAAGCAGCAGAAGCGGGCGCCGCAGCCCGTCGCCAAGTAAAGGAGGGCCTCTCATGCGCATTGAATCGGAGATTGTTTCTGCAGTTGACGGCCCTTGCGGGCGGCGGCCTCGCTCTGGATCTTTATCGCTCGCCGCTCGCCGCAGCTCAGGGGCCAGGGACACCGCCCGACCTTACGCCCCAGGCCTTCATCCACATTGCGCCGGATGGCGTGGTCACCATCATGGCGCGCGCCTCGGAGTCCGGCCAGGGCATGCGCAACATGCTGCCCATGCTGATTGCCGAGGAACTGGATGTCGACTGGAAGGACGTTCGCGTGCAGCAGGCAGAACTGAACGAGAAGATCTACGGCCCGCAGTTTTCCGGCGGCTCCGCGAACACGCCGATGGGCTGGGAGCCGATGCGCCGCGTGGGCGCGGCCGGGCGCCAGTTGCTCGATCACAGCCGCTGCGCAAACGTGGGGCGTGCCGGAGGCTGAGTGCACCACGCAATCCGGCCGGGTGCTTCACGCCGCCTCGGGGCGCTCCGCGGGTTACGGCGAGCTTGCCGCCAAAGCCGCCGCGCTGCCACGCGCCCGCGCTAAGCAGCGTCAAGCTCAAAGACCCCAAGGATTACCGCATCATCGGCCACTCGCAGGCGGGCGTTGACACCCACGCGATCGTCACCGGCAAGCCGCTTTTCGGCATCGATGTCGAGCTGCCGGGAATGCTGTACGCAGCGATTGAAAAGGCTCCCGTGTTTGCCGGCAAGGTGAAGTCCGCCAACATCGATCAGATCAAGGCGCTGCCGGGCGTGCGCCATGTGCTGGTGATCGATGGCGGCATCACTCCCGCAGCCTACACGCCGTGGGAGCCGGGCATGGAACCGGGCATCGCGATCGTGGCCGACACCTGGTGGCAGGCGCAGCAGGCGCGCAAACAGCTCAAAGTCGACTGGGACCTGGGCCCGGCAGCCACGCAAAGCACGGAGGGCTTCAAGAAGCGGGCAGAGGAACTTCTTCAGGCCCCGCCCGCAAACACGCTGCGCAAGTATGGCGACGTGGACGCCGCGCTCAAGTCGTCGGCCAAGGTGGTTGAGGCCACCTACGAATATCCGTTCATTGCGCACGTCACGCTTGAGCCGCAGGGCGCCACGGCGCACTGGAAAGACGGCAAGCTGGAGATGTGGTCCACCAGCACGTTGCCGGACGATGGCCGCGGACTGGTAGCCAAGACGCTTGGCATCCAGGAGAGCGACATCACCACTCACATGGTGCGCTCGGGAGGCAGCTTTGGCCGGCGACTCCAGAACGACTACCTGGTCGAGGCCGCATGGATCGCCAAGCGCGTCGACGCGCCGGTCAAGCTGCTCTGGTCGCGCGAAGATGACATTGCTCACGACCCCTTCCGGCCCGGCGGAACGGTTGGGCTTGAAAGCGCGGCCTCGATGCGCAGGGCAAGCTCACTGCCTGGCGGCATCACTTGGTCACCTTTGGCGATGAAAAGCACGCGACCTCCGGCGGCGGCATCGGGCAGGACACGTATCCTGCCGGCTTTCCGCCGGCTTACGCGCTTTACACTTCCGTGCAGCCGCTCATGCTGCGCACCGGAGCGCTGCGCGCCCCTGGCGACAACGCTTACTGCTGGGTGGCGCAGTCCTTTCTTGACGAGCTGGCTCATGCAGCCGGACGCGATCCGCTCGAGTTCCAGCTCGAACTGCTCAGCAACAAGCAAGCGCCATGGTCCTCGGGCGAGCACGACGCCGTGGGCGACCACGAGCCAACAGGACAATCCGTTCTCATCCCGGAGCGGTACAAAGGCGTGCTTGAGTTAGTCGCGGAAAAGTCAGGCTGGGCCAAGCGCAGCAAGACGCCTGGGCCGCGGAATGGGCATCGCCGCATGGTTTTGCCATCTGGGCTACTTCGCCGAGGTTGCCGACGTGAGCGTTGACGCGCAGAACAAAGTGACGGTGCACCAGGTCTGGGCTGCAGGAGATGTCGGCAGCCAGATCATCAACCCTGCCGCGGCCGAGAACCTGGCGCTTCGGCGGCATCATGGAAGGCATGGGCCACATGGGGCAGGAGATCACGCTGGTGGACGGCAAGATCCAGCAGTCCAACTTCCATAACCACCCGCTGATGCGCATGAGGCAAGCGCCGAAGATCGAGGTGTATTGGCGCAAGACCGACTACGCACCGACGGGTCTGGGCGAGCCGACGCTGCCGCCGATCTTGCCGGCGGTGAGCAATGCCATCTTTGCCGCCACCGGCAAGAGGATTCGGACCCTGCCGCTGCAGCGGAGCGGGTTCAGTTGGGCTTGAAAACCCCCTGGCGATAAATCTCTGGCGCGACTCACCAGTGCGCTCATCGGGCACTGAAAGCTCAGAAATCCCTCGGCTTTTCGGGGTCCGGGCGTGTGACCGGCCAACCGGCATTTACTCATTCTTCAACTTCCACACTCGCATCAGGCGTTGATGTAACTGTTGGACCGCCATTTGCAATTGCTTTTCGTCAGAGGTCGTATCGCGTGGCGGCAATGACTGTATTCAGCAGTCTGTTTTCTTTCGACCCATCCATCTGTCATGAACGGATCGTTTTATCACGCAGATGATGGGGAATGGACGGAAACAGCATGACAATGGCGAACAAAGCGACAGAAATCTATTAACATAAGTCAATTGTTTTCTTTGTATCATGACGGAAATCAAGAAAATAAGTTAAGTACTGGCGGAGAGAGTGGGATTCGAACCCACGTTAGAGTTTCCCCTAAACACGCTTTCCAAGCGTGCGCCTTCAGCCACTCGGCCATCTCTCCGATAGATGCGGGCTGACTGTCTGAGTTTACCATCTTCAGAGCTCGTCCGCTCTGCGTTGCCGGCGCGGCCGATCGACTCGCGGGACAGCGGCATTGCGGCGGTTCACTGAAAGCGTATACAGCCCGGCGCGGACTCATTTATAGTGCCTTGTTGCCCGCCGTTCGCTGATTTGCCTCCGTCCGCGGCGTACCTTCATCGAAAGAGGTCTTCTATGTCTCCTATCTCTCGCCGCGATCTGCTCTGTTCCGGATTGGCGCTGTCCACGTCTTCTCTCGTGGCCCGTTCGGCGTGGGCGCGCACCGCGCGCTTTGCTGGCACGGCGCTCCCGGTGCCGCCGCCGCATGCCGCCATTGCGCCGCGCGAGCAACTGCTCTTCGACTTTGGCTGGAAGTTCCAGTTCGGCAACGGCATCGATCCGGCCAAGGACCTCGGATTCGGGAAGAATCAGGAGGCCTTTGCCAAGACCGGCGACTTCAAGTTTGCGCGAGGTGGGATTCGACGACTCGAAATGGCGCACGCTGAACCTGCCCCACGACTGGGCGGTGGAGCTGCCATTCGTCTGGGACGACACGCTGCGCTCGCACGGATTCAAGCCGCTGGGCCGGCGCTATCCCGAGACGAGCGTGGGGTGGTACCGGCGCGAGTTCGACATTCCGGCGAGCGATGCGGGCCGGCGCGATCGCGGTCGAGTTCGACGGCGCGTTTCGCGACGTGCTGGTCTTCGTGAACGGGTGCTTCATCGGCCGCAACGACAACGGCTACGCGCCTTTCCGCTTCGACATTACCGACTTTCTTGCGGTCGGCGCGAAGAACTGCATCGTGGTGCGCGTCGACGCGAGCTTTGGCGACGGCTGGTTCTACGAGGGCGCGGGAATCTACCGGCATGTGTGGCTGACGAAGACCGATCCGCTGCACTTGGGCCGGTGGGAGAGCTGCGTGCGCGCGTCGGACGATGCAGCGACAGCTCCGCTCGTTCTGAACTTGGCAACGCAGGTCGAGAATGAAGGCAAGCGAAGCGGAGACGGCGACGGTCAGCTGGCAGATTCTGGACGCCGACGGGCAAGACCGTCGCGACAGCCGAAGCGCCGGCGCAGCAGATCGTGCTGCGATGCGGACGCGCGAGCTTCGTCGACGACGGCGCAGATCGACGCATCCGACGCTCTGGTCCGTCGACACGCCCAATCTCTACACCGCCATCGTCACCGTCAAGACCGGCGGCAAGGTCGCGCGATGCCGAGCGCATCACCTTTGGCATGCGCACGGTGCGCTTCGATGCCGATCACGGCTTCTTCCTGAACGGCCAGTCGCTGAAGATCCAGGGCACCTGCAACCACCAGGATCACGCCGGAGTGGGCGCGGCGCTGCCTGACCGGCTGCAGGCCTTCCGCATCGGCGTGCTGCAGGAGATGGGCTGCAACGCCGTGCGCACCTCGCACAACATGCCCACGCCGGAGCTGGTGGAAGCCTGCGACCGCATGGGCATGATGATGATGTGCGAGACGCGGCAGATGAGCTCCAGCCCCGAAGGCCTGGCGCAGCTTGAAACGATGATCAAGCGCTACCGCAACTCGCCGTCGATCATTCATCTGGTCCATCGGCAACGAGGAGTGGCGCCTGCAGAACGACGATGGCCGAAGAGGGCGCGAAGATCGCCGCGACGATGGTGCGGCGCTGCCACGAGCTCGACCCCACGCGCGTGGTTTCCGCGGCGGTGAATGGCGACAACGAGAAGGGCGTCTCCGATGCGCTCGATATCATCGGGTTCAACTACGGCTTGAATCGTCCCGACGGCTTTCACAAGAAGCATCCGACGCGGCCCATCTACGGATCGGAGACGGCGAGCACGATTGCCACGCGCGGCGTGTATCAAACCGATCCGCTGCGCAACACGCTGAGCGCCTACGACGTGAACCACACCGACTGGAGCGAGCTGGCCGAGGAGTGGTGGACGTTCTACGCCACGCGCGAGTGGGAGGCGGGCGGGTTTGCGTGGACGGGCTTCGACTATCGCGGCGAGCCCACGCCTTATGGCTGGCCTTCGATCAACTCGCAGTTCGGCATCGTGGATATGTGCGGATTCCCCAAGGACGACTTCTTCTACTACAAGGCGTGGTGGACGCAAGGAGCCGCGTGCTGCACCTGTTTCCGCACTGGAACTGGGAGGGCAGGGAAGGCGAGGAGATTCCTGTGTGGGTCCACTCGAATCTCGACGAGGTGGAGCTGTTTGTCAACGGCAAGAGCCTGGGCCGGCAAAAGGTTCCGCGGCTCGGGCACGTGGAGTGGAAGGTGCGCTACGAGCCGGGCGCGATCGAGGCGCAGGGATGGAAAGACGGCAAGCTCGCTGCTGACCGAAAAGCGCGAGACGACGGGCCCGGTTGCGTCGCTCCGGCTGACGGCCGACCGCACGACGATCAATGCCGACGGCGAAGATGTTGCGGTTCTCACGGTCGACGCGCTCGACAGCGCGGGCCGCGCCGTTCCCACGGCGTCGAACCTGATCAACTTCAAGGTCACCGGCGAAGGCGCGCTGATCGGCGTGGGCAACGGCGATCCCAACTGCCAGGAGAGCGACAAGGAGCCGCGGCGCTCGCTCTTCAACGGGCTCGCGCAGGCCATCGTGCAATCGACCAAAACGGCGGGCACGATCAAGATCGAAGCGAGCACCATCGTGCGCGGCAACGTCGGTCGCGCCGGCCAAGCTGGTGATTGCGACGAAGCAGGTGGAGCTGCGGCCGGCCGTCGCGTAAAGGCAGGGAGCAAGGGAGCAAGAGACCGAGGAAGCGAAACACCCCAGCGGCCAAGACCTGTCGCTAGCGATCCCGTCGGCGACCAAGCCACCAAGAGAACGAGTGTCTAAGGGAACACTGCCGGGCTTCGAACACATCCGCGAGCCGCCGTCAGGCGAGGTATATAATTCCCCACAACCGCGAAACCAAACGCGCCACTTTTTCCAACGCCATCGTAAGTTCGCAATCGTTTCCGAAGGATTGACGATGCAGGAGACAGTATGAACCACGAAGCGCAGGAGAAATCGATCTTCGTTGGTTTCTCCTTTCTCGCCGCCATCGCGACAGTGGCCTGGTGTTATTTCCTGAGCCACGGGAATATCGAGCATTTCAGCATCGCGTTCGTCACCTGCTGCGCCGCATTCGCGGTGGGCAGCCTTTTTGGGTTTCTCTTCACCATCTTTGGCGATGAGATCCGGCCATTTGGGAAGATTCAGAATTCGGTGATCGCCGTGGCCAGCGGGATCGCTGGAATCGGGCTCGCAAAAATCAACGCCGTCGGGGCCAAGCTCGGCGAGATTCAACTCTTCCCCGCGCCGTCGGCGATGAATTCCTGGTTTTCGGCTTTCTTTGTGGTTACCTACTGCCTGGCCGGCTTCTACTTCATGTATCTGTTGCGCACGCTGGTCTTGAATCCCGCCCTGGCCAAGGCCCGCGCCGAAGTGAATCGCATCCAGCTCTCCGGGAGCGCTGAGGACGCGGCCATTCAGGTGGCGAAAATCCTCACGCCCGGCGTGCTGCTCGGCCGGGCATACATTGCCGACATTGTCGAGGCGAACGATAAGCAGGCCGCGGAGCTGCGTTCGCAGCTCTACAGCTCGGCCGTCAGTTCCTTCCTCGAGGGTTGCGAGAAAGACTTGGCGTCCGGCGTGGAGATCTCGCCCGACAGCATCACCAGGGTTGCTCTGATTCATTACTATCGAACCTACTTCGAGACCAAGGGCTCCGACGGGCGGAAGAAGCAGGAACAACTGGCGGAGGCCTGGCTCAACCGGGCGCTGCTCCGCGACCCGCTCGACCTGGGGCTGCGCATCAAGCTCGCGGACATCTATGGCATGCAAGAGCGCTACGAAGAAGCCGCTGCGATTCTTGAACGATTGGAACGCGATGATTCCTCGCCGCAGTATGTCCAACAGTGGCTCGGGTATTTCCTGCTTTACGCTGGCGGCAAAGAGCAGGAAGCGATCCGGCACTCGCTTGAATATCATGAGCGCTTTCCCGGCGATGCGGCAGCAGTCTTCAACGCTGCCCGCGGATACGCCCAGCTTTACTCGATCGAGGCCCGCAAGCGCGGCGCAACCGAGATCCCCAATTCAAAAGATCGCCGGAGAAGCCTCCAGCTCCTCAGGGAGTCTATCGAGATCGACCCCGGCGCGCGCGCATATGCACGAAAGTATGCGGTGCCCGGTGACAGCTTCGAATTGCTTGCATCGGATAACGAATTCAAGCAACTGATCGCGGAGCCTCCGGCTGCCCGGCAGCAGCAACCGCCGCAGCCCGCCGCAAGCCAGCAACCGCCACCTCCAAGCGCAAGCCAGCAGGCTGAAAAGGCCCGGTAGCGGCTGGCGGTGTAGAGGCAGGGAACAAGGAAAAGGGAACGTGACTGAAGCCGTGCCCTGATACAAGGCTCGTGGGGTTTGTGCCGGGTGCCCCGTCCAAGCTCTGCTTGGGCGGGAATGCGGCTGCAGGTGGCCGGGTGCCCCGTCCAAGCTCTGCTTGGGCGGGATTGGGGCGTCTCAAAATCGAGCCCCTTCGACTTCGCTCAAGGCGGGCTTTGGGCGCCCGGCGAACATCGAAATGCATTTCCTAACTTTTCTTGGTCTGTGTCACCCTCAAAAGCTAACTTTTCTAGGTTACAAATCTTCTAAAACACAACTTTTCTTGGTCCATGTGGACGAAAAGTGCAACCTACGGAGGGATTGAGTCCATAAAGTTCTGTAGAAGCGGTCCAGGCGGCGAGCGGTAGCGAGCCACCTTTGGGTTCTCCTTAGGATGTTGTTCGTGGAAACGACATTCCGAGAGGAGGACACGGCGATGGCTCGCAAGAGACAGGGTATTGGGATGGTGGAGGGGTGGCAAGGGTTGGGTGAGGAGGATTTTCTTCGCAGCCTTGTGGAACGAGTGGTGCAGCAAGTGCTGGATGCGGAGATGACCAGCTTCCTGGGCGCCGGCAGCTATGAGCGCAGCGCGGAACGGCGGGGCTGGCGGAACGGGTTCAAGCCGCGGGTGCTGAAGACGCGGGTGGGCAAGCTGGAGTTGTTGGTGCCCAAGGATCGGGAAGGGCAGTTTCAGACGGAGTTGTTCGAGCGTTACCAGCGCAGCGAGAAGGCGCTGGTGCTATCGATGCTGGAGATGTACATCTCTGGGGTATCGACGCGCAAGGTCAGCGCGGTCACCGAGACGTTGTGCGGGCTGGAGGTGAGCCGGAGCCAGGTGTCGGCGCTGGCCGAGAAGCTGGACCTGGAGCTGAGCGCGTGGCGCAACCGGGCTCTGGAGAAGGCCTATCCGTACCTGGTGATCGATGCGCGCTACGAGCGGGTGCGGCGTGCCGGCGCAGTGGTGAGCCAGGGCGTGTTGGTGGTAGTCGGGATCAGCCAGGAAGGCTACCGCGAGGTGCTGGGGGCATGGATGGCGGACTCGGAGACGGAGGCTAGCTGGGGCCAGGTTTTCGGGGACTTGAAGCAGCGCGGACTGCGCGGCGTGCGCTACGTGGTGTCGGACGATCATCAGGGGCTGGTGCGGGCCGTGCGGCGGCATTTTCAAGGGGCGATGTGGCAGCGCTGCCAGGTGCATTTTTTGCGCAACGCGCTCAGCCTATGCGCCGCGCGGGACAAGCCGCTGGTGGCGGGGCTGCTGAAGAACGTCACGGAAGCGGAGACACGGGAGGCGGCGCTGGAGGCGATCGGCCAGGTGGCGGCAGAGCTGGAGAAGCGGGCGCCCAAGGTAGCGCGGTTGCTGGAAGAACATGGCGAGGAGATCCTGGCGGTGTACGCGCTGCCTGCATCGCACCGCAAGAAAATGCGGACCACCAATCTGCTGGAGCGGCAGAACCAGGAGCTGAAACGGCGCACGCGCGTGGTGCGGGTATTTCCCCATGAGCAGTCGTGCCTGCGGCTGGTGACGGCGCTGCTGATGGAAACCAACCAGGAGTGGATGGAGCAGCTTTACCTCGACATGGGCGAGGGCGCAACGGCGGTCAGCTCGCAAGCCATGGCCTCGGCCGCCGCCTGAATGCAAGTGCGCTCCGGGCTACGCCCTCCGCGCACTTGCATTCACAACCAAAACCCTGAGGAGAACCAATCTACAGAAGAATTCGGACTTGACTCTACGGAGGTTACATTTGGGCCCCAAAGCTAACCATTTAAGCGAACATTTGACGGGGTTCACGCACCATAAATGCGAACATTTGCCATGATTTAGCGCGCTTCAAGCGCCCGCGCAAAAACCACCCCCGCAATCGATTCTTTCCATCGCATCCAGCGCCGCATGTGCCCTATGCTTTGCGCGAGAGCGACCTCCACGCGAAGAAGAACAGGACGAAGAAGACCAGGTCGGCATATGCGAAAGGAATCCACAGCCGAGGCACACCACCACTGAGGTCGAACAAAAAGACCACTCCGCAGTAAGCGGCCTTGAGACCCATGCCGTAGTGAATCAGTTCGATGCGCCCGGCAGGATCGGCAGCAATGCGCAGGAACATGATGCCGAACATGACGACCAGCAGCGCCGGGAAGTAGACGTAGCCCCAGTGGTTGGGCGGAGCGACGCCGGCGAGGCGAAAGATTTGCGGAGCGGCGACGACGGAAGCAAAGCCGAGCAAGAGATCGTAAATGCCGGCGACGACGAAAACGATTTTGATCGATTTAGTGGACATGTTGACCTCGCGTTTGCGTTGTGTTGTGGCGGTGCTTTGCGATGTAGTTGCGGCGAAAATCCTCACGGCGCTTCTGCGTGGATTCGTCGGAGTAGATGCGGCTGCCGAGGGTGCGCAGGCCCGCTTCGAGCTCGGCGGCGGTCATTTTGGCGGGCCGGAAGTTGACGTCGAAGAGGGTGCAGAGCTCCCAGGCTTGATCGCGCAGGATGCGGCCCTCGTTTTTGAGGCGCGTGTAGAGCGGCGTGCCGGGGAAGGCGGTCTGGACGGTGATTTGCACGTCGAAGAGGCCGCTCATCTGCGACGAACTCCCAGATCCGATCGAAGGATTCGGGGCCGGCGCCGTCGAGGCCGAGGATGAAACAGCCGTTCACGCGCACGCCGCGATCCTGGATTCTTCGGATGGCTTCGAGGTAGCGATCGACTCGTTTGGCTTTCCAGTTGGCTCGCTGCTCGATGCCGTCGAGCCGAGGAGAATGTGGTGCCCTCGAAGCCGATAAGGACTTCGGCGCAGCCTGCGTCGCGGAGCATGTCGAGGAGGTCTTCGTCGTCGGCAACGGAGAGATCGGTTTCGGTGAACCAGCGGACGTCTTCCCCGGCAAGGGCGCGCAGGAGTTGTTTGGAGTGAGCCTTGTTGACGAAGGTGTTGTCGTCGGCGAACTCGATGAACGGGCGCTTCCAGAGGGCCTTGATGGCGTGGATTTCGGCGATGACGCGATCGACGGGCTTGATCTTGTATGTGGGCGAAATGCGGATGGAGGCGGCGCAGAACTCGCAACGGAACGGGCAGCCGCGCTGGGTTTGCACGGTGAGGCGGTTGTAGCGTTCGATGTCGAGCAGATCGAAGCGCGGCATGGGAGAGTTGGCGAATGTGTAGTCAAGGTCGCGCGCGTCGTAGGTGGGTTTGAGCCCGCTGCCGGGAGGTTGAAGGTCGGAGAGGATTGCCGGCCAGACGGGTTCGCCTTCGCCGATGACCACCGAGTCGGCATGGGCACGCGCTTCATCGGGCAAGGCGCTGACGTGGAGGCCGCCGAGAATGACTCGCGTGCCTAAGAGGCGATAGCGGTCGGCCAGCTCGTAGGCCTCGTAGATTTGAGCGGAGAAGCTGGAGATGGCGACGACGTCGAATTCCCCGGGAACGCCGGCGATGTCTTTGATGTCGGGGACTTCGAGGTAGTGCACGTCGACGCTGGCGGGGGTAAGGCCGGCGAGCGTGAGAAGCCCGAGGCTGGGCAGGGAAGCGATGACCTTGTTGCGTTCCACAAAGCCGGGAAGCGTGAGCCCCAGTGCGGTCAGTTCGGGGTTATGCGCGCGAACGCCGCTCATGGCAATGAGTCCGAGTTTCATCGGCGCCACCATCCAACGAGAATCGCGAGAACGCCCACCGCAACAGAAGCGACGGGGATGGGAAAGAGGTGGCGCATGGGTTTACGCCATGCGGACAAGAAGCAAACGGCCGGCATGGTGATGGCGCCGACGATCAGCGCCCAGGAGGCGACGCGAAAGTACGCGGCGGACAGAAGGAGTTGGCCGGCGGTTGCCGCGAAGATGAGGTTGAGAAAGCCCAAGCCGAAAAAGGAGATGTGGCCGAGGCGCGTGAGCCTGCGCGGATAGGATCCGTAGCCGCCCATCCAACCCTCCTGGTGGAAGAACAGGCCAATGACGCCTCCGGTGAGCACACCGGCCAGCATTCCCAGCCATCCGCCGATGAGATTTAGAGTCGGCACGTGCAGGCCCTTTCTGCTCTGCGCCGAGAGATGGCCCTGACTTACGGTCGATTCAAGGCGAACGCAGATAGCGAGCGCAATTTTGCCAAATTGTATCGCAATTATGGGGAACAGGGAGTGGAGATCGATGTGAAGTTGCGAGAGCGCAGAAGTTTTGCCAGTTAAAGAGGGCCTTCCCTCCGCCTTCTATTCCGCGCGCGGATGAAGTATCGTTTCTGGGAGAGAGGATTCGATGCGCGCCGCGGAACTGATTGCTCCCCTGACATTTCGGATGACGGACATGGCGATTGATGATCCCGGACCGGGCGAAGTGCAGGTCCGGATCGAGGCTGTGGGCGTCTGCGGGTCCGATCTTCATGCATACTCCGAGGGCGGGGTCGGCGGTAATCCCAATGTCTACCCGATGTTGCTGGGGCACGAGCCCGCGGGAAAAATTGTGAAGACAGGCGCGGGAGTGACGGGGCTGGCCGCGGGCGACCGCGGGGCGCTTGAGCCCGCGCTTTATTGCTACCACTGCGAGTTCTGCTTGAGCGGACGCCACAACGTGTGCGCGAACATTCGCTTTCTGAGCACACCGAACCATCCCGGTTTTTTCCGCGAGCTGGTGAATCTGCCGGTGGCCAATTTTCAACCGATCCTCGGAGGGATGTCGTACAACGAAGCAGCTCTGGCCGAGCCTCTTGCGATTGCAATCCATTCCGTTCACCTGGCATCGATCGGCCCAAGCGAGACGGTGGCGGTGATCGGCGCGGGACCGATCGGGCTGTTGACGATTGCCGCGTTGCGAGCGACGCGGGCAGGGCGCATCTGGAGCGTGGAGCCGCTGGCGCACCGCCGCGAGCTGGCCCGCGGAATTGGCGCCGATGTCGTGCTCGAGCCCGGCGAAGCTGTGGGGGAGATTCTCGGCGGGACCGGGCAGCGCGGCGTGGACTGCGCGATTGACTGCGCGGCCGGAGAAGAGACCACCAGCCAGGCCGCGCAAATCACGCGCAATGCCGGCCGCGTGGTGCTGACGGGAATTCATACGACAGCGTTCGCGCAGGTGGATGCGTCAGCCATGAGGCGCAAAGAGCTGACGCTCTTCAACGTGCGGCGATCGAACCACGAGACGGAAGAGGCGCTCGAGCTGCTGGGCGCGCACGCCGCGTGGTTTGCGCCGCTGCTAACGCACACGCGGGAGATCGAACGCATCGATGAGGCGTTCGCAATCGCCAGCCAATACCGCGACGGCGTTGGGAAGATGATCGTCAGGCCGTAGTTTCCCGTCTCTGAAGTTCGCATCAAGATGACTTGTCGTCCTGAGCGACGGGTTGGCATTCGATGGTTGTCTGGGCGAGTTGAAGGCCATAGAGGAGGGTGCCGGCGCGTTTGGGACTGATGCTTGAGGAGGCGAGCGCGTTGAGAATCTCGCTAAGCGCGGCGCGGAAGTCATCGGCATTTTTGGGTGAAGTAAGCTCAAACGGCTTCTCGGCGAAGCATCTGCGGCGCGGCACCACGACGCGGGTGCGGGAGTGGAAGTAGCAAAAGGGGCATCCACGCAAGGCAGGGGACTGGCACTTGAGTCCATTGGCCTTGATAAAGCGACATTCCTTATACATATCGATTCTCCTGACAGCAACTCTGGATCTGGTGTATCCCCCGCCCCCCTTCCCACCCCATGGTTTTGGCGCAAAGTCCCGATCGGGCGGCGGTTGTTTGAAACCATCGCGCTAGATTCTTTGAATCGTTGAAGTTGGCGGCAAAATCCTCGTTTCAAGAAGCTTTCCGCGTTTTTTCCAAGCCTCCCGGCGTTTCGGGGCGTTTTTGAGCCCAGAAACGCCAACGCGGCGGGATTAGCCGCCGCGAAGAGAGCCTGGTTGAACGCTTATGGATTGAGTATGCGCCGGAAGCGGGAAATTATCTGCAAACTTGCGGAGATTAATTGACGAGGCATAAGGGGCAGAGGGGAAAGGGGTTAAGCTGGGGCGGGGGGGGTGCAGGGGAGGTTGGACTCTTGACAGGCGGAAATGAGGGGGCGAGTCTCGGCGGGTTCTTCGGGAACGTCCCGTCTGTCCCCGGGTTTCGGGTTTCGGGTTTATTTCAAAAATGGGTGAATGGAATCTGCGAGGGTTGAAACCCGCGCCTCCCTCGGTCGTTGCCGCGCCCGATACATTGGAGTGATGGGTCAAAAGCGATCGCGAGTGGCGGCGGGAACTGCGGGCGATGGTATCGCTGGCCGTGCCGGTGGTGTTGAGCGAGCTGGGCTGGATGGCCATGGGCGTGGTGGACACCATCATGGTGGGCGCTCTGGGTCCGGCGGCGATTGGGGCCGTGGCGCTGGGCAACGCCGTTTGCTATACGCCTTCGATCTTCGGCATGGGCCTGGTGCTGGGGCTGGACACGCTGGTGGCGCAGGCCTACGGGCGCGAGGATCACGACGAGTGCCACAGGTGGCTGGCGCAGGGCGTGTATCTGGCCTGCATTGCGGCCGTGCCGATCATGGTGGGGATCGCGCTGGCCTGCTTGGGCTTTACGCACTTGGGAATTGCGGCGGAGGTGGCCGGACCGGCGAGCGGATATCTGCGGCTGCTGAACTGGGGCACGCTGCCGCTGCTGCTCTACGGCGCCACGCGGCGGTATTTGCAGGGCGTGGGCCAGGTGCGCGTGATTACCGTGACCTATGTGCTGGCGAACCTGGTGAACTGGTTCCTGAACTGGGTGCTGATCTACGGCAAGCTGGGGATGCCGGCGATGGGGGTGAACGGGTCGGCGATTTCGACGGTGTTTGCGCGGGTGACGATGGCGGCTGGCGCTGATCGGGTTTGCGTGGAGGTACGAACGCAAACGCGGGCATCCGCTGTTCCGGCACTGGGCGGGACCGCAGGCGGCGCGGCTGAAGCGCCTGCTGAAGTTGGGCGCTCCGGCGGCGGGACAGATTCTGCTGGAGGTGGGCGCGTGGAATCTGGCGACGTTTTCCGCGGGGTATCTGACGCCGGTGGCGCTGGCCACGCACCAGATTGTGCTGAACTACGCGAGCGTGACGTACATGGTGCCGCTGGGGATTTCGGCAGCGGCGGCGGTGAGCGTGGGCCACGCGGTGGGCGCGGGAGATCGCGGCGCGGGCGCGGAGGGCCGGGATGGCTCGCGCTGGGCTTGGGCACCAGCTTTATGCTGCTGGCGGCGGTGGCGTTGCTGGTGTGGCCGCGGCCGCTGATCGAGTTGTATACGCGCGATGCGCGGGTGCTGGCGGTGGGGCCGGGACTGCTGGCGATTGTGGCGGCGTTTGAGGTGTTCGACGGGATTCAGACGGTGTCGACCGGCGCGCTGCGCGGGCTGGGCGAGACGCGCGCGCCGATGATGGGCGAACCTGGTGGGGTATTGGGTGCTGGGATTGCCGCTGGGGTTCTTTCTTTGTTTTGGATTAAAGTGGGGGATTTACGGATTGTGGATTGGGCTGACGCTGGCGCTGGTGGTGATTGCGCTGGCGCTGATTGCGAGGTGGAAGAGGGACGCGGAAAAGCAGCTTCTAGCTGCTAGCTCCATAGCTCTAGCTATTTTCGTGCGCGATTGGTCGGGTCGTGCGATCCCGCCCTTTCGCCGAAGGGCGAATGCCAAAAAGGCGGCGAGACGGGGCGCTACGAGAAACTCCAGTATTCTCTGTTTCGCTCGAGTTCGGCTTGAAAGGCGAAAAAAATTCCCGGCGCGAAGAGCTGAAAACCGCGCCGGGAAAACCAATCATGAGCGGTGCACGCCACCGTTCATGTGGTGTTATTGGGAGGAAGTTACGACGTATGTGGCGTTATTGGGAAGCAGTCGAGGATTGGTGAAACTTCCTGCGATGGACAGAAAGATATCCTTCAAGCTCACCACGGTGTGCGAAGCGTCCTGGCAGGTGCTGCCCGAGCCGCTCTTGGTGTAGTCAGAATAAAAATAGTCCATCGACGAAGCGACGTTCTCCATGGTGATGCAGGGCGTGAGATTCGAAACAGAGCCGAAATTGTAATTCAAACTGGAGACCTGGGAGGGGGTAAGCACGAGCGCGGAGTCGGTGCCGCCGGAGCTGGATGTGCAACCGCTACTCTGGGAACCGTAGGCCACGCTGTAGACGCGCATGCCCGCCGTTTTCGCCGCCTGTGCCGCCACGATCATCTGCTGGCACTCGTCGTTGAAATCCGGATAAGTGCCTTTGGTTAGCCGCCTACCAGGTTTTTGCTGCTGGAGAGCGAGGAGGCGATGCTGTAGCCGCCGCTGGCACCTGTTCGGGCTGGCGGAGTAGCCGGCGCCTGGGAATTTTGCGCTGGTAGCTTGCGCCTGCGCATCGGTGAGAACAATGATGGCGTTCTGTGAGCCTGAAACCGCATGCTGCTCGGACTCGAGCGCGGCCATGGCAGCATAGATGGCGCTGGCCTGATAGGAGCTCTCGCCGCCGTTGTCCGGGAGGCATCCGGCTTGGAATGTTCCGCCACTGTTGGTGTAGCCGACCTCCGCGATCAGCGGATCGCTCGTATTCAACCCGCCAGTCGATGCGCTGCCTGGGCTGTAATAACCGCTCGTCCAGTTGGAGATCTGGTAGGTGCCGGTGAAGTTGGAAGAACCGCTGGAATATTTGATGTTGGTGTAACCGGATGAACTGGTGGGGTTGGTAATGGGTAGCGTGTATTGAACGTTCGACCAGCCGATGCTGCAAGGCGAAGTGTACATGCTGGAGTTGTAGGACGCATTCGGCATCTGGAAGAGCGAAACGCGAAATTGCGAGTGGCTGGTGGGCGTGCAGCTGGAATAACCCGATTTGCAGGGATTGACGGAGGCGAGCAGCGTCCCGATTCCCTGCTCGGCGCATTGAAATTCCGAAAGGCCGCCGCAATTGCTGTCAGTCGTGGCCATCGAGTCGGTGGCGTCGACGAGGATGGCCACGTTCCATGGCTGCGCCGCGCCCATCGTGGAGGCAGTGGAGTTCGCGGTGACCGTCAGCGTGGGAACGCCGAACAGCTTCATGAAATAGGTGTTGATGGTTGCCGTTTCCGATATTTTGACCGCGTTTGCAGGCGAGCTGGAGCTGCATGTGCCTCCGCCCGTCAAGAGGATGTTGACGCAAACGGGAGTAATGGTTGGCGCTATGGAACCCAAAGCGGAGTTGTAGTTGTAATTTCCAGTTGATGCGCTATAGGTGGTAGCCCAAGCGGAGGCATTATTGAGGAGCGAGGTGTTGTAGACATCGCCCGCCGCGGCCAGCGCCATAGCGTTGGCATAGTTCTGAAGATTGGCGCGGACCACATAGGCACGGCCCAGATCGACGGCCAGTCCTCCGCCGATGGAAAAGGAGACCGACATGATGGCGATAACCCACGGGAGGGCTTGGCCGCGTTGGTCTGTGAGGAGCGCACGGAAAAATGAAACCTTGTTTTTCTTCATAGGATTGCTCCCAGCAATGCTCCGGGTTAGTATTCGTACTCTGTCACCTGCGCAGACAGTTGGCAGGAAGAACCGAAATTGATGCTGAAGACGTGGAGATTGCAAGGATAGGTGGCCAAAACGGTGACCGGCGCGCCTTCAATCAAGTCCGACTGATCGCCGGAGCAAGAGTTACCCGGAACCGATGTGCCATTCAGCCTGAGCGTAAGGCTGATGCTGCTTGGATTGAGCGAGGGTGCGGAGTTCTCGATCTGTGTCAAAACATCCTGGCAGGGATTGGTGGTGCTATTGCGAATCTGCTGGAGATACTGGCCGCCTGCACCGACCGCCTGCGTCAGCGTGAGCTGATTGCTATACGCGGAGGCAAAGGATAGAACGCCGGTAAATAGAAGCAGCAACTACCGGCAGCGCCAAAGCAAGCTCGACCAGGACACTGCCTTCCTGGTTCCGATTCCACTTATCACGTGCAATACGGGCCCGGAGGTTGCGGTCTTTCGAATTTCGCGGCACTTGCTTTCCTCCCTGAACACTCTGTTTCATTTGCTTGATTCATGATCGCGCGCGGAAGCCCAACAATAAATGGCACTTCGGTCTCATTTCGATATGCCGCCTCAGTAATCAGCGGGTGGTAATTGGGTTACCAGGCAGAGCGCGAAAAGGTAACGTGCGGGCGGGTTGGGCGTTGGGGATGAGAAGAGGCTGCCTGGAGCCAGCAGCCGGTAGGGCTTGATCGGGGAGAATTTGTGGTATCCGGCCATTTCGTTCGCCGAGGCGAACGAAAGGATGGAGCAGCCGGCGAAACGGCGGGTGCGAAAACGAAGAAAACACAATGGTTGCGACAGAGGTGAAGGCGCGAGAGGCGAGGCAGAATCTCAAGGGAACGATGGGGTTACCTTTGTGGCGCAGCGTGAGACGGTCGAGGCGAGAAGTGACTATAATCACATATTGGGGCGAGAAGAGCAGGCACTGTAGAGGAGTTGGCCGGCGCCCGTAGAGCGGTCAGAATCTATTGGAAGGGAATCCCGCCAAATGGCGTCAGGAAACCTGGCCCTGGGTCAAGAACAGGGCGAAAGCATTGCGCGTCAG
Organism: uncultured Acidobacteriaceae bacterium; assembly: GCA_963701835.1. Classification (GTDB taxonomy): domain Bacteria; phylum Acidobacteriota; class Terriglobia; order Terriglobales; family Acidobacteriaceae; genus Telmatobacter. The sequence goes on along the minus strand of CAVPBL010000009.1, from coordinate 28,472 downwards.
CGCATCGTCAACGACTTCAGCATCAACGTAGCCACGGTCAACGGATCGGGGTCGCAATCCGCCAACAGCGTGCTGCTGAAGAGCATTTTTGGAATGGGCGTTCCCGTGAGCGGGAAGAACCTGTTCCCATCGAATATTGCCGGGCTGCCGACGTGGTACACGATCCGCGCCAGCAAAGACGGCTATGTGGCGCGCAAGCGCGAGTCGGACGTGCTGGTGGCGCTGAATCCGGAGACGGCGCAGGAAGACATGATGGCGCTGCCTCCGGGCGGCGTGGCGATCTACGAAGAGTACCTGAATCTGAGCCGGTACCGCGACGATGTTGTGTGCTATCCGGTTCCCTTCGACAAGCTGACCCAGGCGCTATGTCCCGAGGCCAAGCTGCGCAAGCTGGTCAAGAACATGGTGTACGTGGGCGTGGTGGGGCAACTGCTGCGCATCGACCTGGGGGTAGTGGAACAGTGCGTGCGAAAGCAGTTTTCGAAGAAGCAGAAGGTCTTCGACCTGAACTTCGGGGCCGTGGAGACGGGTTACGAGTACGCCAAGGTGAATTTCACCAAGCACGACCCGTTCTTCATCGAGCGCATGGATCAAACCAAGGGCAAGATCATCGTGGACGGCAACGCGGCGTGCGGCATGGGCGCGGTGTTTGCGGGCGTCACGGTGGTGGCGTGGTATCCCATTACGCCGTCGACGTCGCTGATTGAGGCGACGACCGATTTGCTGAAGAAATTTCGCGTGACGCCGGAGGGCAAGGCGACATTTGCCGTGGTGCAGGCCGAGGACGAGCTGGCCGCGATCGGTATGGTGCTGGGCGCGGGCTGGGCCGGGGCGCGGGCGATGACGTCCACTTCGGGGCCGGGCATCTCGCTGATGGCGGAGTTTTCCGGGCTGGGCTACTATGCCGAGATTCCCGGAGTGATCTTCGACGTGCAGCGGACGGGGCCATCGACGGGCATGCCGACGCGCACGCAGCAGGGCGATCTGCTGTCGACGGCGTTTCTTTCGCACGGCGACACCAAGCACGTGATTCTGCTGCCGGGCTCGGTGAAGGAGTGCTTCGAGCTTGAGCTATGCGGCGTTCGATCTGGCGGAGCGGCTGCAGACGCCGGTGTTTGTGCTGTCGGATCTTGACCTGGGCATGAACAACTGGATGTCGGAGCCGTTTGCGTATCCCGACAAGCCGCTGGATCGCGGCAAGGTGCTGACGGCGGAGGATCTGAAGAAGGCTGGGCAGCTTTGCGCGCTACCGCGACGTGGATGGCGACGCCATCGGCTGGCGCACGCTGCCGGGAACACCGCACCCGAAAGCGGCGTATTTTACGCGCGGCTCGGGACACAATGATGCGGCCGGGTACACCGAGCGGCCCGAAGAGTACCAGGCGGTGATGGACCGGTTGGCGCGCAAGTTTGAGAATGCGCGCAAGCTGGTTCCGGCGCCTGTGGTGGTGAAGAACGGAACGTCGAAGATCGGGTTCCTGGCGTATGGTTCGACGGATTTCGCGCTGCGCGAGAGTCTGGATCAGATCGAGAAGGAACACGGCGTGAGCGTGGACTACATGCGCATCCGCGCCTATCCGTTTGCGCACGAGATTCACGACTTTGTGGCCAGCCATGAGCGCGTCTACGTGGTGGAACAGAATCGCGATGGGCAACTGGCGAGCCTGCTGAAGCTGGATCTGCCCGGCGAGCAGGTGGTGAAGCTGCGCAGCATTCTGCACTACAACGGATTGCCGGCCGACGCGCGCAGCATCACGGATGAGTTTGCGACCAAGGAGGGCCTCTAAAATGGCGACCACAACAGCGAATGGGGCGGCCAGCGGGCCGGGGGGCCCGAAACTGAATCACATTGGCCTTCCGATGCTCGAGTACCGCGGCGGCAAATCGACGCTGTGCGCGGGTTGCGGGCACAACGCAATCAGCGAGCGCATTATCGACGCCATGTTTGAGATGGGCGTGGAGCCGGAGCGGGTGATGAAGATGAGCGGCATCGGCTGCTCGTCGAAGAGCCCCGCCTACTTTATGAACCGCTCGTTCAGCTTCAATAGCGTGCACGGGCGCATGCCGAGCGTGACCACCGGCGCGGTGCTGGCCAATCGCACGATGATGGCGCTGGGCGTCTCCGGCGATGGCGATACGGCCTCGATCGGCATCGGGCAGTTTGTCCACCTGATGCGGCGCAATCTGCCGATGATCTACATCATCGAGGACAACGGCGTGTACGGCTTGACCAAGGGCCAGTTTTCGGCCACGGCGGACATCGGATCGAAGCTGAAGACGGGCGTGATCAACGAGCTGCCGCCGATCGATACCTGCGCCATGGCGATCCAGTTGGGCGCGACGTTTGTGGGGCGTTCGTTCTCCGGCGACAAGAAGCAATTGCTCGCAATGCTGAAGGCGGCGATCGCGCACCAGGGAACGGTGATGCTCGACGTGATCAGCCCCTGCGTGACGTTCAACGACCACGAGGGGTCGACGAAGAGCTACAAATTCCTGCAGGAGAACGACGAGCCGATCAACGAGATCGGATTTGTGGCCAGCTTCGACGACATCGAAGTGGATTACGATTCGGGCGAAGTGTACGACGTGGAAATGCACGACGGCTCGCAACTGCAGGCTGCGCAAGCTGCTTGAGGATTACGATCCGACGGACAAGGCCAACGCGGTGCGCACGCTGATGGAGGCGCATGAAAAGGAAGAGATCCTCACCGGCGTGTTCTATATCGATACGCAAAAGCCGACGTTCATCGATCAGTTGAACGTGGTCGACGAGCCGCTGGCCACGCTGCCCGAGTCGCTCACGCGCCCGCCCAAGTCGGCGCTGGAAAGCTTGATGGCGAATCTGCAGTAGCGCGGATTTACAGGTTGATTTCCAGCAGGAAGCGATCGCTCCGGGAAGGGCGTTGCGTTGTCGTAAGCGAGATGAGCGCCGGTCAGGAAGCCCTGGGCGCGAAGCTCCTGCTCGGCGCGGAACCAATCTTGCTTCGTGGTTACCCATGCACGCGTCCGCGCTCGGCGAAGAACCGATGGGCAAGCATGCGCGATTTGTTCGTGGGAGATCGAATTCCCGTTTCCATTTCCGTTTGCAGGGATGACGGTGTTTTTTGCGCGATGGCGTGCGTGGTTTGGCGGCGGATTTGGGCGCAGCGGCTGCTTTCTTGACGGACTTTGCCATAGAGAACACCTCTTTTGAAAGTTAGTGAACGAACCATCGATCACTTTCAGGATACTAGAGAATGCAGTTCTGCATCCAGCGACACGTTCTCAAAGAACCTTCGATGTAAACCTGGTTGATTGCGCGCATGTTACGGGCGGATTCATTACGGCGAATCGCGCTACACGAGGACGAGAACGTGCCGAGCGATTTCGAGACAAGCCGAGCCGGCAGCGTGTATCGTGGTCTCAAGCTATAAACAGAATCATGACAACCCCCGCCATCGATACCATTGCGCTTACCCGCCGCTTTGGCGACTTCACTGCGGTTCAGGATGTGAACCTGCGCGTGGACGCAGGACAGTTCTTTGGCTTTCTTGGTCCCAACGGGGCAGGCAAATCCACCACCATCAAAATGCTGACGGGCCTGCTGGCGCCGACTTCGGGAAGCATTCGCATTCTTGGCGAAGACATGAAGGACAACCCGGCGGAGATCAAGAGGCAGATCGGCGTTGTGCCGGAAGGGATGGCGCTCTTCGGCCGCCTGACCGCGGATGAATATCTTCGGTTCGTGGGGCGGATGTATGGCCTCGATCGCGCCACCACGTTGCAGCGCACGCAGGAGCTGCTGGAGTTTATGCAGCTTGCCGAAGAGCAAAAGAAGCTGATCACCGACTTCTCGCACGGCATGCAAAAGAAGCTGGCGTTGGCGGCCGCAGTCATCCATGGGCCCAGGGTTCTTTTCCTCGACGAGCCGTTTGAAGGCGTGGACGCGGTGGCCGCCGGCACGCTGAAGTCGATGCTGCAAAGAATGATTACGCGCGGCGCGACCGTTTTTCTGACATCGCACGTGCTGGAGATTGTGGAACGGTTGTGCACGCACGTGGCGATTATTCATCGCGGGCAGCTCGTGGCCCAGGGATCGCTTGAGGAGCTGCGCGCCGGCGGTGGGCGCGCCGGCCAGAAGGCTTCAGCAGAAGAGGCAGAGCGCGGCAGGCGCGAAGCATCGCAGCCTGGAGGAGATCTTTCTTGAAATTGTCGGGACCGATCGTGAAGGAAATCCGGCGGCGACGGCGCCTGAGCAGGAACTTTCATGGCTGAGCTAGCGGCCGCGGGGAGACAACCCGCTTGCGCGCGAGACATTCCTGTGCGCACGCAGCTTCTTGCCGTGGCGTGGCTGCGCTGGCGCATCTTTGTCAACAGCATCGTTCCGCCGGCGTGCGACCGGCGCGCGCCAGGCGATTGGCCTTGCATTTCGCATTCTTCTGCGCCTTATCGTGTGGCCCTTCCTTGCGTATGGCCGCGATCGGCCCCATCGCCGGCAGTGGATTCTCTGGCATGGATGGCGATCGCCGAAAACCACCCGCAGAGCCTGCCTCCGCTGTTCGCCGGAATCGCGCTGCTATGGCAATTCGTCGGCCATCAATGGCCAGAACTTCGCTGCCGCTGTCTCCAGCTTCGATCCCTCGTCGCTGGCGCGCTTCCCTCTGCGTTTCGGGCGCTACCTGGTCTTGCGGACGCTGATCGGCTTACTGACGCCGAGTACCATCGTGGGTTGTCTCGCCCTGCTGGCCGCCGCTGTGGGAATCGGCGTGGCGAAGCCTGCACTGGCGCTGCCCGCGGTGGTTGTTCTGGCGGTTTATGCGCTGATGAACATCTTTCTCACGCGCATGATCGAAGCCTGGATGGAGCGCTGGCTTGCGAACCGCCGCTTTCGCGAACTCTTCAGCGTGTTGATGGCGCTGATGGCCATTGGTTTCCAGTTTCTGAATTTTCAGCGGGCTCCGACGCGCGCACCCGGCGTAGCGAATGGCGGGCTGTTCAACTTCGTGCATGGATCCAGCCCGTACTTAAATTGGCTGCCGCCGGGTTTCGCAGCGAATGCGATTCTGCGCGCTGCCCATCCTTTTGCGGCGCTGGCGCAGTTTGCGGGACTGCTGGCAAGCACCGTGCTCTTCGCGGCTGTGTTCGCAATCCGGTTGCGCAAGCAATTTCTCGGAGAGCACCTGAGCGAAAGCGTGAGCCGGCGTGCTCCGGCAAGCTCCGTTGCGCGTCGCAGGGCGCTCTCCCACGCGGCTGGCGCCAGCGCAATGGCCGCGCCGGCGCAACCTCACCGTCCGGTCTTCCCGCCGATTGTCGCCGCGTGTTTGCGCAAGGAGTGGCTCATACTCCGCGGCAATGCAGCGCAACTTTTCGGCATGCTGACTCCGCTGATCTTCATCGTGATTCTGAATCGGTCAGTCTTTGCCCAGCACTCCACGTACTTTCTTCCCGGAGCGATTGCTTATGCTCTCTTCGGAGCTCTTGCCGGGCTCTACAATGTCTTTGGCGCGGACGGACTCGGCGTGCAGGTCTACTTGCTTGCGCCGATTCGTCTGCGCGATGTGATCGTGGCCAAGAATCTCATGAGCCTTGCGGTGATCGTCGCCCAGGCGGGGCTCGCTTGGGTCGTCGTGTCGGTGCTGGCGCGCAGTCCGATTCCGGCTTCGATGCAAGTCTCCACCGCCTTATGGACGGTATTTGTGATCGCGGCGAACCTTGCCGTGGGAACGTTGCGTTCCATCCAGGCGCCACGCAAGTTTGTTCCCGGGCAAGCGCAGCAGCGGCGAGGCACGCCAAACAATCGTACAAGCGGCCTTCTGATTATGCTGGTCTTGTTCGGAAGCATCGTGTTGCAGGTTCCGGTGACGCTTCTGTGCCGATTCTTCCACGAGCCGTGGCTGGCTGCGTGGATCTTCGGCCCTCTCGCCGCCGCTGCCGTCCTTGCGTATGCAACGGTGCTGCGTAACGCCGAGCAGTTGATCCTGAGACGCCGCGATGTGTTTGCGGAGGAGCTCTGCAAGGCTTAAGCTGCCGTCCATCGCAGGTCGGCGCTGGACAAGGCGCAAACCCTCCCCGGCGTCACAGCTGCCACCAATCGAGCCTCGACATTCGCGGATAATAGAGGCCGCCGCACAGGCTTGTGTCTCCGCCGCGCAGGTTGCGGAGGATCGTTGCGTAGGCCTCGATCTGCGGCGCGAAGATCTGCGGCGCAGTTCAGGCAACGCAGCGTCGGGGTCGAGACCATCCTCGTGCGCAGTTTTGTAGTCGATGATCCACCACGTGTCCTGACTCGCGATTGGGTCCGCTGCCTGGGCGTCCGCGGAATCACCGGCGGTTCGCGGCGCCGGTCCGGCACGGAAGACGCGATCGACCCGCACCGTGCGCAAGCTGCCGCCGACGACCCCGGTCCAGCGGACCTCATTGGCTGCCTCGGCGTGCGGCGCCAGAATCCATTGCGCGAGAGGATCGCCGGCGGTTTTGAGTACAATCTCGAACGCCCGCGCGGCGATGCGGATCGCATGTTCGGGATCGATGCCGGCGGAGCGGATGGTTGCGACGATGCGGGGTTGCATCCGGGCGAGGGCCGCGCGAGCAGCGTTCCAAGGCTGCGTGGCGAGGAGTTGAGCCAACTGCTGGAGGAACGAATGGACAGCTTTGCCGAGCGCGCGTGAGAGCAATCCCCCTTCATGGCGCTCGTAGAGGCGGCCCGCGCCGATAAGCGGCTCATCGCCGGCGGGCGGCAGAGCCGTGCGGTGAGCGCGGACGAAGTCCGGCGGCAAGCGGCGCAGCGGAGTGGGCTTGTCTGGACTGGGGCTGGACATTCCAAGCACGTTGCTCCGCGCCGGAGGCGGCGAGGTGAATGCGATCGTATCGGTTCGCTGCCTTCCGGTTCTCTTTGGCTGCGTTTCAGCTGGCACGCCATTCGTCAAAGCGTTGCTGGATTTCGTCTTCCAGGGCGGGCCATGCGGTGGGCAGCAAACTTTCGCGCGGCTCGACGAGGCAGCGGGCGCGTCCTTTGTCCGTTTTGTACAGTGGGCCGCGCAAAGAAATGCAGCTCCTCGCGGGCGCGCGTGGCGGCGACGTAGAGAAGGCGGCGCGTCTCCTGCTTTTCGCGATCGCGGCGAACGCGATCGACCCACTTCTTGGCTGCGCCGCGGTCGGCGCCTTTTGGCGCGAAACGGCGCGATGAGAAATTCCGTGATCTGATCGGATCATCCGGACTCGTCGCGATCGGCATCCGGCGGCAGGCCGCGCTCGAGCCAGGAGAGCATGTCGGAGCTTGCGCCGCCAGGAGACCGGCCTGCAGATCGGGCACGATGACGACTTCGAATTCGAGTCCCTTGCGCCTTGTGGATGGTCATCAGCTGCACGCCGCAATCGCTGCTGGCGTTCGGGTCGGGCAATGCCTGTGAGATCGTCGAGGGCCGCATCGAGCGCGGAGCCGAGGAGATCGGGCTCGCCCTGCGGCAGGCCGTCGAGGCTTCTCCAGAGCAGATCGAGATTGGCGCGCGCCGTCGCGTCGACGCATTGCGCGCCGCCGAGATCGCAGCCAGACTTGTTCGAGCCAGGTTCCCAGAGAAGCCGCGGGCTGCGAGGAGCGCAGGCGTTCGGCAGATTCGATCGCGCGCAGCACGCGCTCGGCGGCCAGGCGGCCTTCGCTCGCTGAGAAGCTGCGCGCGCTCGGAGAGCGAGTTCGGGCACGGGACGGGCGAGCAGCTCGGGATCGTCGGCGCTGGCGAGCGTGTGCAGGTCGGCGAGCGAAAGGCCGCACCACGGAGCGCGGAGCACGCCCAGCCACGCCACGCGATCCTGAGGATTGAGAAGCGCGCGAGCAAGAGCGAGGGCGTCGATGATCTCCGGACGGTCCTTGCAGCTCTTCGAGTTCCACGGCGCGAAAGGGGATCCAGGCCTCGCGCAGCGCGGCGGCGATGGGCGCGAGCGATTTGCGCGCGCGGCCAAGCACGGCGACGCGATACTTCTCTTTCGCTTGCTAGCGCTGTTCTTCTCGTTTTCCGCGCGAGCCGCGTCGATGCTGCGGCAGATGGTCGCGAATGAGCGTCGACGATCTCCTCGATTTGCTTTTGCTGCGCCGCTTCGCGCTCGGCGGCGACTTCCTCTTTTCGCGATCGGGGTCGCGCGATTCCGCGGGCCGATTCCGGCATGAATGCGACATGAAGCTGCATGCGCGGCGCGATGCGGCGACGAGATGCGGGCCGGATGGCTCGATGGCGTCGTCGCGCGCGGGTTGCGATGCAGCGAAGACGATGCCGCTGCCGTCGTCGGCGGCGAAGACCTGAGCGAAAGTTTCGTTGATGCTCGCGACCAGCGGCGGCTCGGTGCGGAAGTTGGCGGTGAGCATGGACGGAATCGAAGACGCAAGGGAAGTTCGCCGGGAATTTCGAGGCCGAGTTGCTTCGACGCGCGGGAAGAGCTCGGCGTCGGCTTCGCGGAAGCAGTAGATGGATTGCATGGGGTCGCCGACCACGAAGCAGGTGCGGCCCTCGCGCTCCGGCCAGGCGGCGATGAGGTGCGCGAGCAACTGATGCTGGCGGCGGCTGGTGTCCTGAAATTCGTCGACCAGCAGATGGCGGATGCCGTCGGCGACAGCGTGCGCGGCTTCGGTGGGAAACCCGTCTTCGCCTTTGAGAACATTGAGCGCGATCTGCGCGACCTCAATGAAGTCCGCGGCGGCGGCCTCCGCAAAGACCACGCGCAGCTCGGCTGCGGCGTGGCGCAGCAGCGTGAAACAGGCGCGAACAATCTGCCATTCCGCGTCGGTGTACCGGATGGAGCCGGATCATCGCCGGCGCGCAGGAACGGGAGATTCGAGGCGCGCGCGCAAGCGGTCCCAATCCTGCTCGCCCTCGAGCACGAATTCCTGCATCCAGCGGTCGCGCTTGGCGAGCATTTCGACGGTCAGGTTTTCGATTTCCCGCCAGTTGTTGTCGCGCCAATCGAGGAGAGTCTCGATGGCTGCGCTGAGCGCCGCATTGGCCTGTCCGATCTGCTCGAGCGTGCGGCGCGCGGCGCGGCGATAAAGTTCGGTGGGCTGCTCGCGAATCTCCAGGCTCCCGCCGAGGCCGGAGAGAAGCGGCTGCTGCAAAGCGAGGTCGCGGCAAAAGGAATCGATGGTCGGAGATGCGCAGTTGCGCGGGAAGATCGAGGAGATTCCAGCCGAGTGCCTGCGAGTGCTGCAAGGCGCGCGGGCGAGCGATGGGGCCGCGGCTCGGCTCTTGCGGAGCTCAGTCGAGAATGCGGTTGCGCATTTCGGCCGCGGCGGCTTTGGTGAAGGTGATGGCGACGACCTGGCCGGGATCGTCGACTTCGGCGAGCAAGTCGCAGAAAGCGCTGCGACGAGCAGAGTCGGTTTTTCCCGAGCCGGCGGGCGCGCGCACGAGAATGGAGCGCCGCGGATCGAGCGCTCGATCGCGCTGCGGCCTGATCGGGAGGCGGATTTCTGCGAGGCGCGCTAGGCATCGGCAGCCTCCTCGCCATTGCCGGTGTCCTCGGGTTGTGGCGGATTCTCCTGGATGCGGCAAAGCGCTTGCAGGCCGCAGTGTTCGCAGGTTTCTGGGATAGTCGCGCGGGTCGACGTCGGCGCGGCCGGCAAGAAAGTCGCAGCGCGAGTTGTTCGATGTACTGCTCTCCACGCGGAAAGCTGCTCCCGAGTCGAGCGGCCTCTTCATCAGGTTCGTGTTTCCGCTCAGATCGCTGCGCAAAGTGGCTTTCGCGTCGCGGACGCATCCGGCAAATTCCGATGCTTCGCCGGCGCGAACCTTGGCGAAAACCATGCCGCCAAGCCGCTCAGTTTCACAGTCGAGCGCGAATTCCGCGTAAAGCGGCAGTTGCACGTCGTCTGGGCGCGGAAGATCCCATGAGCTCGGCGAGACGTTGCCCGATTTGTAATCGATGACGAGGAGCGTATCGTCGATGAGGCGGTCGATGCGATCCAGGCGCAGGTGAAGCGAAAGACCGGCGATGGACGCGGTGGCTTTCTGCTCCGTCTCGAGCACGGTGAAGGGCACGCGCGACGATTCGTAGCCAAGCCACTCGGTGACGAGTTCGACGAGGCGCGCCTCTTCGAGCTCCAGATACCGTTGGCGGCATGCACTCTCTTGCGCGCGAAGGGCATCTTCGCCTGGAGACCGCGGCGGACATGGCGCGTGACGAAGGAACGGAGGTCCGTTAGCGCGAGGAGTTCCGCGTGTGTGCGGATGCCGTCAGGCGGGCCTGCCCAAATGGAGTGCAACACGGCGTGGAGGAGCTGGCCGCGCTCCTGGGCAGTAAGGCCGGCTTCGGCGGGCTCCCAATCCTGCGCGCCGAGACGAGCCGTGGCGAAGGCCTTGAAGGGGCACTGCGACTGCGCGGTGAGAACGCCGGCTCCGCCCGGTGCGTCGCCGGGAGGGAAGGGAAGTTGGCTCGCGTCGTCGAAGGAGACGGTGAGCGGGGCAGGAATCTGCTGGAGCGGCCAACTCGGCGCTCAAAGGTTGCGGCGCGCCGGCAAGTTGCGCGACAAGCCGCGACGGACGGGCGTCGACACCCTCGCTTTGGCGCGCGTAGCTGAAGTGAACTTCCGGCGCGGAGGCGAGCAGACGGCGCGTCACGGCGGCGGCCAGATCCCAATCGAGCTGCGGCGAGGCATGAGGCATTCCGGCCTCGCGCTGGACTGCGAGCGGAAGCAGAGGATGCGTCGCGCCGCCGGCCGGCCACGCCTCTTCGTTTGCGCCCAGGAACCAGATCGCATCGGCGGTGAGTCCCGCGGACTCGGCAGGGCCGGCAATCAGGATCGGCGCATCCTGCGATTCGGGCGCAAAGAGCGTTTCGTTGACGGCGCGATCGAGAGCCGCGAGAAATTCCTGCCACTCGATGCGCCGGCCATCGAAGCCCAGCGAAGCGCAGTCGTCGACGGTCTGCCGCCATCGGCGAACGGCCTGAAATTCGGCGCTTGTGAGCGGCCGCGCGCCGGGCCAGCCGGCGCTCTTCAAGCAACTGCGGCGCGAGCTCAGCCCAGGCAAGCGGAGATTGCGGGACGGCGCGCGAATTCCTGCAGACGGCGCTGGGCATGCGTCATGCGCGCAACCCACGCTGCAGGCAATTCCGCTCCGGGCTTCTGGCGAAGGAAATCCGCGAGCGTCCAGCGCGTGCGCTGCAAATTACGGCGGCGCAGCGCGCGAACATAAACGCGGTGAGAGCGCTGCGATTCTTCGGCGACTGGCGGCAGCCTGGCCGGTGGAAAGCAGCCAGTCAAGCTCGTGCTCGTCGATTGGACGGTCGAGCCAGCGGAGCAGCAAACCTGCGCCTGCGCGCCAGTCGCGATCTGGCTCAAGCGGCACGCCGAGCGAAAACTCAAAGAGGCTCGAAGGGCCGGCCGCGCTGCCTTCCGTCCGCAGCGAAACGGAGAAACGCGCGCTCCATCTCGCCGCGGCGTTTGGACACATCTTGCGTAATGACGAGCAGGCGCGCTTTGGGATTGGCGGCGAGTTGCCGCTTGCACCATAACGCGCAGGCAGCAAGTTCGGAGGAAGGATCGGCGGCCTGATGGAATTCGATTTGCGTTGCGGTTTCGCCGGGAGGGACCTCGGCATAGTCTCCCCACGCTGCGAAGAGTGCCTGCTGCGTGCGGAGAATGCGATCGAAGCCGGCGAGCAGCAGCGGCGGGCGGCTGGAAGAGTCCGCTTCAAGCGTGGGGATGAGTTCGAGCGGGAGGCGCGCGGCGCTGAGCAGGTTGGCGGCGCGGCAAGTCTCATCAAAATCCGCAAGCCAGCGCGCTGAAGGCTGCGGCATCCTGGTCCCAGGCGCTCCGCGCTTTTTGGTTCAGGAGTTGCGGCGCGTAAGCGCAAATCAGACTGTGCGCCTCCATAGCCAGGCTTGCCAGCCGATCACGCGCGCCGGCGAGCTGCGCGGCTTGCGGCGAGGCGGCCGCAACAATTCCCGCCCAGAGCGATTGCTCCTGCAAGCGCGTTCAGGACAACGCGGCCGTCGAGGCTGCGCTCGCTCCAGGCGTTGCGGACGAAGGTTTGCCAGTCCTGAATGTTGGGAGCGGGCCAGGCGGCCAGCCCCTCGGCGCGGCGGGCGCGATGAAACGCCGCGGTAAGGAATCGCGCGGTGCGCTCGCTTGCCGTGACCACGAGCCCGCCGCCGCGCAGCCACGCATCAATGTCGGATGAAAGTTCACGGTTCACAGTTCGTAGTTCGCAGCCTTACGCCTAAGGATACCTCTGACGGGGCTCGCCGCTTGCCGATCACGGCGAAGAGAGAACGATTATCTGAGAACTGAGAGCAATGAAAGAAAGATCTGCCTTCTCACGTGGTCAGTCCACCGGTTGTACACTAAGGTTTGTGATGCGTATCTTTCTCGCAAGCTGCATCCTCGCAATCGCCGCTTTGGCCGGGTGCCATTCCAGCGCGAACGCCAGGAGCGCAGGGCTCGGCGAATCTCGCCGTCACGGTGTATCACCTGCGCGGGAAAGTGGTTTCAACCGACACGGCGCATGGAATCGTGGTCGTGGATCATGAGGCCATTCCGGGCTTCATGGATGCGATGACGATGCCCTACCAGCTCAAGGACCCGGGCATCGCCAGCGAGTTGCACCCGGGCGACACTGATTACCGCGGACGTGCTGGTGTCGAAGAGTTCCGAAGAGACCGTTGTGCTGGATCATATCGTCGTGATCGCGCAGGCCAAGCCGGATTACAAGCCGACTGTGTTCTATCACGTGCCCGCGCCGGGCGACGTGGTTCCGGATTTCAAGCTGCGCAACCAGGATGGGCGCGCGATTCATCTGGATCAATTCCGCGGCAAGACGCTGCTGCTGACCTTCATCTACACGCGCTGCCCGCTGCCCAACTTCTGCCCGCTGGTGACGCACAACTTCGCCGTGATCGATCGCCAGTTGGCGGCGAACCCGGCGCTCTATGCCAAAACGCACCTGCTCTGCGTGAGCTTCGATCCGGAGCACGACACGCCGGCGCGGCTGCGCGCCTATGGCGCCGAGTACATCGGCAGCGACGCGAAGAACGCCTTTGCGCATTGGGATTTTGCCGTGCCGACGAAGCCGGAGTTGCTGGAGATGGCGAAGTACTTCGATGTGGGCATCACGCCCGGCCCGGACGACACGATTACGCACACGCTGTCGACGACGTTGATCGACCCGCATGGCAAAGTGGCGCAGTTTTATCCCGGCAACGAGTGGACGCCGGAGCAGGTGCTGGCGGATGTGAGAAAGCTGGAGGCGAGCGCAGGACTGAGCTGGTGGCAGCTAGAGATTCTGTGCTGATCGCCAAGTCTCGAGATGCCGAGACTTGGGCACCATGGATCTTAGATTTCGAGCAATTCTGGAAATCTGAACGAAGGCAAGGAGAGAACGATGAATTACGGGCTGAATATCCGCAAGGATGGTGAGTTGGATTTTCTTTCGTTGGGGGCGTTGGTACACCGGCTCGATCCGGGAATCATTCCCTTTCGCAAGGCGACGGAATGCAAGATTCACGTGAGCGGCGGCGAGTTCAACGTGGCCGCAAACCTCTCCGATTGTTTCCGCATGAAGACGGCGATTGCGTCGGCGATGGTGGATTATCCCATCGGCGACCTGATTGCGGAGCGCGTGCGCGCCATGGGCGTGAAGCCGATCTACAAGCACTTTGAGCACAACGGCGCCACGGGCCCGAATATGGCGACCGTTTATAGCGACCGCGGCGCCGGCGTGCGGCCGCCGGTGGTGTTCTACAACCGCGCCAATGAAGCCGGCGCGATGCTGAAGCCGGGCGACTTCGACTGGAAGAAGATCTTCTCGGCGGGCGTGCGCTGGGTGCACTCGGGCGGCATCTTTGCCGCGCTCTCGCCAACCACCGCGCCGCTGGTGGCGGAGATGATGAAAGCAGCCAAGGAAGCCGGCGCGGTGACCTCGTTCGATCTGAACTTCCGCGAGAAGTTGTGGAAGATTTCGGGCGGCGCGGACAAAGCCGTGGAGACGATCGCCACGATCGTGAAGAACGTGGACGTGCTGATCGGGAACGAAGAGGATTTGCAGAAGGGCCTTGGCATTCCCGGGCCCGATGTCCACGCGAAGTCGAAACTCGATCCGAGCGTCTTCTTCGCAATGATCGACAACGTGGTCAAGAAACATCCCCACGTGAAGATCGTGGCGACCACGCTGCGCGAGGTGCATTCCACCAACCGGCATAGCTGGAGCGCGGTGGCGTGGATCGACGGCAAGACCTACGTTGCGCCGACGGCCGAGCTCGATGTGGTGGATCGCGTGGGCGGCGGCGACGGATTTGCGGCCGGATTCATCTACGGCCTGCTGACCGGCGAAAAGCCCGAGGATGCGCTGAAGCTGGGCTGGGCGCACGGCGCGCTGCTGACCACGTTCATCGGCGATACGACCATGGCGACGCTAGACCAGGTGCGCGCGTTTGCGAAAGGCGGATCGGCGCGAATCCAGCGGTAAAGAAGCAGGGGTCAGTCGTCAGTTTCAGTTGTTCGCTCAGCAGTCAGCGAGCTCTTCAGATCCCAGTCCGACGCGAGTCTGATCGCTCAATGCCTATGACGGAAGGATTCGCGAAACTGGACCCCTGAGACCTGACACCTGATCCCTGTCGACTGTTATTCTTGCCATGCGGAGGATGGAGGTCTGGCATGGCAAAAGTGACCATTGTTTTTGGAGTTTTGTTGATCGTTCTCGGACTGGTGGGCTTTTTTGGAACTGGGGGCATTCACTACACGGCGCTGATTCCCACGTGGTTTGGCCTGGCGCTCGTGCGCGGGCGGCGTTCTTGCCATCAGTCCCAGCGAAGGCCGGCGCAAGCTTTTCATGCACATCAATGTGACGGTTGGACTGCTGGGCCTGATTGGCGCCGCTGGCCGCGGCGTTGCAGGGCTATGGCAGCGCGCGGTCGCTCGGCGTCGAGTCCGGACTACATCGCGCTCGCGGCCAAGCTGACCATGGCCGTCCTGCTGCTGATTTATGTGAATCTTTGTGTCCGCTCGTTCATCCAAGCACGCAGGTCGCGTCAAGGATAATCGATGGGGACAATGCGTGGCGGGATGGGGATGGGCATGCGCGCCGAGCGCTCGCCGCACGGTCGCGGCGCGAGCGCCGCAAGCCGATCAGCCCAAGCGCAAGCCGGATCTGAAGAAGATTTGGCCGGAGATCTGGGCGCTGGTGGCGCCGCGCAAGGGCCTCATCGTGGCCGGGTTTGTGCTGATGGCCATCAACCGCGTGGCCGGCCTGGTGCTGCCGTTCATCTCCAAGCCCCTGATCGATAAGGTTCTTTCTCCGCTGCATCCACATCCCGAGCTGCTGCCGCGCATTATCGCCGTGGTGTTGACGGCGATGGCGGCGCAGGCGCTCACGTCGTTTTCGCTCACGCAACTGCTTTCCAAGGCCGGCCAGCGCCTGATCGCCGAAATGCGCCGCCAGGTGCAACGGCATGTGGGCCTGCTGCCCGTGGCCTACTACGACGAGAACCGCATCGGAACTGCTGGTGTCGCGCATCATGACCGACGTGGAGGGCGTGCGCAACCTGGTCGGGACAGGCTTGGTGGAGTTCTTGGGCGGCGCTGCTGACCGCGGCGCTCGCCTTCATTTATCTGATGGTATCTCAGCGCCAAGGTTACACTTGACCGTGTTCGCCATGTTAGGCGTGTTCGTCTTCTTTCTGCAGTACGGATTCAAGACCATTCGCCCCATCTTCCGCGAGCGCGGAAAGATCAACGCGGAGGTGACGGGGCGGCTGACGGAATCGTTAGGCGGGGTGCGCGTCATCAAGGGGTATCACGCCGAAGAGCGCGAGGCCAGAGTCTTCTCCGCCGGCGTGGAACGGCTGCTGCAAAACGTGATGAAGTCGCTGACCATGACGAGCATTCTCTCGTCCGCGTCGACGACGGTGCTGGGGATCGTGTCGGGCTGGTGATGTGGCTGGGCGGGCACAACGTGCTGGCGCACACTTGGACGGTCGGGACCTACTTCCAGTACACCATGTTTCTTGCGTTCATGATTGCGCCGGTCTTCCAGATCGTGAACATCGGCACGCAGTTGACCGAGGCGTTCGCCGGGCTGGATCGCACGCGCGAGATCATGGCTGAGCTCGAAGAGAACCAGAGCCCCGGCCGCACTGTGAAGATGCCGCCAATTGAAGGCACAGTGCGGTTCGATCATGTGGAGTTCGCTTACACGCCGGAGAAGCCGGTGCTGCACGACGTCAGCTTCCGCGCCGATCCGGGAACGGTGACCGCGCTGGTGGGTTCGTCGGGTTCGGGCAAGTCCACGATCATCAGCCTGCTCTGCGCGTTTCACACGCCGGTCAAGGGCCGGGTGCTGGTCGACGACGTGGATCTGGCCACCGTGGATCTGAACACCTTCCGCTCGCAACTGGGCGTGGTGCTGCAGGAATCGTTTCTCTTCGACGGCACGATCCGCGAAAACATCCTGTTCTCGCGGCCGGATGCGACCGAGGAGCAGTTTCTCTTTGCCTGCCGCACGGCGTGTGTGGACGAGTTTGCCGAGCGCTTCCCCGAAGGATACGACACCATCGTGGGCGAGCGCGGCGTGAAGCTCTCCGGCGGGCAACGCCAGCGGTTGTCCATCGCGCGCGCACTGCTGGCTGAGCCGCGCATTCTCATCCTCGACGAGGCCACCAGCTCGCTCGATTCCGAGTCGGAGGCGATGATCCAGAGCGGGCTTGCCGAATTGATGCGGGGACGCACGACCTTTGTGATCGCCCACCGGCTATCGACCATCCGCCGCGCCGACCAGATTCTCGTGGTCGAGCAGGGCCGCATCGTCGAGCGCGGCAATCACGCCGAGCTGTTCGCACTCGGCGGCCGCTACTACGACCTCTACACGCGCCAGCACGGCCTGGAAGCGAATCTGTTTCTTGCGCCGGGCGAGGGCGGCGTGGTGGAAGAGACTGAAGAAGATCGCTAGCGGCGAAAACAGCGTGACGGCAGTCCTGCCAACGAGGCCGGCTTCCCATTCGTTGCATCCGTATTCGATCCAAAGTGAGCGTTTCACTTGTTGACGAGCGTCCCATCATTTGAGAAGCTAGAGATGGACCCATAGGACGGAACAGAGAATCAACATGCGAGACGCAACTCCCCAAGGCATCTACAAAGTTCAAGCTCTAGACCGGGCTTTTGCCGTACTGGATTTGCTGGGTGAAAGCGAAACACCGCTGGGCCTGGCGCAAGTGGCGGCCTCGCTGCAATTGCACAAGAGCACGGCGCACCGCTTTCTGATGGTTCTGGAACGGCACCGCATGGTAGAGCGCACCGCGAACGGCAAATTCCGGCTGGGCCTGCGGCTGTTCGACTTTGGCAACCGCGCCATTGAGCAGTACGACCTGCGCGACCGCGCTCAGCCGCACCTGCGCCGGCTGGTGGCAGAAACCGAAGAGACGGCGCACCTGGCTCTGCTGGAGGCGGCGCGCGTCATTTACATCGACAAGATCGAGCCCACGCGCGCGGTGCGCATGATTACCCGCATTGGCGCCAGCAATCCCGTGCACTGCACTTCAGTAGGCAAGGCGATTCTGGCATTTCTGCCTGCGGAGCGCGCGGCGGAGATCGTGCGCCGAATTCGCTTCGAGCGGATGACGCACCGCACCATCGCCACACCCGAGGCCTTGCGCGTGGAACTGGAGAAAACGCGACGCCGCGGCTACGCAGTCGACGACGAGGAGCTGGAGGAAGGCCTGCGCTGCATTGCCGTGCCGGTGCTGGACGCGCAGCGATTGCCGGTGGCGGCAGTAAGCGTCTCCGGGCCGTCGTTCCGCGTGACCGCGCAGAAGCTGCCCTCGATCGCCAACCATCTCGTGCAGTGCGTGCGCGGCATTTCAGTGGACATGGGATACACTCCCGCCGGACGCGGCGCTCGGGCCGTTGCGACTGCCTGACCCGGTCATTGGCGCGATTTTTCCGGGCGGCTCGCACGTCCCAAGCTGCGCGCCTTTCTGATCCACTCAAGGATGTTGCCGCCGCGAGAGCACGCCGCTTCAGCCGCGCTGAAAAGCCGACGGTGCGCGAAGCGGAAAGCCCTTCCGGGCGCGAAGATGGAGTTTTCCCAGAGATTGCGTCTTCCGGGCATCAAGGGTTCCTTCTGGGGACGTAGCTCAGTTTGGTTAGAGCGCTCCCCTGTCCCGCTCCGAATGCCAATTCGGCCGCAACAATGTCTTCTCCATGATCGACGATTGCGGCGGTACTTCTGACAAGATTCAAAACCTCCATCACCGCGGACCATGGCTGGGCACTAATTCCTCCCAACGCTCCGACGAGGTCGGCGGAGCAGTGGAAAGCCACTTCGCCTCCTTGGATGGTCGGTAAGGCCGGGCCGCAGCTGCGTTAAGGCGGCACTGACAGTCTTCACTTCACTCCAGCCTTGAGCCGGCTGCTTAACTATCAGAGCAAATCCTTTCAGGAAGGCCAAACAGTAAATCGCTGAATTGCTGGTTTGCTGATTCGCTACCCGTTATCCCAACGCCTCGCCCACCTTCGCCTCGGCGAACAGCCACGCATACACGGCCACGCAGATGTAGCAGACGAGAGGAACCAGGTAGGCGGCCTGCAGGCCTCGTGAATGCCACAACATCCCCATCACTTTGGTCAGCGCCCACCCGCCCAGTATCGCCATCACTAAGAACGATCCGGCGGTTTTCGTCTTCTCACCCATGCCCTTCAAGCCAAGGGCAAAGATGGTCGGGAACATGATCGACATGAACAGGCTCGTCGTAAGCAAACAGCCCACGCCAATCCAGCTTGGATGCACAACCGCCGCAAGGCACAGCGCAACGTTGGCGACCGAATAGACCACAAGCATGAGCCGCGCATGAAAATGCTTCATCAACCATGCCGAGCTAAACCGACCCACGGCAAAGGCGATCAGCGTCCCCGTCAACATATATCCAGCCACCTTGTCGCCGACTCCTGTCGCTGAGCGCACATAGAGAATGAAGTAACTCCACGTGCCCACCTGCGCGCCCACGTAAAGAAACTGCGCCAGCACGGCGAACACGAAATGAGGTTGCCAGAGCCGCACCTGTTTCCTGCCGGTTGGCGCGATCTCCGAAACATCCCCGGCTCCCAAGTCAGGAAATTTGGTCATCAGGATCATGAGCGCCCACA
The DNA here is from genome assembly GCA_963701835.1 of uncultured Acidobacteriaceae bacterium. GTDB lineage: Bacteria > Acidobacteriota > Terriglobia > Terriglobales > Acidobacteriaceae > Telmatobacter. The sequence goes on along the minus strand of CAVPBL010000009.1, from coordinate 9,376 downwards.
GGAGCGCGATAGAACCGAGAACCAGATATGTCGGTACTACGCGCAATGTTTCCACATGTAGATAGGCTTGATACGTCCCCGCCGCTTTCATCGCTTCAGTTTGCGAGCCGCTCAACTCGATGCCCGAGAAAATGAACACCGTCCCCGCCAGCCCTGCGGTAATGGACCCCAGGGGGTTGAACGCCTGCGACAGATTCAGCCGGCGCTCGCTCGACCCAGCTGGACCCAGTTGCGCGATGAGAGAGTTCGCTCCGGTTTCCAGAAAAGAGAGCCCGCAGCCAATCACAAACTGCGCCGTCAGGAAGAATCCATACACCCCTGCGTGCGCCGCGGGATAGAACATCCAGCAACCACTGCCCATCAGAACCAGGCCAGTGATCAATCCAGCCTTGTACCCAAGCCAGCGCATCATCTGCCCGGCGGGAATCGCCATCAGGAAATAACCAACAAAGATTACTTGCAGCTGCGCCGCGCTCGATTGATTGATCTCGAATGACTTCATAAACTGCCGAATCAGAAAATCGGTCAGGTTATTGGGAATCGCCCACAGAAAGAAGAGCGGCGTGACCACGAGGAACGGCAACAGCCTCCCTGCAGGAATTAATGGGGCCTCAATGTCTTCGTTCTTGTTCCGTGAGGGCCAGTTGCCTGGCCCAACCGGCTCGACGGAGTTACTCAAAGTGGATTCTCCTCCTGGAACGAGAGATGGAACGAGGCGCCGAAACCGAAGCTCGTCTACGCCGAATTGACTTTCAGCGTGATGCCGATGTCAGAGATCTTTTCGGCAGGCATTTGGACCTTTAACGCAGTGTCGCTCTGATTCCATTGCAGGTCGCCTTTGTACCCTAGCAGTTCCACTTTGAGGATCTTTCCCGGCTGCTGTGGGCTCGCGAGCCCCAGGGCCCGCACCACGGCCTGTTTCTCCGGCCAACCCATGACAAATGCATAAAGCGTGCTGCTCTTCGTTGTAAAGCGCACATCCTCGGCGGTGAGGTCGTTTTGCTTGTCTTCGTTGAAGTTTCCGGTGACGATTTTGGTTTTGGTTGAAGGGCCCTCGCCGTAAATCTTCCAGGGACGCGTCGCATAGATGCCTTCGCTGTTGATTTGCATCCACGCGGTAATGCCTTCCAGCACTTCCAACTCTTCGAAGTCCAATTGACCCGAGTTGGGCAGCGGAAAGTTCATCAGCAGGTTACCGTTCTTGCTCACGATGTCGGTTAGCAGATCGATCACTTTTTTCGCGGTCTTGTATTTCTGGCCGCGCTTGTAGTGCCATTGCCCGATGCAGGTATCGGTTTGCCAGGGATTCTCCGCGATGCCGTCCGCAACGCCGCGCTCGTGGTCGAGGAGGCAGGTACCGATTGCGCAATCCGAAGCCTCTTTGCTGGTGTAGACTGCTTCAACTTTGCCGCCATGCAACCCGGCGCTCGCGTTGTAAAGGTGTGACACCATCTTGAGGCCGTATTTCTCGAAGGGCAGGTGGCCATCGGTGTAGAGAATGTCGGGGTGGTACTTGTCAATGAGGTCCGTCATGCGGTTGAGATAGTGCTGCCGCCACGAATCGGGAATGCCGTCGTCATTCCAGTCCAGCTTGTCGATGAACGGCACGCAGCCCGCATCGTGATAGAGATCGGCGAACTTTGGATCGGCGCCATCGTATGGAACGCCGGCGAGTGGCCCTGTCTTGTCGGCGCCATGGCTCACGGCGAACCATTTGTAGCTGATCCAAAGATGCTCGCTGACGCCGAAGCGCAGGCCGTGATTACGCGCAGCTTTTTGCCACAGGCCCACCACATCCTTCTTCGGCCCCATATTTACCGCGTTCCAGCGGGTGAATTTGGAATTCCACAGGTCGAAGTTGTCGTGATGCACGCCCATGCTGAAGAAGTACTTCGCGCCGGCCTTCTTGTAGAGACCCATCAGATGATCCGGGTCCCATTTCTCGGCTTTCCAGAGATTGACCAGGTCCTTGTAGCCGACCTTGGAAGGATGGCCGTAGGTCTCGCAGTGGTACAGGTATTGCGGCTGGTCCTGCACATACATGTTGCGGGCGTACCAGTCACCCTGTTCGATTGCCGACTGCGGTCCCCAGTGCGCCCAGATGCCGAACTTGGCATCGCGAAACCAGTCAGGAATCTTGTAGGCTTGCAAAGATTCCCTGGTGGCCGCGAAGGGGCCGACCGCGTCCGGTGTTTGGGCCGTATGTTGCGAAGGCGCAAACTTCGACAAAGCCAATGCGGAACATGCGCCGCCCATCCATTGAAGCAAGTCCCGGCGATTCACTCTCATGACGATTTTTCCCTTTCCTGCGTTGGTCCGATCGAGCAAGTTGAGTTAAGCGGCGGCACAGGTCATGACTGCTCGTTCAACCTTGTGGCAGCAGCCATCGCTCGCCGTAGTCGTAGTTCCGCTCCCGGCGTCCAATAGCGGCAATCGAGTTCGAAGAAGATGGATGTGTAAGGAACGGTCAGTTCCGTCTTAATAATGAGCACGCGGTAGATCTGCGCCGTCTCATCGAGCCTGGCGATCATCTGCTCGTGGGGCAGAGTGGTTGTTTTTGCAGACTTGAGCAGAGTTGCGAGTTGGGTGCGGAATCGCGAAACGCCCGGCGCATCGGCTTCCGCGACAAATTGCAATTCCTGGTCCAGATAAATGCTCGCGCGAACGTGTTTGCAGGCCGCAACCGCGTCGAGTACCTTGCGTGCGACTTCGATTTGGCTGGCGCTGGAGATGATTGTCTCGATTCCCGGCCTGGACTGAGCGGGATAAGCCGAATCCGCAACCACAATCCAGTTGCGATGGCCAAAGAGCGGCAGCAGGGCTTTCATTTGGCGTTTCCAGTCGGGTCTCGTCATCATTGGTGCGACGGTCATGATTTCTGTCCTCGATCCCCGTTCATTTCAGTTCTTCGTCCGCGCACACTGCCACCTTGCCGCATTTTCCTGAGGCCATCAGCGCATAGGCCTCGGCGGCGCGCTCAAGCGGGAACCGGTGGGTGATGATGTCTGCCGGGTGCAGATTCCAGCGCACCAGCCGCTCCACCAGTTCCTCCATCAGCCACGTCGACGTGACCCACGAGCCGTAGATCGTCTTCTGATCGTGAATCATGTCGGGCGAAGGATTGATCTCGACTCGCCCGCCTTCGCCGAGAAACACGATCCTGCCCCATTTGCGGGTGGCGCGGATCGCGGTGGCGCGCGCGGCATCGTTGGCCGAGCAGTCCACGGCGCGCTCCACGCCCTTGCCACCGGTCAGCCACCTGACTTCGGCTACGTTATCGGGTCCGGACGCCAGCACAGCATCGCAGAGTCCCAGATCGAGCGCGATCTTCATGCGCTCGGGCACCACGTCGATGCCGATAATCTTTTGCGCGCCGAGCTTGCGGCAAAGCGCGCCGGTGGCCAGGCCGACCGGCCCCAGGCCGGTGATGAGCACAGCGTGATTGCCGTTGATTCCGATCTTTTCCAGTCCCTCGTAGACGGTGCCGAATCCGCACGCAACCTGCGCGCCATCGGCGAAAGAGAGTTCATCGGGCAGGGCGATGAGGTCTTTCTCTTCGGCCACCATGATACTCGGCCATGCCGCCGTCGCGCTGCCAGCCGTAGGCGCGGCGATATTTCTCGCTGGTGCAGGAGATCATGTAGCCGCGCCGGCAATCGTTGCACACGCCGCATCCCGAGATGTGATAGACAATCACGCGGTCGCCGGCTTTGAAGCGGCGGCAGCCCGGGCCCGGCGTCGACGATCTGGCCCGCATGGCTCATGCCCGGCAATCACGCCCTGGTAGCCTTCGGGCCCTTTGCCCAGGTGCTCGTGATAGATGCAGCGAATATCGGAGCCGCATATTGTCGAAGCTTTGACGCGCAGCAGAACCTCGCCGTGGCCCGGCTCCGGCACCGGCACCGTGCGCATCTCAACGGTCGAGTTTCCCGGCAAGAACGCTGCGGTCATCGTGGCTGTCATTTCGTTTCCTCTCCAGTCAGGCTCACTTGTGGATCGAGCGTACGAGTCACTTTCGTCCCCGCCCTAGCACGCAATCGGTTTATGGCGGCGTGATCTCCCCGTTCAGATCCCAGAGATCTTCCCAGGTCTGGCCATCTTTCCACAGAAAGACCTGGCCTTTGATCAAGCGGCAGTTGCGATCAATGGCGGCGATGGCGCGCATCTCCTCGTCGGTGAGCGGATCTCCCACGACGCCCTCGAGGTTGGCGCGGTAATGGTGGACGGAAAATGGAATGGGCGTCTGCCCGCGCTGCACCGCCCACTTGATGCATACCACTGCGGGATGAACCCCGTGGCTCTCAGCGATGCGCACGATCACTGGATCCTCAGTGGGCGCGGTGTCCTCGGGGGTGCGGTCGCGCTCCGGCCGACCCGGCGAGCCGATGGGGCAGTAACCGACGGGCTTCATGCCGTTCTCGACCACGAATTTGAATAACTTCGGCTGCTGAAAATGCGGATGCAGCTCCATTTCGTTCACCGCGGGCTTGATGCGGGCGTCGCGCAGAACCAGCTTCAGCTTGGGGATGGTCATGTTCGAGGTGCCGATGTGCCGCACCAGGCCCATGTCCACCAATTCTTCCATCTTGCGCCACGTCTTCATGTAGTTCGCGTGGATGTAGGGCTTGGCATCCGGGCGGCGCGAGTCACATCGCAGCCCGGCGGATGGAAATTCGGAAACGGCCAATGCACCAGGTAAAGGTCAAGGTAGTCGAGGCGCAGATCGGCAAGCGACTGGCGGCAGGAGGCAATCACGTCGTCCTCGCCATGCTTGTCGTTCCAGAGCTTCGAGGTGATCCAGAGTTCCTCGCGCCGGATTCCGCCGCGGAGAATCTCCTCAAACGCAGTGCCGATCTCGGCCTCATTGCCGTAAACCGAAGCGCAATCGAAATGCCGGTACCCGGCCGCAGCAGCGCCCTTCACCGCCTCGGCGACCTCGGCCGCGGAGACGTGGTCGGATCCGAACGTACCCAATCCAATAGCGGGCATTACAGCCCCGCTGTAAAGCGTTCTTTGAGGCACCAGAGTTGGATCGACAGAATCTCCTGTCGAGATCTCAAGACCGCCTTGCTGTTGCATCTCTTACTCCTCTTGGCCGCCACTCCTGCGGTTCAAGCAAAAAAGCAGGAAACATGTGGACGGGGCGCAATTCGGGCTCCAGGTCTCTACGAGATCGAATTGCGTTATCCAACACCATGTAGCGAGGAGTATACGCTAAAGGTATCGTTATTGTAAACGTATTTTGGAGAATCCGGGGAGAAGTTTAGCCGGACTCCAGAACAAGGTTCGCATACTGAATCGTGTCACCGGTCCGAACGATCCCGATGGCATGCGGCACCCGTTTCTTGAGCTGTAAGTGAGGTTCGAATTCGAGTGCAACGCCACCCAAAGCGCGCTTGAATTCGAGGATCGTCTCAGAGCTATTGACCTCGTTAAACTCCTCAGCCATGAAAGCTCGGACCACACTGAAGTTGCTGCGAATGGCGGCCAATACATCGAGAACTCGAGGCATGTCATCGACCAGGGAAATATCTACCGTCTCGACTTCCTTCCAAAAGGGAAACCCACGATCCGCAATGACCAGGGTATTGGTATGTCGGACAAGGCTAAGCAAAGAGTTGATTTTCGGGTTAGGATTCCTGATTTCAGCATGTGGCGCAATCTCCCAAAGTCATTTTTCGCCTCGAGTTTCAACGGCTGAAGCCTCATCCAAGCCGAAGATATGGCGCGCCCTCGTCTCGGCTCAAGGAACTGACCTGCCGACTCGGGTTTTCGCTGATTGCACCGACTCAGGTGCAATTGCGCTAAAAGCAGCTCAGGCAGTCTGGCCATGGCCAGCAGGAGCCCGAGATTCATGCCTCATTTCGGGCCTGGCTTCGCATTCGATGGCGCGGCCCCCGGTTAAATCCCCGCTTTCCTATCGGTCGAAGCCCGAACCACAAGTCGAGGCTGAATGATGATGGTTTTATGGCGCGGAGGAGTCTTTGATTCCAGTAACGACAAAGTCAAACGCCCAGCGCGCTCGCCGATCATGTCGGTCTGTTGGTCGATGCTCGATAGAGGGATGCGGAGCTCAGTATCATAATGGAGGTTCCCAGACCCTATGACTGCGATGTCCGCCGGCACTCTCAGGCCCGCATCGAGAATGGCATGAATGGCTCCAATTGCCATGGGATCGTTGTAGCAAAACACTCCATCAGGCCGAGGATTCAGGGCTAGCAGCTGCCGCATCAATTCGGCACCGCTTTCCCTACTTTGCACGTCTACCAACCGGGGCATGGACACATAACCTGAGAGGGACTTCAAGTCGTGCTTGGCCAAGGCATTTTGGTAGCCCTTAAGACGCCCGGTGCCTGGGCTATTGTCAGGTCCACGTAAGTGAGCAATCCTCTTGCACCCTACTTCAATGAGATGTTCTGTGGCCAATAACCCGATCGCCTCGTCGTCGGTGCCAACGTAGTTGGCATCCAATCCCGTGAAATTGCGGTCGATCAAAATCAATGGCAGCCCTTGCTTTTGGATCCGCTCGAATATAGCTGTGTTGGTGGATGAGGATGCGATGACGAGAGCATCCAACCGGCGGCCCAGGAGCCGGTTTATCTCATGCTTTTCCAGCTCGGCATCCTCTTCCGAAGTGGAAATTGTGAGGCAGTAACCCTTCTTCAGAAGCGCCCTTGAAAGTGATTTTGCTACCTGGGCAAAGAACGGGTGCAACAGGTCGGGCACCACAAGACCAACCAGATATGTCTTTCCGGTGACCAAACCGCGTGCCGCCAGATTCGGGGTGTAGTCAAGTTCCTTAACACGATCCAGAACTCGCTTCCGGGTCGCATCGCTGATGTCCTCGTGGTTGCGCAGCACCTTCGAAACTGTGACCACGGACACACCGAGGTCACGCGCGATGTCTTTCATCGTCGTGGGCACAACTCTTTATACCATAACTGCATTAAAGTATGCGATAACTTTATCGATATCCTTGGCCAAATGTTTCGAGCTGGCGAACGCGTAAGCCTTGCAGGTCGAGCATCAGTCAGACATCTATTCAGGCAACACGACAGAGCCTTCCACCTTGAACATTCCTTCGACCGTTGGAGCGCCGGTATTCGGCTGTCCGCCGCCGATCGACACTTCGTATTTGCCCTCCGCGATGATCGGCACGCCCGCTTCGGTAACCATGCCCAGGTCGCGCGGCTTCAGGTCGAAGCGCACTCTTTCCGACTGACCAGGATCGAGGTGCAGACGCCGGAAGCCACGGAGAGCACGGATCGGCGCGCCCGCGAGATCAGGAAAGCTGAGATAGAGCTGCACCACCTCGTCGCCGGCGCGCAGGCCCGTGTTCGTCACGGTCAATTCAGCTGTCATAGGCTGTCCGGCAGCAATCGAACTGGCAGGTAGTGAGAGATCGCTGTAAGAAAACGTGGTGTAACTAAGGCCATAGCCAAAGGGGTAGAGCGGTGTGCCCTGGAAGTATCGATAGGTGCGATTCTTCATCGAATAGTCTTCGAAGGGCGGAAGCTGGTCGACGCCGGTGTAGAAGGTTACGGGCAAGCGGCCGGCGGGATTGTTTCTTCCAGAGAGCGTTTCCGCGACTGCGGTCCCGCCCACTTCGCCGGGATACCATGCATCGAGAATGGCGTTGACGTGCTCCTTAGCCCAATTGACTGAGAGCGCGCTGCCGTTGGTGAGAACGAGCACGACGGGCTTGCCGGTCGCCACAACCGATTCGAGCAAATCCGCCTCTGGCCTGGGCAGATCGAGGCTGGTGCGATCACCGCCCTTGAAACCGGGCTCGCTAACCTGCATCTCCTCACCTTCAAGCTCGCTGGTGATGCCGAGAACGGCTATCACAACGTCGGCATTCTTTGCTGCTTCGATCGCCTCGGGCTGCAACCTGAGATCAACCTTCGACCAGACCAGCCTGGCGTTGGGAGTATCGTTCTCGGGTGGCGTGTACTCCACATGGAGAGCAGCCGGCTTGCCAGCCTCCAGGTGCACGCGGCCAAGCTTGGCTTCGTTTGGATCGCCCCCATAGGAGGACGTGACGTCTTTCCCTTCAAGCTGCACCCGGAAGATTCCATTCGCCTTGAGACCGAGATTGTAATCGCCGGTTTCGGTCGCTGACAGTGAGCCATCCCAGCTAATGGAGAGCGGGTGCAAGTCAGCAGCTTCCCGCGGTAACGGCTCAGTTGCTGCATCCAATGTTGAGTAGACGCGCTGCATAATCGGTTTCATGATCTTGAGATGATTAACGTCCGACACGTCGAGCCGGGAATAACCGGCCTTGATGCCTGGCCTCCCATCCACTGTCAGCGCGGAGCCAGGAACAGGATCCGCCTCGTGGCGCAGGAACTGCAATCCGGGAACGTACTGAATTTCAGCGCCCGCGAACTCCCTGCGCAGGCCTTCGAGAATGGACACCGTGTGCGTGGGAGTACCGTTGTAATTGCCGAGCAGGACCTTAGTCTGATTCGCAAGAGGCCCGATGACGGCGATCTTGATGCCACTGGTCTTGAGTGGGAGTGTGCCGTCGTTCTTCAAGAGCACCATCGACTCATCGGCAATCTTGCTCGCGAGATCGCGGTCCTCTGCGCTGTTCAGTTGGCGATCATCGATCTTGTCGTACGGAACCATTTCCGGCGGGTCGAACATGCCCAATTTCATGCGCGCGGTGAAGAGGCGGATCAGCGCGGTATCGATGTCGTGCTCTTTGAGGTAGCCTCTCTTAACGGCTTCGAGGTACGGCTTGTAGTCGCTAATGCCGTTTGCCTTGAAGCCGATATCGGCGCACGCGTTGTCCACGCCGCGCTCAATGCTGATCGCCGATGCCTGGGCCTGCGTCGGTTCGTAGTGATGACCCTGATAAATATCCACCACGGCGCCGCAGTCAGAAACGACATACCCTCTGAAATCCCACTTGCCGCGGAGTTGATCCTGGAGCAGGAACTCGTTCGCGCAGGCGGGCTCGCCGTTGAGGCTGTTGAAGGCGCACATAACGGAGCCTGCTTTTGCCTCAGTGACGGCCGCCCGGAAAGCTGGAAGGTAAGTGTCGAGCTCATCATGCTTGCTGACCGTCACGTCTGCGGTGTGACGTAATGGCTCGGGACCGCTATGCACCGCGAAATGCTTGGGCGTCGAGATCACGCGATAATACCTGGGGTCGTCGCCCTGCATGCCGGTCACGAACGCAACGCCCATGCGCGCGGTGAGGTAAGGGTCTTCCCCGTAAGTCTCCTGTCCCCGGCCCCAGCGTGGATCGCGGAAGATGTTGATGTTGGGCGCCCAGAAATCAAGGCCCTGAAAGATGTTGCTGGATCCCCCATTCGCTCTGAGAGCCTGCGCATGAAGGACGCGCCCCTCGGTACCGATGACAACGGCC
>CAVPBL010000008.1:0-39838 GCA_963701835.1 uncultured Acidobacteriaceae bacterium | reverse complement strand
CCAAGAGATGGTTCCGCCCACGCCTATCCGAAGAGCCCGATAGATTCTATTGTTGAGATTTCGTTTGCAAATGATGATGACGCCTACCTCCGCTAAGAAAAGTCTGCGGGCGGTGCCGTGTGGAGGATTGTGACGCAAAAATACTTGATGGGCGGTAAAGCGCCTTGGAGATAGCGACATACGCGATTTCCTTTGCGCCGAACGACGCTCTCGGTCGCGATGCTGAATGAGGGCATCGTGCCTAGCAGACAGTCGTTCTGTTGGCGGAACTGGATCAGATTCCGCGGAAATCGAGCGCTACCTCACCGGACGGGAACTATTTGAACACTTCTCGATCCGGTTCACTAAGAGGGACTGGACTGACCCCACAAAGTGAGACACAGGTGTAGTCGAAATTGTGGCGGTCAAAGCCTCCAAGAACAAGGTGGAACCACAGATTTCAATAACGAGGCTGCAAACCATTCAATATAAAACAGTTAAAAACACGTGATTTCAACAAACTTCAATAAACGGCTGAATCTGGTTCGGGACCATATTCCCCTGCTTCAGCCGCTGGTTTCCGGTCGTCCGGCGCGAAGCGCTCCTGCCCAACCCATCGAAGATCTAGCACAAATCACGCAGTAAGGCGCCGTCTTGTGCGACTTCTTTTCTCTGGGTTGAAGGGTTGCGCGCTTTCGTTGCGGCGCCTGAGTAGGAGAACGCGCCGCAAGGAATCGGCCGTGGAAGAGGAGTCTGAGCATTGCCGCCCATCCAAATAAATAAACAATGCCTTACTCCATATACTCAATCCCCTACCCGGCAGTATTGATCTGTCTTTACAGACATAGAGAGTAGAGAAAGAGCAGGATATTGGGTGCGAGGGCGAGAGAGTCAGGCGAACCGAGTCCAGAACGAAGCCCAAGTAGCGCAGTTTTTGGAGGAACGGGTTCCAGGAGGCGCAGTTTCCTGATCGTGGAAACAGGACCAGGTCCAGGTGGCGCAGTTTTTCAAGCCGGGAGCCGAGGTTTATCCGGTGCCGCGCATGGAAACGAGACGAGCCAGGCTTTAATAGAGAGCAAACAATAGATAATAGGTTGCTTAGTGGCATTATGGAGTCATTTATCGGAGCGGATCGTGAAGGCGGCGAATAAGGGCAACGGAAAGGGAGACCTGGTTTTAGGGCCTGCCTCTCGCTTACGGCATCGTCGATCGAGATCCCGAAACCCTCGTTGAGGATCTCGAGGCCGAAGATCTTGGCCGAGCACCTGGCGCCATATTCGTTGGCGCCACTGAGCGTGACGTCGAACGGCAGCACCTGATCGCTGTACCACGGCGTTGCCAGCTGGGCGTTCTGCCCGGCAGAGGTCAGGGAGTTGTCGAGCTGGTTGATAGTGGCGCCGGCGTCAAGTCCGCTGGAGCGCACAACCGAGCTGGAGAACACGGCTCCGCCATTGGCGACGCTGGTGTACTGGGGCCGGATCTCGTCGATGTCGGCAACGAAGGTGCCGGCGCACTTCTGAATGAGGTTCAACAGAGAGTGACGGTCGAAGTTGACCCATATCAGGGAGCCGGCAATGCCGCGCTTGTTGCGGGAGTATGCGCGAGCGTCGGGGCTGCCCATCGTGTATACAGGCGCCTTCTCACGGGTGACTGAATAGTTGATGGCCTGGGCTTTGGTTCAGAACTCACCTGAGCACATACTCATCAGGTGGTTAAATTCATCAGCGAGGGCCGGTTTGCTTGACAAACTGGCCTTTCAGGAGTTATAATTATATGAGTAACGAGAAAAAGATGTTCGCATCCCCTCCGCCTTCCTGCCTTCCCGAACTTCGCCGCGGGGCCTTCGCTCGCCTGTTCGGCCGAAACATCCGTTCAGTTCGCGAGGGGAAAGGCCTTTCCATCGAGCAAGCCGCCTGCCTGTCCGGCATGGAGGTCTCCGAATGGGCAGCCATCGAGGAGGGCTATGTCCCGCAGGACATCAACCGGCTGCGGGCCATGGCCGGGGCCTGGAGATCCGCTTCGACCAGATCGCCATGCTGGTCCTGCTCTGCCGGGATGCGTGGGAGCTCTAATCCGGGGCGCCGCTGGCGCTCCGTACTTATAACCGGATAATCTCATCTCTGGAGAGGGAGGAGGTGAGTCCGATCGTCACCGTCAACAACGAGGAAGTCAAACGAATGAATCTGAACGTTCCTGTCGAGTTGCACAACGCCTTCAAGGCGGCGACGGCCGTCCGAGGCCAGAACATGACCGACGAGTTGCTGAAGTTCATCCGCGGCTACGTCGATAAGCAATCATCGAAACCAACAAGGCGGCGCAAGTGAAGCGCGCCGCCCTCTATATGAGGGTCTCAACTTTAGATCAGCACCCGGAGACCCAGCTCCTCGACCTGCATCAGATGGCCGCCCAGCGCGGCTATGAAGTGGTGCAGGAGTTCACGGACCGGATCTCCGGCGCGAAAGCCAAGCGCCCGGGCCTCGATCAGATGATGGCCGATGCCCGGCGCGGCCGCTTCGATGTGGTTCTGGTCTGGGCTTCAGACAGGATCGCCCGGTCGGTGAAGCACTTTTTAGATGTGCTCGATGAACTGAACCGCCTCAACGTCGAGTACGTCTCCTTCCGGGAAAACATCGACACCGGCGGCCCGCTGGGCCGGGCCATCGTGGTCATCATCGGGGCGATTGCAGAACTGGAACGCAGTCTGATCATCGAGCGGATGCGCGCAGGCATGCGGCGCGCCAAGCTGGAAGGCCGCCATCGGCCGCCAGCCCTCGTTCTGGACCGCGAAGCTATCCTGCGTGATCGCCGTCAGGGGCAGAGCCTGCGGCAGATCGCCAAAGGCCACCGCATTTCGACGGCTACCGTACAACGCGTGCTTCGAAGACAACCAATTCCGATCTCCATCGAGGAGCTCAAGAAATCGGCCTGAATCAGCCTCCCTGGCTCTGTAACAAAAGGGGTCCGAAAACCCACCCACTAACCTCAACAAAACAATCGGCCGTATCTCACCGATCCGGCCGTGTCAAAAGATGTGGGTTCTGATACAGGAAAGCCCGCGCAATCGCTTGTGAAATCTGGTCCTACCTACATGATGAGCATTCCTTTCTTCCTGAAGGAACCGCCGGCGAAGATTATGAGTTTTGGGAAAGCCTCTAAAATCGAATATCGGTTGCGAATCCAACCGATTGTGTGGTATTAAGAATCTATTCTTATACGCTTTTTTTGAAACTTTTCGGGCTAAACACCAGTCCCCCCGTTAGAAGGCTTCTGCTTTTTTCAATCCACTTCCCCAGGAGGTAGACCCTGACGTGTCTATATCTCGTCGTTCGTTCCTGAATAACTCTGCTGCCTTCGGTTTCTTGTCCACGTTGCTCGCAAATTCCGAACTGGGCATTGCTCTCGATATTCCGACCGCCGAACGCACGAGCCAGCCCACCGCGGGTGAAATCTACTGGAAGAATCTCTACGCGGGCCGACTGGTGCGAGCCGCGGCGGCAACAGAATACCGGATGAGGACCGCGATCCGCGAATTGTCTACTGCGGCGACAAGAACGAGATGATCTGGGTGGAGGACATCAAAGCGACCGACCTGCCGTCCTTCACCGACGATGCTGTCGTCACTTTGGAACTCACCGGCTTTCGTTCCGGCAGTGCCGATAAGGCGAGGCTGGCAAAGGTACGATTCAGTCAATTGCATCTCTCGTGTCAACGAGTCACCGGCAGCGAGTTTCTGGGCCCGCTCGTGTGGGCGGCGTTAGCTACGCTATACGCCGGCACTCCGAGCAAACTCCCTTCAGAGAAGAGCCTGACCTGGAGTGCGCTGAACACGAATCCGATGGAACCGGCGCAACCGGCCCAGCCACAAGGACCGCAACTGAGTCATGTCGTGCTCAACCAGGGGGCCGGGCACATGAGCGTGAATATTACGACAACGCCCACGAACTCAGTGCTCGATAAGGTGCTGGGAGTTCTCATCAACGGCACCAGGATCATGACTCCACTGTTGGGCTTTCCCGGGATTGCGCTGCCGGCGTTGCAAAACTTCTACACGTTTTACGGCCAGATCGAAAAGGCGCGGTCTGAGAACTTCCTGCTGAACTCGGCAAAGATGGATGTGGCCGTGACACAACGGGGAGCCGATAGCAGCCTTGTCTCCGCCAACGCTTTGAAGCTTCTGGCAGGCAACTACATATTGATCCCGAAGGCACAAGAGGACGATTTGCAAAAGGACATGGACAAGCTGGTTGTGCAGGACGGCTACCTTGTGGAGCGGGATTCAAAGGCGAATCCGGACGAACGAACCGCTCAGGCCGTTCCCACCATCAGTTACCTTACGCTCAGCGTGAAGGTGCAGAAGGCGAGCGACTTCCCTGCTACCTCGACGGTTACCGATCCAATGCTGGACTCCGCCCCGCCGGCTACAGGTTCTTCAAATAGCAAGCATCCTCCGGCAAAGAAAACAAATTAGGTCGGGCGAACTGTCGCTTTGATTTGGCGGACGCGAAAGCAACGAAGCTGACGGCTGGAATCTGGAGTGAATGTGAGCTGCCTGCTCCTTTTTGCTTTCCGAGCTTTTGACAGCAATTGCCGGAAGACGTATGACGAAACGCAATCTCTCAATTCGCGCAGGATTGGAGCATTTGATGCGTGCTCTGCTGCGCGCAGAGTGCTCGCTCCATGCGGAAGCGACTGCTGCAGCCTTTGCGATTCTGCTGGTGGCTTCCGCCTTCGCTTACGCAAGCCAGGCACAAACCGCGGTTGCGACCAGCGCCGGCGCCGGCTCTGACGAATCGCTTTTCGATCGAATTGCATTGAATGATTGCCAGGCTCCGACCGATGCGCAACTGAACGAGGTGAAGGCGGCCGCAGCCGATTTTCAGCGCCGCGGGAACCGAGACGACGAGGCACGCGCGGAAATCCTGCTGGCATCCCTTTATGAGCAACTGGGTGAATTCAAGCAGGCCATGCCTTCGTTGCAGAGAGCGCGGGTGCTCGTTGGGTCAAAGAACAATGCAGCCGAGGCGCAAGTGCTGACGATGACAGCGGACGCGCAAACGCAACTAGGGCAGAGCGATAAAGCGTCAACTGACGCGACGGAGGCACTGAAGATCGGCGCGCGGATTGGCGATCTTTCGGCAGAAGCGTCGGCGCTGCGTGCTCGTGCCGAAGCGATCTGGAAGAACACACCCGACAAAGCAATCCAGGATCTACAGAAGGCGCTGCAGCTAAGCGAGCAATCCGGCGATTTGAAGGTGCAGGCTTTTATTCTGAACGACGAAGGAGCAATCACTCAAGATTCGACTGACCCGTTTGACACTTTTGACCGGGCACTTGCCCTGGAGGAACAGATTCATGATTGCCACGACGAAATTGGGACTTTGATAAATCTAGGAACGTTGGAACACGACCGCGGCCAAATTCGAAACGCGCTCGATCATTTGAATCAGGCTATAGCGCTGGAGAAGCAGGTGGGCGATCATACGACTGAAGCGATTACGTTGCACCAGTTGGGATATTTCCACTCGCAGATTGGAGATCTCAGCCAGTCACTATCTCTCTTCAAACAGGCACTTCAACTCGAGCGGCAAGATGGAGATACTGCATCGGAAGGTCCTACATTGGCGACGCTAGCGGGTGTCTACCGCGACACGCAGTGGCCGGCCACTTCTCTTCACGCCTACCAGCAGGCCTTGCCGTTGTTGCAGCAGAGCAAGAACACACTATGGCAAATAAGAGTTCTGAACAATTTAGGCGCGGTTGAGGCTGACCTTCACCATCCCGTCGAAGCACGCAACTATTACAACCGGGCGGTGGCATTGGCATCGAGCCATGGTGACCCAGTAACGCCGGCATACGCTGCGTGGGGAGTCGGCGAGTTGGAGCAAGCCGATGCGCTGCCCAGCTATTTTCACGCAGTACAGTTGGCGCACGAGTTTGGACAACCGAACCTGGAAGGCGACGTGGACTCGTCGCTGATGAACCATTTTCGCGCTCACCATCAACCGAATGTGGCGATCTTTTTCGGCAAGCGAGCTGTCGACCAATTTCAGTCGCTTCGGCGGAATATGAACGGGATCGGCAATGACCTGACGAGCTCATTTCTCCAAAGAAAGTCCGGCGCCTATCGGGCGCTGGCGGAGATTCTGATCGACCAGGGGCGGTTGATTGAGGCACAGCAGGTTCTGGATTTGTTGAAGGTCCAGCAGTATTCCGATTACGTGGGCGCCCAACCCAGCGAGCTGAGCCAGCGTCTTCCTCGCAGTCCACGAGAAACTCCGCTCCAGGCAAGGTTCGACGAACTGTTGACACAATGCGCGGACCTTGACAAGGCTCTGCGCACAACGAAAGGTGCCGATCATCGGCAGACACCTCAAACTGTGCAAGCGCAGTCTGCGCTCCGCTCAGCCCAGGCAACTTTTGACGCCTTTCTCCAAAGCCTTTACCAGCAACTGGAAGCGCAGAATGGAACTGTCGCGGCCGTGGAAAGCGTGACTGGCGCGGAATTACCGCTCGAAAAACTCATCAACACCGACTCCCATGCGGCCGCGCTCTACACACTCGAAGGAACTGATCGCTATTCCGTAATCGTAATTACACACAACGGACGGTTTGCGCATTCATATCCGATTTCTCAAGACAAGCTCGACAAGAAATGCCAGCAACTTCTCGATGCACTTAAGGACCGCGAGGCGAATGCAACAGCTCCGGCTCAGGTTCTGTATGGAATTGTGTTTGCCCCAGTTGAAAAGGACCTGGAGGCTATAAACGCGACGACACTTGTCTGGAATCTCGATGGATCGCTGCGCTACATCCCAATCGGAGCGCTCCTTAGTCAGCAAACCAACCGCTACATTATCGACGACTACAGCATCGTGAACTTTACACCGTTGAATCACTCGCTGGATGACGTTCCAAAGTTCGATGGCGCTACGGCCATAGGAATGGGAACAAGCCGCATCAGTATCGATGGGCTTGACATGCTTTCCAATGTTCCGGCGGAGCTCGACTCCGTTGTCGTCGATCCTGACGTTGCGGAGTCTCACGGAGTCTTGCCGGGAAAGATCCTGCTGAACGGCCAGTTTACGGAAACAGCGATGCAGCAGGATTTGCACTCGCAGGCCGTTGTTCACATTGCGAGTCACTTTATCTTGAAACCGGGAAACGACGATCTCTCCTTCCTGCTTCTCGGCGGCAAGGATCAGGACAGCTCCGGCTATCGGTACTCGATGGCCGAATTCGAGAAAAGCAGCAACGTACACATCGAGGGGACGAAACTCCTTACGCTTTCCGCGTGCGAAACCGGCGCTGCTAATAAGCGGGATGTGTGTTTCGAGAACAATAAGTCCTCAGTTAAGACTGCGGAGTGCCAGGCAGGAGAGGCCAATCAGCGAGAAAATGGCGTAGTGATGGAAAGCATCAGCGAAGTCGCGCTCGAAAAAGGAGCGGAGGCTGTCGTCTCATCGCTGTGGAGCGTCGATGACATGAGCACAAGTGAATTGATGGCGGACTTCTACAAGCGGTGGGCTGGTTCGAAGGGTGCCGTCTCCAAAGCGGAGGCGCTGAGGCAAGCGGAGCTCGATCTGCTGCACGGCAAAGACATGCCGCAGTCCGACGCGGGTGTCCGCGGAGTGAGAGTCGTCGGGAACGAGCCTAACAGGCAGGCCGGCACAGCCAAATTTGCCAGTCCGTACTATTGGGCGCCATTTGTGCTCACGGGCAACTGGCAGTGATCAGTTCCGAGCGCGCGAGCGGTGCGCAATCGCAAAAAAACTCTTGCAGGGTCCGGCAACTTTTGCTATATTCACTTTCACTCGCCCCCCAACGAGTAAAGTTCCCCGACCCCCATATAAGGCTTCATAATTCTCCAGCCGACCGGTGTCTCATGAAACGCCTCACCGCCTGCCTGTGTCTTGGTTTGACTCTCTTTGTATTGGGAGCAGTGTGTTCTGAAGCGCAAACTGCGTCGACGCTTTACCCGTTTGTTGGCGGTAGCGATGGAAATGAGCCCACCGTCCTGCTTCAAGCGCTGGACGGAAGCTTCTACGGGATTACCTCATTTGGCGGGGGCAGCGGCACATGCTCTGATGGCCAAAGTCGGCCCAGCGGATGCGGAACAATCTTCAAGCTAACCCCGCAGGGAGGTGAAAGCGTGCTCTACTCTTTTTCGGGTGGGGCAGACGGCGGAATCCCTAGCAGCTTAGTTCAGGGGCCGGACGGAAAAATCTATGGCACGACAATGATTGGCGGCCCCGATTCCTCAAATTTGGATTTGTGCCTTGATCCCGGTGGAAGTGGAAATCCCGCTCCCTGTTGCCTTAACTCAAGTGGCGCCGCAGTTACTTGCGGATCGATCTTCGAATTCGATCCATCGAAGGTCAACCTGTCACAAAAGCCAGCGATCACGCCGGCCATCCTGTATACATTCAGCGGAAACAACGATGGAGCATCTCCCGGAACCCTCGTTCTTGGCACCACGACTTCAGGATCTGCCGTCATTTACGGCACAACACTGGCATGCAGCAACTGTGCCTCACCTTTTCCCGGTTACACAATATTTGGCACCGTTTTCAGTTTTGCGCCATTGCAATCTGGAAGTACCTCAGTCACTCCAACGACAATTGTCAAGCTTCCTCTGACGTTTACGTCTCCATCGTTTACCTTGGCTTATCCGAATTCCCTGATTCAGTGGGATCAATACACTCTTTACGGAACCACGCAGATGGGCGGAGCCACGACCTCAACCACGTGCCCGACAAATTCGAATGGAGGATTTGGCTGCGGTGGCGTGTTTCGGGTTGACCTCTCAGGTCCGACTATCCTGGAGTTATGTGACTTTGGAGATGGCGCCTGCCCCAAAGCGGCGGCGCCGCAAGTCTCGCGTCTCCCGGGTTCGCTGGGAACTCTGGGGCAAATTCGCCCCGAAATGATCATTTCACAATCCGGGGACAGGTTCCCGGTCGGGGGTCGCACATGGAACTTTTCCACTTCGCCGATCGCTTTGACGATGGATAGCAGTGGAGACCTCTATGGCACAACCCCACCGGGCTGTGACATTGGAAGCACTTACTCCCCGAATCCAAACTGTACAAGCACATATGGTGTCGAGCAAAGTTCGATCTTCGAATTGGTGCCTCCGGCCAGTGGCACAACGGCAGCGAGCACTTTGGACATTCTGTATACCTTCAGTGGGAATGGCTCAGCTCCGTCTCCAAGCGTCGATGGCGATGCCTCACAGGCTGGGTTGACGTTTGCGACGGATGGCAACTTCTACGGACTAAGCGGAGACGGCGCCACTGCCGGCGAAGTCTTCAAGCTGCCGGTGCAAAGCGGCAGCCTTCCAGAGTACGCAAGTCTTGCGCCAAGCTACAGCCCAACTTGGATGATTCAAGGTAACGACGGAAAGTTCTATGGGACTTCTTTGAAATACTTTTCCGGCGGTAAAGATCAATTTGGTTCGGTCTTTAAAGTCACGCCTTCCTCGTCTCTCAACCCTCCTGTGCAATTGTGCTGGCAAACGTCGTGCACAAGTTCGCAAATCAACTCAAGCTCACAGATTGTTTTAGGGAACTCGGCGACGTTGACCTGGACGGTTCCGAACGCATTTTCGCACACTTCGCAACAGTGCTATCCGTTCGTTGAAGACAGCAATTCATCAGGCGCGGGAACGTTGAACGTTACTCAGCCCGGTTCGGTTTCGAATGGTGCGTATTCCAACAGTGTGACCTTCACGCCGACCCAGACGGGCAGCTATACCTATGCGGTTACCTGCGGCGGAATCGTCTCAAGCTCTGCCACGCTGCAAGTGATCGCTTCACCGCTCACATTCCCGACAACAACGCTGCCGACCGGCGTAGTCAACCAGGCTTATTCGGGTTCGGTGGGAACCCAAGCAGGTGGAGGAACAGCGCCTTACACTTTCGCCCTGGCTTCAGGCAGCAGCCTGCCGGCGAACCTCGCGCTGAATTCGAACACCGGCGCGATCACCGGAACGCCGACCAGCGCGGGGCTGTTCAACTTTTCCATCACGGTAAAGGATTCTGAAAACCCGGCGGCTTCAGTCACAACATCATTCAGCATTACCGTCATGGGCGTGACGCCCTCCGTATCGATGTCGGCTCAGCCAAACACGGGAATCACTTATGGTCAACCGATAACTCTCACGACGACTGAGTCGCCTGCAGAAGGCGTGGCCCAGGGCTACTCGTGGACGATCAACGAAGACGGTAACGCATTGGTGAGTGGCGCAGCTTCCACCGGCCCTGGCAGCTACGTCATGAGTACATCGCCGACCGTGGGCCAGCACAGCTTTTCTGCAGTCTTTTCCAGCACTCAGAGCTTTTATCCGCCCGGCACATCGAATACAGTTACGCTCTCAGTGGCCAAGGCAACCCCTTCGGTGACTGCCTGGCCGACGGCAAGCGCTATCACCTCAGGACAAACACTGGCCAACTCGATTCTCACTGGCGGCACCGCTTCGGTGGTTGGCACGTTTTCCTGGACAACGCCGACGACTGTACCCGGGGTCGGCAACTACTCCGGAGGCGTGACATTCACTCCAGCAGATACAGCGGATTACAACACGGCGACTGGCACAGTCACGGTGGCAGTGAACCCAGCGCCGGGCTTTGCGTTGTCACCTGCGCCCACGTCGGCTTCGGTTGCCCAGGGTGGTAGCGGAACCAGCACGATCACTGTGACCGACGTCGGAGGCTTCTCCGGCACCGTCACGCTTGCCGCCACCGGATTGCCGAGCGGCGTTACGTCATCCTTTGCGGCTGGCACAGTGACGGGAACCCAAGTGCTTACACTGACGGCGAGTACCTCTGCTCAGGTCACTTCCACTCCAGTGACAGTCACCGTCACTGGAACTTCCGGGACGCTGACCGTGATGACGAGCCTCTCTCTCACCATCACTCCGCAGCCCAGCTTTACTGCTGGCAGCGGCGGCACCACTTCCATTTCAATCGCGCCCGGGGCAACCACGGGGAATACGGGAACGATTAGTATTGCGGGAACGAATGGATTCACCGGAACGGTGAATTTGAGCTGCAATGTCACCACATCGATTACCAATGTTAAAGACTTGCCGCTATGCAGCCTGAACCCGCCCAATGTAACCATTAGCGGTACGGCAGCACAGACCTCGACACTGACCGTGACGACCACCGCTCCATCGAATGCAGAGAACGATCTTAAGAAGCTCTTTTGGCCGACGGGCGGAACCGCGCTTGCCCTGCTTTTATTCTTTGCAGTTCCCAAAAGACGGCGTCACTGGTTGGATATGGTGGGTATCCTTCTCCTTTGTGTCTCCATCGGCGCTGCCGGCTGTGGCGGAGGAGGAGGCGGAGGCGGTGGCAATGGTGGCGGAGGCGGGAACCCGGGTACTACTGCCGGGACCTATACGATCACAGTTGCCGGAACTTCGGGCTCGGTCAGTGCGACCGTTGGCACGGTCACTCTGACGGTCCAGTAGTGGGGTTCGGGCACGCCAGAGACGTATCAGAACCCACATCTTTTGACACGGCCGGATCGGTGAGATACGGCCGATTGTTTTGTTGAGGTTAGTGGGTGGGTTTTCGGACCCCTTTTGTTACAGAGCCAGGGAGGCTGATTCAGGCCGATTTCTTGAGCTCCTCGATGGAGATCGGAATTGGTTGTCTTCGAAGCACGCGTTGTACGGTAGCCGTCGAAATGCGGTGCCCTTTGGCGATCTGCCGCAGGCTTTGCCCCTGACGGCGTTCACGCCGGATGGCTTCATGGTCCAGGATTAAGGGATTGCGTCCGATGTGCGTGCCTTCGAGCCGGGCGCGCCGCATGCCGGCGCGCACTCGTTCGATGATCAGGTTTCTTTCTAGTTCGGCGATGGCTCCGATGATGACCACGAGGGCCCGGCCCAGCGGACCGCCGGTGTCGATCTGCTCGCGGAAGCTGACGTACTCGACGTTGAGCCGGTTCAGCTCGTCCAACACTTCAAGGAAGTGTTTCACCGACCGGGCGATCCGGTCTGAGGCCCAGACCAGAACCACATCGAAGCAGCCGCGGCGGGCGTCGGTCATCATCTGATCGAGGCCAGGGCGCTTTGCTTTGACGCCGGAGATCCGGTCCGTATATTCCTGCACGATCTCGAGATTGCGCTGGGCGGCCATCTGACGCAGATCGAGCAACTGACTTTCCGGGTGCTGATCGACAGTGCTCACCCTCATATATAGAGCGGCGCGTTTCATCTGCGCCGCCTTACTGGTTTCGATGCGTGCTTATCGACGTAGCTGCGGATGAACTTCAGCAACTCGTCGGTCATGTTTTGGCCCCGGACGGCCGTCGCCGCCTTGAAGTCGTTGTGCAACTTGACAGGAACGTTCAGATTCATGCGCTTGACTTCCTCGTTGTTGACGGTGATGATCGGACTCACCTCCCCTCTATACGGAGGTAAGCTTATCCGGTTATAAGTACGGCGCGCCAGGGGGCGCGCCCCGATTAGACCTCCCAGGCCGCCCGGCAGACCAGAACCGGCATGGCGATCTGTTCGAAGCTGATCTCCATCGCATCGGCCATGGCCCGCAGCCGGTCGATGTCCTGGGGCACGATACCCTCCTCGATGGCCATCCACTCAGAGGCTTCCATGCCGGACAAGCGGGCGGCTTCCGCGATGGACAGGGCGGCCTTCTTGCGGGCCTCCTGGATGAAGAAGCCGAACAGCCGGCCCATGCTCCGGCGGAGGAGATAGGAAGAAGGAACGGGTGCGAACATGCGATGATTCGTATTCATATACTTATTCTCCTTTTGGTCCACACTGTCAAGCGATCAGGACCACAACTACGTAAATTTGACTGCATGACGATTATGCAGGTGTGTAGAGTCCTATCAAAGCGCCAGGCCATCAACTATTCGGTCACCCGTGAAAAGGCGCCCGTCTACACGATGGGCAGCCCCGACGCTCGCGCCTACTCCCGCAACAAGCGCGGCATTGCCGGCAGCCTGATCTGGATCAACTTCGACCGTCACTCTCTGTTGAACTTCATTCAGAAGTGCGCCGGCACCTTCGTGGCCGACATCGACGAGATCCGGCCTCAGTACAGCCAGGTCTCCGACGGCGGCGCCGTGTTCTCCTCTTCAGTTGCGCGCGCCCCGGGCATTACCCTTCCCGTCGGCTCGACGATCGATTACCTGGACAACACGCTGGCCTCCGCGGGCCAGAACGTGCAGCTGGCATCACCCTGGTACTCCGACCAGGTGCTGCCCTTCGACGTCACGCTCTCCGGCGCCAACGAGTACGGCGCCATGTGCGCGGCCAAGATCTTTGGCCTGAAATTGCTGAACGAAGGGTTCGGCATCTCCATCGACGACGCTTTCAGCGAGATGCAGGCAAAACCAGGTCTCTCTTTAGTGATCTCCCATCTGGGAAACTATGATGTGAGTCTGCCTGAAGCCATACGCCATTGTCTGCTCGTCGAGAATAAATGTTGTCGCCGAATGCCTGCTTCTTGCTGCCTCTCAAATTGGGCTGATTCAATGCCATCTGAGGCTTTGAGGCGTGCTCGCGTGCGGACTACACTGCATCCATGATCGCTTTTGATATCCAGCGTTGATGAGAGTTGACCCCGCTGCAGTACGACTACGCCTATCCGCCAGCCAGATGTCTGTCATCTGGCCGGGGCTCGATCACATTGTTCGGGAGTATTCAGCATGGTCGCCGCGGAGACACTCTATCTATTGCTATCAGTTCCAGATGTACCCTCCTCCACCAGGATTTGACCGCGGAACGTGCAATGCTGACTTCATGGACGAAATTGCGGATCTTCGGAAACGTCTTCGCCCGAAGGCCCGGGCTGGTGGTCGAACACATATGACTTCCACCGATCTTCGTGCCGCAATCTTTGCCGTGCGAGTAAATGCAGATTGGTGGCGAAGCGAAAGAGTGAGAAATCGAACGGTGAAGCTGCTTAGGACAAAGGAAATACTTGGGATTGATCCAGAGACTCTTAATGAACTGAAAGAGAAGTCGGCGCGGACTATCCGGTCATTGGAGCGGCACATGAAACGCGCCGATTACCGTTTGCGCAAGCTGGTTCCGGCGGAATCGTTCAGCGGATTGATGAATAGCTGGAGAGCGCATCTTCGCTGGATCCGTCTGCATCTGGCCTACTTCAAATCGCTCCGATCTGTCCTCGGGGGAAGAAAGACAGCTTTTCAGATCTTACTGACCGAGCTCGTTGAAGCGGCAAAAGAGATGATATCGGCAGAAGGATATTTGCCACCGGATGAACACGAACTCCGGCGCGTGATGCGGCTGTATTCATGCTCGTCGCGCCGCTTTCGCGAGGGCCCCTTCACAGTTCCTCACGTTCTGGAACATAGATCCAGATTCACCGTTATTTTTCACCTCATCGAGTTTCTCGAGAAGCGAATGCCCCTGAAACTTGCGGTGCAAGAATGAAAAGGCGATCGAAAGAGTCGCGCAAGAGGAACCTGAACGCTCATCAGAGGGCCATTGCGAACCCACAGGTAAAAGCGGCATTCGATGAGTTAAACAGGGTCTGGGATCAGATCGATCCGATTGAGCGCGGTGAACGCTTGCTCCGTCTCGCCAAGCAAGGATGCTCAACAGGAGGCCTTGGAGAGGCCCTGGGCAAATCGGCCACAAACATACGCAGGCACATGAAAATTGCCTTATTACCGGAGGAGGAACGCGCGGTCATAAAGGCAGGCGCCTCGGCAAAGAGGATTCTTGAAAAGAAGGCCCTCGCCGATAAACGAAGCAAAATGCGCGAGCGAGTCGCGACTGACAAGAAAACCGGCGAGTTCAGCAACCGCATCGCCGATACCATTCTCGAGTTTTGCCGAACTGTGAATGGCATGCCTGAAACGCCTATCCGCGAATATGATATGGAGCTCTTCATGAGCGAGACGCGGAATGCGATGCGGGGACTCGAGTCACTGGGTGCAAAGGCCGCCAAATTCCCGAAGCGATTCAACCTGAGGAAACGCTTCAAGCTCACTCGTCCGCCGGATAAAGACGATAATTCATGGATGGGCGATCCAAGTAGCGAATCCTGGATGGCTCATCGAGCCAATTGGCTGGCCAATCTTCTGCTGACAGAAGCGGCGGAGAGTCCCATCCGACACAAAGCAATAGACTCGGCCGACCGACGCAGCGAAGAGCTCAGAATCAAGATCAAATTGACTTGGAAGGAAGCCAGTGAGCAAAAGATCGCCCACGCAGTGTGGGTTTTGCAAGGCCCTCCTATACGGAAGCGGTGGTATTGACCGCGCGATGACCGCCTAAGGCCAGTTGGCGATCCACCCTAACCGCCTGATCCGCCCGTGCTTAATGCCCGCTGAAGCCTTTTGAAACACCGCAAGCTGGAGTGCCATTGGGACAGCGAGGAGCGGTTCCCACGGGCCGAAACTCGCCAGCCTTCGCAGATGTCGGGTTCGAGCAACGGATCAGCGGTAGTTGTATTTAACCCGCAGATGCGGTATTGTTGCTATGCCGAAATGGACGGCCGCGTCCCTCCGGCATTCCACTTGGGATGTCTCTGGTCCAGGGGCCCGCATACCGACGTGGGTGACACCACGATCCCCTTTTGAGCCAATGGCTCCAGCCCGAGAAGCGGGTAGAAAGGGGCGTGTGCGAAGAGCCACCAGCCCAACAACTAAGGTATTTGAGGGATTACAAACTTCCGACCGAACAGGCATGTTGGAGGACATGCCCGAAGTTCCGGAAAGAGAACTATTCAACATCATCAACGTTTTGTCAGCTTTTAAGAGGCTGCTAAAGGTTGGTGACGTTGCCAACCTCCTGGAGAAGTCTGAATTCACTATCTACAGGATGGCGCAAGAGAAGCAAATACCGGCCTTTATGGTCGGTGGTTCATGGCGTTTCGATCCCTCAACGATCGCCATGTGGCTTATCAAGAAGGAGCCGCAACTCGCGGTGGCTGCCCGGAGGCAACTCAAGGCCGCCTAAGCGCATAAACGAACAGGCCGGGATTTCTCCAGGCCTGTTTTATTTCCCTTTCCGAAAGCTACGCGAATGCCGTGAGAAGTGACTTTTCCACCTTGTCGCGGAGATCGCCGAGACGGAGCGACTTGAGGTACTTCTCCGTGGTCGAGAGGTTCTTGTGGCCGAGAAACAGTTGAAGGCTGCGAATATCGAGACCCGATTGGAGCATCTGCGTAGCGAACGAATGGCGCCATCGGTGAAGATTCCAGTTGTGGCAGCGCGGCTCCGTCTTGCAGTTGTAATTCCGCGTTTCCTTTTTCGTTTCGCTCTTCTTGACGGTGTGTTTCCCGGTGCAGCGGCCGCAATTTAACCCAGCCCGAAATGCAATCTCCTTGCAAAGCTCAAGCATGTGACCGTCAGGGTTGTTCCCCCCATAGCCAGGGCGCGTGGGGTGGGGAGGGGCGGGGAAGACCAGCAACGAATTGCTCTTTTTCTGACGGGCCGCAAGAGACGCAATCACTGAGCGGGGCACTGGAACGCTTCGCTCCTCGTACGACTTCGGTGTAAATTTCAGATCGCTCTTTGGAGTAACCGAGACTGTACCGTCTCTGAAGTTGATGTCGGGCCAGGTAAGCGTCCTGATCTCCATGGCCCGGAACCCGGTGAACAAGAACAGCTGGAATAGCAACCGTCCGTCGGCATTGCAAGCCGCGAGGAACTTCTTGAGTTGTTCGGGCTGGTAAATCTCGATCTTCTTTTCGATGGTTTTCGGCCAATCACCCTTACGCAGTTCAATGCTTGCACCGGCTCCCCGCATGGCACTGAGCATGACGATGACACGTCTGTTGATGGTCTTTTGGTTCAAGGCCTCTTCGCGGCCGGTGGTAAAGAGAGCCATCGCGTCGTCGCGGATAAGGCGCGAGACGTAACGCTTGGAGCAGTGCTTACGAAACCAGCGCAAGTCGCGCCTGTAGGCTTTTACCGTTGCCGCTCCCTTCGTGGCCTTCACCTCGACGAGGAACCGATCGATAGCGTCATCGATGGTGCGATTGTCGGGCTGAGGTTGAACCGGCTCATCGAGGTCGACCTCTCCGGCGAGGATTCTGCTCTTCCTAAACCAGGCATCTTTGGCCTCACGAGGAACGACGCCGGCAATTTCGCGAACACGCTTGCCGCTCACCGGATCGAGCCAGTCAAGATAGAACTTGGCGCCGGTGCTCTGCCAGTTCACCTGTTGCCCTTCGATGACAATTTTCTCCGGGTTCGGCTTGCCATCCTGGTTGCGGGCTACGGCATAGAATTGCCAGCGCCCGGCGTTCTTGCGATACTGTGTCAGGCGAGCTCTTCTGGTTGCCTTGCTGTCAACTTTACTGTCAACCTGTTCCACGTTCTTTTTTCCTCGGGCTGCTGTGCGATGGATTTTCGAGCGCGAACCTCGCCGGAAGTGCATGGAAGACCTGAGCAAATTGTAGCTCAGATGACAGTAGATTTGACAGTAACCGCGATTCAATCTACTAAACGATTGATTATAAATGGCGGGAGTAGTTCAGTGGCAGAACGTCAGCTTCCCAAGCTGAATGTCGCCGGTTCGATCCCGGTCTCCCGCTCCAATCTCCTCCGCACCACGCCATCGCAACCGCACTACTTCTACAAAACCTCCTGCACCTTCATCACCAGGCAGGTAATTGTGTCCTCCGCCTTCACCAGCATCTGATGCGGCGTGCCCGCCGGCACGTGCGCCAAATCCCCCGCCCGCAGCGTCTGCCGCGCGCCACCCTCGATCGACGTCCCGCGTGTCTCACCCCGCGCAATCGTCCGCGACCCGGCCACCGTGCCGCCCGTCACCAGCGTCGCCTTGCCGGCAAGCACGCAAAACAGATCCGCAAACCTCTCATGCACCTCCGCCTCGCCGTCGCGGCTACGGAACGAAAGCATGGCGCAGTGCTGCGGATACTCCTTGAGCGTTTCTGACGCCGACCCGTCTCCGTGCTTCGCCATCTTGCGCAGATACGCCGCACGCTCCAGCAGAACCGCCGGAGACCAATGATCCACCGGATTCTTCGGCCGGCGCGGCTTTGGGCCGACCTCATCCAGCGCTACATCCTTCAAAATCTCTTTCGATATCAGGTCCATCTCTTCTCCTTTTGCTCTGTCGAACCGCGCATCTGCGCAAAGGGCAGACCGAATCCATCCCTCACAGTTCCGCCAGTCTGCGCGCCCGCCTGAAAACGTTCGAGCAGCATCTTGCGCGTCAGCTTGCCGGTATTGGTGTTCTGCAGCGACGGATGGTAGCTGGCGATCGCAATCAATCCGCTCGGCAGTTTGTACTCGGCGCCATGCGCAAAAACAAACTTCGCGCGCGACTTCAACTCCCCGCTTCGCGCCTCATGCGCCAGCAGCCCGTCAAACGCAATGCGCCCCAGACAAACCACGACGCGCAAATTGGTGAGCAGCTTCATCTCCTGGTCGAGCCATGGCGCACAATTGCGCAGCTCTTCTGTGGCCGGCTTGTTGCCCGGCGGCGCGCAGCGCACCACGGCGCTGATCCACAAGCCGGTCAACTTCATGCCGTCATTGCGCTTGCCCGACGCCGGTTGCGACGCGAACCCGGCCGCATGAAGCACGGGATAGAGAAAATCGCCCGATCCGTCGCCCGTAAACATCCGCCCTGTGCGATTGGAGCCGTGCGCACCCGGTGCAAGCCCCAGCGCCATCACGCGCGCCTTCGTGTCGCCGAACGACGGCACAGGACGTCCCCAGTACTCCCAGTCGGCGTAGGCCCGCCGCCGCTTGCGCGCCACTTCTAGGCAATGCGCGCGCAAACGCGGGCAAAGCTCGCATGCAACAATTCGCGCATTCAACGCGGCAAGAGTTCCAGCGCCGGCCATGAAGAAATTTTACGTCCGCGTGTCCTCCCCGCGTTCGCCTAACCGTCTCACTCGCCGCAGTCTCGCGGCCCGGCGCGGAGCCCTCAATACACGCCGGGAATCAGCCGCTTCGTCGCCCGCATGTACTCCGCGTACTCGCCGCCGAACGCGCCCAGCAGCGCCGCTTCTTCCACGTGAATCCGGTAGAGCACCGCGATCGTGGGAAGAACAAAGACAATCGCCAGCGAGGCCCAATTGTGCGCATGAATTCCCGCCGCCAGAAAGATGATCTCCATGCCCAGATAGGACGGATGCCGCACCACCCGGTATAGTCCCTTGCGCTGAACCGTTTGCGTTGAGCGGATCGCGACATTGGCGCTGAATGACCTGCCCAGCGTCACAATGGCGGCGATGCGGACGGCGAGACCCGCGACGATGAGTGACCAGCGCCGGCCAAGCGCAGGACATGGTGATCGAGGCGCATATCCGCGCCTGGAAACGCCACCCAGCCCGCGCCCGCGGCGAAAAACGACAACACGATCACCACCCAAATGATGAGTTGCGTTCCTCGGTCGTGCACGCGTTCCCTGGCCGCGCCGCGTCCGCGTTGCAATGGAGACCACGGCTTCCAGGCCAACCCATCCGTAAATCAGCCACGGCCACAGCGTTTCCAGGCTCATTTCCGTCTCTCCGCCAGTCTTCATGCAGTATACGCGCGATCCGATGCCGCGCTTCTCGCTCTAGGCCTGCCGGCGCCGCAAATGCCGTGCCGCGCCGCCTCCGCGCGTCGCCCGCAATTTCAATCCATCAGGCTAAGCGCCCATCTGCCGTTCTGTGGCAAACTTGGTGCGGAGGAAAACTCGCCATGAAATCCGCAAAGCTATTGTTGCTCGCCGGCGATTTTGTTGAAGACTACGAGATCATGGTTCCCTTCCAGGCTCTGCAGATGGTCGGCCACACGGTCCATGCCGTCTGCCCCGGCAAGAAGAAAGGCGATCAGGTCCGCACCGCGATTCACGACTTCGAGGGCGATCAAACCTACACCGAAAAACGCGGTCACAACTTCACTCTCAACGCCACGTTCGACGAGATCGACCCCGCGCAATACGACGGCCTCGTCATCCCCGGCGGCCGCGCCCCGGAATATCTTCGCCTCAATGCCAAAGTGCTCGACATCATCCGCCACTTCGCCAAGGCCAACAAGCCCATCGCCGCGCTCTGCCACGGCCCGCAACTGCTGGCTGCCGCGGGCGTGCTCAAAGGCCGCAAGCTCAACGCTTATCCTGCCTGCGCGCCTGAAGTCGAGCTGGCCGGAGGAACCTACGTCTCCGTCGACATGTCCGACGCGGTGGTCGACGGCAACCTCGTGACCGGCCCGGCGTGGCCCGCGCACCCGGTCTGGCTCGCTCGTTTCCTTGAAGTCCTTGAAGCGCACCTGGCCGGCTGAGAGCGGATCTCCAGCCGCCTCAATCCCCTCAACTGCGCCGGCGCGAGTTTGTCTGATTGCGCCGTACCTGCAGACGCATACCGTGTGCCATACTGAGTCTGTCTTTTCATCATTCGTCGAGTGGGGAGAACGAGATCGGTTGCCCGGCCAGCCCAACCCGGAGTTCATGCGCCGCGCCATCGCGCTCGCCACCCAGAACGTTGCCGATGCTCGTGGCGGGCCGTTCGCGGCGGTCGTCGTGCGCGACGGCAAGATTGTCGGCGAGGGCGTCAACTCCGTCACCGCCGCCAACGATCCCACCGCGCACGCTGAAGTCAACGCCATCCGCGCCGCCGCCAAGTCTCTGGGAACCTTTCTCCTCGCCGGCTGCGAGCTCTATACCAGTTGCGAGCCCTGCCCCATGTGCCTCGCGGCCGCCTATTGGGCGCGCCTCGATGCCATCTACTACGGCGCCAGCGCTGCCGACGCGGCCCGCGCCGGCTTCGATGACGCCGTTCTCTACGACGAACTTCGCAAAGACAAAGGCCAGCGAAAGATCCGCTCAATGCAGTTGCTCGGCGACGAGGCGCGGGCCAGCTTCGCCGCGTGGATCGCCTCGCCGGACAAGATCGAGTACTGACGGCCCATCCTAATATGGGAGGCGCGCCGTCCTTGACCCCACGCGCCCGCCTTGCGTATGCTGCGAGCGTTTACGCCCGGCGCAGGTCAGATGAGTTTGCGCCGCATAGAAAGAGCTTGCATGAGCACTGCTGCCACGGCCGCAACTCCCGTCCCGCAAGACCGGGTCCCACAAACAGTTTTCACGTCATGTGGAAATTGCTCCAAACCGCTGCTCGTCCGCCGCGCCGCCGTTCTCGGCGCCGGAACCATGGGCTCCCGCATCGCCGCCCACCTGGCCAACGCCGGAATCCCGGTCGCTCCTGCTCGACCTTCCTCCAAAACCTGAAAGCGCGGAGCCGCAGCTGGCGCGCAAAGCCCTCGATGCGCTCTCGAAATCCAAACCGGCCGCTTTCTTCGAGCCATCGCGCGCCGCGCTCATCACTCCCGGCAACTTCGACGACGACCTGCCCAAACTCGCCGAGTGCGACTGGATCATCGAAGCCGTTGCCGAGAACCTCGACATCAAAACAGCCCTCCTCACCCGCGTTCTTCCCCATCTCGCCGCTCACGCGCTTCTCACCACCAACACCTCCGGTCTGCCCATCTCGCAAATCGCCGTCTGCATTGCCCGTCCAAATCCAGCAACAATTCTTCGGCACGCACTTCTTCAATCCCCCGCGCTACATGCGCCTGCTCGAAGTCATCCCCACCGCCGACTCCGATCCCGCTGCTGTCGCCGCCTTTTCCGCATTCGCCGATCGCATCCTCGGCAAGCAGGTCGTCTTTGCGCACGACACGCCCAACTTCATCGCCAACCGCATCGGCATCGCGGTCATGTTTAGCGCCGCCAACCTGATGCTCGAGCAGGGGCTCTCCATCGAAGAGGTCGACGCGCTCACCGGCCCCGCCATCGGCTGGCCGCGCACCGGAACCTTTCGTCTCGCCGATCTGGTCGGCATCGACATCCTCGCGCACGTCGCCGCCAACTTCCCCCAGGGCGTCACCGGCGGCAAATTCTCTTCAATTCTCGACGAGCTCCTCAAGCGCGGCTGGCTCGGCGACAAATCCGGACCAGGGCTTCTACAAGAAAATCCGCGGTCCAGGCGGCGCGGATTCTGCCGGCAAAGACCAGCGTCTGGTCCTCGATCTCTCCACCTTCGAATACCGTCCCGTCGCCAAGCCCGCTCTGCCTTCGCTCGATATGGCCAAGAACGCCGCCACGCTTCCTGAGCGCCTGCGCCTTCTACTCGCCAACGATCCCGCCAAAGACAAAGCAGCGGCCTTTCTGTGGCCCTTTCTCGCTTCGCTCTGGAACTTCGCCGCCGATCGCATCGGCGAAGTTGCCGACGACGCCCCTCCATCGACGCCGCCATGCGCGGCGGCTTCAACTGGGAGCTCGGCCCCTTCGAAATGTGGGATGCGGCGGGCGTCACCGAAACCGTCGCCCGCATGAAGGCTCTTCATCTGCCGGTGAGCGGCCGCGTTCTCGCACTGATCGCCGCCACGCGCTCAAGTTGGTATTCGCAGGACCACAAGCAGTGCTTCCAGCCGGTCACAGGCCAAACCATTCCCATCCCCGCTGTCCCCGGTCACGCCCGCGTCGCCGACTTCCGCCGCACCCATTCGCGCGGCGCTCGTCCGCACCAACCCCGGCGCTTCGCTCGTCGATCTCGGCGACGGCATTGCCTGCATCGAGCTGCACTCGCTCAAGAACGCCATCGGCGGCGACGTTCTCGCTCTCATCTCCGCCGTCCTCAACCCCTCCTCCGATGCGGTTCGCGATTTCGCCGGCTTTCGTCATCTCCGGCGACCGCGAAAACTTTTCCGTTGGCGCCAACCTCATGCAACTCCTGCTCGCCGCGCAGGAAGGCGAGTGGGACGAGCTGGCCCGAGGTCATTCACAACTTCCAGCAGATGACCGCGGCCATCAAATTCTGTCCGCGCCCAGTCGTCGCCGCGCCCTTCGGCCTCACCCTCGGCGGCGGCGCCGAAATCTGCCTCCACGCCGCGTTCCGCCAGCCCCACGCCGAAACCTACATCGGCCTCGTCGAAGCCGGTGTCGGACTCATCCCCGCCGGCGGCGGCACAAAAGAAATGCTCCTCCGCGCCCTCGACGCAGCCGCCGCGCTCGCGCCACCGGATCCCCGCGACCCGCCGTCGCGCTTCGCCCAATCTGCCGAGTTCGCCACGGCTCTCAAGCGCGCGCTTGAAACCATCGCCATGGCCAAAGTCTCCACCTCCGCCGCTGAAGCCCGCTCCCTCGGCCTGCTCGCGCCCGCCGATCGCATCACCATGAACCGCGAGCGCCTGCTTCTCGACGCCAAAATGCAGGCCGCCGCGCTCGCCGAGTCCGGCTACGCCCCGCCGCAACCGCGCGCGCAAATCCCCGCCCCCGGCACGGCCGCGCTGGCCACGCTCGAAACCGGCATCTATCTGATGGGCGAAGCAGGCTACGCCTCGGAACACGACCAGAAAGTCGCACGCTGGGCCGCATACATCCTCGCCGGCGGCCGCGTCACGCCCGGCGCGCTCGTCACCGAGCAGTACTTCCTCGACCTCGAACGCGAAGCATTCCTCTCCCTCTGCGGCGAGCGCAAAACGCAGGAGCGCATCGCCTTCACGCTCAAGACGGGCAAGCCGCTGCGCAATTGACATACGCACGTATGTGTGAGAAGATAGCTGCTGAAGGAGAATCGCCATGTATCACGACCCCAAGACAGTTGCTCTGGCTGAAAGACAGAGTACAGTCCGATGGAGGTGATCGAGTGACAAAGATCCCGTCGATGGCAACCGGTCAGTTGCTCGAGTCGATATGGGACGGTTCGCCGCCGTCGGCATCCGGTGGAACGGCGATAGCGGTAATAGCAAGGGCACTCCCCAATGGCGGTGATACGCTTTGTGGTTTATAGTGCCTCAGGTGCTGAAGAAAGCTATTTTGGAAGCGACAAAAAACGCCAAAGAACGGCAAATCGCATGACAAGCAGTCCTGTCAATGAATGGTCTACCGCCAGATGGCCCGCTCATCTAACGCACGACACGCCGAAGCGGAAGACTGGGTGGATTGCCCTCTGCATTGGCGATTCATCGATTTACATTGGGGAGACCTCCGTTACCTTTTGGTAGATTTACGTGCCTGGACACGTTTAGGCTAACGCGTTACAACTTCCAAGAAGACCCGCCTCCGAATCGTCCTCCACCTTTGTTGCGCTGTGCTTAACAGCGGCAAGACTAGCCTTCATCTGTCTGCGCACGCGAGGTGGCGAACGTGTGTACCTGGCGACCTTTAATACGGCACCGTCGTTCTCGCATCCAGGTGAAGCGATTTGTATTCGCTCGCATCGGCGAAAGGCGGACAGGCGATGGCTGATCAGCTCACAACCGTCGAGCAAGCAGCGCCTCCGAGGTCGCCGTATGGATGCACTGAACCCTCGCAGACCTATCGCGTGATCGGAAGTCAAAGTGAACAACTAGGCGGTTGAACTTGCTCTGAATCTGAAGTCCCGTCGCATGCAAGTCGCCCGTGCTCAAGATCGCGAATGTACATTTTTGTTTGTCTTCGGACTGCACGTCGCTGAGTGCCGCTGCCAACACGCCGATGTCCACCAGCGGGCTCAACATCTCCGGCCAGATCCTATTCGACGGCCACCCCACTCCCTACCTCATCCGCCATCTCCCCGTGAATGCCTTTCCCCAGCTTCCGCCCGCCGTCCAGGATGCGCTCACCCGGCGCGGCTGCCTTATCCCGCAAACCTACGAGGCGCACCAGCCGGAGAACGTCGTCCACGCCAGCCTCGAGCGGCCCGGCTCCTCCGACTGGGCCGTCCTCTGCTCTGTCAATGGAAACGTCTCGCTGCTCGTCTTCTTTTCGAGCCGCAACGGCGAGCCCATGGTTCTCGCCACAGCGCCCGAAACCGAACGCCTCCAGGCGCACGGCACGAGCCCGGTCCTCGGCTTCAACTGGGCCATCGATCCTGCATCGCCGCAGGACGTCCATGAAGCCCAACTCGCCATGAAGCATCCCCCGCCGCGCATCGACCACGATGCCCTGGCCGACTCCGATCATCGACCAGCAGACCGTCTACCACTTTTATTCCAAGAACGCCTGGACGCTCCTCGATACGCAGGACTGAGCGTTGATCCACTGCCCGCATCCGCCCCGTCACTCAGGACGACTTGACCTCTACACGCCACGGCATCTAACAATGAGCCAGCAGCCATTTGGCCTTCTGTTCACTGTCTACTGTTCACTGTTCGCTGCTTCGCAGGAGCCACCCATGCCCGGAGCCGTTCTCGTCGCCGCCGTCCGCACGCCCGTTGGCCGCGCCCCCAAAGGCGCGCTTTCCACCACCCGCCCCGACGATCTTGCCGCAATTGCATTGAGCGGAGCTTTGGACAAGGTCCCAGCCCTGGAAAGAGCCGCCATCGACGACGTGATCCTCGGCTGCGCGCAGCCCGAAGGCGAGCAGGGCTGGAACATCGCCCGCATGGCCGCACTGCGCGCCGGCCTTCCCGTCGAAATCCCCGGCGTCACCGTCAACCGCCTCTGCGCCTCCGGCCTCGAAGCCATCGCGCTCGCCAATCAGCGCATCCGCTCCGGCGCCGCTCAAGTCATCGTCGCCGGCGGCGCCGAATCCATGAGCCTGATTCCCATGGGCGGCAACAAGCCCAGCCCCAATCCCTGGCTCGCCGCCAACTACCCCGCCTCGCTGCTCACCATGGGCCTCACCGCCGAGCGCGTCGCCCGCCGCTACGGTATCTCGCGCGATGATCAGGACGCCTTCGCCCTCGCGAGCCATCAGAAAGCTGTCGCCGCGCAAGCCGCAGGCCGCTTCGCCGAAGAACTTATCCCGGTGACCGTGACCACGTCCGTACCGGGACCAAAACCCGGCAAGCCCGTCACGAAAGAATCGCCATTCTCCGCCGACGAAGGCCCCCGCGCCGATACCTCCGCCGAAGCGCTCGCCCAGCTCAAGCCCGTCTTTCACGCGCAGGGCACGGTCACCGCCGGCAACTCCTCGCAAACCTCCGACGGCGCCGCCGCCGCCGTCCTCATGGAATCCGGCCACGCGCGCGCGAACTCGGCATTCGCCCGCTCGCCCGCCTCGTCTCCTACGCCGTCACCGGCTGCCTGCCTGAAGAGATGGGCATCGGCCCCATCACCGCCATCCCCAAGGCCTTGCGCCTGGCCGGCCTCACCCTCAACGACATCGACCTCATCGAATTGAACGAAGCCTTCGCCGCGCAGGCCCTTGCAATCATTCGGGCTCTCAACCTGGACCAGGAAAAAATCAACGTCAATGGCGGCGCCATCGCTCTCGGCCATCCGCTCGGCTGCACCGGCGCAAAACTCACCGCAACTCTGCTCCAAGAGATGAAAGCCCGGAGGGCCCGCTACGGAATGGTCACCATGTGCGTCGGCGGCGGCATGGGCGCCGCCGGCATCTTCGAGCTGCTCAACTGACGATTCGCCGCAGGTTCCCGGCGCGTCGCTGACTTTCTTGGTCTCTCGTTCCCTCGTTCCCTTGTTACCTATCTTGAAAAGAACTCCCCATGCCCTCCGTTGGCCCACGGATCGTAGTGCAGCGCAAATTCGGCGCGGTGTTGCGACGCTCGGGTGGCTGTAGAGCCAGAACTCGATGAACGGGCTCGGATTCGGATCTTCGAGCCACGACTCGCCCAGCGCGTTGAATGCGGCGACCGCGGTCTTTTGCGGGTCCGGCACGATGCCGTGAATCGCCTCCTGCCCGTACACATCGGCCTGGTGCTCAAAGTGGCGGCTGAAGGCGTTGCCCGCCGGCTCCAGCAGAAAGCTGGCAATCGAAATCGCGAACAGCAGCACCACAAATCCTGTCCGCGACGACAGCTCCGCCGCGCCCCAGCGCGCCCCAAACCGCCTGCACCATCCACGCCGCAAACCCCGCGCACGCCCAATACACAAAGAACAGCCCAAGCGCGTCGCCGCCAATCTCCTTCGGAATGTGGTGCAGCACGTAGTGCCCGCTCTCGTGGCCGAAGATGAACAGACACTTCGATCGTCCGGCATCCGGTCCGTCGTCGTATCCCACATCACGATACCGCTTCGTGGCTCCGATTCCGGCCACGAATGCATTGATCCCGTTGGATTTCGCGCTGGCTTTCATCAGATACATGCGATCGGGCGGAATGTTGATCCCCGTGCGCGCCACCACCGTTTCGAGCTTCGCCACCAGCGCGGCGTGATTCTTTTGAGCGGCTCCTGCTTGTAGAAGAGAGGCACGAACAGCGGCACAACAAAGATGGCAAGAACCAGAATCGGCAGCGTGACCACCCAGAGCCCCAGCCAGTAGCGCCGCGGCCAGCGCCGCACAATCCAGTTGAAGAGCAGCAGAATCGGCACGCCGAACAGCAGCGTCAGCCCCAGCGCCTTTGCCTCGTCGCCAGAACCAGCTTCCCCACCCTGCACGCTGATCCCGTAAGCGCGCTCGTAGTGCTGGCCAGCCAGTCCAACGGCAGCCCGGCCAGCTGCGGGATGACGAAGTACGCGGCGAAAAACACCAGCCCCTGAACCCAGCGCCGGCCCGAAATCCTCTGCGCCCACGCCTCCAGCCCTGCCCAGCCGCGCGTCGCCAGCAGCAGCCACAGGAAGACGATGCCCCAGATCGAGTCCGGCAATACTCAGAATGTTGCGGATGCGGTTCAGTCGCGATCGCCTTGGCCAGCTTGTCCGGCGGCAGCGTGTAAGCCTGCTGCGGATTTGCCGATGCCGGCGCGGCTGCTGCTGCCGAAGCAGCAGGAGCCTGCGTGGCCGCTGCGGCGTCGCCGTCGATGCGCCCCTCTGCGCGGCAAGCGGCAGGGAAGTTATTCCCGCCAGCAACGCGGCCGCGCACATCACCGGAACCAATCGCGCAGGGAAATCTCATGCCAATTCTCCTTTCATCGGCCAACTCTGCGACAATCGAAAACACAGATGCTTTTACCCGAACCCCTCGCCACTTGCCAATCAATTTTACAGCCGCATCTCACGCGACCGGACGTTTCCATTCGCGCCCCTCGTGCCCGCAGCAGCGATTGTTTCGCTGCTGGTTCTCCCCGCTGCAGCCCGCGCCCAGCAGCCCGTTCCGGTCCTCCTCGACGCCATGACCACCGAGCTGCATCGCGCCTTCACCTCGCTCGGCAAGTCCGCGCCCGTCGCAGCCGCGCCGGCGACAAGCAGTTGCCGCCCTACTTCCTCAGTTACACGGTCCGCGACGCGAGCTTCGTCTCCATGCGCGCGCATGTACGGCGCGCTCGCCGAGAGCTCGGCGGCCGCACGCGCGCCGCCGACGTGCAGGTCCGCGTCGGCGATCCCAAGCTCGACAACACCCACGGCGCGCATCGCGGCTCGGCCGTCAACAGCCTGCAGCTTCCGCTCGGCGACGACCGCGAAGCCCTCGCGCGTTCCCTCTGGCTCGCCACCAACACCGGCTACGGCAACGCGCTCGACAACTACCTCCGCGTCAAGACCGAAGCCCAGGTCCGCGCCAAGGAAGAAGACACCTCGCCCGACTTCAGCCAGCAAGCCCCGCAAACGCACATCGGCGCCATCGCCCCGCCCGTCGCCATCGACCGCGCCGCATGGGAGCAGCGGGTGAGGGAACTGTCCCGCATCTTCCGCGACTACCCCGACGTTTACCAGAACATGGTCGTTCTCACCGTGCAGAACGAGACCGACTACTTCGCCTCCTCCGAGGGCTCGCAAATCGTCGACGCCGCACCTGCAGGCGCGGCTGGTGGCCGTTGCCGTCACGCGCGCCGACGATGGCATGGATCTCTTCCGCGAGCAGACCTTCGAGGCCGAAACCGTCGATGGCCTGCCCAAGCAAGCCGATCTCGAAGCGGCCATGCGCGAGCTGGGCAAGAGTCTTGAAGCGCTGCGCAAGGCTCCGGTCACCGAGCCCTTCGATGGTCCCGCCATTCTCTCCGGCCGCGCCGCCGCCGTCTTCTTCCACGAGGTGCTCGGCCACCGGCTCGAGGGCCAGCGCCAGCGCGGCGACGAAGAGGGCCAGACCTTCACCAAGGACGTTGGCAAGGAGGTCCTGCCCGGCTTTCTCTCCGTCGCCGACGACCCCACCCTCACCGACCTTCGGCAGCACCTGGCTCAGCGGCAGCTACCACTACGACGACGAAGGCCAGAAAGCCGAGCGCGTCGATCTCATTCAGGACGGCGTGCTCAAAACCTTCCTCATGTCGCGCCTGCCCATCGCCAGCTTCAGCGCCTCCAACGGCCACGGCCGCGCCGAAGCCGGCCACGTGCCCACCGGCCGCCAGGGCAACCTCATCGTCACCTCCACCAAAACCGTCTCCGACGCCGAACTGCGCAAGCAGCTCATCGACGAAGCCAAAAAGCAGGGCAAGCCCTACGGCCTCTACTTTGAAGACATCTCCTCCGGCTTCGCCGTCACGCAGCGCAGCTCGCCGCAGGCCTTTCAGGTCATTCCGCTCGTCGTCTGGCGCGTCTATGTCGATGGCCGTCCCGACGAGCTGGTGCGCGGCGTCAGCATCGTCGGCACGCCGCTCGCCGCCATGAAGAGCATCCTCGCCACCGGCGACAAGAGCGAAGTCTTCAACGGCGAGTGCGGCGCGGAGTCGGGCACCATCCCCGTCAGCGCCGTCGCTCCTGCCATGCTGCTCAGCGCCATCGAGACGCAGCGCCAGCCGCAAGGCACCGCGCGCCCGCCGATCCTGCCCATCCCCGGCGCGGACTCGCCAAGCGCCCGACAGGGACCAAGGAGCGCGCAATGAACACGGCGCTCGGCCGGCATACTCCGCAGGAGGCTGCAATCGAATTCGCGCTCATCGACTCGTTCTGGCTCGCCGGTATCGTTCTCGCGCTCATGTCTTCGTGCGCCGCGCCTCTGTTCTGCGCGCAGCCCACCCGCGCCGACGCCGAAAAAGATCCCGTCCTCAAAGCCATGCTCACCGAGCTCGACCGCAGCATGAGCCAGCTCCAGTTGCAGGGCTTCGCCAAGCCCTTCTTCATCCAGTACCGCATTGAAGAAGTCGACGACTTCCAAACCAAGGCCGAGTTCGGCGCCAGCGAGGGCTCCGACCACGCCCACCAGCGCGTCGCGCGCGTCACTGTGCGCGTCGGCGACTACAAAACCGACAGCTCCGGCGGCCGCGGCGACGGCTCCATCGAATTGGCCGCTCTCGACGACGATCCCATCGCCCTCCGCTCCGCGCTATGGACAGGCAACCGACCAGGCCTACAAGAATGCGCTCTCGCGCCTACGCGCAAAAGCAGGCCGAGCTGAAGCAGGTGCAAACGCCGCCGCAGGCCGACGACTTCAGCCAGGAGAAGCCCATCATCTCGCTCGCCGATCCCATCGCCCTTCAGCGTCGACGAGAACTGCCTGGGCCGATCGCGTCGCCCGCGCCAGCGGCCTCTACCGCACCGACGCTTCCGTCAGCGCAGCCCAGCGCGACATCCAATACTCCACCGCCAGTTTTCGCGCCCGCGCCACCACCACCTGGCTCGTCAACAGCGAAGGAACCATCGTCCGCAAATCCTCCGCCGAATATCAGGAATCCTTCGCCGCGGGCACGCAGGCCGCCGACGGCATGCGCCTCGACCGCTCCTACTGCCTCGTCCGGAACTTCGCTCGCCGATCTCGACTCCGAGGCCGTCTTCAACAAGCACGCCGTCGATGAGATCGCCTCGCTCGCCGACCTGCGCAAAGCGCCGCTCGTCGAAGAGGAGTATCACGGCCCGCTGCTGATGAGCGCCGACGCCGCCACCGACACGCTGCGCTCGTCTGCTCGCCGCCGCGGTCACGGCCACGCGCCCCGCTCTCGGCACCGAAGCGCGCACCAACGGCCCGTTCGCCTCCAGCTACCACGCGCGCGTCCTGCCCGACTTCATGAATGTCGTCGACGATCCCGGCCTGAAGACCTTCAACGGCAAAGGCCTCCTCGGCGCCTACGACGTCGACGACGAAGGCGTTCCCGCGCAGGCCGTCAAGCTGGTCGACGCCGGCCGCCTCGACAATTACCTCATCGGCCGCCAGCCGGTGCGCGACTTTCCGCAGTCGAACGGCCACGGCCGCGCCGGCATCACCGGCCCCGCGCGTCCCATGATCGGCGTTCTCAAAATCACCGCGGACAACGGCCTCTCCGACGACGAGCTCAACCAGAAGCTCTGGCAATGGCCAAGGATCGCGGCCTTCAGAGCGTCTACTTTGTGCAAACCCTGGGCGGCGAGCGCACGCCGCGCCTGCTCTATCGCATCAGCCCCGACGGCAAGCGCGAGCTGGTGCGCGGCGCCGTGCTCGACGACATCGACGAGCGCGCCCTTCGCTCCAGCATCGAAGCCGCGGGCAAGGATCTCTGGGTCGCCAACTACTTCGGCGACCCGCCGACCACCGTCCTCGCCCCGGCGCTGCTCTTTGACGATGCCACCGTCCGCCGCGCCAACGAGAAGAACGACAAGCTGCCCTTTTATCCCCCGCCGGACTAGCTGCCATGCCGTGTCCTGTGTCCCAGGCTACTTCTTCTTCCACGCGCCCACAATCGCGCCCATCAGCACCATGCCGATCAGCCAGAAGCCCGTGTTGATGGCGAACAGCGCATAGGTGCGCACCTCAAATACTTATTCGGTCGCCCACGTCGTCAACACGAAGCCCAGCCACAGCAGCGCGGCCACCTTCATGCCGCGCAACGCCGTCTGCGGCCCCGTCAGTTGCGTCACGCACGAGATCGCCGAGGCAATCAATGCCGCCGAAACCAGCGCCGTGCCATATTGCAGGTAGGGATTCACTCCTGTGCTCATCAGCCATTCCCGGCTGCGTCCGATCCCGTTCATCCACGCCTGCAAAAAGATCGAGTACCACACTGCCTCGAACGCGAAACACGCCACTGCGGCTACAACGAAGCGCCAGGTAATTCTGCCTTACACGAACTCCGTCCATGGAATTTCATCCTCCATTCGTTCGTTTCCGACTCGGCCGAAGCTGCGGACAGGGAGACCGGGGCAGCTTCTTAATTCAAGCATGGGTAGTTGGCGCGAATTGCAGACCATCTTCCCCGATCCTGTCGAAGAGCATTATCCTTGTGCGCAAGCATTGCCATGGAATCGGAGAGTGACTGAAAAATGGGGGACGCCGGCTTCAGCTTTGGTTCGCCTATCCCGGCGATCTTTCCGAAGTCGCCGTCGCCGAGGCCTGCGCCGCAATCCTTAACGACGCCGAGCGCGCCCGCGCCGCCCGCTTCCGCTTCGACCGCCATCGCCGCGAATACCTGGCCACGCATGCCCTGGCGCGCGTCGCGCTCTCGCACTCCTATCCCTTTCCCGCCGCATGCCTGGAGTTTCTTCGTCAACGAATACGGCAAGCCGTCTCCCATTCCGGACTGCGGCCTGCGCTTCAATCAATCGAACAGCGTCGAACTCGCCGTCTGCCTGGTTGCGTCTCCTGGCACGCTCGGCCCTCACGTGAGCTCCGCCGCCAGCGCCGCTACGGGCATCGAAGTCGGTGTCGACGTCGAGCCTTTCAGCCGCGCCGAAGAGATTGTTCCCCTCGCGCCCCAGGTCTTCTCGCTCGCGGAACGAGCGCAACTCGATGCCCTCCCTGTTACCGATCGCCCCGATCGCGCTCTTTCGCTCTGGACCCTCAAGGAGGCCTACATCAAGGCGCGCGGCATGGGCCTCTCGCTTCCGCTCGCAAAATTTCGTTCCTCTTCGGCGGTACTGAAGGCATCCGGTTTCGAGTTGCAGCGGGCGTCGACGACGATCCCGCGCGCTGGCGATTTTG
This sequence comes from uncultured Acidobacteriaceae bacterium, assembly GCA_963701835.1. Taxonomy (GTDB): domain Bacteria; phylum Acidobacteriota; class Terriglobia; order Terriglobales; family Acidobacteriaceae; genus Telmatobacter. The sequence continues at coordinate 7,237 of CAVPBL010000008.1, read as the reverse complement.
CCTGTTCGATCACATCGAGCACCGCATCGCGCTCGTAGCGGAGGGAGCCGCCTCTGGCCTCGAGGTATGGGAATCTTCATCCGCTGCTGTCCACGCCCAGGCGCCTGCCCGATCTGGGACAGAACAAGTGGTTTCCCATCCTCCCGGCCTCTGAGTTAGTCAGCACCGTCCCGCGACAGGCCAGATCGCGGCCGGTTCTTCACGCCGCTATTCATCTCAATCTGTGAACTTTCCCGCACCCCGGCCGCCGGTTTCCGCATCCATCCATATATACGCGGAATCGAGACGCGGGGCCGCATCCCACACAGTACAATCCGAACGAAGGAGATTTCCCCAATGGCATACGAATTACCACCGCTTCCCTACGACTACAACGCGCTCGAACCTTTCATCGACACCGAAACCATGCACCTCCACCACGACAAGCACCACCAGGCCTACATCACCAACGTGAACGCCGCCCTGGCCAACCACCCCGCGCTCGCCGCCAAGTCCGTCGACGACCTCATCAGCGATCTCAACGCCGTCCCCGAAGACATTCGCGGCGCCGTGCGCAACAACGGCGGCGGCCACTCCAACCACTCCATGTTCTGGACCATCATGGGCCCGGCCAATTCGTCCGGCATCGGCGGCCACCCCACCGGCGACATCGCCAAGCAGATCTCTGCCGACTTCGGCGACTTCGACGCCTTCAAGAAGACCTTCAACGAAACCACGGCCAAGCAATTCGGCTCCGGCTGGGGCTGGCTGGTCTTCACCGGCGGCAAGCTCAAGGTCATCACCACCGCCAACCAGGACTCGCCGCTTTCGCAGGGCCTCTATCCCATCCTCGGCAACGACGTCTGGGAGCACGCCTACTACCTCAAGTACCAGAACAAGCGCCCCGACTACCTCGCCGCCTGGTGGAACGTCGTCAACTGGGCCGAAGTCAACAAGCGCTTCGCCAAAGCGAAGAAGTAAAGCAGCTCGCTAGCCACTAGCTTCTAGCCTCTAGCTTCTCAGCCTGTTTGCGGGCGCTGCACAGCTTCGTTCTCGCACGATGAGCTAGCAAGCTAGAAGCTAGTAGCTAGAAGCTTCACTTTCCCCCGGAGGTGAAACCAGCCATGGCCACCATGCAAATGACCGTGCGCCCCGAGGATCTCTCCCAGCTCCCCAAAGGCGCTGAGCGCATCCCCGACCCCGGAGTCCTCGTCATCTTTGGCGCCTCGGGCGACCTCACCAAGCGCAAGCTGCTGCCTGCGCTCTTTCATCTCTTCCAGGCCAATCTTCTGCCCAAGCAGTTCGCCATCGTCGGCGTGGCGCGCCGCCCGCTGGGCGACGAGTTCGCCGCCGACATGCGCGAAGGCATCGTCGAATTCGGCGGCGTCGACGCCACCGATCCCAAGCTCGACGGCTTTGTCAGCCACATCAGCTACTTTCCCCTCAACTTCGACGACCCATCCCACTACGCCGATCTGAAAACCGAACTCGACCGCATCGCCAAGGAGAAGGGAATCGGCCACGATCGCCTCTTCTATCTCGCCACCGCGCCCGAGTTCTTTGCCGGCATCGTCGAGAACCTGGGCGCGCAGGGCATGGCGCAGCCCGAAAAAGGCCGCGTCGCCGTCGTCATCGAAAAACCCTTCGGCCACGACCTCGACTCCGCCCGCGAGCTCAACCACCAGGTCAACGCCGTCTTCAGCGAGAGCCAGGTCTTCCGCATCGATCACTACCTCGGCAAGGAGACCGTGCAGAACCTCCTCGTCTTCCGCTTCGCCAACGGCATCTTCGAGCCCATCTGGAAACGCAACTACATCGACCACGTGCAGATCACCGTGGCCGAAACCCTCGGCGTCGAAGGCCGCGGCCCGTTCTACGAGAAGGCCGGCGCCCTGCGCGACGTCGTCCAGAACCACATGATGGAGCTGCTCGCGCTCGTCGCTCTCGAGCCGCCTTCGAGCTTCGAGGCCGAAAGCGTGCGCCGCGAAAAGCTCAAGGTCTGGCAGGCCATTCCCTCCATCCCCATCCTCAACACCGTGCGCGGCCAGTACGGCCCCGGCATCGTCGACGGCGAGCACGTCGTCGGCTATCGCGACGAAGAACGCGTCAATCCCGAGTCCGGCACCGAGACCTACGCCGCCCTCCGCCTCGACGATCGAAAACTGGCGCTGGGCCGGCGTTCCCTTCTATCTCCGCGCCGGCAAGCGCATGAAGAAGCGCGCCACCGAAATCAGCATCCAGTTCAAGCAGCCGCCGCTGCTCATCTTCAACCGCATGGCGACCACCGGCCCCTGCAGCGAGATTCAGCCCAACCTGCTCACCATCCGCATCCAGCCCGACGAAGGCATCGCCCTGCGCTTCGGCGCCAAGGTCCCCACCAGCTCGGAAATGGCCGTCTGCCCCGTCAACATGGACTTCGACTACGAGTCGGCCTTCGGCAAGTCCAGCGCCAACGGCTACGAGCGCCTGCTGCTCGACGCCATGCTCGGCGACCAGACGCTCTTCTGCCCATCGCGACGGCGTCGAAACCAACTGGGCGCTCTACACGCCCATCCTTCAAGCCTGGGCCGCCAAGAAGCCTGAGGTCTTTCCCAACTACTTCGCCGGCTCCTGGGGCCCCGAGTGCTCCGACCACCTGCTCGAAAACGACGGCCACGCCTGGCGCAACGATCTCGGCCGCAACGCGTAAAAAAGCGAGCAGGGCAGAGCGAACATCCAGACCGTTGCTCTGCACCTGGTGCCCCATTCTCGCGCCGTTTCCATGTTTTTGCGCGCTGCGCGATACACTGATGCAGACTTCCGATCAGAGTGAGGTCCCATGCTCACCCAATCCGAAAAAGCCCACGCCTTTCGCGCCCTTCACGAGCGCGACAACGCCTTCATCATTCCCAACCCATGGGACGCCGGTACCGCACGCCTTCTCGCCCACATCGGCTTTGAAGCGCTCGCCACCACCTCTGCCGGCTACGCCTTCTCCGCCGGCAAGCCCGACCACGGCGTCGGCCGCGACGCCATGTTGCAGCATGTCGCCGAGATCGCTTCAGCAGTCGACCTGCCCGTCAGTGGCGATCTCGAGAACGGCTACGGCGATTCCCCGCAGGATGCCGCGCAAACCGTCCTGCTCGCCGCTGCTGCCGGACTCGTCGGTTGCTCCATTGAGGACGCCTCCGGCCGCCCCGCCGACCCGATCTACGAAATCAACTCCGCCGCCGAGCGCATTGCGGCCGCCTCCGAAGCGGCGCACGCTCTTTCGTTTCCTTTCACGCTTACCGCCCGCGCCGAAAACTACCTTCACGGCCGCACCGATCTCGCCGACACCATCAAGCGCCTGCAGGCTTATCAGCAAGCCGGCGCCGATGTTCTCTACGCGCCCGGCCTCACCCGCAAAGAAGACATCGAAGCCGTCATCCGCTCCGTCGATCGCCCCGTCAATGTGCTCGCCGGTCTCATTGGCCAGCAATCTCGACTTGGCAACGCTCTCAGCGCTCGGCGTCAAGCGCATCAGCGTCGGAGCGCCTCTCTCGCGCGCCGCGTTCGGCGCATTCCTCCGCGCCGCTCACGAGATGCACGACTACGGAACTTTCACCTTTACAAAGGACGCCGCCAACGGTCGCGACCTGAACCAGATCATTCGCGCTGATCAAGCCAGAACATGTCTGAAACTCTTTATCTCTCAATGACAGTCCTTCTGTCATTTACTCCGCTAACCCTCTAACCCCCTAGCCCAGCTAACCCCTAACCCCTGATCCCTGACCCCTGCCCTTTATCCATCGCCTCATTCGCCAGCCGGTCCGCCTCTTTGTTCCCGCCGCGCAGCGTGTGCCGCATCTCAAACCCCTCCAGCCTGAGCGCCAGCCGCTGCGCCTCCTCCCACAGCGGCCGCAGCCCCGGGCTCTTCACCTTGTACCGGCCCTTCATCTGCCGCACCATCAGCTCGGAATCCGACACCACCCGCAGCCGCCTCGCCCCGTTCGCCAGCGCCCACTCCAGCACCGCCAGCAGCCCCTTGTATTCGGCATAATTATTGGTCTGGCGGCCAGATACTCGCTCAGCCGCGCCACCACCCGGCCCTCGGGGTCCTCAATCACCGCCCCATAGCCCGCCGGCCCCGGATTGCCCCGCGACCCGCCGTCGCAGTGCGCCGTGAACCACCCGCCAGCTCCCTCCGCCGCCCGTCTGCCTCATTCTCAAACAGATTTCCACTCATCGCCTCCCAGTTTACCGGGCGCCTGCCAGCCCGCTTCCGATCCCGTCCCTGGCCCGTGAACCCTGTTCTCCCACTCCCTTCGTCCCAGTCCCTCGTCCCTGCCTTTCCCGGTTGACCAAACCCCTATTCCGCGTCTACTTCATACGCACAGGCTTCATCTTCCGGGAGCGGAGAAGCGATGGCAACAGACGCGATCAGTGTTCCCATCACCCCATCGATGATCTCGCAGGCGGCAGCCACTTTGGCCTGGCCAGCTGGGCGAAGGTACAATCCTCTCCAGGTATGGCTGCGACCAGAGCAATGGGCGGAGCAAGGCGGCAGAACCGGCCAGGACGACGCGAGCCGGAACAGGAGCGCGTGCAAAGCCGCGCCCTCGAGATGGACCTCATCCGCGAGGCCCAGGCCGGTTCCCGCGCCGCCTTTGACACTCTCGTGCGCCAGTATGAGCACCAGGTCCTGCGCCTGGCCCTGCACCTCACCGGCTCCGAGCACGATGCCGAAGACATCTACCAGGAAGCCTTCCTCAAAGCCTACCGGTACATCGGCAACTTCCGCTTCGAGTGCTCGTTTTATACCTGGATCTACCGCATCGTCACCAACCTCTGCCTGGACCAGTTGCGCCGCCGCAAGACCCGCCGCGAAGATCACGCCGTCGTGGTCGACCGCACCGGCGACGAGATCGACCTGCTGGCATCCGTCTCCGACAACCGGTCGTTTTCCAACCCCGCCCGCGAGCTCGACCGCAAGCTGCTGGGCGAAAAGATTCAGGCGGCGCTGGGCAAGCTCACGCCGCGCGAGCGGATGGTCTTCGAGCTGAAGCACTACCAGGGCCTTCGCCTGCGCACCATCGGCGAAATGTTGAACACCACGGAAGAGACCGCCAAGAACACCCTCTTCCGCGCAACCAAGAAATTGCGAGCGCAATTGGCGGAGTCGAGATAGCGATGAGCTTCGAGCTGTACTAGCCAAGACTGCTTGCTATCGATGCAGCGCGAAATAAAGCTCGAAAGTGAACTGAGAAGCTAAGAGCTAGAAGCTGAAAGCTGCATTTTGAGGCTGGAAGGACGTAACTATGAATTGCGAACTTGCACACGAACGGATCGTAACGGCAGCCTATGGCGAGCTGCCTGACGAGCAGATCGCACGAACTTGAACGCCATGTGCCGGCTGCGCGGCAGTGCCAAAAGGAACGCGAGCAGGTGCTGGCGCTCAAAGTCCTCGCCGACGCGCATCCCGTCGTGGAGCCGGCCCGAATCTTGTAGCCCGCGCCCGCCTGCGCCTCGACGAAGCGCTCGACACGCTGCCGCCCAAGCGCTGGTATGAGCGCTTGGGCGAGCGCATCCTGAACAATTTTGCCAGCCTGCAGGCCGCGCCCGTGGCGGCGGTGCTTCTGCTGGTGGCCGGCGCCGGAGCAGGCGTCCTGGGCGGCTACGAGTACGCGCAGAACCGCGCCGCGCATGCGGCGCGCATAGCCGCAAGCCGCAACTGCCGGCCGGCGTCAAGTGCAGCCCGCCGCGCCTTGCCCGAACTGGCCAACGTCGCCGGCGTCTCCGGCATCGTGCGCCAGCCCAACAGCGAAATTGTCGACGTCAGCTACAACCAGCTCGTTCCGCGCCAGATCGAGGGCTCGCTCGACGACCCGGCGATCCGCCAGTTGCTCATGCTGGCCAGCTGAAAATGCCGCCTCGCCGGGCGTCCGCGACGACTCCGTGGCGCTGCTCGCCGCCGAGTGCCGCGCCGGCCACAGTTGCCAGCCCTCGGGCATTCGCGATGCGCTCATGGTTGCGCTGCGCTACGACCACAGCCCCAAGGTGCGCGAGAAGGCGCTCGAGGGCCTGGAGCCTTACGTGGCCGACGACGTGCGCGTGCGCGACGCCGTTCTTGAAGCGGTGCTGAATGACAACGACCCGGCCATCCGCACCGCAGCCATCGGTTTGTTGGAGCCCGTCGATGCCGATACCAGCGTCCGCCAGGTGCTCTATTCGGTCTCCAATTCCGACGACAATCCCCAGATCCGGAATGTTTCCCGGCAGGTCTTGAGCCGGGTTCCGGAAATTCAGTAAAGCTTGTCGCTTACCCTTCCGGCCACTGCGCCGTCTTAAGAGCGCAGACCGGACGAAGAACAACCGGGAGAGAATCAACCATGAAGCACCTTTTGAGGCCGTACCGTAAGTTCCATGTGAATCCTGGTTTTGCCGCACTCGTTCGCCGCTGCAGCCTGCGTCTTGCTCGTCGCGCCGCCACGCGGCCCATGCGCAGGCGCAGGAACTCGCGCCCATCTTTGCGGATCCCAGCCCCTTCGCTGTCCACGCCAGCGTCGGCCGGCTACCTCGGCGTCGATGTCGCCGACGTCGATGCCGACAAAGCGCAGGCGCTCAAGCTCAAAGAAGTGCGCGGCGCCGTCATCACGCTCATCGATCACGACGCGCCCGCCGGCCAGATCGGCCTGAAAGTCAACGACGTGGTGCTCGGCATCAACGGCCAGAATGTCGACGGCGCCGAGCAGTTGCGCCGCATGCTGCGCGAAATTCCGCCGGGCCGCAAGATCAGTCTCGAGATCAGCCGCGACGGCAACATCCAGACCCTGGCCGTGCAACTGGTCGACCGCAAAGCTCATGGAGCACGACGTCTGGGACAAGATCGGCATCGATGCCGAGCAGCATCTGCGCCCGTTCCGCCGCTGCCGGCGATGGGCATCATGGGCGGCGGTGACGCGCCCTGCCGCCCGGCGGTTCCACATGTCGATCTTCACCAGCACCCTCAACGTGGGCGCGCTGGTTGAGCCGCTCACCTCGCAGATGGCCGAGTACCTGGGCGTCCAGGGCGGCCTGATGGTCAAGCAGGTGGCGCGCAAGAGCGAGGCCGCGGCCGCCGGATTCAAAGCCTTCGACGTGATTCTCAAGGTCGGCTCCGATTCCATCATGACCTCTGCCGACTGGGACCGCGCCCTCCGCTCCAATCAGGCAAGCCCGTGCAGGTCACCATCCTGCGCGACAAGAAGCAGCAGACGCTCACCCTCCAGGTCGACTCCAAGCATCGCGGCGCCCTCGA
>CAVPBL010000007.1:0-63829 GCA_963701835.1 uncultured Acidobacteriaceae bacterium | reverse complement strand
CGCCGGCCTGCCCATCCTGGGCTCCCTTCAGATGCTGGGCAAGATCCAGAAACAGCCCGCGTTCACCAGCCAGTTGGACGACGTCGCCAACCGCGTCAAGCGCGGCGAGGCGCTTTCGGCCGCCTTCGAGGCCCAGAGTGGATTCCCGGTCATGTACACGACCACGCTCCTGGCCGGCGAGCGCTCCGGCAACCTCACCGAAGTCCTCGATCGCTACGTCAGCTTCCAGAAGGTCGCCCTCGCCCTGCGCAAGAAACTCATCGGCTCGCTCATCTATCCCGGCGTGCTGCTCACGTTGGTTTGTTGTCTGTTGACCTTCATGTTCACCGTTGTGGTGCCGCAGTTTGCCAAGCTCTACGATCAGCTCGGCAGCAAGCTCCCGGCCCTCACCGTCGCCCTCTTGAGCTTTGGCCAGTGGATGCAGCACAACATCCTCTGGCTGGCGCTTACCCTGCTCGTCTTCGCCGTCGTCTTCTACCGCTTCTCCATCACCGAGCGCGGCCGCGATTTTGTCGATGCCGTACGGGTCCGAATGCCCGTCTTCGGCAAGATCTGGCTCAAGTACCAGGTGGGGCTTTTCGCGCGTACGCTGTCCACGCTGCTCACCGGCGGACTTCCGCTCGTGCCCTCGCTGGAGACGGCCTCGCGCTCCATCTCGTCGCGCAGCGTCTCCAGAGCCGTCGAATCGTCCATCGTTACTGTGCGCGAGGGCAAGAGCCTTGCCGAATCGCTCGCCAAGACCGGCGTCTTCCCCGATCTCGCCGCGGAGATGATCACCGTCGGCGAGCAGACCGGCGCACTCCCGCAAATGTTGAACTCCGTCGCCGAATTCTTTGAGGAGGACGTAGCCGCGGCCCTCGCCGCCGCGCTCGCGCTCATTGAGCCCGCCATCCTCATCATCATGGGTGTTGTTGTCGTCTTCATACTCATTTCGCTCTACCTGCCTATCTTTTCGCTGGGGCAGGCCACCGGGATGTAAACCGCGAAACCTGAGGAGGTTTGTCGCCATGGCCGAATCCAACGTTGTCACGCTTCCCCCTCCCGGCGGCCAGGACGAGCGCGCCCACGCCGAGGCCCTCGCCCGGCGCTATCACGCCGACTTCGTCGACCTCAAGAACTTCAAGATTCAGCACGAGCTCCTGCGAACCGTGCCCGTCGAGCTCATGTTTCGCTACAACTTCGTCCCCATCGAGCAAACCCCCGACGTCCTGGATCATCGCCGTCAGCGACCCCTCGCGCCTCATGATCCTCGATGAGATTGCCGGTCTCCTCGGCCACCGCATCGCGGCCCGCGTCGCCACGCTCTCGCAGATCACCGACCTGCTGAAGAAAACCGAGCAGTCGCAGCGCGTCCTCGACGAAGCCAGCGAGGGCCTCACCTTCGATGTGCTCACCGGCGACGAAAACACCGACGAGAACATCTCCATCGAGAAGCTCACCAGCGAAGCCGAAGACATCAGCCCCATCATTCGCCTCGTCGACACCACCATCTTCACCGCTCTCGAGCGCCGCGCCTCCGACATCCACATCGAGAGTTACGACGACTCCGTCCACGTCAAGTACCGTATCGACGGCGTCCTCCAGGAGGCGATGGCCCCCATCGCCCGCGAGCACCACGGCACCATCCTCGGCCGCATCAAGATCATGAGCGAGCTCGACATCGCCGAGAAGCGCGTCCCCCAGGACGGCCGCTTCCGCGTGCGCTACAAGAACCGCCTGATCGACTTCCGCGTGTCGATCATGCCAACGATTTATGGCGAAAACGCCGTGCTCCGCGTCCTCGACAAAGAGTCGATGAGCGAGAAATTCAAGCACCTCACGCTCGACGTCGTCGGCTTCGCCGAAGAAGACCTGCGCCGTTTCCGCCGCTACATTCGCGAGCCATACGGCATGGTGCTGGTCACCGGCCCCACCGGCTCCGGCAAAACCACCACCCTCTACGCCGCGCTCAACGAGATCAAGAGCGACGAAGACAAGATCATCACCATCGAAGACCCGGTCGAGTACCAGATTCGCGGCATCACCCAGATTCCCGTGAATGAAAAGAAGGGCCTCACCTTCGCGCGCGGCCTGCGCTCTATTCTCCGCCACGACCCCGACAAGATTCTCGTCGGCGAGATTCGCGACCAGGAGACCGCGCAGATTGCCATCAACTCCGCGCTCACCGGCCACCTTGTCTTCACCACCGTCCACGCCAACAACGTGGTCGATGTGCTCGGGCGCTTCCTCAACATGGGCGTCGAGGCATACAACTTCGTCTCCGCGCTCAACTGCATTCTGGCCCAGCGCCTGGTGCGCACCGTTTGCGAGTACTGCGCGCACACTGTCTACTACGACGACGAGGCGCTGGTCTCGAGCGGCATGAACGCGGCGGACTGGCAAGGCTTCGCCTTCCGCGAGGGCACCGGTTGCATGGAGTGCGCCGGGACCGGCTACCGCGGCCGCACCGCCATCCACGAGCTGCTCGACCTCACCGACCCCATCCGCGAGCTGATCCTCGAAAAGAAACCCACCTCCGAGGTGCGCAAAGAGGCGCAAAAGGAGGGCATGACCTTTCTCCGCGAATCGGCCCTCGAACGCGTGCGCCGCGGCATCACTACAATCAAGGAGATCAACAAGGTTACATTTATTGAAGCGTCACGCTAGTGCCACCGATGCTCAACAAAACCCGTACCGCCTCACCTCAGCCTAGCGGCCGTCCGCCCGCCGCGGTCGAGATCTCTCCCGAGGGCGTACTCGCCGCCGCGCGCCCCGTTGCGCGCTCCCGTCGTGCCCGATCGGAGCCCGCACAAGACCACGTCTACGCTTTTGTTCCCGTTCCCGACGGCGCGCTCGTTCCCGGCATCGAAGAACCCAACTTCCGCGAGCCGGAAGCGGTCACCGCGGCCATTCGCTCGGCGCTCGAGCAAGTCTCGCCGCGTACCCGCGCCGTCACCGTCGTCTTGCCCGACGCTCTGGTGCGCGTCTTCGTCCTCGACTTCGATTCCCTCCCCGCCAAGGCCGCCGACGCCATTTCCGTTGTGCGCTTCCGCCTGCGCAAGACGGTCCCCTTCGATGTGGAGAACGCCGGCGTCACCTACCAGGTTGTTGCTCAAACTGAAACCGAATGCAAGGTCCTCGCCGCGGTGATCCCCGGCCCCATCCTCCACGAGTATGAATCCGCCGTCCGCGCCGCCGGCCATGAGCCCGGAGCGGTCCTGCCCTCCAGTCTTGCCGCGCTCGAAGCCCTCGACTCCATGGAAGCCATCATGGCCGCCAACCTGAGTGCGCACGCCATCACCACCACCATCGCCAATGGCAACGAACTGCTCCTCTATCGCACTCTCGACCTCCCCCTCGATCCCAGCCAGCGCGTCGTTGAGATTCAGTCCAGCATTGCCGTCGCCGCCGCCTATTTTGAAGACAAGCTGGGCTCGCGGCCTCGCCGCATTTACTACGCGGGAGTCCAGAGCCCCGAAGACTTTGCCCAATCCATCGCCGATCCGGCGCTCACTGTTGTCGAATGGGCGTCGCGACCCGATGAGGGAGCCTTGACCGCGCTCCCCCAAACCAGCTTTGCCGGCATCGCAGGCGCGCTGGCCGGAGCGAGTTAGCCGCATGAGAATCACCCTCAATCTCGCCACCCGGCCCTTCACCGATCTCGGCCCGCCCCTCAAGCGCCTGCGCATCGCCATGGCCGTGCTCGTTGCGCTTTGCCTCCTTTTCTTCCTCGGCCTGCATCTCTTCGACCGTCAAGCCGCCGCCGCCCGCGCCCGCGACCATTCGCTCGACGGCGAAATCGCCCGCGTACAGGCCGAGCGCGCGGCCGCTGAAGCCCTCATGAGCCGCCCCGACAACGCGCAGCTCCTCAAACAGGCCGACTTCCTCAACCAGCGCTTCGATGAAAAGGCCTTCTCCTGGACGCTGGCCATGGAAGCCATGGAAACTGTCTTGCCCGGCGGCGTGCAGGTCAACTCCATCGAGCCCCTCCGCGACAAAGACGGCCACATCACGGTGCACGTGCGCGTCGTCGGCCCCCGCGACCGCGCCGATGAACTCGTGAGCAACCTTGAGCGCTCCCGGCGATTTCTCCAGCCCCGCATCGTCGGCGAAAATGCCGAGTCCGGCAACGGCCCCAGCAAGAACCTTGAGCCCATCAGCGCCTCCAACCGCTTCGACTTCGATCTTTTGGCCGATTACAATCCGCCCACGCCGGAGGAGCGGGCGGCTCTGCGAAGAACGACCAGAGCCTCAGCCAAAGTCTCTTCGTCTGTGCCGCTGGGCATAGAAAATCCGAAGCACTCGCGTCCGGTTCCCGGCACTCCGCAGCAGCCGGGCCGTCAGCCCTATGTGGCGCCGCCGCCGTCCATTCCAACGGCCTCTGAGCCGAAGCCGTTCTCTCGCAACCCCGGGCCTGGAGATTCGCAATGAGCGCCAACGGATCCTCCTCGCTCTGGCGTGAGCGCCTGACTTCTCCGCTCACCTGGCACTTCGCCGGCTTTGCCGTCCTGCTTGTCCTGGCCATCGCACTCGCCGTTCGCCTCGGAATGGACTGGGCTGCCATGAACAGCCACTCCACCGATGTCCTCGCCGGCAAGCAGATTCAGTTGAAGGCCCTCGAAATTCAAGCTGCTCCCTTACGCGGCCTGGATAAGCGCGTGGAAAAGACTCACGAGCAGATGCTGGCCTTCTACAAGAAGCGCATCCCGCCCGACTACTCCATGATCTCTCTCCGCATCGGCGATCTGGCGATTGCCTCGGGAGTGCGCCTGTCGCGCGTGCAGTACACACAGGGCGAGCCCGGCTCCGACCTGACCGAAATCTCCATGGATGCCGCCATCAGCGGCGACTATCCCGCCATCATGCGCTTTGTGAACAGCCTGGAGCGAAATCAGATCTTCTTTATCGTTCGCGCCATGTCCCTCACCAGCCAGCAGGGCGGCCTGGTCAACCTGCGCCTGCGCGTCTCCACATGGCTGCGTCCCGCTGACGCCGCGGCCAGCGGCCTGCCGTCCACTCCGCCTTCCGATGAAGAGCCTCCTGCCACTCCCGCTGACGGCAAGGAGGGCGAATAACCATGGCCCTCGCTCTCGGCACCGAAAACAAGCGCCAGGTCATCCTGGTCGTGGTGCTCTTTGCTTTCATCCTCGGATTCGGTGGCTGGCTAATCTATCGCGCCGCTTCCTTGCCCTCAAAGCCCGCGAGCCCCGCACCGGCGCAGGCGCCGCCGCCCAGCCTTCCTGTTACGGCAACCACAGCGCAGGCCACCGGAAACGAGGCGCAAAAGCTCGCCAGCGCCGGCATCGATCCTTCCCTGCACTTCGACAAGCTGGCCCAGGGTGAAGACGTGGACTACTCCGGCACAGGCAGAAACATCTTCTCCGCCGAGTCCGCGCCGATCTCCATCCCCAAGCCGATCGCGCCGGCCCGCCCCAACGGCGGCGGTACTTCCGTCGTCTCGAATGGGCCGTCTCCGCTTCCCAAGCCCCCGGCTATCGACCTGAGATACTTCGGCTACTCCGAGGACAAAACCAAAGCGTTTAGAGCCTTCTTCTCCCATGGCGACGACATCTTCATGGCCAGAACCGGCGACATCGTGGATCATCGTTACAAGGTGGGCGTAATTCGCCCCTTGAGCGTCGAAGTCACCGACCTGGCCTACAACAACACGCAAACTCTGTCCATTTCGCAACAATGAGTCCCCGCATGATGCCTTCGGCCCCAATCCGCAGCAAGGCACGCCCGCCCGCTATCCCCCAGTCCGAACAGGGCTACGTTCTCCTAATCGCCATCTTCCTCATGGCGCTCCTCGTCCTCTCGCTCTCTGTTGCCGTGCCCAGGATGGCCCGCTCCATCCAGCGCGACCGCGACCTTGAGACCTGGCACCGAGGCATGCAATACCGCCGCGCCATTCAGCTCTACTACAGGAAGATGAATCACACATATCCGCCCAACGTTGACGCCCTGGTCAACACCAACAACATCCGCTTCCTGCGCAAGAAGTACCCTGATCCTCTCACCGGTCAAGAAGACTGGAAGCCCATCCGATTCGGCCAGAACAAAACCCCTACCGCGATGGGGTTCTTTGGTCAGCCGCTGGCCGGCAACGCATCTACTCTCGCCGGCATCGGCCCATCCGGCGGTGGCGCCGGCTTGCCCGGAGCCGCGGCTCCCAGCAGCGCTTTCGGCGGAGGCGGCTTCAGCCTCGGCTCGCCCAGTTCCGGCTCCGGCGCCACGCAGTCGTCCCCGTCCTCCACAACCGGGTCATCCGATACCTCCGGGGGAACCTCCGGTAGCACAACCTCGGGCGACGCACCATCCACCAGCGCATTTTCCGGCTCCGGCTCAGGGACGGCCTCTGGCTCCGGCCTCACCGGCCAGACCTTCGGCGGCGGGGGAATCATCGGCTTCTCTCCCGCCAGCCCCAAACAGTCGATCCTGATTTACAAAAAGAAGAATCACTACCTCGAGTGGGAATTTACCTACGATCCGCTCTCCGATATGAAAACTGTGGGCAACACCGGCTTGATCGGCCAGCCTGCCGGCAACACCAACGGAAGCCCCGGCTTCAGTAGCTCCAACAATTCAAGCTTTGGCTCTGGCTCAGGCTCTGGCTCGGGCTCCGGCTCGAACCCCACTCCAACGCCCATGCCACCTGATACTTCCGCCCCACAGTAGCCCCTCCTCGTCCAGCTCCTAAAACACAAAAGGCCCGCCCTCATTGGGCGAGCCTTTGTTTTTTGCTGATCCCTGACCCCTGAAACCTGACCCCTGCCCTTACACCTGGAACGACGATCCGCAGCCGCAGGTTGACTTCACCTGGGGATTCTCGAACTTGAATCCCGCAGCCTCAAGCGTCTCCACGTAGTCCACCGTGCAGCCATTCAGATACATCAGCGACGTCGCGTCCACAAATACCTTTAAGTCGTCAAAAGTGAACACTTTATCCATCATCCCGGCCTGGTTCTCAAAGGCCATGGAGTATTGGAATCCTGAGCAGCCTCCGCCCACCACGCCGATGCGCAGCCCGGCTGGCAGCGGGTCCTGAGTGGCCATGATCTCGCGCACCTTGGCAATTGCCTGGGGCGTCAGCACAAGCGGCGGTTTCTTTACGGTTTCCTCGGTCGGTGCAACGGTGGTCGTAGCCATGTTCTCTCCTCGGTGGTCCAGAGTGCTTGTCCTGCTTGTACTGTTACTGTACCGTTCGGCGAACTCTCGCACAAGCCCCCGTATCGCGCCGCGCAAAATGTAACCAGAGGGGAGACCATCGAGACGCATAAGATGTAACCCGGCTCAGAGGGGCATTTGAGGAGGGTTGGGTTGGGACACGAAGCGAAGTGGGAGTACTTTGTGGTGATGTACGGGAGATACCGGGAGGCAGAGCGAGGGGAGCGGCAGCGGCTGCTGGACGAGTTCTGCGCGACGACCGATTACAACCGCAAGTATGCGATCCGGCTGCTGAACGGTGCGCCGCCGGCGAAGCGTCGGGCGCAGCGACCGCGGGGGCGCAAGCCGCGTTATGGGGCGCAGGCGGTTTCCATCCTGGCCCAGGTATGGGAGGCGGCGGGTTATCCCTGGTCGGTGCGGCTGAAGGCTCTGCTGCCGCTGTGGATGCCGTGGATTCGCCGGCGCTACCGTCCTGGGGCGGAGGTAGAAGAGCAGCTGCAAGCCATGAGCGCGCGGCAGATGGACCGGCGGCTGGCGGGGCGGAAGCGGGCGCAGAAGCGGAAGATCTATGGGCGCACCAAGCCGGGCACGCTGTTGAAGCACCACATTCCCATCAAGACCGACAGTTGGGATGTAAAGGCTCCGGGGTTCGCCGAGGTCGACCTGGTTTCGCACTCGGGCAACTCGGGCGAGGGGGAGTTTGCGCACACCTTGAACCTGACCGACATACACTCCGGCTGGACCGAGTCGCGGGCGCTTTTGGGCAAGAGCGAGATTGCGGTGCAACGCGCGCTGGACGAGATCCGCGCCGCGCTGCCCTTCCAGCTGCTGGGGCTGGATGCGGACAACGGGTCGGAGTTTATCAACTGGCACCTGAAGCGGTGGTGCGATGGGAACCGGATTCAGCTGACCCGAGGGCGGCCGTACAAGAAGGACGACAACGCGCATATCGAGCAGAAGAACTGGACGCACGTGCGCAAGCTGCTGGGGTGGGACCGCTACGACTCATCGGCTGCGGTGGCGGCCATCAACGATCTGTACCGTGCCGAACTGCGACTGTGGATGAACCTGTACCTGCCCTCGGTGAAGCTGCAGACCAAGGTTCGTGTGGGGTCCAAACTGCGCCGCGTGTACAGCCCTGCCGCGACGCCGTTGCAGCGGGCGCTGGCTTCCGGCCAAGCCAACGCGCGGCGCGTGGCGGCATTGCAGAAGCTGCGCTCCCGGCTGGACCCGTTTGCGCTGAGCGCAAAGATCGACGGCAAGCTGGAGCGGATTTACACCTTGACCAACCGGCGCCTGAGTCCAAAACCAGCCGCGGCGCGCGACGGGGCAACGGCTGTGGAAAAGACGCGCGGAGGAAAAGTCAAAGAACAGACTTTCCCTCTGCGCTTGCAAATCGCGCCAAGAGCGCGCGATTCGCACTTTCCCACAGCCGCGGCGACGGCGAGCAAAGTTACATCCTTTATGTCTCGATTGCCCCGCTCAGGGTTACATTCTCAAATGGCTTGACGCGGCCCCATCCCCGGTACATTCCTTTAGATGCATCCCGGCTGGGATAGTCGCGCAACCTTGCTCCGCCAGGCCTGAATCCTCGCTGCGCGCTGCCGAGGCCGTCATTCGACCCCCTCGTCCCGGGGGCACGTTACTTTCACGGCATCGAAATTCTCCGCGGGTGGTTCCCAATCACCCCTATTCGGGGCTATCATAGTCAACCGGAAGGGCCCTCTGGCCGCGAGACCGCAGTTCCCCACGACCCCGCTGGTTCCTGGGACCGGATACCGTTCGGAGGTGGATTATGTTCGTCCCCGTAATGTGGATCATCTGGTCTGCATTTGTACTGTTCATGGCAGTGCTCTACATCTATCGCTCAAGCCTGACCAAGAATGAAGAGGACCAGATCTTCCTCGACGAATCATTCGCGCATGAGCAGGCGGAGCAAGCGGTCATTGCCACAAAAGTAGCGAAGATCGAGCCGATGGTTCGTATCGCCCGCTGGCTGGTCGTCGCTATGACGGTCTTCGTCGTCGCGTTTTACGTCAGGGACATTTTGCTCCAGCTCCACATTTTCCAGTAGGACTGGCACAATCATCCCCGCGTGGCGAGCCCGCACAAGCCTGCTATGTCGTGCCCTCGCTCCATTGCATTGCCAAGCCACACGTGTCCCCAGTGGGGAACAATGCGTGCTTTCGTCTTCCTAATTGCCGAATTGCTTCATGACGTCAAGAACGTAATAGCTCGCGACAACGACCGTCATGACGCCCAGAATCCCCAGCGACGTCAGCTTGACTGGCCGGAGCTTGCCCACCCTTGCCGCAATCGCATCCTGTTCCGACTTCACATGGCTTGATGAATCGGCCAGGAAGATCTGCGCCTCTTCATTTCTGCTCACTCTCGCCGCAAAAATACTTACACAAACCATAAAGACAAACGATACGCCCCATACAGCCCACATCACCGGAACAAATCCCATCTGACTCTCCACTGTTGAAAAGTTCGCACGACTCCGACACCCGCACAGCCCGCTGATGCATCGCAGGCTCGCGCGGTTCTGGGCCATCCGACTGACCATCATATTGGCCGATGGGATCGTGCGCGGGTGACAGCAGTCACGCGCACCGCAAGAAGTCCCGATTTCGAACCACATTCCGGGATTGGCTCGCCAGCCGTTCGCTACGGTCCAGTTTTGAAGGGCGCGGCCTCGAAGCCGGATCCACCTAGTCCCTGGTCCCTATGTCTCTACGTCTCTCCGATGTCTTCGTTCCATATCTCCGGATGCTCGGCGATGAAGACCGCAAGCATCTCGCGGCATTCGCGGTTGTCGAGGTCGATCACTTCGACGCCGTTCTCGCGCAACCAGTCCAGGCCGCCAGAAAAGGTGCGGCTCTCGCCCACCACCACCGTACCGATGCGGAATTGCCGAACCAGGCCGCTGCAGTACCAGCACGGGGCGAGCGTGGTCACCATCACCAAGTCGCGGTAGCTGCGTTGGCGGCCGGCGCGGCGAAAGGCGTCGGTCTCGCCATGCACGCTGGGATCGCCTTGCTGCACGCGGCGGTTGCGTCCCCGGCTCAGCAACTCGCCCGAGCGCGTAAACAGCGCCGCGCCGATGGGAATGCCCCCTTCGGCAAGTCCCTGTCGAGCCTCCTCGATGGCCACGGCGAGCATTTGCTCGTACAGCGTCACAAATCCAATCTATCGCAGCGGGGGCGAACGAAGTCCGCGGCTTCATTTCTCCTCCTTGCTTTCCCGTTCCGCTTGCTCCCTTGGTCCCTGCTTTTCTCAACTCACCGTGAGCACCAGCTTGCCGAAGTGGCTGGCTTCTTCCATTCGCTCGAAAACCTCGCGGGCCTGGCGCCAGTCGAATTCCTCGCCCACCGGGCGCAGCTCGGCCAGCGCCATGGCGCGGTTCATCTCCACAAAATCCTTGCGCGAGCCCACATAGATGCCGTGAATGCGCGCCATCTTGTGCAGGATGAGCGGAATCGGAAACGGATCGGTGGTTGTGGCCAGCACGCCAATCTGCGCCACTGTTCCGCCGGGACGAATGGCTCTGAGCGAGCGCGCCAGTGTGCCCGCGCCGCCCACCTCCACCACCAGGTCCACGCCTTCGCCGCCGGTCTGGTCGAGCGCCCAGCGGTCCCAATCGGGGTTGTCGCGGTAGTTCAGTCCGGCATCCAGGCCCATGGCGCTGGCCCGCTCCAGCTTCTCGTAGCTCGAGCTGATGCCCAGCACGCGCGCGCCCTTCAGCCGCGCAAATTGCAGGGCGAAGATCGACACGCCGCCCGTGCCCTGAATCAGCACCGTCGCGCCCGGCTTGATCTCTCCGGCGGCCAGCGCGTTCCAGGCGGTTACGGCGGCGCAGGGCAGCGTGGCCGCTTCCTGAAAGCTGAGATGATCGGGAATCGCAACCAGGCCCGCCTGCTTGAGCACCGACGTAGTCGGCCAGCATGCCGTCGATGTCGCCGCCCAGCGCGCCGCGCGCCTTGGCAGCGGTCAGCGGCCCATCGAGCCAGTTCTGCATAAAGATGCCGGCCACGCGGTCGCCAGGCTTCCACGCGGTCACCTCGCCGCCCACGGCCACCACCTCGCCCGCGCCGTCGGAGCAGGGAATGCGCGGCAGCTTCATTTTGGGGTTGTAGAGCCCCTTCACCACCATCAGGTCGCGATAATTGAACGAAACCGCGCGCACGCCCACCAGGACCTCGCCGGGACCCGGAGCGGGCGTGGGCCGCTCCACAAACTCCAAAGAATCAATGCCAAACGCCGAAACTTGCCAGGCGCGCATGCGAAACCTCTCTTCCTGTCCCGATTCCACCCTCGTCATTCTGCGGGACGCGATCGCACAATCCCCCGTAGAATGAAGATATGGCTCGTGGATGGGAAAGTAAATCGGTGGAGGAGCAGATGGCAAATGCCTTGGAGAATCCGGGCGCAAAACCAGGGGCTCCTAAGAGCAAGTGGCTCTCGGAGCCCGTGTCCGTGGGGTTGGGGCGCGACGACAACTTCGTGAGCGAAGAGGACCGGCGCACTGCCGAGATGCACCGCGCCGCGCAGGAGCGGCATAAACAGGCGCTCAACCTGCAACGGGAGAATATCCTTTCGCAAAAAACGTCGAACCCCGGCCGCCGCGCCGCCCTTGAAGCCGCATTGGCCCAAATCGAGACGCAGATTCAGGCCTTGGGATAGAAGAGCGCGAGAACTTGGACTTTTCGATAGCACACGGCTTCAGCAATCGCTGAAGAGTTCGTGCAATAACGAGTTTTGCATCAGCGCACGGCTTCAGCCGGGCCGCTTCCGCCGCCACGAGAATGTGGGCTTTAGCCCCTGGGAATGTCCTTCAGCAAATTCGACTGCAACGAGCGTGCCGCGCCGGTCACGGTTCGCGGTGGATAAGCAGCGTGTTCGCCTGATGCACCGAGGTGAGCGAAACGCGCGCGATGTTCACATGCTCGGGCCGCGTCACGGCCCAAAGAATCACATCGGCCATGTCTTCGCCGGTGAGCGGCGTGATGCCCTTGTAAACCTTCGCGGCCCGGCCGGCGTCGCCGTGGAAGCGAACCAGGCTGAAATCGGTCTCCACCAGGCCGGGATCGACGCTGGTGACGCGCACCGGCGTGCCCAGCAGGTCTTCGCGCAGGCCATCGTTGATGGCGCGCGCCGCGGCCTTGGTGCCGCAATAGACCGCTCCATTGGGATAAACAATTTCGCCGGCCATGGAGCCCAGGTTCACCACGTGGCCGCGCCTGCGCACCACCATCCCCGGAACCACGGCACGCGCCACGTAGAGCAGCCCCTTGATGTTGGTGTCGATCATCTCTTCCCAGTCTTCAATTCTGCCGGTGTAGAGCTTTTCCATGCCCCGGCTCAGGCCGGCATTGTTCACCAGGATGTCGATCTCCGCCCACTCCGGCGGCAGCTCGTCGATGGCGCGTTGCACGGCGTGGCGGCTGCGCACGTCCAGGTCGATGGAGTGTACCGCGGCGGCGCCGCGATCAAGCGCGCGCGAGGCAACTTCGGCCAGCTTGCCGGCGCGGCGGGCGGCCAGCAGCAACCGCGCGCCCTCGGCCGCAAAAACCATGGCGGTGGCTGCGCCAATGCCGGCGCTGGCGCCCGTAATGAAGACGATTTTCCCCTTCAGGCCCATTAGCCCCTTATCTTACACACCTTTCGTTGCCCTGCTGCAATGCGCGGTACATTTTTACCGGCGCGTTTCGTTGCCCTGCTGTGAAACGCGGTACATGCCCACGGCCCAATCCTCCCGCCCAAGGCCGGCGGCCTTGGCTGAAGCAAACACTCGGGCAAGCGTGTCGGCCAGGCTCAGGTGCGTGTTGCGGCTGGCCGCGGCCTCGCGCAACAGGCGCAGATCCTTTTCGCCCAACTCGATCGTCGCGCCTGGCTGCTCGGGCGGGTGCAGCATCACCTTGCCGTAGGCCGCATAGAACGGCGACTGGAAGAGCGCGCTGTTGACGGTCTCGAGAAATGTCCCTGGATCGATTCCCTGCCCCGCCGCATACACAAAGGCCTCGCTGAGCGAGTGAATCATCGCGCTGATGAGGAAGTTGCCTCCCAGCTTGACGGCGTGCGCCTGCTTGGGTTCAGCGCCCACGACGGAGATGCCGCGCGAAAGCGGCTCCAGCACTGGGCGCGCTTTGGCGATTGCGGCCTCCGGCCAGCCACCACGATCCACAGGCGTCCCTCTTCGGCAATGTTGGGGCGGCCAAAGACCGGCGCGGCGACGAATTCGTGCCCACGCCGCGCGTGCTCATTTGTCAGTCGCTCGCTCAGCGCCACGCTGATGGTGCTGCACGAAATGTGGAGCGCGCCCGGCGACAGCGCGTCCATCAGCCCGTTTGCGCCAAAGAGCACCTCTTCATTGGCGGTATCGTCGAAGAGCATGGTGATAACGGCGTCGGCGCCCAGTTCGGCCTCTGCCGGCGTAGCCGCGGCGATTGCGCCTTCACGAATCAGCGGCTCGGTGCGCCCTTCCGTCCGGTTCCATACGCGCAATTCGTGACCGGCGGCGAGCAAGCGCCGCGCCATCGCCGTCCCCATCTTGCCGAGTCCAAGGAATCCAATCTTCATGAGGGAATTGTAAAAGACAGCAGCCATTCGCTCTCGTAGTGTCGCGCCCGTCACTTACAACGCCTAGGCGCGAGATAACATTCTAGGCATGCGCCTTCTGCGTTTCTCAAGTCCACTCCTTTATATTTTGTGTGCGGTTCTGTGTGCGCCTGGGGCAAAATCGAAGACAAGGGAACTAAAGTGCGCCCGCGATCCAAATGCAACGATCGACATGCCGATTTCGCTTGCTGCCGGAAACACAGTGCGAACGCCTGAATTCGCAGTGAAGCATAAGCGTTATTTGATCGAGATTGAAGCGCAAAAACGTCCTGCGCCCGATGAATTGGGCTGCAAGATGGGTTTTCAATTGATCCCTTCCGACAACGACTGCAAGGTGGAGCCCGTAATTGAAGTCGACTGGAAGGTGTTGGATGGAGATAGGATCGTCGCCCATGGCCATGACGCAGGAAAGAGCACTGCGTTTGAAGCTGACCGCTGCTATCTTGCCCGGATCATTGGAGAATTCGAGGGAGAGCGCAAGCACAAGTACGTTCTAGAGGTAACGTTCACCAAGGACGAAACGCCCCTAAATCCATACGACCCTCACTTGGTTTTACTGATGGATACTGGGCTTTCTATGTGAGCTTCGCAAGGGATGCTCACGGTTTCGGCTCTATGGCTTAGAGAAAAACCGTCTTCGTGGACGCAAGATCGCACGCCGCTAATTTGGCGTGCCCGTGGTCTCGGCGGCCGCAAACGTACACTCCTGGCACTGGCAGACGCGGCGCAGATACTCCCATGAATAGATCCCGCCGGAGTGGCCGTCCTGCCAGTTGAACTGGATGGCGTAGCGGCCAACGGCATGTGCGCTCGCGGGCTTGGGCGGAGGCGCGTACATCGGCAGCACGGCAGCGGGCTTGGGTTTCGGCTGGCCCGCCTTGCGGCCCTCGGCGTTGCGCTCATCCACGCAGGTGGCGCAGGGACAGGCCTCGCGCAGCCAGGCAAAGCCCCACGCGCTCTTGTGGCCGTCGGCCCAGTCGATCTCCAGCCCCTTGCCCTCGGTCATCAGCACGCGCACCTTCTCCGGCGTGACGGCGATGCGCGGCAGCGGCCGGTTCGCCGGATTCTCGCGCGCCTGGTCCTCTTTAGAGGCGAAGCGGATGCCTTCGTGGCTCATAAGGACAGTTTACAGGGGTCAGGTTTCAGGTTTCAGGTTTCAGAAGCGCGAGCTACCAGCTACTGGCTACCGGCTACCCGCTACGTGCTGCCGGCCCAAGACACCTGAAACCTGACACCTGATCACTGTTTTGCAAAGAACCACGCCGCCATTCCGAGGCCGATCGCCACCACCAGCCCGCGCAGCACTGGCTGCGGAACGCGCTTCGCCAGGCTGGCCGAAGCATACCCGCCGATGGCCGCTGCGATCATGGCCGCCAGGCAATAGCGCCACACCACCTGCCCATCCGCGATAAAGATGACAAAGGCGATGCCGTTGGCTAGTAGGTTGGTCACCACTTTCAGCGCGTTGATGGCGTGGATGTCTTCGTAGCCGAAGAGCGACAGCAGCGTCATGAACAGAAAGCCCGCCCCGGCGCCAAAGTAGCCGACATAAAAGCTCACTGCGACGGCAGCAAAGAACAACGGCCAGCGGCGGGGCGCGTGGGCCCGCCCGGCTGCGGCGCGTTCGTGCCGGCGCCTCTTCAGCCGTTCCAGTTGCCGCGCCACCGGCCCGCTCACCGCAAAGATCGACGCCGCGCCCAGCAGCAGCCACGGCACGAGATGCAGAAAGGTCGTCTGCGGCGTGTTCAGCAGAACAACGGCTCCGGCCGTGCCGCCCACCAAGCCAGCCAGCCCCATGAGCACAGCGGCACGCACGTTTTTGCGCACGTCGGGCCAGTATGCCGCAACCGACGCCAACTGCCCCGGCCAGATGGCCACCGTGTTCGTGGCGTTGGCCTGCACGGGAAGGATCTTCATGCTCAACAAAGCCGGGAACGACAGAAACGAGCCTCCGCCGGCCACGGCGTTGAGCACGCCGGCAAGGAAAGTGGCGACAACAAGCCAGACCCAGTGCCAGTTGATGCCTGCCGCCATGCCGGAAAGGTGCATGATGCGGATTCTATTCGAGCCGGTTGGCTAGCCCGCCTTTTTCACATCTTGCCGCTTGTAAGGAGTAGCCGGCTGCGCGACGAGTGACCGGACAATGAAGGGGCCATGATGACTCGCGGGCTGCGCTCGTCCGCGAAAAGACCACGGCAAGTAACCGGAGGGGTGGCGAGAAAATTAACAGCATTTTTCGAGCATTTTTTGTCGATTTTCGATGCCGGCTGATCGATTCCAAAGGACTTATGCCCCAAAATATACCCCCAGGGGCATCAAAAAAATAGTTAATTATTTTTCCGTTCTTGCAGCAGCGAGGCTGGCGGCGCTGGCGAAGCGAGTGCAAAGGCACACCCGGTCCGCCCACCTGGTCTCCTCCACGGAGGAATGTCTGTTCCTGCTTCCTAGATCAAGCATAGCGATTTCGCGGAATTAACCTGCAATTTTCGCAAAAAAGATAATCGGAGTGGAATGAGGAGGATGGGGCTGGGATGGTAGCGTTGGGGGGATTGACACCGCGCCGGAGTCATAAGCGACGGAGTTTTCCATTAAGAAATAAGGACTTAGGAGATTTTCTGAGATATTAGCTGATAACACTCATATTTTATGAATCATTTGTGCTATAGTTTCATCAGATTGATTGAGCGGCCGGGATTCCGCCCCCGCTCCAATCGAATTCTTTGATCCATCTGGAGGAAAAAGATCATGGCAATCACTCGTTGGGACCCGTTCCGGGAAGTCGTATCTCTGCAGAATCGCGTGAACTCGCTGTTCCGCGATCTGAACGAAGGCGAAGACACCGTTGACCACGGCCAGCTTTGTGCCGGCGGTTGACGTCTACGAGGACGAGAAAAAGGTCGTCCTCAAGCTCGAAGTGCCGGGCATCGAAGAGAAGGACCTGGACGTGAGCGTGGAAAACCACACGCTGACCGTCAAGGGCGAGCGCAAGTTCGAGAAAGAAGAGAAGGAAGAGAACTTCCATCGCATCGAGCGGCGCTATGGCAGCTTCTATCGCGCCTTCACGCTGCCCACGACCGTCGACACCGAGAACGTGGCGGCCAGCTACAATGCCGGCGTGCTCAAGCTGGAGCTCAAAAAGAAGCCCGAAGCCCAGCCCAAGCAGATCAAGGTCAACGTGGGCCAATCGCTGGCGGCGTAAGAAACAGCTTCTAGCCACTAGCCTCTAGCTTCTAGCTGGTTCTTGCTTAGGCTGGCGCGGCAAAATTCGTGCGCCGGGAGCGGATAGATGGTCCCGGCGCTCTTGTTTGTTAGTGTCAGTTTGAGAGAGGAATGAATTCATCAGAAGCGACTGGACGCTGCCTCCTGGCTGGAAGAAGCTTGGAGCTAGCAGCTAGAAGCTAGGAGCTGTTTTCATGGCCATTCGTTGGGACAAATTCACCGTCAAGTCGCAGCAGGCGATGCAGCAGGCGCAGGCGCGCGCCGCCGAGCTCGGCAACCCTGAGATGCAGCCCGTGCACCTGTTGCTGGCGCTGATCGAGGACCGCGAGGGCGTCATCCCCGCCGTGCTCGAGAAGATCGGTGTGCCCATCGAGCGGCTGGAGAGCGACCTGCACGGCATCGAGGAGAAACTGCCTCGTGTGGCCGGCGCGGCCGCGCAGCCGGCGCTCAGCCAGGCGCTGAACAAGGCTCTTGAACAGGCCTTCCGCGAGGCCGCGAACTTCAAGGACGAGTACGTTTCCACCGAGCATTTGCTGCTGGGCGTCGCGCACCTCAAAGGCGACCCCGCGCGCGACGCTCTGGTCGCCGCCGGCGCCACGCACGAGGCCATTCTGAAGGCGCTCACCGCCGTGCGCGGCTCGCAGCGCGTCACCGACCAGAACCCCGAAGGAAAAGTTCCAGGCGCTGGAAAAATACGCCAAGGATCTTACCGAACTTGCCCGCCGCGGCAAGCTCGATCCGGTCATCGGCCGCGACGAGGAGATTCGCCGCGTGATCCAGGTGCTCAGCCGCCGCACCAAGAACAATCCTGTGCTCATCGGCGAGCCCGGCGTGGGCAAAACCGCCATCGTCGAGGGCCTCGCGCGCCGCATCGTCTCCGGCGACGTGCCCGAGAGCCTGCGCGACAAGCGCGTCATCTCGCTCGACCTGGGCTCGATGCTGGCCGGCGCAAAGTATCGCGGCGAGTTCGAAGACCGGCTCAAGGCAGTGCTCAAGGAAATCGAAGAATCGAACGGCCAGATCGTGCTCTTCATCGACGAGCTGCACACGCTGGTCGGCGCGGGCGCGGCCGAGGGCGCCATCGACGCCAGCAACATGCTCAAGCCGGCCCTGGCGCGCGGCGAGCTGCGGGCCATCGGCGCAACCACGCTGAACGAGTACCGCAAATACATCGAGAAGGACGCGGCGCTCGAGCGCCGCTTCCAGATCGTCTACGTGGGCGAGCCCAACGTCGAGGACACCATCGCCATCCTGCGCGGCCTGAAAGAGCGCTACGAGGCGCACCACAACGTGCGCATCAAGGACGCGGCGATTGTGGCCGCGGCCACGCTCTCGCACCGCTACATCAGCGACCGCTTTCTTGCCCGACAAGGCCATTGACCTTGTCGACGAGGCCGCCGCGTCGCTGGCCATCCAGATCGGCTCCGTGCCCACCGAGATCGATCAGCTGGAGCGCCAGGCCACATCGCTCGAAATCGAGCGCGCGGCGCTGAAGCGCGAGACCGACGCCGCCAGCAAGGAGCGCCTCGACGAGGTCGAGCGCGAAGTGGCGCAACTGCGCGGAGAAAATCACGGCGCTGCGCGCGCGCTGGACGAAAGAGCGCGAGGCCATCAACCGCATCGGCGAATTGAAGAAGAAGATCGAGGCCCTGCGCTTCGAGGCCGAGGAGCAGACCCGCAAGGGCCAGCTCGATCGCGCCGCGCAGATTCAGTATGGCGAGCTGCCCAAGCTCGAAGCCGAGCTGAAGAAGCTGAACGCCGCGCAGGATGGCGGCAAGGCGGGCCGGCGCAGCGCGCATGTTGAAGGAAGAAGTCGACGAGGAAGACATCGCCAAAATCGTCAGCAAGTGGACCGGCATTCCCGTCTCGCGCATGCTGGAGGGCGAGGTGAAGAAGCTCGTCCAGATGGAAGACCGCCTGCGCGAGCGCGTGGTCGGCCAGGACGCCGCGCTCAGCATCGTGGCCAACGCCATTCGCCGTTCGCGCGCCGGCCTGAGCGATCCCAAGCGGCCCATCGGCTCGTTTATCTTTCTCGGGCCCACGGGCGTGGGCAAAACCGAAACCGCGCGCGCGCTGGCCGAGTTCCTCTTCGACGACGAGCAGGCCATGGTGCGCATCGACATGAGCGAGTACATGGAGAAGCACGCCGTGGCTCGCCTGATCGGCGCGCCTCCGGGCTACGTGGGCTACGACGAAGGCGGCCAGTTGACCGAGGCCATTCATCGCCGGCCCTACGCGGTGATTCTCTTCGACGAAATCGAAAAGGCGCACCCCGATGTCTTCAACATTCTGCTGCAGGTGATGGACGACGGCCGTCTGACCGACGCCAAGGGCCGCACCGTGGACTTCAAGAACACGGTGCTCATCATGACCTCGAACCTGGGCGCGGCCATGCTCGCCGGCGAAACGCTGAAGACCGAGCACGACTTCGACATGGCGCGCGAAAGCGTGATGCGCGTGCTGCGCGAGCACTTCCGGCCGGAGTTCCTCAACCGCGTGGACGATATCGTGATCTTCCGTCCGCTGGGCAACGCGCAGTTGAGCAAGATCCTCGATCTGCGCCTGAACGAAGTGCGCAAGCTGCTCGAAGACCGCGCCATCTCGCTCGAGCTCACCGAGCCGGCGCGGCAGTTGATCCTCGCCTCGGGCTCCGATGCGGCCTACGGCGCGCGTCCGCTCAAGCGCGCGCTGCAGCGCATGGTGCAGGACCCGCTGGCGATGAAGATCCTCGACGGCGAAGTGCTGCACGGCGCGCACGTGCGCATCGACGTCGACCGCAAGTCGAACCAGCTGGTCTTCGAGCCGATGGGCCGCGAAGCGATGGCGTAAGGACAGCAATTTAGCAGGTTAGCAAACTGATTCACCGCTCGGCAGGCAGCGTGAACAATTGGATTTGCGACGTCGACAGAACCGCGAGCCGTGAGCCGTCGGGTGAAAGCGCGTAGCTTCCGCGGCTTGTAGTAGGTTCTTTCACTTGGACTGCAAGCAACCGTTTGCCATCGGCAGCGCGATAAACCCGGAACTCCTCAAATGCCATGTCGGCTTCCTTGAAGTCCATGCCGGGAGTAAAATCCTGGCCCGAGTGAACAGCCTTAATCGCAAACACGCCCTTCGATTCAGATCCCGCCACTTCTTCGCCGGCTACGAATTGGTTCGCTTCGCCGTGCATAAGCAGTTTGCCATCGCTGCGGAGCACACGGTATTCGAGACGATCGGTAGCCGTGCTGCAGGTAACGAGAAACAGAAGATCCGAAGTCAGGTTTGAGAGTCCGGGCCTGCACGCCGATTCAAAGCGCGCGAGTGTAGACGATTTACCCTCCCAGTTACTCAGCCCGAGCCGGTAATGACGATTGGGTTGAGCGTAAAGGATAACCTGGCCCTCATTTAGGAGCGTCGGCGGTTCAATCCCTGAAACCGTACTCGTCTGCGCAATGGTGCCGAACTTGCTGTTGAGGATTGCAACATCGACGTCCTCCTCCGGCTCTGCGCCAAGATCGTCGCGAAGCTTGGCGTGGAGTTCAAGGGAGTGGCGCTCACGCAGCGTGGCCACAGCCATCACCTCTCCGTTGGGGGACATGCAAATGAACTGCAGTGGTCCCGCCAGTGGAATTGTCTGTTCCACATCCAGCCCTGCCTTATAGACACGCAATTCGTTGCCGACGTGTACCAGCACCCGGCCTCCGGAGAGCGGCCATAGAAAGCGATTCGAATCCATGACCTCCCAATCCACCGCTCGGATAACAGTGCGGTTTTGCGCATCGAACAGGACGGCGCGAACGATGCGATGAGCAGCCCGCCAGTTTGCGATGCCCTCGCGCGAAATGAGGCGATGGGTGTTGAATGCAAACAGCAACTGCTCAGGGCCGAGCCAGGCCACGGCTTCTTCCTCAGTGAAATCGGTGAGGTTCGCGTTGGAGCGCGGCGTGTAACCGAGCGGGCGAACCTCAATGGACGTTGCACTTCCCCCCTGCAACTCCTCGTTTGCGACGGGAAGATCGACGGCGCAGCCGGGCGGTGCGCAAACCTCAAAGTCGTTTGTAGCCTTGAGCGCAGTTGGATTTGTCTGCCCGGGCGTCGGATCGTCCAACACTGCCGAGCCGGGGGGCAACCGCAACGGCGCTCCGGAACGTGCAAAGGCCAGAGAGGACGGCACAAGCAGAAACTGTGTGTACTGATCGAGCCTCACATCCGACTTCTTGGCGGAAAGGACGGAACTTCGGTTGGGGCCTGTTCCCAGGTCGAGCTTCGTCCCCATGATGTCGATCACATCGCCAGGCTGAACTTTGGGGCCCATGGGAAAGTGATGGGTGATGCTTTTCAACTCCATGTGCCAGGCGTAATATCCGTTCGGGATTGTGGAACCATCCGGCGCCCGGCCAGAAGCGGCAGGGGGTCGGCTACCGGATGTACCGGACGATCCCCCAAATGACGTCGGACTCGTGAATGCCAACGGCACACTCATCGACCCGGTGGGCGTATTTTCCCAGTTCTCGGGAACATGCGCAACAGCCGACAGCATCAACTCCATGGGCTCCATATCGGCGCCGCCGCATTGGGCCCGCGTGAAAGCAAGAGCCAGCTTCGAATCGGCGCGGCCTTTGTGGGTTTCGGCCAACTGCACTTTTGCCTCGAGCGTTGCCCCTTGGCGGAGATCGCAGCCAAGGCCACTCCAATTGCGGGTAACGCGCGCAAACACGCTGTCCCCGACCGTGAGACCACGAACATTGAGCGGCTTCAGGAGTTCGGCTTCCACCGGCTTCGTAAGAGTTTCCGGCGAGGGCGAGGCCGGGTCTTCGCCGAATGCGGAGCAGAGGCAAAAACCGAGCAACAGCGCGGCTGCATTCCTGGTTAGCATCGCGTGACACCCCTGACTCTCACGAAGCGGAAGCCTAATCGTAGATTACGCCCCTCACCTCAGCGCTGTCATCCTTCGACTGGCAATGTTCACGGCCCGCCGCACCAGTCCGACGGCGCCTCCACCTGCGACCGGTTCAATTCCGCTGCTGACCCTACGCCCAGCAGCTTGAGCGTGCGGATAGTATCTCCTCGCAGGATTTCAATAGCCCGCGTCACTCCCGCCTCGCCCGCAGCCGCCAGCCCAAACGCATAAGCTCGGCCCAACAGCACCGCCTTTGCTCCCAAACACAGTGCCTTTACTACGTCGCTACCGCGGCGAATGCCGCCGTCGAGCATCAGATCAACCTGTCCGTTCACGGCTCTGGCTATCTCGGGCAGGGCACGGAGTGTCGGCGAAACGCAATCCAGCTGCCGTGCGCCGTGGTTGGAGATAACAATGCCTTCAGCGCCTTCGTCGATCGCGCGCAACGCATCCTCGGTGGTCAACACGCCTTTGATCGCAATCGGGCCGCTCCAAAGCTCGCGAATCCAGCGCAGGTCACTCCAGGTCACCACCGCCTTCTCAAGCGCCACGCTAACGTCCGTATATGCCATGGGCCCGCTCGGAAGCACAATATTCGGGAACCGCATCAGCCCGCCGTCTGCGAAGTAAGAAAGCAGCCAGCGGGGATGAGTCACGAATTGCGAGAGAAACGGCGGAATAGATGTTGCGTTCCGTGCCAGTAGCTGCTTGATTCCGTTGCGGAAGTCGCGCTCTCGCTGGCCGGAGACCGCGGTATCGATGGTGACGAACAGTGCGTGAATGCCCGAGTTGCGGCAACGCTCAATGGTCTTCTCCGCGACTTCCCGCCCGCCGATCAGATAGAGTTGATAGCACATTGGGCCGCGGGTCGCGGCCTTTGAGTCTTCGAGCCGGTGCCCGGAGAGCGTGGATTGGATGTAGGCGGTGCCGGCCTCCCCGGCAGCATGAGCAGCCGCCACTTCGCCTCCAGGATGAAACAACCGGCTGCTACCGATCGGTCCCAACATGAAGGGCAGCTCGAGGTCCATACCCAGGACGCGCACTCGCAGGTCGCATTGCGGGAAAGCCACCGCGCCTCGAGGGCGAAACAGAACCTTGTCGTAAACCCGGCAGGCCTCTCTAAGAGTAACTTCGGCATCGGCGCCGCCATCGAGATAATCGAACACCACGCGCGGAATGCGCCGCTCGGCAATCTGCCGCAGGTCCGAAATGTTCAGCACCTTGGGAAACGCGACCGCTCTCTGCTCAGAACTGGTGATCGGTCTCCGCATACATTTGCTCCCCTCAACTGCATGAAGCTTTGCCGCTGCGCCCCAATCGCTGAAAGCTCCGATTCTACTGCCTGAGTTCCACCAGCGTCGCGCCCTGGCCGCCTTCGTTTTGCGGAGCCTCTTCGATCCCGGCCACGTGTGGATGGCCCTTCAGAAACTCGCGCACGCCGCGGCGCAGAATTCCGGCGCCGTGGCCGTGAATCACCCGCACGCGCTCCAGGCCGGCCAGAAACGCGCGGTCGAGATACTTCTCCAGCTCGCCGGTCGCCTCATCCACCGTGCGCCCGATCAGATTGATCTCCGTGCGCATCTCGCTGGTATTCGCGCTTGTCACCGACACATGCACTCCCTTTTGTTTCCGCACGGCAGCGAGCGGCGACTCACTTCCCTTTCCGGGCTCTCCTCCAGAAGGTGAAGGTGCGGAGCACTCATCGCGGCGAACGCGCATCTTGATCGGCCCCAGCGCCACCTCAAACAGGTCCTTTTCAATCTCCCGCTGCACCACGGCGATCTTGTTCATCGACTTAATGCGCACCTGGTCGCCTGCGGCAATGTGCCGTAGTACGTGCGGCTGCGCGTTGGCGTCGCCCTGATCGGCCCCGGTCCGGTGGGCGACGACCGTCTGGTTGAAGCTCTCCTGAAACTCCCGCCGCAGCCGGTTGATCCGCCGCTCGGCCTCTTTCGAAAGCTTCTGTTGCGCGGCGCGGTCCTCGATGGCCCGCACGTTTTCGCGCATCTGGAATTCAAAGTCCTTGAGCAGCGAAGCCAGCTTGCCTTCGAGCTCGCGCACGCGGCTGCGCGCCTCCACATCCCCCTCGCGTTCGAGCTTCTTCCTCTCCTGGTTCAGCGCGTACTGCTGTTCCCGCGCCGCCTTTCGCTCCACTTCAAGTTGTGCGATCTCGTTGTGCAACCGATCCAGGAAGCGCGCAATGTCGGCTTGTTGCGAGCCCAGCCGCTCCCGCGCCGCGGCGATGATCGTGGCGTTCAGTCCCAACCGCTCTGCCGTCTGAATTCCTGCCGAAGCACCCGGCACGCCAAGATGGAACAGATAATTCGGCGCCAGCGTTCGATCATCCACGCCAGCCGCGGCGTTGCGCACGCCGGGCGTGTTGGCCGCATAGACCTTGAGCGAAGTGTGATGCGTGGAGATGAGCGTCCACGCGCCTGCATTCAGGAAGTGGTGCGCCACGGCCACGGCCAGTGCCGCGCCCTCTTCGGGATCGGTTGACGACCCCAGCTCATCGAGCAGCACCAGTGAGCGCGCATCGGCCCGCCGCGAGAGCCGGTCGAGATTGGTGATGTGCGCGGAAAACGTGGAAAGCGCCGCCTCGATCGACTGCGCATCGCCAATGTCGGCCAGGAACGCGGTGAATACCGGAAAGCTCGCCCCGACGGCGGGCACCGGAATCCCCGCCTGCGCCATCATCGCCAGCAACGCCACGGTCTTAAGCGCCACGGTCTTGCCGCCCGTATTGAGCCCGCTGACGATAAGCTGGCGGTCGTCCGCCGTCAGCTCTAAAACCAGCGGCACAATCTGTCCGCCGGTCGCGCGCAATCGCCTCTCAAGCAGCGGATGCCGGCCACCCTCAATCCGCAACAACTCTCGTCCAAAATCAGGAGAAACACAATCGAACTCGCGCGCGAAGCGCGCCCGCGCCAGCAAACTATCCACGACGGCGAGCACGCGCGCGCCCTCGACCAGGCTGTGCGCGTAGCCGGCAACCTGCCGCGTGAGCGCGACAAAGATGCGGTGAATCTCCGCCTGTTCCTCTTCGATCAGCCGCACCAGCTCGTTGTTCTGTTCGATGGTTTCGAGCGGCTCTACGTAGACCGTCTGCCCGGAAGAGCTGGCGCCGTGAATCACGCCCGTGACGCGCCGCTTGAGTTCCGCGCGCACGGGAATCACGAAGCGCTCGCCCCGAATGGTGATGAGATCGTCCTGCGTTGCGCCTTCGACGGAGAGCTTGCGCAGCGCCGCGCGCAGGCTTTCCTCGATGAGCTTTTGCTGGCGCTCCTGCTCGCGGCGAATGCGATTCAGCTCGGGCGAGGCGTCGTCGGCCAGCGTGCCGTCCGGCTGAATCTTGCGCTCGATCGCCTCGGCGAGCGGCCTCAGGCTGCTGGTCAGAGCCGCCGAAAGCTCCGCTAGCCCCATCAGCTTGCCCACAATCCGCGCCGGTGGCTCGCGCAGCAGTGCTTGCCAGGCAGCCACGTCGTTGGCCAGCCGCGCAACACTTTGCAGCTCCGCCGCTTCCAGTGCTGCACCCTCAATTTGCGCCTTGGCGGCCAATTGTGTCGGGTCGAACAGGCCGCCCAGCGGAATCGAAACCTGTTCCTCGAGCAGCAGCCGTACTTCGGCGGCAAGCCGGTGCTGGCGGCCGATCCAATGTTCATCGGTCGAAGGATGCAACGCCAGAATCGCCTCGCGGCCAACGGCGGACGCAGCGAAGCCCGCCACCAGCGCGAGCAGCGGCTCCCACTCGAAAGCGGTCAAGTCCGCGTGCTCCACCGGCGACGGAATGGGATCGAAGAGCGGCATTTTCGGGAATGATCTTCAGAAACTATGGTAGCGTTCCGGGCCTCGTTTGCGATGCGGCCGGATCGCTCTCCCGTGCGTGGCCGTGCCCTGTGTGGCGGGGCCTGGCGGGAGTCGCTTGCGTTGGATTGGGATTCTTGCCGGAGCTCTGCGGTTCAAAAGCCCCGTGATCCTATTGCCGCGGAACCAAGGTCAGTCGGACTTGGTGCTGCGCTTGGCAGGAGGAGTGGAAGGGGATGCAGCGGGACTCGCAGCGGCCGTGCTTTCGCCGCTTGGGGCTTCGGACTTGGTCTTAGTCTCCGGTTTCTTCTCGGCCGTCGCCGCTTCTGCCGTAGCTGCTTCCGAAGATGCGCTGCTTTTCGCGGCGTAGTCGTTCACATACCATCCAGAACCCTTGAAGCTCAGGCCGGGCACTGTAAGAGTCCGCTCCAAAGCTCCGCCGCATTGAGGACAGACCTTCTCCGGCTCGGCGCCGAAGTGTTGGATTTTCTCAAATCGATGGCCGCACTGCGTGCAGCGATACGGATACATCGGCAACGTTTCTATCCCCTCGGCAAGGAATCGTCCACGCTCCCTATTGTACCGGGAGGGCGGCAAATCCTTAGCGAAACTCGCCGCCCTCGCCCTGTGCCGGAGATTCGTGAAATCCGGAATTCAATGAGCCTGAATGGGCACTGAAGCGTTCACGTTCTCCCACGCCAACGTCAGCGCTCCCTTGCCGCCGCCATCGTCGATTAGCGTATACGTTAAGTCCTCTACCAGTGACGGAGGATTGGACACCGTCATCTTGGTTTTTCCCAGATCCTGCGTGCCGTCGTAGCCAAGCCCCCACTCGCCGGTCTTCTTGTTCACGATCAGGACCCACTGCGCGGGGTCGGAGATGTTGACGAACAACGTGTACGTGCCCGCTGGGACCTTCAAGTCGCCGATGGTCAGGTCGCCATCCGTCTTCAGCGTCGTCGCCGAATTCGCACCTGCGCGCCAAATCGGATAATGCGGATCGTGGCTGATAAGACCATCCTTGGTGAAGATATGGCCCGCGCGGCCTTTCACTCTGGGTGAACTATAGGTGATGGTGATTGTCTTGCCGCCGATGGTGGCGGATTCTGTGGCCGGCGGACTCTTGGGCGGGCCGGCAGGCGGTTTTGCCTGGGCAGACAGAGTGGCAGCGGCAAGCAGAAGACCCGCGCAAACAAAGATGCTTTTCATGGTGATGCTTTTCCTCCGGACAGAGCCTTGTTATTTCAGGGATGGCCCCGCCGCGTTGATTGTCGCACCCCGCGGCCCTGTTCTGGAAGCCGCCCATGTGAAAACCCTGTTATGATGCGCCACAGGAAGAGCCATGGCGGACGGTCGAAGTGACAGCACGGCTGGAGCGCGCTTTCGCGCGGCGCTCGCGGCTGAGAAACCTCTGCAGGTGGTGGGCGCGATCAATGCCTACGCGGCGCGGCTCGCCGAAGCCACGGGTTTTCGCGCGATTTACCTCTCCGGCGGAGGCGCGGCGGCGAACTCGCTCGCGGTCCCGGACCTGGGAATCAGCACCATGGAAGATGTGCTCACCGATGTTCGGCGCATTACCGATGCCTGCCCGCTGCCGCTGCTGGTCGATATCGATACCGGCTGGGGCGGAGCGTTCAACATTGCCCGCACGATTCGCCAGATGATCAAGGCGGGCGCGGCCGCCGTTCACATTGAGGACCAGGTGAGCGCGAAGCGGTGCGGGCATAGGCCGGGCAAGGAACTCGTGCCGCCCGAAGAGATGGCCGACCGCATCAAGGCCGCCGTGGATGCGCGCACCGACCCGCAGTTCGTCATCATGGCGCGCACCGACGCACTGGCAGGCGAGGGACTGGCGCGAGCCATCGAGCGCGCGCAAGCCTACGTGGCCGCCGGCGCCGACATGATCTTCGCCGAAGCGGTGACGGAAGCTTCGATGTATGCCGCGTTTCGCAAAGCTGCCGGCGTGCCCGTCCTCGCCAATATCACCGAGTTCGGTTTTTCGGCGCTCTTTACGCGCGAGGAGCTGGCTCAGGCGGGTGTCGACATCATTCTCTATTGCTGCGCGGCCTATCGCGCCATGAATGCCGCGGCGCTTAAGGTCTACGAGGCCATTCGTGCCGAAGGGACGCAAAAGAGCGTGTTGCCGCTGATGCAGAGCCGCGACGATCTCTACCGTTATCTCGGCTACCACGCATACGAGCAGAAGTTGGATGAGCTGTTCGCCAGAAACAAAAAGACCGAGTAGACATTCCCTGCTGTGATTCGTTAGTTTCGCTCTCCCTGGGGGTCGAAAGAATGAGTGTTCAAGAAGCAAGCCATGCGCCGGCGGCTTTCAAACCCAAGAAGTCCGTAGCGCTTTCTGGCACGCCTGCGGGCGAAACAGCCGTTTGTACCGTTGGCCAGAGCGGCAACGACCTGCATTACCGCGGCTACGACATTGCGGACCTGGCTGAGCATTGCGAGTTTGCCGAAGTGGCTCACTTGCTGATCCACGGCAAGCTGCCCACTGCGGCTGAACTCACCGCTTACAAGACGCGCCTGCTCGGCCTGCGCAGCCTGCCCGATGGAGTCAGGCATGCGCTCGAGCAGTTGCCCTCGCGAGCCCACCCCATGGACGTGCTGCGCACCGGCGTTTCGGTGCTCGGTTGCATCCGCCCCGAAGCCGAGGACCACAACGCCGCCGGTGCCCGCGCGATTGCCGACTCGCTGCTCGCTTCGCTTCCATCCATGCTCCTCTACTGGTACCACTTTGCGCGCAACGGCAGGCGCATCGCGGTCGATGCCGACACCGAGCCGCTCGCCGAACACTTTCTTCACCTCTTGCACGGCCGGCGCACCCAGTGCCGAATGGATCCGCGCCATGCAGGTCTCGCTCATCCTCTACGCGGAGCACGAATTCAACGCTTCCACGTT
This sequence comes from uncultured Acidobacteriaceae bacterium, assembly GCA_963701835.1. Taxonomy (GTDB): domain Bacteria; phylum Acidobacteriota; class Terriglobia; order Terriglobales; family Acidobacteriaceae; genus Telmatobacter. The sequence goes on along the minus strand of CAVPBL010000007.1, from coordinate 35,247 downwards.
CACGGCGCGCGTCATCGCCGGAACCGGCTCCGACCTTTACTCCTGCATTGTGGGCGCAATTGGCGCACTCAAGGGGCCGAAGCATGGCGGCGCCAACGAGGTGGCGCTCGAGATTCAGCAGCGCTATGCATCAGCCGATGAGGCCGAGGCCGACATTCGTCGCCGCGTGGCCAGCCACGAGGTCATTATTGGCTTCGGCCATCCGGTATATACGGTCAGCGATCCGCGCAGCCACTTCATCAAGGAGCAGGCCCGTGCCCTGGCTGTGAACGCCGAGGGATTGCGCCTGTTCTCCATCGCCGAGCGGATCGAGAGCACCATGCAGGACGCCAAGCGCATGTTTCCCAACCTCGATTGGTACTCGGCTGTCGCCTATCACCTGATGGGCGTTCCGGTCGATCTCTTCACGCCCCTCTTTGTGATGGCGCGAACCGCCGGCTGGTGCGCCCACGTCATCGAGCAGCGCCAGGAGGGAAAGATCATTCGCCCGTCGGCAATCTATACTGGGCCGGAGAATCTGAAATTTGCGCCGATTGGAGATCGCGGGTAGCGCCGGTCTCCTGACCGGCTGTCGTGTGGGCGTCCACGCCCGCACCTTCGATTCCCGGTCGGCTGCATGCTCTCCAAGGAGTCCGCTTGTCATCCCACATCAGCAATGAACGTCCAGCGCCAGACAAGGTCCTCACCGACATTGCCGACTACACGCTGAATTACAAAATCGACAGCGACCTCGCCTACACCACCGCGCGTTTTTGTTTGATCGACACGCTAGGCTGCGGCCTCGAGGCGCTCGAATATCCGGCTTGCACCAAGCTGCTTGGCCCCATTGTGCCGGGCATGATCGTTCCCAACGGCGCGCGCGTTCCCGGCACCGGCTTTCAGCTCGATCCCGTCCAGGCTGCGTTCAATATCGGCGCGATGATTCGCTGGCTCGACTTCAACGACACCTGGCTGGCCGCTGAGTGGGGCCATCCCTCTGACAATCTTGGCGGCATCCTGGCCACGGCCGACTGGCTGTCGCGCGAGGCGATTGCTTCCGGCAGGCCGCCACTTACCATGCGCGATGTGCTGACGGCCATGATCAAGGCGCACGAGATCCAGGGCTGCATCGCACTGGAAAACTCGTTCAACAGAGTTGGGCTTGATCACGTGGTGCTGGTCAAGGTGGCATCCACTGCCGTTGTGAGCCAGTTGCTCGGTCTCAATCGCGAGCAAATCATCAACGCGCTCTCACTCGCATGGGTCGATGGCCAGAGCCTGCGCACCTATCGTCACGCGCCGAACACCGGTTCGCGCAAGAGCTGGGCCGCGGGCGACGCCACCAGCCGTGCGGTGCGGTTGGCGCTGATGGCGCGCGCCGGCGAGATGGGCTATCCCTCCGCGCTCACCGCAAAGACGTGGGGCTTCTACGACGTTTCGTTTCGCGGCCAGCAGTTCAAGTTCCAGCGGCCCTACGCCTCCTATGTGATGGAAAACGTGCTCTTCAAAATCAGTTACCCCGCGGAGTTTCATGCGCAGACCGCCGTGGAAGCGGCGATGAAGCTGCGGGCCGAGCTCGACCGGCGCGGGCTCTCGTCCGGGACCATTCAAAGAATCACCATCCGCACGCACGAGGCCTGCCTGCGCATCATCGACAAGAAAGGTCCGCTCTCGAACCCCGCTGACCGCGACCATTGCGTGCAATATATGGTTGCGATTCCGCTGCTCTTCGGGCGTCTCACTGCCGCCGACTATGAGGACGAAGTGGCTTCTGATCCGCGGATAGACGCGCTTCGCGCAAAGATCGACTGCATTGAAGAGCCCCGCTTCACCGCCGACTATCACGATCCGGAAAAGCGGTCGATCGCCAATCGCCTGCAAATGGAGTTGGACGACGGCACGATCCTCGAAGAAACTGTCGAGTATCCCATTGGCCATCGCCGGCGCCGCGAAGAAGGAATTCCTTTGCTGGTGGAGAAATTCAAGACCAACCTGCGCCGCCGCTTCAGCGAGGCGCAACAGCAGCGGATTCTTGATGTCTCGCTCGACCGCGAACGGCTGGAAGCGATGCCCGTGAATGATTACGTCGATCTTTACGTGCCATAACCCGCCCCCCGGCCCCTGTCACGGCACAAATCGCAGTTCTGCGCTATAGTGATCCCACATTAAAACTCACCGAACGGGGGCGCTCCCATGCCGGTTCGTGTTCGTCCGCCTTTTTTCGCCATTCTCTTTGTTCTCGCAGGTTGCCTTGGCAGCCTTCCTGCGCAGCGCGCCGCAAACACCAACGCCGCTTATCAGCAATTGCGCGGGTTGCTGCCGGACGGTGAAGTCATCACGGTCAAGAACCTTGAGCTCAAGCGCGACGCTGCCACCTTTACCTTTCAAGGCGGCGCCTTCGCGCTTTACGGCCAGGTAAACGGCAAGGTCACGGGAGCCGTCTTCATCGGCGCCGGCCACCTCCACATCGCGCCGCCCACGCCAGAAGAACGTCACAATCTCTCTATCCAGATGAAATCCGATGAGTTCGATGAGGATTTCGATCGCGCAGTGTTGCGCTTCACCGATTCCACTGCCGATGAGCTGCACCGCGCCTCGGCAGGCTCAGGCCAACTCACCGACGATTTTGTTCGCAATGCGCAGGAGCTCCAGACCTTCCTCCGCCATCACGGTGAAGGCTCGATTTTGGAGGAGAATGTCGGTACGCTTTACTACAAGAAATTCTACGAGAATCTCGATCTGCGCCTGCTCGAAGACGTTCTCAGTCCCGCGCCCGGCGGGTATTTCATGGCCAAAATGCACGCAGCCAAGCATGGGCGCCTCTTCTTCATCCTCGATCCTCATGGTGTCGACCAGGTGGCCCCGGAGGAAGTTGCCCTGATCAATTGGGATTCCCTCAATGACACAGAGACGATCGCTCTGTCTTTTCATCTCGCAGCGGAGTACACCAGCGGCGCCGCTAGCGGCAATGAGCAGAATGCGGCCTACAAAATTGTCGACGAGAATTTGGACGTCGGCATCGAGAAGAGCGGCCTCCTCACCGATTTAGCCACCATCGATGTGCGCGCCAATCAGGATGGTGTTGCCGTAATCCCGCTCGATCTGTACGCGCCGCTGCGTGTGAGCCAGGTGACCACCGCTAACGACAGCCCGCTGGACTGGGTGCAGGAGAAGAAGGAGGAGGATCCGGATCTGGGCGTGGTGCTTGCAACGCCGCTGAAGAAGGGGGAGACCACGACATTCAGAATCACCTATAGCGGCAAGGACGTTGTGATGAACATGGGAAACGACAACTATTATCCCGTGGCGCGCGAAAACTGGTTTCCCAACTCCGGCCAGGGCCTGGGAGATTACGCCACCTATCACATGCTCTTTCACGTACCCAAGGGACTGCAGATTATCGCCACCGGGACCAAGGTCGGTGAGACGACCGAAGGCAAAGTCACGACTTCAGAGTGGAAGACCGAAACGCCGCTGCCCGTGGTCGGATTCAGTTTTGGCGACTTCAAGACGAAGGAAGGCTCGGTGCCCTACAAGACTGGTGGCAGCCTCAACATAGCTGCGTTTGCCAATGTCAACCCGCCGGATATGTGGGCTGCCCTTGCCGATGAAGTAAATAACCCCCAAATCCCTGGTCAAACTGTTCTGCCAGGCCAGGCGATCGGCAAGATCAATACTGCATCGATGCTTCCGGTCCAACTCAGTGAGGCTCAAACTGCAGCACAGATCTACACTGACTATTTTGGCCTGCTTTCGTTTTCACACATCTCTCTCACCCAGCAGTCGGCCTGCAATTACGGCCAGAGTTGGCCCATGCTCGTTTACCTGCCTATTTGCGGCTTCTTCGATCAAACGCAGCAACATTTTCTTGGGCTCAGCGACTTCAGTGCGGCAACGTACTGGAAGGTGGTGACGCCGCACGAAGTGGCGCATCAATGGTGGGGACACACCGTCGGATTCCGCAGCTATCGCGACCAGTGGATGAGCGAGGGTTTCGCCGACGCATCGGCTTCGATCTATCTGCAAGTGACGCGGCCCAAACCTGACGACTTTCTCGAGTTCTGGAAGCAACAGCAGCGCTTGATCACGCAAAAGAATGCCTTCGGTTTCCGCCCCAATGACGTCGGACCGGTCACCATGGGCGTTCGCCTCAGCTCGCCCAAGGCCGGCTGGGACATCTACGAGAATCTCGTGTACCCCAAGGGCGCATACATCCTGCATATGATCCGCATGATGATGTGGTCGACCAAGGATGGCGACGCGCGTTTTAAGGCCACGATGCACGATTTCGTAGATACTTACCGGCTGCAAGCCGCCACCACCGAAGACTTCAAGGCCATCGTGGAGAAACACATGAGCCCCGGAATGGATCTGGATGGCAACCATCGCATGGATTGGTTCTTCCGCGAGTACGTCTACGGCACCGATCTTCCTGCCTATCACTTCGAAGGTCAGGCCACGCCAAATGGCGACGGGTGGACGTTGCATTTCACTCTGACACAGTCGGGCGTCGGCGCAGATTTTGCGAACACCGTGCCGCTCTATCTTGAACTGGCCGACGGCAGAGTCATGCGCCTGGGCTCGATCGCCATCCACGGCTCAAAGACAATCGACCAGACCTTCCAGTTGCCCAAAATGCCCGCGCCCATCAAGAAAGTATTGATTAACTTCTACTATGACGTACTGTGCACAGATAACTGAGCTGGTCCGAGGCTAGTGATGTAAATAGAGGGGGACCCGCGGGGTCCTTGCTTTGCGCCGGTTGGATTCGATTGCGATTTGGACCTTCGCCAGCACCGGTCATCCCTGAGATGCTGGACCCCGGAGCTACTGCGGTCTAGCCGGAGCGGTCATCATAGATCCGCGATCCCGAACGCAATGAAGGGAACGCCGAGTTGGGATTTGCTGTAAATTCAGAGCAGCAGGAAACGCGAGGAGTTCATGCCGTCAAGAACCATTGTTTGTCTATGCGCGTATCTTTTCCTCTGCCCGCTGCTGGTCCTGACACGCCCCTCCCAGGCCGACGCGCAACCTGCGGCCGCAATCGCTCCTGCGGGCCGATGGAAAACCGTTGACGACAAATCCGGCAAGCCCAAGTCGGTGATGGTTCTCTGGCTGGCGGATGGCAAGCTCTACGGCCGCATTGATAAAATCCTCGACCCGGCGCCTGACAACCCAGATCACAAGTGCATCCATTGCAACGGAGCTCTGAAAGACAAGGAACTCCTTGGCATGGAGATTCTCTGGGACATGAAACCAGACGGCGACGCATGGTCGGGCGGCTTCATTTTCGACCCCGACAACGGCAGCACTTATCGATGCATTATGGTGTTGCAGGACGGCGGAAAGAAGCTGAAGGTCCGCGGCTTCATCGGCATCTCGCTCATCGGCCGCACCCAGCATTGGTTTCGCGACGAGTAGCGGCTCACGCAACAAGGCGATTCGACAAGGACCGGGATTTTGACCGCCGGTTCTCGGAATCGAGACTTGGGACACCCGCTCGACCATGAACTTATTCATGTTTGCGTTTGAACGCGAACACCACCCAGCAAATTAAGACCACAAAATATATAGGGACGAGTAGCGTCCATCCAGCCCCGTTTGTCACGCCGATTGTCGTCATTCCCAGAAACGAGAACAGCGTGAAGAATCCCGCGCCAACGACTCCAAGAAGCGCAAAGCCAAGCCTCGGGAAGCGCTTACATACGGCACCACAAGCGAGCACGTACACAAATATGACCGTGCGTGAGCCACCTGTGATTAGCAGGTATCTTCCAGCGCCGATTATGAACCGAGACATTGTTTTTCTCTGCGAGCAACATTAGCACGCATTTCGCCCATTTCGGTGCAGGCTTACTGAAACTGCCGACTCAGCGAGCATAACGGTGGTGGGTTGGGCTTGGACTGTAACTTAGGTGAGCACTGAGCCTGATCTCTGGCAGAGATCAGGCTCATGCTCCTAAACAGTTTAAAAGTGCGATGATTCTGGATTACAGCCCCGAATTATCTTCGCGGGCTATTAGTGCTTTGTAAATCTCATGAAGTTTGAGAGCGATCTCGTGAATCTGCTCTAACTCGACAGCAGTGAAACGGTTTGAATTCTGGTTGATTGTGTTAGAGATCATCGTTCTATCTGTATCGGGGATTCTCGACATAATTTATCAACTCCTTATATAAGAATGATTTGTCCCGTGCGGGACCGGGCGATTATGCCCCGATAAGGATGGGAAGTCAAGACCTTTTTAGTCTTCGTCGGTGCTCACAGCAGAACGCGGGCCTTGCGGTCCGCGCTCTGTGTGTCTATTGAGTTGGTAATCGCGTTTACGCCTTCGCCAGGACCAGTTTTCCCAGCTTCTCCGCCATCATCTCGTGCGCGTGAGCGAAGAACTCGTCCTGCGCGATTTTGCCCGCGTCGAGGTCGGCGAGGATAGCTTTCTGCGCCTGGTACTCGCGGTTTTGGACGCCGGCCTTCGATTGCAGCATGCGCCAGGCCTTGCGCCGCTCTACGCAGAACATGACCAACTGGCGGCTGAGCGCGTAGGTGACGGTTTTGCCGTCCTGATCGAAAGTGATGTAGACGCCGAAGTCGGGAATGAAGCTGCGGTGCTCCGGCAACAGGTAGTAGCGGTAGACCACGTCCTGTTGCGTGATGCGGACAAGCATGTTGTCGAGCGGTATGAGCTTCGCGGCCTGCTCGGGCTTGATCTTCTTCAGATGATTCCTGAAGCGCGCCTCAGTGACGCACCAGTGCGCGACGGTATAGCGATACGGCTCGTTGGTGACCTTGGACTTGGTTTCGTACCAGTCGAGATCGATGGAGGGATTGCCCTTGATGTCGAGCGCCTCCTGATAGGTTTCGCCGAGACGCGGGTTGAAGACGAACTCGGGCGCGCCGCGCGAGTCGCGCACGCGCTGCGCCTGGAAGAGCGCCATGTCGTCGGCCACGCCGTGCTCCGGCTGGCAGGTGGTGAAGCACTGCAGGAACATGGTTCCGCGATACTCAAGGCCGTCGAGAATGGCGCGGTAGAGTTTGGGCGCGTTGGCCATTGACACCTGCGCGACGAACGGCGAACCGTGGCCGGCGAGGAAGGTCTCGGCGACGGTCTTCTTCTCGGTGTTCTTGCCCTGCGTGGCGGAGCCGAACACGTTCATGTCGTTGCCGCCGAGCATGGGAGTGGAGTCAGAGTTCTGGCCGCCGGTGTTGGAGTAGACCTGCGTGTCGAGCATGAGAACTTTGACGTTGGGCCGGTTCTGCAGCATGACCTTGGAGGTGTTCTGGTAGCCGATGTCGCCGATGCCGCCGTCGCCGCCGACAACCCAGACCTTGGGCAGCTCGACGATTTCCTGGTCGGTCATCAGCGCGTCAGTGAAGTGGGTGAAGTGGTAGTACTCTTCGGCGCTGAGCACGCTGCTTCGGGTCCAGCTTCCCGCGTGAGCACGATGTCGGCCAGCCGCTCGGGAATCACCGACCGCCGCGCGTGATCGACGATGAAGCTCTCGCCCATCAGCCAGCCCACGGTCACGCCGTCCTGAAAGAGCGAGTTCATCCACGGATAGGGATGCGGATTGTTGGGCGCGGTGGAACCGTAGACGGTGTTGCAGCCGGTGTGCGCGGCCATGGCCATGACGCTCATGCCGTTGGCGAGACGCCCGTCGATGGGCTGCAGGTTCTTGTGGTTGAAGGCCTCGGTGAGCAGCACCGCGGCGATGGCCTCGACAAGCTGCGCGTCGGTGATGGCGCCGTGCTCGGCTTCGTAGGCTGCGATGCGCGCTTTGGTGTCGGATTCTTCCTCGCCGCCCAGGCCCATGACGAGATGCGCGATGGCCTGACGCAGCCGCGCGTACTCCGCCGGATTGCTCGCCTTGATCGCTGCCAGTCGAGCCGCGCCGTTTTTCTCCAGTTCGCCGGCTTTCGAAATAAAGCGGTCGCTCTTGGCGTGGTAGACGGGGCGCATGTAGGCCTCAGTGACAGCGGCGATGGAGCGCAGCACGCTCTTTTCGCCGCAGCCGGCGCAAGCGCCGTCGCCCGCAACCAGCGCGTCGTAATTCGTCCGCACCATGAGCATGTTGCGCAGTGTCGCCGTCTTTGAGTCGGCGGGATTGGCGCCGTTATAGAGGCCCAGATATTTCTGCGCGGTGTCGGGCAGCAGATCCAGGAAATGCGTGCCGGTCTCGTGCTCGGCATTCACATCCTCGGTTTCCTGCACCATCTTCAGCGCCATGTGGTCGCCGCAGGCCGTGACGCAGGCCGCGCAGCCCTTGCACAGGTCGCTGACAAAGATGGAAAAGATGCCGCCCGAGCCTGGAGCTTTGCGCTCCGGCGACGAGAAGATGGCGTTGGTCTTCTGGTAGGCCATCGGCACTTTGTCGATGATCGCGAAGAATTGCTCCTTGGCTTCGGCGTCGAGAATCCGTCGACGGACTCGGTGACCTCGCGGAGGATGGTCTGCAGCGGCGTGCCGGTCTTCATCTCGGCCAACATGCGCTGCCGTGCGAGCTTCTCGATCTCCGGCAGCTTGTCGTGCATCTTTTTGCGTTCGGCGGGATCGGCCACGTAACGCGCGACCGCCGTGCTCAGAATTGTGCCCAGGTCCTGCGAGCAGTTGGGCAGAGCCGTATCCGGGCAGACCGAGATGCACTCCATGCACTGCGTGCAGTTCTCGGGGATGTAGAGCGGCGTCTCGCGCCGGGCAACGTACTTTGACGCCGTGTCGCCAGTGGCCGCGGCAATCACACCCAAGGCGGAGAGCGGCGTGGCCGGCTGGTTGTAGCCGAAGTGCGAGCGGAACTCCGCATCGAAGGCCTCGATGGAGGAGACGGGCGTGCGCGCGCCTTGCCCTGCCGGAGGCGGCGTGGAGCGGCGGCCGACGCGCCGAGCCCGCTTCAGCAAAAGCCGGAACCTGCTTCAAGGATCGGCAGCAACGCCTGTCCGCGCAGGCTGGAGTGGTCGGCGGCCGAAAGCTCGCCGATCGCGATCTCCTTCACGCGCTCGAAGCCCTGCATCATGACTTCCATGTTCGACTGGACAACCGCGTCGCCCAGCTTGCCGAATTTCTTGACGTATTGCTTATGCACGACATCGCGGAACTGCTCCTGCGCGATGCCGAATTCCTGCAGCATCGGGCTGACCGCGAAAAATGCGCCCAGGAAGGCGTTGCCCTGCATGCGCAGTTGCAGATCGGCGCGGTCGGTGGCCTTGCGCGCGATTTCGAAACCGGGCAGCGTGAAGACACGAATTTTTTTCTGGATGATCTGCTGGCGCGCCCATATGGGCAGGTTCTGCCATGCGCGCTCGCCTTCGACGATCGGACTCCCAGACCAGGCAGCCGCCTTCCTGCATGCCGTCGAGCGGATTGGTGTGCGTGAAGGCCTTGGGATCGCAGCAGAGAACAACGGTGACGTGGCGGAGATCGCAGTTGACGCGAATGCGCTCCTTGGCCGCGACCATAAAGTAGCTGGTCGGCGCGCCCTTTTTCTCGGAACCGTACTTGGGATTGGCGCTGACGTGGATCACTTCCTTGGGATTGCCGAGGTCGTCCTTGAGGCCGTCGCGCTCGAAGAGCAGGTCGTTGAGGTCGCCGAGAATCGCGCCCAGATTCTTGCCCGTAGTGATGGCGCCCCATCCGCCGATCGAATGGAAGCGCACGGCAACCGCGCCCTCGGGCAGCAGTGACGGAGTCTCGTCGGCGATGACGCAGTAGGGGTGGTCGATGCCGAGAACGATGAAGTTCACGCCGTCGGCAGCGGTCTTGCCGTCCTTGCGCGCGCGGCCCGCGGTAGCGAACTCGTACGCTCCAATGATGTGCTCGGGACGGAAATCGCGCGAACCCAGACCGTAGCTGCCGCCGATGAAGCGCGGAACCTCGGCAAGCGTGATAGCGGGCAGGCCTTCGGTTCCCTGCAGCGCTTTTGAAAATGCGGTGCGGATGTCGCGGCCGAGTGGATTGTCGCCGGAAAGAGCTTCGTCGGTGCGCTCGAGGATGATGACGTTCTTCTTGCCCTTGAGTGCGGTGATGAGAGCGGCCTCGGGGAAGGGGCGAATCACATTGACGTGAATTGAGCCAACGCTCGCACTGCGCGTCTGACGCAGGTAGTCGACCGCTGCCTCAATGTTCTCCGCAGCCGAGCCGAGCGAGACGAAGACCGTATCCGCATCAACGGTCTTGTACTCGCTGATGAGGCCGTAGCGCCGGCCGGTGAGTTGCGCAAAATCTTCGTAGGCTTCTTCAAGGAAGTGCAGGATCGGCTCGGCGAAGTTGTTCCTCCGCGCGACGACACCCTGCATATAATGTTCCTGATTCTGCACCGGCCCGAGCAGGATGGGATTGGTGAGATCCATCATCTTGGGAACGCGGCGGCGTGTGGGTCCAAAGAGAACCCGCTGCGCCTCCGTGGGGCAGTCGATGATGTCTTCGGGCGCGCCAAGATACTCGCGGATCAGCTCCGATTCATGCTTGTAAAATGTGCGCTCAAGGTGCGTGGTCAGGAAGCCGTCCATGATGTTCATGCCCGGCGTGAGCGAGAGTTCGGTCACGCGGCGCAGAATCAGCGCCTGATCGGCGGCTTGCTGCGCGTCCTTGCCGAAGAGCATGATCCAGCCGGTGTCGAGCGCGCCATAGATATCGTCGTGGCCGCAATGAACGTTGAGGGCGTGCTTGGTCAGCGCGCGCGCGCCCACCTCCAGCACCATGGTCGAACCCTTGCCCGGCGCATGATAGTACTGCTCCACGCCGTACACCACGCCCTGGCCCGAGGTGAAGTTGACGACGCGCTTGCCGCAAACCGAGTGTGCAATCGCTCCGCCCTGCGCCGCATGCTCGCCCTCAGCCTCAATGGCGATTGTGTTGTGCCCGAAGACGTTCAGGTTGCCTTCGGCGTAGGCCTGCTGGAAGAGCTCGCCGCCCTCGGTAGAAGGCGTGATGGGGTAGAACACGCCGGCGTCGGCGATGCGCGTCTCGGTGTGGTAGCTGACGAGCTGATTTCCGTTGGCGGTTACACGGATGCCTGGATAGCGAGCCTTCATAGATCCCTCACATTGAACCCTGATTCGACGCTTTCAGATTACGTTGCCGGCGCAGGAGTGCGCGGTGCGCGAGCCCGCCGCATCCACAGCCTGTTTCCTCGCCGCATCGATGCGGCAAGCGTGCGACTGACCGTGCGTAAGGCAGCCTGGTCAAAGACCCTTATCAATTTGTCTTGCAAGTCGAGCGGTCGAAGCGGCAAAAGGAGGCCTTAAGGGGAAGGTTACTCCTCGGGGAAACGACCCATCATAAGTATGCGCCCAGTAGAGAGACGGAGTACCACAATATGAGAAGCAGGATCGGAGCGCGCGGGGCCCGGAACCCGACGGCTGAGTTCTCCCATCGCACCCGCTGCGCTACCATAAACACAGCATTCGAGCGGTTCTCCTGTTAGTGGGTGGCATTTCGAGTTTCGCGCAGGGTGGCTTTTTGTTCAGGAAAGAGCCACTCAGCAGTTGCGGCTTCGCGTCGCAGCAACTGGAGAACCGCTGAGGGGTTCGCATGTTTGTGGTGGTCTGGCAGTTTGAGATTGCTGAGGATAAGGTGGCCGGCTTTGAGGCCGCATACGGTCCCGAAGGCGCCTGGGCGCAGCTCTTTCGCACCTCGCCCAACTATCTGGGAACCGAACTGCTCCGCGATGCCTATGTTCCCGGGGGCTACCTGACGATTGACCGCTGGACCAGCGAAGATGCCTTTCGCGCCTTCCGCAAGGAGCACGACGGCGAGTACGAGGTCCTTGACCGCCAGTGCGACGCTCTGACCAGCCGCGAGACGAGAGTGGGCGCCTACACGGTGTGACGGGCATGCCTCGCGTCTGCTGTTGAATCTGCAAGACTTGGACTAACGAAATCGTTTCGGGTCGTACTCTTCGTCGTCGATCTTCTTGACTAATTCCGAAGTTATGACCCTGCCGGTGCTCGGAAAGAGAGGAAGGCCGTTTCGAGAACGCCGAAGTTTCGGTCGAGTCGGCGGTGGAGCGGTCTGCACCTTGCAGATTAATTCGCCAATAGCGGCTCCCAAGGTGAGACCTCGTACCCTCGCATAATACGTAGCAAACTCGTAAGTCTCGTCCTCAAGTGTGATTCTGATCCTCATGGCTCCGTTGTGCCTCAAATGTGAACTAAGGCGGGCCCCGTCCCTCAATGCGACCGGAAAGCGCGCCGACTGAGATTCTGCCGTCCTTGAATCGCACAGTCAATTTGCGGTGCAGTAGCTTCTTACCCATGCTTCAATTCGGCGGCCGGTTTCGTTTTGCGCCCCGGCTTGAATCCATTGAATGCACGATTCTCCTTCAAGAGACGGATTCGCATAGTAGAGCCCAGAAAGAATCCGCACCGTCACGCACGCGATCGACACGTATTTCGGAAATTCCCTCTCATTTGAGAGGATCGTTTGGCCAGATGCGAGCGCAGATTGAACCAGGTGAAAGTCCTTTCGCAGATCTTGTTTCCAGCGGTCGTGTTCGAGACAGGCGCAGGAGCTTTCTAAATGCACAGCGAATTCGGCGCCATCCTGAAACTCGACTCTCTTCCGCGCCATCATCGATCTCCACCACCTCCGGGAGTGCAGCGAAGAATGCTCCCTCCATTCGTCCCGAAGGGGCTGGCCAAAAACAGCGATATGCTCATGCTCAAGCACCGCATTTAGGCACTCCCGGCTGTTCAGCGATTCGGGATCATTGGAACTGCCAGCAGACTGGGCAATATTGGCGTCGATCACAAGCCGCATTAGATTCCTTTGCTCGCGATCAACTTTGCCTCAGCAGAATCCAGATAGTCATTGCTTGCTTCTAGTTCGACATTGTCAAAGTCGGAGGGCCAATCTCCGACTCTTCCCTCATTGTCAATACTTGCGGTTGCCACATTCGTGACACCTTCTTCGTTGCGCGAAAACCAATGCAGCGCTACCCGATCCGGCGAGATCGAACTCTTCGCAACGCACGTCAAGATGCCCTGCAACAGAAGCGAACTATGTGTCTCAATTACGAGCCTCACACCGCGATTGGCAGCCTCCGCGAGAAGCTCAGCCAGCTTCAGTTGCGCGCGTGGGTGAAGGTGGAGCTCGGGCTGCTCAATATAGACAAGCTGCCCAGGATCGGCTTGAATCAGCGCAACCAGAACAGGAAGAACGGTGGAGACAGCAAGCCCAACGTCGGCAACATTTACGAAATCGTCATCGGTCGAGTCACGTGTTCTAGGTACTCGAATTTCAAGCTCCGATTCATTCAGCCTAATGGGACTAATGCCAGAGGCCAAATCCAATCTGCCTAGTGCGTTTACCAGCTTGTACACCTTGGGAAGATTGCCGGGCAGTTGCCACGAAAGGATGAGGCTGGGTACATAGCTTTCGAATGGTCCCTCGAAAAAGCCCTGTTCGGTGACTTCCGCGAGCAACCATTTGCGATCCTGGTCCCCTCGAAGCCCGGGAACGTAAATCAGCCTGCGAATATGAGAGTTCAGCGTGAGGTTTTCCTGCATGAAATACAGTTCACGCTGCTCCCATGCTGAGCCACTTGGTCCTGGCCCCACTGGCATAGAGTAGAGAAGGCATTGGTAAAACTGGTATTCCTGAACCGACAGCACAGTAAATCCCATCTGTTTCATGAGCAGCGGAATTGAACTGAACCCAAGAAGCATCGCTCTTAATTCCTCAGGGGGCGAACTTCTGGCGATCTTCCATTTCAACTGGTTGGCTGAATTCGATCCCCATGATTCCGCAACATGCAAGCCTGCTCCCGGTTCCGCCGAATATGCCATCCCGGCCGTCAGTCCCTCGTCGAAGGTGAATTCGACTGATAGAGGCCGACCATCATTCTTTGAAGCGCCAACATGCGAAAGGAACTGCTCTGTTTCGGTGTAACGAGTGTACGGACCGGATAGAAGAAATGGACCAGCCGGATTTACATCGCTCTCCAGCGTCTGCTTCATGAGCAGTAGCGGCTGCATGAAGCTCGATTTGCCGGAACTGTTCGCACCTGCCAGGACGGTCAGGGGTCGTATTTCCAAGTCGGTCTTCGTGGCAAGTGACTTGAACCCGGTCACGGAGATTCTGCTGATCCCCAGGCCGTGTTGATTAACGCCAGACGGATGGGCCGCCATTTCAAAATCCCTCGCTTCCTAATGTTAGCATCGGCGATTTTTGGGGGATTCCACTTGTTTTGAACGACTTCCGCGTTTTCTCCCTTTCTTCGCTATTTTGTCCTGTCCTTCACTGTCCCATCCTGCTACAATCCGGTGGAATTCTAATGAAGCCCCGCGCCGTTTCCTGTCAGCAAAGCAGGAGTTGCGCAGAGCGCGCACTTCTTGAGGAGCCCTCCCAATGGCCATCGTTGACGACCGCGCCAAAGCGGTAGAACTTGCCCTTGCACAGATCGAAAAACAGTTCGGAAAGGGGTCGATTGTACGGCTCGGGTCTCGCGAGGCGCTGCTTCCCATCGCCGTTATCTCGACTGGATCCATCAGCTTCGACGCGGCGCTGGGTGTCGGCGGCATCCCCCGCGGCCGTGTCTCGGAGGTTTTCGGCCCCGAGTCGTCGGGCAAGACCACAATCTGCCTCCAAGTGATCGCCGAGGCACAGAAGCGCGGAGGCCTGGCGGCCTTTGTCGATGCCGAACACGCCCTCGACCCCGGCTACGCCAAGAAACTCGGCGTGGATATCGATAATCTGCTCGTTTCGCAACCCGATAGCGGCGAGCAGGCCCTGGAAATTACCGAAGCGTTGGTCCGTTCGGGCGCCATCGACGTTCTCGTCGTCAACTCAGTTGCCGCGCTGGTTCCCAAGGCCGAGCTCGACGGAGAAATGGGCGACTCCCACATGGGGCTGCAGGCGCGGCTGATGTCGCAGGCGCTGCGCAAGCTCACCGGCACGGTCTCCAAGTCGCGCACGGCTCTCATCTTTATCAACCAAATCCGCGAAAAGATCGGCGTCATGTTCGGCAACCCCGAAACCACCACCGGCGGCCGTGCACTCAAGTTCTACTCCTCGGTGCGCATCGATATCCGCCGCATCGCCGCCGTGAAGGAAGGCGACACTGTGGTGGGCTCGCGGACCAAGGTAAAGATCGTCAAGAACAAGGTGGCCGCGCCCTTCCGCGAGGCAGAGTTCGACATTTTGTACGGCGAGGGCATCAGCAAGGAGGGCGACGTGCTCGACCTGGCCGTGACCCACAACATCGTGGAAAAGTCGGGCGCCTGGTATAGCTACGCGGGCGAACGCATCGGCCAGGGCCGCGAAAACACGCGCACCTTCCTCAAGGAGAATAAGGACGTCTACGTCCGGATCGACGCCGAGTTGCGCAAGCGGCTAAGTATCGGCGCCGCGAAGGCCGACGTGCCCGAGGTTCCCGCCGGCGGCGCAGCCGAAGCCAAGGAAGCGGTCCGGGGGCGCAAAGGATGAACCTGGCCACTGGGTCCGCCCGTAAAGCTCCCCGCTGCTAGAATCCGTCTAGAGCAGCCCGATGCCTGTGAAAGCCATTTACCCCGGCACCTTCGATCCGCCGACCAACGGTCACGTAGACCTGATTCAGCGCGGCGCCAAGCTCTTTGACCATCTCACCGTCGCCATCCTCGTCAATCCGGTCAAGAATCCGCTGTTCACCGTTGAGGAGCGCGTGGAGATGCTCGAAGAGGTCACGGGGCCGCTGGGCAACGTCTCGGTGGCCACATTCGACGGCCTCATGGTGGATTTCGCGCGCCGGGCGGGCGCGTCGGCGGTGCTGCGCGGCATCCGCGCCATCTCCGACTACGAGCACGAATTCCAGACGGCGCTCATGAACCGCCGCCTGGCCCCGGAAATCGAGACCGTCTTCTTGCAGCCGGCGGGGCGCTACTCGTTCGTCAGTTCGCGCATGGTGAAGGAAGTGTTCAGCTTCGGCGGCGACATCAGCGGCCTGGTGCCGCCCAACGTGCTGAAGAGGCTGCGCGCGCGGATCAAGAACGGCAACGGCGGTTGAGCGGAGTTACTAGGCAAGTTCCAGCCGGATTCGGCGGCCGACGGCCTGCGCGGCCTTTCACAGCATGCCGAGAGTGATGGCGTCGTATTCGGGATCGAGCAGACGATCCAGCGCGGGAAGGGCTGGTGCCCATGCGGCGCGCCATCGCCGCCTAAAGAAACTACCAGCTTGCGGGCTTGGTGAACGTGCCGTGCCGATCGGCGAGCTTCGCCGGGAATTGCGAGGCGCTGAGAACGCCGGCACGAATCTGCTTGATGAAGTCGATATGGGGTAGGAGGGCGCGGCTTGGATTGGGGTGCGGGTTGAGGATGCCCACTTGTTTGTCTAGCTCCCTGCGCACGATTTTGATGGGCTCGAGTAGGTCGGAATCGTTGGAAATCACGACCGCAATATCGAATCTGCCCAAATGCGCATCGTGGAGCAAGTGAGTGGCCAGATTTACGTCCGAGCCTTTCTCTTCCGTCTTGACCACCTGCGCATATTTTTGCGGCTGGCCCGGCGGCACGACGAGCGCCATCGTGACCTCGTGGGTGAGAAAGTGGCCAAGATGAACGGAAATCTTGGGGAGCGTTGCCAGCGCCCGCAGATATAGCTGCTGGCGAACGGGTTGATCCAGGTCGCTGGGTCGGGCCGATACCAGGGCGGTAAAATACCGGATTCGCCCGATGGTGTTTTTCGGCAAAAGAAGCTGGCAGAGCCTTTCCGGGTTGAGCCAGCGATAGGGCGTATTCCTGAGCGCCCCATAGTACAGATTGAATCCGTCCACGTATATATTGGTGACCAAATCATCGTCCTTCTAGAAATGCAGAAGCCGCTCCGTGCGGAGCGGCTTCGCGCCCGGCCACCGAAGCGGCCGGGGGGATACCAGCATTCAATTTGACATGTTTCCGCGAAAAAGGCAACAAAAACTCTTTCCGCTGTGAAATCGGCCCGAAGCCCGAGTTTCGTGATTGCCGGGAAATCTGGCAAGATGGAATTGTTATGACAGTCATCACCCCTACAAAAGTCTTTGCCGATCGCATTGGGCGGATTGAAGTATCCGCGACCATGGCCGTGGCCGCCGAGGCGGCTAAACTGCGCGCACAGGGCGCCAACCTGGTGGATTTCGGGGCCGGCGAGCCCCACTTCGCCACTCCGCGCCACATTAAGGACGCCGCGATTGGGGCGATTGAGGCCAACTTCACGCGTTACACCGTGGTTCCCGGCATTCCCGACTTGCGCAAGGCGATTGTGGAGCGGCACGCCTGCGACTTCGGCTCGGACTACTCGATCGACGAGGCTATCTTTACCACTGGCGGGAAGCTCGCGCTGTTTAACGCCATCCAAGTGCTGGTGGACCACGGCGACGAGGTGATCCTGCCCGTTCCCTACTGGGTCAGCTTCAAGGACATCATCCAGTACGCCGGCGGCACGGTGGTCTTTCTCGAAACCAGCGAGACGGAGGGCTTTCGCATCAGCGCCAACGCCATCGAGCAGGCCATCACGCCGCGCACCAAGGCCATCATCCTGAACTCGCCGTCCAATCCGGCGGGTTCTGTGGTTTCGGCCGAGGACCTGGAGCGGATCGTCCGCCTGGCCCACGAGCGCGGAATTTTCCTGCTTCTGGACGAGTGCTACGTGTACCTGAACTATGCTGGAAAGTCCGTCTCCGGCGGCTCATTTAGATGGGCCAAGGAGCACCTCGTCATTCTCGGCTCGCTCTCGAAGACCTATTCGATGACCGGCTGGCGCGCGGGGTTCGCGCTGGCAGCAAAGCCGGTGGCCGCGAACCTGAGTAAGCTGCAGTCGCAGTCCACGTCGAACGCGACGAGCTTTGTGCAGAAAGCAGCCATCGCGGCGCTCACCGGCTCGCAGGAATGCGTGGCGGAGTTCCGCGCCGAGTTCATTGAACTGCGCGACTATATGCTCGCCGCACTGGCTAAGATTCCCGGCATCACCTGCACCAAGCCCGAAGGCGCGTTCTACGTGTACCCGAACATCTCCGCCTACCTGGGCAAGGGCGGCATCAAGACCGCGACGGAGATGGCCACGCGCCTGCTCCACGAGGCGCACGTGGTGACTGTGCCCGGAGAGGCCTTCGGCACCGGGGAACACCTGCGCATCTCCTATCCGGTGACCAAGGAGAACATCGACGAGGGTACGCGGCGCATGGGAGAGTTCCTCGCCGGATTGCGGTAGACGGGATTCGTGGAGGTCGTGGATCGTGGTTAGACCGCCTGCCGCTCCCTTTTAGTGCCCAAATTGTGCTGTCGGATCTACTGATTCTGGAGCGATCCCTCGCCCGCCGCGCTCTGGCGCGCGTAGGCAGCAGCCATCCACTCGCCGATGGGATGCGTTTGCTGGCACTCGCCGCACATCGTGTTGGGGAATTGAGCTCCGCAGTAGGGGCAAACAGCCCCGGTTTCGAACGTGTCGAAGGTCTGTTTGCACTGGGCGCATCTCCAGAGGGTTCCCACCGGCGGCTTAGTCCCGCAGTTCGGGCAGGCAAATCCCTCGCGGCGCGGCAGCTTTTCCATGCGAATCATCGCGCGTGCACTCTGCAGCCCGCCCCAGCAGTTCAAGAGCATATAGCCGGCGATCAGCAATGACCAGGTGGAGCGCATCCACAAGGCCAGACAAACCAGACCGGCCGCGCCCACAAAGCCCAGCACCGTGGCCACCACCAGGCTGCGCGCGCGCCCCAGCACAAACCACAGCAGCGAGCGAAGAATCTGGCCGCCGTCCAGCGGATAGATGGGCAGGATGTTGAAAACCAGCAGGACCACATTGATGCGCAGAACCCAGCCGAGCCAGTTGTAGGCGTCGGGCATGGCCTGCGCCCAACCCAGTCCCTGCGCCCCCAAATAGGCCGCTCCCAGGATCGGCAGCAGCGCCACATTCACCAGCGGCCCGGCGGCAAGGCTCCAGAGCATGGCGCCCGGACGTTGCGGCGGGTTCACAAACGCCACTCCGCCCAGCGGCCATAGCATGATCCGGTCCACCGTTCCACCCACCTGGCGGCAAGCCAGAGCATGGCCGAATTCGTGCAAAAGCACAATCAGGAACAAGGCCAGGTACTCCAGCGCGCCCCAAATAAGGGATGTATAGCGGTTCCTCAGGTAGCCGATCTCGATGACCGCCAGCAGAAACCATGACCAGTGCAGGAATACGTCGATTCCTGAGAACCGAAAGAGATGGATCGAGCCCTGACGCACGCTTGGCATTCCTGCTAGCTTACCGCAATCGCACGGCTCCGGGCGGCTGCCGGCTCCGGCGTCGAACCTGCAAAGCCGCAAGTGCGGCCTTGAAACCCTGGGGTCAGCCTGGTGAGGTTGTCTGGCTGATCCGCAGCGACCTGGAGCGCCGGCTTGGGCGGAGCTGGCTGGCCGCTCAGCTCAATTGGCTCAGCGTTGCCCGCCCGGGGCAGTTTCCCAGGCGAAAATTATTCCCACGCCCCTGTGCAAACGTTATCTCTGTCGAGTAGGATGTTTCTTCAATGTTGAATTCCGCAATCGATTTTCGTCCCGTGATTCTGGCCGGGGGCAGCGGCACCCGTTTCTGGCCCCGCTCCCGGCGCGCCCACGCCAAGCAGGTTCTGGCGCTTGACGGCGAGCGCTCCATGATCCAGCAGACCGTGGAGCGGCTCAAGCCCCTGGCTACGCTGGAAAAGACCTGGATCATCACCAACGAGTATCTGGCCCAGGAGATCGCCGACCAGTTGCCCGGCCTGCCCGCCGCGCAGATCGTGCAGGAGCCGGTGGCCCGCAACACCGCTCCGGCCTGCGGCCTGGCCGCCTTCCTCATCGAGCGCGAGAACCCCGAGGCCGTGCTGGGCATTTTCCCTTCCGACCACGTCATCGCCGACGAGCCGCGCTTCCTCAAGGCGCTGCAAAAAGGCATCGCTGTGGCCGCGGCCGGCGAAAACATCGTGGTGCTGGGCATCGAGCCCTCCCGCGCCGAAACCGGCTATGGCTACATCGAGACCGGCGACCTGACCAAGGACGATTCCGCTCTGCACGTGCGCCGTTTTATCGAAAAGCCCAACCAGAACCGCGCCGAAGAGTTTGTTGCCGCCGGCAACTACTACTGGAACTCCGGCATGTTCCTGTGGTCGGCGCGCACCCTGGCCAACGCCGTCCGCGAGCACCTGCCGGAGACCGCTCCGCTGCTTGAAGCCATCGCCGCCGCCTAGGGCACGCCGCAGTTCGACGAGGTCTTCCGCACCGCTTATCCCAAGTGCGAAAACATCTCCGTTGACTACGCGGTCCTGGAGCCCCGCTCGGCCAAGGGCGAGCACCTCTCCAATCTCTATTGCATTCCCGCCGAGTTCAGTTGGAACGATCTCGGCTCCTGGGCTTCGCTCTACGAGTACCAGGTGGAGACGCGGCTGCGCGGCGACGCCGAAGGCAACGTCGCCGATACCGGCGGCCACATGGCCATCGAAGCCAACGACAACTACATCTTCAGCCCCAGGAAGTTTGTGGCGCTGGTGGGCGTGGAGAACCTGGTCGTTGTCGACACCGAAGACGCGCTGCTGATCGCCCACCGCGACCACTCGCAGGATGTGGGCAAGATCGTGAAGGAGCTCAGCATCAAGCGGGCGCGACGAGCTGATCTGAACGGCGTTCAGTTCACGTCGGAGTTGGAGAGATGCTGAAGCGGACCTACGCCGCCACCACTTCTACGCGTCCGGGCGCCCTTTTGCCCTCCGGCCCCACGACAATCTTCACGCCGCGTCCGAGCCGCACCAGGCACTCCATCATCTTGATCTCGCTGATGCCGCGGAACTGCCCGCGCAGCATCTTTGACAGCTTCGGCTGCGTCAATCCCAGCACCTTCGCTGCCCGCTGCTGGCTCCATCCCCGCTTGGCGCAGAATCTCGGCTATCTTCACCGCCAATTGCGCTTTCAAAAGCATCTCATCCGCATCCGGAAACTCCAGCTCTTCGTACACGCTTTTTGCTGCCTTCACTTTGTTCATCGGTCAACCTCCAATTGCCTGTGCTTCGGCCTCTTTCAACCGGGCACGGATCAAATCCATCTCCCGCTTCGGCGTCTCGATGCCGCGCTTCGATTTCTTCTCAAAGCAGTGCAGAACATATACCGCACCTGCGAATCGCACCGTATACACCGCGCGGTAGGTGTTGCCACGCCAATCCTCGACAATCTCGACCACGCCGGCCGAACCAAAGCCCTTCAGCGGTTTTGCCGCCGGGTGAAACAGGCCTATTTGTGCGTGAAACAGCGCAAACCCGAAAACCTGCTGCACCTCGTCTGGCATGGCCAGCAGATCCCTCTTTGCCGACCCAATCCAGCGCAGCGGCTTGAGTTTTTCCTTCACGCTTCGATTATACCCAAATGGGCATAATGCCGGCGGGCAGATTCCACCGCTGTACAATTCTTGCGTATCTCAGCCAGCACGAATTCGCCTGAGTGGGGTGAAAAATGCCCGAAACCATCGATTGGCCGGCGCCGTCTAAGCCGCGCCGCCCGCGCCTCGTCGTCTACCTCTTTCTCGCGTTGGTCGCGCTCGTCTTCATTGGCGGGCGCACCGCCGTGTCCTACTGGGTTGACCTGCTCTGGTTCAGCTCGCTCGGCTACGCCAGCGTCTTCTGGAAGAGCTTTGGCCTTCGAGTGGGGAACGTTCGCGGCCTTTGCGGCGCTCACTTTCCTCATCCTCTTCGCCGTGTTTCTCGCTCTTCGCCACAGCCACGCCGCCGATCTGCCCGACACCCACACGATCTTCGTCGGCGGCCGGCCCATCGAGCTGCCGGTAGCGAAGTTCCTGCATATCGTCGCCGTCATCGGCGCGCTCGTCATCGCCGTCGCCACCGGCTTCGCCATGGAGTCGCAGTGGCCCACGCTGGCCCTCTATTGGTATGCGCCGCCACGCCGCAAGCATCACTGACCCTATCTTCGGCCCGTCCGCTCGGCTTCTATCTCTTCACTCTGCCGGCCTGGCAGCTCATCGCCGGATGGCTGCTTACGCTGGCCGTGCTGGTGTGCGTTCTTGCCGTGTTGTTTCTCATCGCCGCGGGCGGCGGACGCGCGCTCGGCGGGCGCTTCGGCGGTCCCGCTTCGCTGCCGCTGGCGCGGCATTTCAATCGCCGCCGGATTCCTGCTCTTTACGCTGGCCATTCATGAATATGTCGGCCGCTTCGAACTCCTCTTCGAGCAGCACACGATCTTCGATGGAGTCACCTACACCGACGCGCACATCACGCTCATCGGCATGTTGTTCATCAGCGCGGCACTCGCTCTGGGCGCGGCAATCGCCATTGCCAGCGGCGTGCTCAAGCCGCGCGCGCGCTGGCTGATCGCGGCCATCGTCCCCGCAGTGGTTTGTTATGTCGTGGCCGGCGTGGCCGGCTGGTATGTGAGCACCTTTATCGTCAAGCCCAACCAGCTCGACCGCGAACGGCCCTACATCACCGACAGCATCGCCATGACGCGCCAGGCCTACGGGCTCGACCGCTTCGCCCAGAGCGAGTTTCCCGCTGAAACCACCGTCGCCGCCGCCGACCCGGCACACAATCAGGCGACGCTTCGAGAACATCCGCCTATGGGACGTTGGCGCGCTCCAGGACACGCTGCGCCAGGAGCAGGAGATTCGCACCTACTACGATTTTCCCGGCATCGACATCGATCGCTACCAGATCAACGGCTCGCTCCGCCAGGTCATGCTCGCTGTCCGCGAGCTAGATGTGAACAAGCTGCCCGATAGCAGCCGCAACTGGATTAACGACAAGCTCATCTACACCCACGGCTACGGCATCACCATGAATCCCGTGAACGGATTCACGCCAGAGGGCCTGCCCACGCTCTACCTGAGCAACATGCCCGTGCAAAGCACCGTGCCCAGCCTGAGCGTGACGCGCCCCGAGATCTACTTCGGCGAGAATGACCGACACCGACGTCTACGTCAAGACGCATCAGCAGGAGTTCAACTATCCCCAGGGCCAAAGCAACAATCTCTCTTCCTACGAGGGTACAGGCGGCATCGTGATGGGCGGCTTTCTGCGCCGCGTGCTGCTGGCCTTCGATCGCGGCGACCTGACCAAGGTTCCGTTCAGCGACGACATCACCGCGCAGAGCCGGCTGCTGATGCGGCGCAATGTGATCGCGCGCGTTTCCGCCCTTGCGCCGTTCCTCACCTTCGATCACGATCCCTACATCGTGGTTGGGGACGACGGGCGGCTGTCCTGGATCATCGATGCCTACACGTCCTCCGCAAGTTATCCCTACTCGGCACAAGCCAGCCTCGAAGACCAGCCGGTCAACTACATCCGCAACAGCGTGAAGGCGGTCGTAGACACCTACGACGGCAGCGTGACGTTCTATGTCTTCGACAGCGCCGATCCCATCCTCGCCGCATGGCGCGGCATCTTTCCCGGCCTTTTCAAGGATGCGTCGACCATGCCGGCGTGGCTGCGCGCGCACGTTCGCTACCCCGAGTTGATGCTCAGCCTGCAAGCCCAGGTTTACGGCCTCTACCACATGACCGATCCCGAGGTCTTCTACAACCGCGAGGACCAGTGGAGCGTGGCCACGCAAACCGGCTCGAGCGGCAGCGGAGACCAGACCGCGCAGGCGATGGAGCCGAACTTCGTGCTGATGACGCTTCCCGGAGAATCGAGCGGCCTTGAGTTCGTCGAGATTCTGCCCTTCACACCCATCAACCGCAATAACCTGATCGGCTGGATCGCGGCGCGCAGCGACGGCGCGCACTATGGCAGCGCCGTGGTCTTCGACTTTCCCAAGACGCGCCTCGTCGACGGGCCGCAGCAGATTGAGGCGCGCATCGACCAGAACGCGCAGCTCTCCGGCCAGCTCACGCTCTGGAACCAGCAAGGCTCGCACGTCATCCGTGGCAGCCTTCTCGTAATTCCCTGCGGGCATGCGCTGCTCTACGCTGAGCCGATCTACCTGCAGGCACAGCATAGTCCCATGCCGGAGCTGCGGCTGGTCGTGCTGGCGCTGCAGGATCGCCTGGCCTACGGGCCGACCTTCGAGGCCGCGATGAGTTCGCTCTTCGGAGGGGAGACGCCGTCGCTCACAGGCGGCGAAGCGCAGCAACCCGCGACAGGAACAGGGGCAGCGGCTGCAGCTGGCGCCCCGCAGCCCGCGACCGATGTCAATGCGCTCATCCATCAAGCCAGCCGCGACTTCGCCGACTATCAGCGCCTGACTTCGGAGGGCAAGCTGTCAGAGGCCGGACAAAAACTCGACGATTTGAGACACGTGCTGGACGAGCTGAGCACGCACTCAAAATAGTTCCGGGGCTTCAGCTTTTTCGTATCCTTACTCGGATTTTCGCAATGCAACGGGGGTCACCACCATCATGAACCGGCGCTGGTTTTTGAAGACGGCCGCGGCCGCGGCGCCGCTGGCTCGCGTAGGAGATTCCTTCGCACTGGCTCCGCCTGGAGCGGCAGGCTCTGCTCCCGCCGCATTGCCCAGCCCGGCAGCAGACGTGCCCTGGCAGAAAACCCTGCGCCGCATCGGCCAGACCAACATTACCGAGCACGATCCAGCGGTCCTCGACGTTGAGGCGTGGGCTGATTATTGGGCCAGCGTCAAAGTGGGCGCCGTGTTTGTCAGCATTACGGGGATCGTTGCATATTATCCCAGCAGCGTTCCCTTTCATCGCCACGCAAAATACCTGAACGGGCGCGATTTCACCGGTGAACTGCACGACGCAGCCAAGAAGCGCGGGCTGCGCACCATTGCCCGCTACAGCCCCGACCTCAACTGGGGCGACGCTCTGGCCGCGCACCCCGATTGGTTCATGCGCGATGAGCAAGGCCAGCCCATGCCCACCGCGGAAGAACCGGATTTGTTTCAGACCTGCATGTTCTCGGCGTACATGACCGACTACTTTCCCGCGGTCATGCGCGAGGTCAACTCCCGCTACGACATGGATGGGCACTACACCAACGGATGGCCCTCTTTCGCTTTGCCCGTCTGCTACTGCAGCAAGTGCCGCCAGTTACCGCCGCCGAAAACGCCGGCGTACTGGGACAAGTTCAACGAGCGGGTCATCAGCCTCTGCAAGCTCTACGGCTCCATCGCGCAGGAGAAAAGGGCTTCGAGTTTTTACACTCTCAATATGGGCGGCGGGATCCACGCCACTCCCAACCTGGCTAAGCTGGGCGAGTTCTGCCCATGGTTCCAGGCCGATAACCAGGGCCGCGGCGGACAAGATGCACCCATCTGGGGCGCCGCGCAACAGGGACGCGTGTGCAACGCTGTGCTCGACGGCAAAATGGCCACGAACGTGACGGGCGCGTATTCGACCGGGCCCGTCCGCTGGCGCCAAGTGACCAAGTCGCCTGCCGAATCCGTGATCTGGCTTAGCCAGACGCTAGCCAGCGGCATGGTTCCCTACTATCACATCGTGGGCGGCGAGAACGGCCTGGGCGAAGATCTTCGATGGCAGAAGATCGGCCGCGACTACTTTCTGTGGACAGCCCGCCACGATGCGCATTGGGCGAATAAGAGCACGATCGCCAACATCGGCGTCGTCATTGGCCAGCGCACCCAGCTCTTCTATCAGCCGCCGCGTGGCGTATCCATGCAGCAGTACATGGATGCGATGTATTACGCGCTGCTCGAAGGCCGCTTTCTCTTCGACTTTGTGCACGAGGATCGCCTGCAGTTGGAACGGATCAAGAAGTATGCCGCCCTCATCCTGCCCAACACCGCGCTGCTCAGCGACGAGCAATGCCGGCAGTTGCATGAGTACGTCGACCAGGGCGGCTCGTTGCTGGCCACGTTTGAAACCAGCATGTACACCGAGCGCAACGAGCGCCGCGCGGACTTCGGCCTGGCCGGCGCCTTCGGCATCCATGTTGCCGGCGCGGTGATCGGACGCCTCGGCAACGCCAATCCCTACCTCGCGCGCATCGAACGCCCGCATCCGATTCTCGACGGATTCGCTGACACTCATTGGATTCCCGGCGCGGAGTTTCGCTTGCCGCTCAAGCCCGTCGACAATCCAGTGCTCACCGTCGTGCCGGGTTATCCCGCCTATCCGCCTGAGCTTGCCTATCCTCCCATTCCGCGAACCGGCGAGCCGGCCGTGGTCCTTCACGAGCGCGGTTCGAGCCGGCTGGCGTATTTCCCCGGCGATATCGAGGCAACGATGTGGCTCTCAGGCCATACCGATCTCAGCCGCTTGCTGCAGAACACCGTTCGGTGGGTCGCGGGCGTTGCGGCCCCGGTCACCGTCGAAGGCAAGGGTCTCGTCGAAATCTTTGCCTGGGAGACGGAGCCGGGCTTCGCTCTTCACGTGCTCAACTACACCAACCCCAACGCACATCGCGGATGGATGCGGGAGTTCTATCCCATTGGCGCGCAGCAGGTCCGCTTCCGGCTTCCCGCGGGCCGGCGCGTGACCCGCGTCGAGCTTCTGCGCGCGGAGCGCGACATCCCATTCCACACCGCAGGCGATTCCATCGAGTTCACCATCCCCTCCGTCTCGGACTACGAAGTTGCGGCCCTTTATTCCGCGTGAGAGTGCGAATCACAGGAGCGTAAACATGCCTCGCTTTGCCGCCAACTTGACCATGATGTACACGGAGCACAACTTT
This sequence comes from uncultured Acidobacteriaceae bacterium, assembly GCA_963701835.1. Classification (GTDB taxonomy): domain Bacteria; phylum Acidobacteriota; class Terriglobia; order Terriglobales; family Acidobacteriaceae; genus Telmatobacter. Next base: position 8,726 of record CAVPBL010000007.1, on the reverse strand, counting down.
CTCGATCGCTTTGCCGCCGCGGCGCACGATGGTTTTACGGCCGTCGAATTCCTTTTTCCTTACGAGCATCCGGCCGCCACGCTGGCTGCGCTGCTCAAGGAGCACGGCCTGCGCCAGGTTCTCTTCAACTCCCCTCCCGGCGACTGGAAGGCGGGCGAACGCGGCATTACCGCTCTGCCCGGACGCGAGCAGGAGTTCCGCGACGGATTCTCGCGCGCGTTGGAGTATGCGCTCGCGTTGCAGTGCCCGCGCATTCACGCTATGGCCGGCATTGCACCTACGGGTGTGGTTCGCGCGCGCCTGCTCGACGTCTACACTGTCAATCTTGCCTGGGCGGCGCTGCAAGCGCGGGCCGCGGGCGTTGAGCTGCTCATCGAGCCCATTGCTGTGCGCAACGTGCCGGGCTTTTTCCTCAATCGGCAGGAAGAGGCTCACGCCATTGTGGCGGAGATCGGCGCGCCGAATCTCAAAATCCTCATGGATCTCTTTCATTGCCAGGTGGAAGAAGGCGATCTGGCCATTAAAATCCGCAAATACCTCGCCGACCCGAAGCAGACCCGCGTGGGCCACTTCCAGATCGCCGGAGTGCCCGAGCGCCACGAGCCAGACACCGGCGAGGTGAACTACGGCTACCTATTCGACCTTATCGACGAGTTGGGCTATGAGGGCTGGATCGGCTGCGAATACATCCCGGCTGCGGGCACATCGGCGGGCCTGGCCTGGTTCAAGAAGTGGAAAGCCGCCGCATGATGTACCGCCGGTCTGTGATGTAGCGCCGGTCTCCAGACCGGCTGTACTGGCGGCGTCCTCGCCGCCAGACGGCCTGAGTGTGCGGTTGAAAGTGCGGGCCAGGAGGCCCGCACGACTGCCGGTCTAGAGATCGGCGCTACACCGGCGCGGCGGCTACTTCACCACACCGAAGGTGAAGGTCGTCGTCGAGTGCATCGTCTCCCCCGGCCGCACAACCGTGCTCGGGAAGTTTGATTGGTTCGGCGAGTCCGGGAAGTGCTGCGTTTCAAGGCAGAGGCCGGAGTGCTTCGTGTACTTCACGCCGTGGCGGCCGGTGAATGAGCCGTCAAGGAAGTTGCCCGAGTAGAACTGCACGCCCGGCTCGGTGGTTTCAACGGTGAGTTTCCGCCCGCTCACAGGATCGGTGACGATGGCCGCGAGGTGCATCGTTCCGGCCTTGCCGTTCAGGACCCAGTTGTGGTCGTAGCCGCCGGCGATCTTCAACTGCTCGTTGTCGGCGTCAATGCGCGCGCCAATGACTTCGGCCTTGCGGAAGTCGAGCGGCGTGCCGGCAACAGGGGCCAATTCACCCGTGGGGATGAGCGTCTTGTTTACCGGCGTGAACCTGTCGGCGTCGATTTGCATCTTCAGATCGAGGATGTTGCCCTTGTCGTCGCCATGTAGGTTGAAATAGGCGTGGTTGGTCAGATTCACCACGGTCGCCTTGTCCGTGGTGGCTGTGTAGTCAATGCGCAGCGTACTCCCCTTGAGCGTGTAGCGCACCTTCGAGGTCAGCGTTCCGGGAAAGCCCATGTCGCCGTCCGGGCTTACCAGCGTGAACTCGACTCCGTCCGGCACTTCCTTCGCTTGCCAAACATATCGATCGAATCCCTTCGGCCCGCCATGCAGCGCGTTGGGACCGTCGTTCAAGGGAATCTGGTAGGTCTTCCCGTCGATCGTGAACTTGCCTCCGGCAATGCGGTTTCCGTAACGCCCGACGATGGCCCCGATGTACGGGCTCGGCGCAATCAAATAGGTTTCGAGCTTGTCGTAGCCGAGTATGACATCCGCCATCTTACCCGCACGGTCCGGCGTTTTCACGCTAACCAGATGCGCTCCATACGCCGTCACTCTCACCTCAATCTGGCCGTCGGTGAGCGTGTAGATCGGTACGGGAACTCCCTCTGCGGTTTGACCCCAAATCGACATCTTCGTCTCTCCCTTTGCAATCGGCGATAACGCCATTGCCACAGCGATGATGAATGCAACCACTTGAGCCACTCGTTTCACGCTTTACCTCTTTACCTTCCAGCGCCCGCGCCGCTGCGAAATCATGGTTAGTCCGGCATTCCTTCCTTCCTGCCGGGATTAGTCCACGATAGCAGCGCAATAGCGCTCCCTGGCAAATATAGCTGAAACGGCGGACAATTCCATCATATGCCCCGGCAGCCGTTTGGCGCAGCCTGCCGCAACGGATGTGGGTGCTTCCTCCAGGGCAATTCCATGAAGGAAATTCATTGACTCCAATGGCTCCGATCTGCCCGCGCCGTAGGCGCAATGCTCGTTAGCCCAGCGTTTCAACGCTGGGAAAGCTTCCAATGGTTCCGATCTGCCCGCGCCGTAGGCGCAATGTTCGTTAGCCCAGCGTTTCAACGCTGGGAAACCAGACCAAGATTGGTCCCGCAGCCCTGTAGGGGCGGCGCAAGTGGGCAAGTGCGGCCAGGACTGTCCGTTCATGCGATTGCCCTGGAGCTTCCTCGCGGGGCGACTTGGAGGCTGACATAGTTGGCTATAATGGCCCGTACTCTTCGCGGTACGCGAATCAAGCACCACCGGCGAACGAAAGAAAGTGGCTGCCATGAAAAGAAATCTGGCGCGGCTGGCGACATCGTTAATTGATTTCGCATTTTTGCTCTGCTTTTTCCTGATTCACCCCTCCGCCGCGAACGCTGCCGGTCCGCAGCAGGCGGCTCCCGCCGCGCAATCTTCCACCAGCGAACTGATCCTTGAAGGCACGGTGGGCGGTTCGCAGAATCAAAGCTACGTGAAAGTGCCGTTCTCAGTCCCCGCCGGCACGGAGCGCGTGACGATCACATTCGCCTACACCGGCAAGGAGCAGCACACCGCGCTCGATCTTGGCCTGCTCGATCCCGTGGAGCTTCGCTGCTGGAGCGGCGGCAACAAATCCACGCTCACCATCGGCCTCATGGACGCCACTCCCTCCTGCCTGCCGGGAGCCATTCCTCAGGGCACGTGGAATGTTCTGATCGGCGTGCCCAACATTCGCGTCAACGTCGAGTCGCATTACACCATTCACGTTTACCTATCGCGCACCGGCGCGGTCGCCCAAGAGCCCGCCGTCCTGCGCGAGGCGCTGCGCACCGGGCCGGGTTGGTTCCGCGGCGACCCGCACATGCACACAGCACACAGCGACGGCCAGTGTCCCAGCCAAACGGGCAAGATGGTTCCCTGCCCCGTCTACTTCACCGTTGACGCCGCCGCGCGCCGCGGCCTCGACTTCATCGCCATTACCGATCACAACGCCAGTTCGCAGTACGATGCCATGCGCGAGTTGCAACCGTACTTCGACAAGGTGCTCCTGATTCCCGGCCGCGAGATCACTACCTTCCAGGGCCACATCAACTTTCTCGGCAGCACCGGCTGGGTTGACTTCCGCCTGGATGGCAAAACTGTGCCCGATGCCAATACGCTGCTGCGAGCAGCCGCCCGCGTGGGCGCGATCACGTCGATCAACCATCCTGCTGCGCCGAGCGGCGAGATCTGCATGGGCTGCGGATGGACGCCGGCCAAACCGGTCGATATGCACCTGCTGACCGCGATCGAGGCTGTGAACGGCGGCAGCGAACCCTACGGCATCGACGATCTTGGCTTCTGGGACAAGCAACTGAACAAGGGCTGCCGGCTCACGGGAATCGGCGGCAGCGACAATCACCATCCCGTGCAACCGCTCGATCAAATCGGCTCCATCGGAAGCCCGACGACCGTCGTCTACGCGGCGGAGCTTTCAACGCCAGCCATTCTCGATGGCATTCGCGCGGGGCACGTGTTTATCGACGTAGCGGGAACCCGCGACCGGCTGCTCGAGGTAACCGTCAGCACTGGCAACCACGACGCTCATGCCGGCGACGATCTCCAAGCAGGGCCCGGAGTGGAGGTTGATCTCGGGATGCGAGTCTCGGGCGCCGCCGGAGGCAATATCCGATGGATTGAAGACGGCCACGATGTAACCTTCCCAAACACGATTCCGCTCTCTGCCGAACCGACCGGGCACATCCAGCGATGGACCAGCGATGGCCAGCGCCATTGGTTCCGCGCCGAAGTTGCCGGCCCCGATGGCAAGTTATGGCTCATCGGCAATCCGGCCTACATAAATTGGAACGAGTCGAACGACTGCACCAGCGAACATCCACGCCTGCCCGAGGGATCGAAATCACAGCGATGATCGCCCTTCATTTCAATCTGCAGTTGGTTCAGTTCTTTGCCGATCACAGAAATCCGTTTCTCACGGTTTCCCCGCCGGCGAGGTCAACACCCGTTCGCGTGAGGGGATCGTGGTTGGCGATACGGCGTCATTTGAACAAGAAGCGAATCGTAGCCGAGACGGCGCTCGTACTGTGACTCGCGTTCGATGTGCTCTTCGGCCTCAAGGATTCTTATGGCGGCGATGTCTTCGCACAAATGGCGCAGCAAACAGCGGGTGAGCAGTCGGGAGTGCATGGCTCCGAGGCAGTTGTGAGGCCCGCTGCCGAAGGCAATGTGCGGGTTGCGCTTCCGGTCCAGGCGCAATTCGTCCGGGTTTTCAAAAACTGAGGCGTCGCGGTTGGCTGAGGCCCAGCAGAGGGAAACCCGCTCGCCGGCCTCAACCGCCACCCCTTTGACTTCAGTGGCATGGGGACAGACCCGGCCAATGTGAGTCAGAGGCGAGACAAACCGGAAGAATTCTTCCGCCGCGCTGTTCAACCATTCCGGTCTTGCCCGCAACGCGTCCAATGCCTCCGGGTGTCCGCCGAAATAGCCGATGATGGATGCCACCGTTTGGATGACGGTATCGCGTCCACCGGCGAAGACCAGATTGGCAAAGCCCATTATTTCTTCGCGTGTCAAAGGGCGGCCGCGAAATTTCGCGTGCTTCACCACGCTGAAAAAATCGTCGCCGGGGTTCTCGGTGCTACGGTCCAACTGCCGCTGAATGTAGCGTTCGAGCACGGCGCCCTTCGCCTGACCATTGGCGCCGTCGCGGAAGACATGAGTTCCCCAACCGATCCACTCGCTCGCCTCTCGCTCCGGCACGCGCAGCAGATAGGTCAATGCGCGCGATTGCAGCGGCAACGCAAATTCCCGCACAATCTCAATGGACGGCCTGAGCGTGGCTTGCTCCAGGAGTTCAGTGATGAGCGCATCCACCTTGCGGACCATCTCCGGCTCCTTCGGCTGGCGGAAAAACGGCTCCACGATTCTCCGGTAATCGGTGTGGTCCGGCGGGTCTGTTTCTATCGGCAATTGACGCACGGAACGCACGTCTTCCTCTGACGGAATGGAAACGCGGAACGGCGCATCGTTGCTGAAGGTCTCCCAATCTGCGGCGGCGGCTCGAACATCCCTATATCCCAAAATCATGGGAATCTTCTTGCCCTGGAAAATGGCCTCGAGGACACCTTCGGCCTCGCGCTTCTCGCGAAAAGGGTCGTTGGCGGCGATGTTCTTATCGTTCATCGACATTTCCAATTTGGTTTCTGGCTCACGGCCGGCGTGGGCCCTCTTTGTGATTTTCTTCCGGCTCCACAGGTTTGCAAATCGTTTTTTCGGTCTTTCTTCGAATCCGCCCCGGTTCTTCTCCGTTCAATGCGAAGGTCCCTTGCCTGGCCGCCGCGACCGGGCTGTGATTCTCCGGACTCAGGGGGTGCAGTGAGAGGACGTGGATTTCGAGTCAGGCGTCTTGAATCTTCGGCGCGGGATTGCTAGGAACCACGTTTCGGAACTCAAGTGGAGGGCATCGAGGAAGCCGGTACCGCTCCAACCGGCACGCCGGCTGGACATGGTGGGCGCTGCAGGATTCGAACCTGCGACTTCCACCGTGTGAAGATGGCACTCTACCGCTGAGTTAAGCGCCCAAGGGGGCTTCGGGGGGATTGTGGCCATCGCGTCGGTCGAGAAGCAGGTCCCGGCGCGAAGCAGGCACGGCCTTTCGGCTCTTGCCGCAGCCAACCGCCCCCCGCGAAGCGCAAGGCTTCGCACACACTGGAAAGGCGCCGCAAACGGCATCCCGTAAGGTAGAGTAACACCAGCAGGGCCTTACGGCCAACGTGCGCCGCGTGTCGCAGGAGGGGTGTGCTCAGGCGCCGCCCGGACACCGCAGAGAGCCCTTCATGCTAAGGAGAGCGCGCTCAATCCGCGACAAAAGCGAGTTCCCATTCGACGGGGAAGCGACGCTGCCGCCCGTTTCGGGCCTTGGCGGCTCCCGGTTGCCCTCCGCCTTAACCCGCGCCGGTGCTATGGCTCAGGCTGGCCCGCGGGACCCCGGCGCAGACGCCCCCATAGACGGAAATTCCGGCCAAGAAACCGGTTACACGCCGCAACCTTCCGGCCCGGATCGTGTTCCAGAGGATATGGCAACCATGGCCCTGAACGGTCCGGCCCTGGGGGTGGGTCCGGCACTTCGGCCAGGCGCATTTCCGGCGCAGGCTGTCGGGCTACGGGCGGAACTGGATCCCAAAAGCGACGCGGCCATTATGCTGCGAGTGGCCGAGGGCGACGAAGCCAGTTTCAATTACCTGGCGCAGAAGTACCACCGGCCGATGATTCACTTTCTGTACCGGATGGTAGGCAACCAGGCAATTGCCGAAGAGTTAGCGCAGGAGGTGTTCCTCCGCGTCTATCGTGCCAGGAGCAGTTATCGGGCGGAGGCCAGGTTTACCACCTGGCTTTACCGGATCGCGACCAACCTGGGAGTGAACTACGCGCGCGATACCCGGCAAGAACGGACGGCGCAAACCGTTTATCTGGACGCGCCGGACGAAGAGACAGGTACGACTCCCGATGTGGCCGACGACGAGCCAACGGTGGAGCAGCGGCTGCTGCGCGATGAGCGCATGGCCGCGATTCGCCGTCACGTGATGGCGCTGCCCGAGCGGCAGCGCATGGCGGTGCTGATGCACAAGTACCAGGGCATGGATTACCGGCAGATCGGGGAGGTGCTCAAGCTGAGCGAGTCGGCGACCAAATCGCTGCTCTTCCGCGCTTACCAGACGCTGCGGGAAAAGTTGAAGGATTTTGTTTGAGGGCGAGTGTGAAAATAAGCCGGGGCCGAGTGGATTGGAAATCGACCGGCGGAAAATGGGGTGGGAGACCATGAAACGGATGAAAGCAAATTGCACGGGGATGGATGCCGAGCTGGCTGGGGTACTGCTCGATCCGCGCCCCGCTTCTGCCAAGGTTCAGACGCACGTTGCGGAGTGTGAGAGCTGCCAGGCCGAGCTCGAGGAGCTGAAGGCGACGATGGAGTTGCTGGATGCCTGGAAGGCTCCTGAGCCAAGCCCTTACTTCCTGACGCGGCTTGGCGCCAGGATGCGTGAAGAGCGCGAGGCTGCGCCGGCCGCATGGCTGGCCGGCGTCATCGCGCGCCTGCGCGCTACCCTGGCCTACGGACCTGGACTGCATGTGCGCCCGCTTGCGGCTGTAGCGCTCACAGTTATGCTGCTCGTCGGCGGCGGCGCCTATCTTGGCGTCACCGACTGGATGCAGCCCGCTCAACCGGCGGGTCAGGATGCGGCCATGGTACACGACCTGCAGACGCTCGATAGCAATGCGCAAGTGCTGGATCAGATGGAAGATCTCTCCAGCAACCAAACAGGAGAGTGATTCTCTGACATTTCGGCCGCCTGCCGGGAGAAAGACTGGTGAACTGGAATTCCAACGCGGAGAGAATGCGTCCGGCGGCGGTCGCCGCAGCGGCGCTAATTCTCTGTCTAACTGTCGCCGGGGCATCCGGCCAGCGCAACGCCACGCGTCAGGCTCCTCCGTCGCGGCCGCGATATTCTCAACCCCAACCTCGCCAAAACCCACAGCAAAACCAACGGCAATACCAGAATCAGCCGCGGCAATATCAGAATCAACAGCGGCAATACCAGAATCAGCCGCGCCAGTATCAAAATCAGCAGCGCCAGTACCAAAATCAACAGCGGCAGTTCCAAAGCCAGCAGCAATACCAGAATCAGCAGCGGCAGTATCAAAATCAGCAGCGGCCGTATCCACCACAGCAGAGACCTTTTCAGCCAACCCCGCAATATAACGGCGGGCAACGGCAGACGCCCGCATATCCGGCACTCGGAGGCCGCCCCGGCACACCGGCGCCGAACTACACCCGCCCTGGCACACCCGCGCCTAACTACACCCGCCCCGGCACACCGGCGTCGAACTACACCCGCCCTGCGTATCCCAACGCAAATCGTCCCGGCAGCGTTTATCCCGGCGCCTCGCCTCCTGGGCATTTAGGCGACTGGCTCAATCGGCACCAGGGCCTTCCCGTCCAGAATCAGGAGCAGTTGCTGCGCAACGACCCCAGCTTCAAGGGTCTGCCTCCTGCCAATCAGCAACGACTTGTGCAGCAGTTGCACCAGTTGAACCAGATGCCAGCAGCAGCAACGCGACCGCCGTCTGGCGCGCAGCGAGATGCTGGAGCGCATGTCGCCGCAGGATCAGACGCAGGTCCGCGACGCTGGCCGCCGCCTCACATCCCTGCCGCCCGATCGCCAGGCGATGGTCAAGCACGCCTTCCAGGATCTGAGTTCCGTGCCGCTTGATCAGCGCTCGACGGTGCTCAACTCCGCTCGCTACCAGAACGTCTTCACTCCGGACGAGCGCGATGTGCTCACCAATCTCCTGCGCGCCGAGCCCTACGAACCGCCCCGCTGACGATCGTTCGCGACATTGCCGCCGGGTGCCCCGTCCTTGCTCCGGGCACCCCCTGGGCAGGGCGG
>CAVPBL010000006.1:0-73110 GCA_963701835.1 uncultured Acidobacteriaceae bacterium | reverse complement strand
TCGAAAAACTGAATGGGCACAAGGACCAGCGAGCGGTAAAGGCCGCGCTCGACTCCTGGTTTCAGGAAGCGCGTAAAGCAAGCTGGAAGAACTCATCCGATGTGAAGGCGAGTTACGCTCACGCGAGCATCGTTAGTGCGGACCGGGTGGTCTTCAATCTGAAGGGAAATTCCTATCGGTTGGTTGTCGCCGTGGATTACCCCCGCGGCATCGTCTTTGTCAAATGGCTGGGGACGCACAAGGAATACGACGCGATCGACGTAAGGACGGTCCAATATGCAACTGAAGCCGATTAAGACGAAAATCGATTATGAAGCTGCGCTGCGCGAAATCGAGCGGCTGTGGGGTGCGGAGGAAGGCACCGTCGGCGGAGACCGCCTTGAAGTCCTGACGACCTTGGTCGAAGCCTACGAAGAGTCGCATTTCCCCATGGATTTGCCGGATCCGATTGAGGCAATCCGATTCCGGTTGGAGCAGCAGGGCCAGGATCAAAAGGCATTGATCGGTATCATCGGCAATCGAACCCGCGTGTATGAAATCCTGCGCCGCGACCGTCCCTTATCGCTGGCCATGATCCGCCGGTTGAACAAGCATCTCAAAATACCGGCCGAGGTCCTCATCCGGCCCATCCGGGCGCGGAAAAGGAAGAAGGCCGCCTGAGATACACGCGGAACGGCTGATTTTGTGTTCGTTTCTCTCCGCCTTTCCTAACGGCTCCTTTATACCCCGCATGTTAAAACGAGAGCACGGGGTGAGGGCGGAGCTTGCCTTGAAGCCGGAACGGTTGGGTCCGGCGCATCTGCTCCGTGCGCCGCAAGTTACCTACCCGTACCCTGAATCCGCAGCCAGAAAGACTGCCCGAAAGATATGACCGCAGGCCATCCAGTGGAGTTGGAACCGCTATTCGGAGACTATCCGCTCGACCAGGCCTTCGACGAGATGCGCGAGCCCGGCGGCGAGGTGCGGCCGCCGTATCGCGCGCTTGGCCGAGACGCTGGCCAGCCTGCCCGCCGACGAGTTGCAACGGCGCAAGCAGTCGGTCGATCTGGCCTTCCTCACCCAGGGCATCACCTTCACCGTGTACGGCCGCGAAGAAGGAACGGAACGCATCTTCCCCTACGATCTGCTGCCCCGCCTGGTGACCGCCGAGGAGTGGGACCGCATCGAGCGCGGCCTCACCCAGCGCATCACCGCGCTGAATCTCTTTCTCCGCGACGTCTACTCCGATGCCAAAATCCTCGCCGACCGCATCGTCCCCCGCGAGCTGGTCTACAGTTGCAAGCACTACCGGCGGCAGATGCGCGGATTGCAGGTGCCGCGCAACGTCTACATCGCGGTCGTCGGCTCCGATCTGCTGCGCCTCTCGACCGGCGAGTTCGTGGTCCTCGAAGACAACTCTGCGCGTGCCCTCGGGCGTAAGCTACATGCTCACCAACCGCCGCGTGATGAAGCGCACCTTCCCGCAACTGTTCGCGAGCTATGGCGTGCGGCCCATCGAGCACTACCCGCAACTCCTGCTGGCCACGCTGCGCTCGCTGGCGCCGGAGGGCCGGCCCGAGCCCAACATCGTTCTGCTCACGCCCGGCGTCTTCAACTCCGCTTACTTTGAGCACACCTATCTCGCCCGCCAGATGGGCATCGATCTTGTCGAAGGCCGCGACCTGGTGACGCACGACAACATCGTCTACATGCGCACCACCGACGGCCTCAAGCGTGTCGACGTGATCTACCGCCGCGTCGACGACGACTTCAGCGATCCGCTCGTCTTCCGTGCCGACTCCGCGCTCGGTTGCGCGGGCCTCTTCAACGCCTACCGCGCCGGCAACGTCACTGTGTCCAACGCCTTCGGCACCGGCCTCGCCGACGACAAAGCCGTCTACGCCTACGTGCCGAAGATGATCCGCTACTACCTCAATGAGGATCCCATCCTGCCCAACGTGGAGACGTTCCTGCTCAGCGACGACAAAGACCGCAAGCACGTGCTGGCCAATCTGGACAAGCTCGTGGTCAAGGCTGTTGGCGAAAGCGGCGGCTACGGAATGCTCATCGGCCCCCACTCCTCGGCCCGCCAGCGCGAGGACTTCGCCCGCCAGATCGAGGCCAACCCGCGCAACTACGTCGCGCAGCCCACGCTCGAATTCTCGCGCGCGCCCTGCCTGGTCGACGACCGGCTCGAGCCGCGCCACGTGGATCTGCGCCCCTACATTCTTTTTGGCGACAAGGTCAACATCGTGCCCGGCGGCTTGACCCGCGTGGCGCTCGAAAAAGGCTCGCTGGTCGTCAACTCATCGCAGGGCGGCGGCAGCAAGGACACATGGGTTCTGGAATAAGTTACTCGCGGCAAATCGGGCGGGAAGAGAGAGGAGCACGATGCTATCGCGCGTTGCCGACAGCCTCTACTGGATGAGCCGCTACTTGGAGCGTGCCGAGAACACCGTCGCGCCTGCTCGACGTGACCATGAGCCTGATGCTCGACACTGGCGGCGTCAACCCGAGGCGCGCTGGCAGCGCATGGCTGCCGCGCTGGGCAAGCCTGCCGGAGTGGAGTGGAGCGGCGGCCTCGATGCCATGGCGCGCAACCTCGTCTTCGATCATCTCGATCCGTCTTCCGTCACCTACTGCATAAACGCGGCGCGCGAAAATGCGCGCCAGGTGCGCGAAGAAATCTCCACCGAGCAGTGGCAGCGGCTGAACCGGCTCTTTCACCAGATCAACTCGCCTCACGCACAGGCGCAGTTCGGTTCCAGCATGAACGATACGCTGGCGTCGGTGGTCGACGGCATTCATTTGTTCCAGGGCGTGGGCGACTCGACCATGATTCACGGCCAGGGTTGGCAGTTCATTCGGCTGGGCCGGTCGCTGGAGCGCGCCTACGCCACAGCCACGCTGCTTGAGGTCTACCAGTCGGAACTTTTTCACGCTCACGAACGCGAAACGTCAGGCTACCAGTACCTCGAGCTCGTCGGTTTGCTGCGCTGCTCGACGGCCTTCGAGGCCTACTGCCAGGTCTATACCGCCGACCTCTCGCCCGGCCGCATGCTCGAGTTCCTGGTGCTCAATCGCGACTTCCCTCACGCTATCCGCTATTGCGTCGACAACATCCGCACCGCCATCGAATCCATCCAGCGCACCGGAGGGCGCCGCTCGCCCGGCGAATTGACTGCCGGCGTGGGCAAGCTCCACGCCATGCTGGGCTATACCACCATCAACGAGATCCTGGCTGGCGATCCGGCCGCGTTTCTGCACCACATCCGCGAGCAATGCCTGCGCATTCACGAGCTGATCTACCGCTACTATGTGCATTACTCCATCCAATCCGCTCTGGCTGTTTGATGTAACGCCGGTCTCCACAGCTTGCGGAAAAACTCGTCGAGGGAGGAGTTTTGTATCAGGGCACGACTTTAGTCGTGCCAAACGAGCATCAAAACACGCGGGGCTTTAGCCCCTGAGGGAATGCCGGAACCATGAACTTCTACTCCATCCGCCACTTGACGCGTTTCCGCTACTCGCAGCCCATCAGCGAGAGCATCATGGAGACGCGCATGCACCCGCGCTCCGACTCCAGCCAGCACTGCCTCACCTTTTCGCTCTCCGTCAGCCCCCGCTGCCGCGTCTTCAGTTACCGCGACCACCTGGGCAACAACGTCCAGCACTTCGACATTCCCGGCGAGCACAACCAACTGGTGATCGTGGCCGAATCCGTGGTCGAGCAGCAGCCGCTTCCCGACGTTCCCCATTTTCTCTCGCCCGATGCGTGGGATGAACTGGATGACCTGGTCGAATCCGGCGATTACTGGGAGATGCTGCTGCCCAGCACTTTTGCCGTGGAGACCCCGGCGCTCGTCGAGCTCGCGAAAAAGCTGGACGTGGTGCGGCGCGACGATCCGCTTCATCTGCTGTCTGGAATTAAACCAGCGGCTGTTCCACTACTTCGACTACGTGCCCCGCTCCACGCGCGTCGACTCGCCCATCGACGATGCCATCCTCAGCGGCAGTGGCGTCTGCCAGGATTTTGCGCACACCATGATCGCGCTGCTGCGCCACGTGCGCATTCCGGCGCGCTACGTGTCCGGCTACCTCTATCGCGGCAGTGAGGACCACGATCGTTCCACGCCCGACGCCTCGCACGCCTGGGTTGAGGCGCTGCTGCCGCATCTGGGCTGGGTGGGCGTCGATCCCACAAACAATCTGATCGCGCATCACCGCCACATCCGCACTGCGGTGGGACGCGACTACGCCGACGTTCCGCCCACGCACGGCATCTTCCGCGGCAAGACCGCGAGCGACCTCTATGTGGCCGTCCAGGTGGAGGCCAGCGACGAGCCGCCGCAGCTCGACCGCAAGCTGCCCATCCCCGAAGACTGGAGTGTGCTGGTGGAGCGCGCGCAGCAGTCGCCCGAGCCCGCCGTGCCCATCATTGACTTGCAGCAGATGCAGCAGCAACAGTGAACACTGGCCATCAAACAATGACGAGCGACCGGCACTCAACAGCCAACAAACGCTGTCATCCTGAGCGAAGGTCGCCGCAGCGACCGAAGTCGAAGGATCTGCGGTTGCTGTTCGACGAACTTCGGACTCGCCACATTGGGCCCATATCACACAGAAGATGCTGCCACGGGTTTGGTCCACCTTCCCTTTTGGCCGAGCGTGGATGTCGCAGACGTGAACACAATCAGAGCGCGCTCGCAATCGCGCGGGTGCCCCTCGATAAGGACGAAGGCTTTGTCAAGCGCATACATATCCCGGGCGGTGCGTCAGCACCGCTTCTTTTGCTAGCTTGGTTTGAGGACCAGAGCCTTTGCGAATCACGCTACATCATCTTTCGAGGGGCATGTATTTCGCCCCACCAACCATCGATTCGGCCATTTACAACAGGCCATGATGCTTCCATGCGAACATCCAGCCTACTGCCGGATGCGAGAGCGCTCATTCAGGGTCGCGACCTCTTTCGTTCCGGTCAGGGGCACCCACGAGCTGCTCTCGATAAGGGCGATCTCTGGATAGCCGACGTTCTGCCGCAGCATCCAGTAGAGTCGCACTGCCAACTTCCTGGCTGCCGCCACCTTGGCCACGCCTTTCGGCTTGTGGTGGCAACGCGCCGCGTACTGTTTGCGAAATCCCTCGTCCAACCGGCAGGTCGTCTGTGCCGCTTCCACCAGCAACTGCCGCAGGAACCGGTTGCCCTGCTTGCTGATCGAGCCTAAACGCTGCTTACCGCCCGAGCTGTGCTCACGAGGAATCAGTCCCACGTAACTGGCCACTTGCCCGCTGTGCCGGAACCGGCACACATCGCCGATGGTCAGCGCAAATGCCAGCGCCGTCACCGGACCCACCCCCGGCTGCGTCATCAGCAGCCGTGCTTGCGCATGTTCCTCGGCCGCCAGATGCACCGCGTCGTCCAACCCGCGCACCTGCTGGTCCAGCTCCGCCAGCAACTTCAGCAGGTCTTCGCGCCGGCGCAAACTCCATCCCTCTAAGGGAAGGTTTTTCAAGCCGGCCATCCCGCTTGCTGTCCACAGGGAACGCTGCTTCTGCATCCCCCGATTCAGCGCCAGATGTTGCAACCCGTTCTTCACCCGTGTCCGTACCTCTACCAGCTTGTGCCGATGAATCAGCAGCTGCCGCAGATCCCGCTGCTCGGCCGTCGGCGTCCACAAGCGCGGAAACCGATCCTCCATCAGCAGCTTCAAAATATGCCCCGCATCCCGCCGGTCGGTCTTCTGCTTGCGCACATAGCTGGCCCGGATCCGCGCCGCGTCTCCCACCCACACCTGGTGCCCCAACCGCTCCAGCAGATCGATGAACCACTGGCTGTTGCCGCACGCCTCAATGCCCACCAGCGTCGGCGCCTTCAGTCCGCGATAGAATCGCTCTGCCTCGCCATCTCCGTTTAAGAGCTTGTGTTCGGAAACCTCGCCGGTCTCGCCATCAAAAATCGCCACCTGCTGCCACCGCGGATGAAAATCACATCCTACAATCTTCATAGAAGGCTTCTCCCTGGTTCGCGGTCTCTGGTCCTCAAAATCCAAAAACCACTGCACCATCGTAGAAGCCTTCGTCCTTATCCCATCAAGGTCTCGATTTTGAGACCCGGGAAACCACAACTCTCTCTGGGATAAATTTAGTTTCCCTCGACCCCCATCGCTTTCAGCCGCATCTGCGCCAGCCTCCATGTCGATGTAGGAATGGCAAGCACCTCCTTCGGCTTCTCCAGCTTTCGGTAGTCGGCAATAGCGATCTCGCGCTCGCCATACTGCTCGGCGATGCGCCCCAGCACATACCAGACCTCATCGTTCGGCTCGTCGAGATCCCAGTCGTCCATGGCGCGCAGCAGCAGGTCGTGGGCCTCCTTGGTGTTGCCCGTCTCGGCGTAGAGGCAGGCCAGGGTGTGCAGAATGGCCGGCGAGTCCTTTTGCATCTCGGTCGCGCGAATGGCTTTGGCGATATCGTCCTGATCCACCTTGCCCGTAAAGAGCGCAAACCAGGCGATGCCGTTCAGCAGTTCGGCGTTCTCCTTGCCCTGTGCCGCCAGCTTTTCTCCCCACGCGCGCGCGGCCGCGAAGTCTCCGCGATTGCCCTCGATCTGCATCTTCATGTTCAGGGCGTCGCTGTCGTTTTCCAGCAGCTTGAGCCGCTCGTCGGCGAGCGCCATGGCGTCGTCGAAACGGTTGAGCCCCATGAGCGCCTCCACGTTGTATTGGAAGGCCTGCTTCGATTCCGGGACCTGCTTGACCAGCGCCGAGGAGACGTCGAGCAGGCCGGCAAAGTTGTCCTGGAGTGAATAGCCGGAGGCCAGCGCGAGTTGAATGTTCGTGCGCTCGCGATCGTTGGCGGCATCCTTCAGACCCGGCTCAAGGATCGCGACGCCCTGAGCGACGGTGGGCTTGGTGCCCACCAGCATGGCCGCCGCGGCCAGCTTCATCTTGCGCGCGTCGGGCGCTCCGCCCTTGGTCCAGAAGCGCGGGAAGACCGGCCCGCCCAGCGGATCGTCGCCGCCTTCCAGGTGCTGATCCTCGCGCAGCCAGTCGACCAGCACCTTCGCGCCCCTCAGGTCGCCCGCCTGGATGCGGTCCAGCATTTCCAGGGCGATGGAGTTGGGTTTGTCGATCGTGTCCAGCAGCTTATATTGCCCGTCTTCCTTGACGATGTAGATCGGTAACGGTATTGCCGCCCAGAACCTCGACCTTCTCCCGGTATCCGGTCGCGTCGTCGCCCTCGCCCTTGGGATCGAGCATCTGCAGCAGAATGTCTTCGGTGACATCCAGCGAGCTACCCTCGCGGGCCAGTTCGCTGTTCATTTTCTTGCCGCTGTCGAGCTCGTCTTTCAGTTCGTCGGCATCCGTGGCATTCAGAACCTTGAGCCCATTACGGCTGAGCAGAGCGGCGAAGCGGTCTTTCGACATCTTGGAATCAAAGGGAACCAGGGCGAAGCGCTTGACCATATCGGCGGGCGTGTTGCCGAATTTCACGTCCTCGTGGTGTTGTGCGCCGCGCAGCATGTTGGCTAGGCCCAGTGTGCGCGCGGCATCGTCGCCCGCCGCGCCGGCCTGCAGAAAGTCGGCCGCCTGCGGATATTGCCTCATGTTCATCAGCATCTCGCCCGCGGTGCGTGCGGTGTCTTTGAATGAGTTGTCGTCCGTGGAGCGCTTGTTTGCTTCAGCCAGGCCCGCTTTGCTTTCCTGCATCATCGCCATGCTTGCGGCCAGCAGCGCCTTGGGCTCGGGATTGAGGCCTTGCGCGGCTTTGTAGGCGCCGGCGAAATCGCCGCCGTAGAAAAGAGCGAAGGCGAGATTGTCTTCGATGCCCAGGTCGGCCAGTTTGTCCTGGCCCAGCGCCTCATACTCCACAATCGCTTCTTTCATGTGCGCTTGGCCGCTGTAGCGGCGGCCCACGGCGTCGTATTCCAGCAGGATGGCCAAGTCGCCCTGCGCGGAGTGATCGTCGGGATCGAGCTTGATGGCGGCGCGATAGGCATCGGCCGCCCCTGTCAGGTCGCTGCCGGCGCGCAGATTGCGGCCGACAAGGTCGTGCTCGAGGATATCCGCGAGCACGCGTTCGGCCAGCGCGGAGTTGGCATCGAGCTTGACCGCCTGGCGAGCCTCGGCGCGCGCGGCCTCGCCCATCCCGGCCTCCAGCAGCACATTGGCCAATTGCAGGTGGTGCACGGCCGCGTTGGGATTTTGCACGATGAGAGCGCGATAGCTGGCCAGCGCCTCTTTCACTTTGCCATCGCGCAGCAGGGCCGCGCCCTGCGGTTCAAAGTTGACCGGAATCGCGGGACCGGCGAGGAGATCGGCCACCTCACCGCGCAGCGCCGTCGCCTCGGCAACGGTGTAGCGGCGCTTGACCGAGTCGAACACAAAGTGTGCCAGGATCGCGCCGTCCTTATCGGTGGCGAACTTCTCCGTCAGCAACGCGGGGCCGATCGCGATGGAAGCATCTTTGGGCAGTTCCTTGGCGATGAATCCCGCGGGCGGGATCAGGCGGTAGTTCCATTCGATCGTGAATGGCGCGTTCAGCCACCAATCCGCGGTGCGCGGCTTTTTGGGCTTGTCGGGGCCGGTGTTCTTCTTCTGTTCGGTATCGTCTTTTCGCTTCAGCTCATCGGGCAGAAGCTGAAACATTCTGTCGACGCGGATGGCGGCCTGCGCGTTCTCAAGGCCGGTGAAGCCGCGCTTGGCCTTCTCGCAGCCGATGGTCAGCTCAAATTGCTTGGAGAGATCGGCGGGATCGGTGCGGTCCACTTTCGTCAGATCGTCGGAGACGTACTCGGAACTGACATAGCCGCGCAGTCCGTCGCGCGTGTCCTTGTCTGGCTTGTCGGCGTAATAAGACCGGTAGGCCGACTCGTAGATTCCCTTGGGCTGCGTGATTTCGACTACGTTCGCCGGGCCGTTGTCCGTCATCGTGAACTCGCGCGTTTCCACCAGGCCGTTGTCTTTGGATGACGATTCCGGCGTCTTGACCAGCGCATTGGTAGTGGCGCTGGCGATGAGCGCCAGCCGCCCCTGGTCGCCCATTGGCAACTGGCCCAGATGAGCGTAGCGGTCCGTAGCGTCAATCCAGAGCGGATTCTTGCCGGGAACGTAGACGATGGCGTGATCGAACACCCCCATGCCGGGCAGATCGGCGGGAACGTCGATGCGCGATTCCACATTCAGCAGCGCGACATTGGCGGGAATGCCTGCGGCGCGCAGCATGGCAACCAGCAGCGTGGCCTTGTCTTTGCAGTCGCCGTATTTCTTGGCCAGCGTTTCGGCGGGGTCGTGGGGCACGATGGCCGCTTCGCCGAACTCGATGCCGGTGTAGCGCACCTCGCGGTCAAGGTAGTCGAGAATCGCGGCTTCCTTGTCAGCGGCCGATTTCTTCCCCGCGATCAGCGGATCAACGACGGCCTTGACCGCGGCGGAATCGGCGCGGCTATCCACAATCTTTGCGTACTCGGCCGCAACCCGCTGCCAGGACTCGCCGGTGGAGAATGCGATGGCAGGAAAGCGGATGGCATCCGGTGGGAGATAGGGCTCGCGGGGCTCGATGCCTTCCAGCGAGCCGGTGTCGAAGCTAACGGTGATGCGCCCTCCTGATTCGGTGCGCACGGGCTTCACATCGGGCAGCAACAGCAGACTTGTCCGCAGTGGCAGGGCAGCGGGAGCGTCGAAGACGGCGCGGCTGTGCGCGACCGGCACGTTCTCTTGGCCGAGGTCGATACGTCCGGCGAGTCCCTGCGCAAAGAGCGGCTCCGTATCCGCCAGGGTGAACTCTTCTTCGACCACGACGCCGGGAGCGATGGCCGGAAACGGCGCGTGCAGGCGCTTGCCGTCGCTATAGGTTTTGTAGTCGCCGCCGCGCGCCGGAGCTTCCGTGATGGTGTTCGGGTCGAGGGTGTGGACCATGAAGTCCGGCGCGATGACTCGTGCGCGGATCACGGGCCGCGCTTCATGCCAGGGCTCCCAGCCAACCGAGAGAGCGTCCCAGCCCTCGGCGCCCTTCTGCGTCAGCACCTTGTAGATGAAGTGGCCGACATGGACCATGCGCCCGGCTTCGTCGAAGGTGAAGGTTTCATCTTCAACCAATTCGACGACATTGGCGCCCTCGGGCACAGGCATCGCCGATGCGGCCTCGTACAGCGTCTTGGGATCGACGGAAAAGTGCGGCGCGGCCCAGGGATCGACTGTCGGGCTCGTGGTCGCGCTTGCGGGCGCGCTTGCGGACGGACCTGCCGCCGGTTGCGCCTGCGCATCTGCGGGAACGGCGGCCGCTATGAACACGAACAGAAGACAAGCCAGAGAAAAACGCATAGGAGAATAGGACACGGGACACCCGGCAGTATGGAATGTGAACTCCACGGTAAACCGAGTCGAGCCGATGCGCAAGCAGACGAGGCGGTTCGTAGCGCCGGACTCCTGTCCGGTGCGCCCAGAAGCAGCCTGCGCCTCATCGCGTCGCGGCCCCGGCGCACAATCCACTCCGAATCGGGACGCTAAACGCAATCCTTGCTGCCATAGCCGCGCACAAGAATGTGGCCAAAGACGAGATTCTCAAAGACGTCTGACCGCCTGCCAGATCGCAAAATCGAGACCCGGGAATCCACAAGCTCTCCCCGCATTCTGGTGCCGCATCCTTGGAGCGCGTTCGGCCCCAGACGATTTGGGGCGTTCAACCCACCTTCCGCACCTCCGCGGCAATCTTCCTTAACTCCGGCAGCACATTCCCCAGAGCCACAGGCACCGCGTCGCGCGTCCCCAGCGCAAAGTACACATCCCGATAGTGCTTGTAGAGTTGCTCGTAGATAGCCGCCGATTTCGCATCCGGCTCGACGGTGCGCAGCGGCAGGCAGACCGCGGCCTGCGCCTCTTCGATGGTTTTGTAGGCTCCGGCCGCCAGCAATGCAAAAATCCCCGACCCCAGACTTGTCGGAATCCCCGCCGGCACCAGCACCGGCTTGTTCAGCACGTTGGCATAGACGCGGTTGAGGATTTCGTTCTTCTGCGGAATGCCGCCCGCATTGATCACGCGATCGATGCGCACGCCGTACTCGGCCATCCGCTCCAAAATGATGCGCGTGTGAAACGCCGTGCCTTCAATGGCGGCAAAGAGCTCGTCCTGCGCCGTGTGAACCAGGTTCCAGCCCAGCGTTACGCCGCCCAGTTCGGGATTGACGAGCACCGTGCGGTCCCCGTTGTCCCAGCTCAGGCGCAGCAGTCCCGTTTGCCCGGCCTTGTACGCCTCAAGCCCCTCGGAGAGCGCGGCGACCGTGGTACCGGCGCGCTTGGCAATGGCGTCAAAGATGTCGCCCACGGCCGACAACCCCGCCTCGATGCCGATGTACTGCGGATGCACGCTGCCCGGCACCACGCCGCACACGCCCGGAACCAGTTCCGCATGCCGCGCAATGGCCATGATGCAAGTCGAGGTGCCGACCACGTTCACCGCGTCGCCTTCACGAATGTTCGCGCCGATGGCGTCCCAGTGCGCGTCGAATGCGCCCACCGGAATGGGGATTCCCGCGCGCAGTCCCAGCTCCGCCGCCCACTTTGCCGAAAGATGCCCCGCCAGATGATCGCTGGTCAGGTACTCGCCGCCCATTTTGGCGCGCACGCCGGCAAAAAGTGGATCGACCGCAACAAGAAACTCCTCCGGCGGCAGCCCACCCCACTTGGGATTCCACATCCACTTGTGGCCCATGGCGCAAACGCTGCGCTTGAGCCCGTTCACCGTGGTCACGCCGCACAGTGTCGCCGCCACCATATCGCAATGTTCGAGCGCCGTCACAAATTTTGCTCGTTTGTTCTGGATTGTGAGCGCAGCCAATGAAGCAGTTTGGCGAATCCCCACTCGTGCGAGTAGACGCCGCCGCACCACTCGATGCCTTCAAAGCCCAGCTCATGCGCCATGCGCGTGATCTCCTCGGCCTCGGCGAAGGCGCGATGATCGCACCACAAGTAATACTCGTCGAGCGGCTCCAGTCCTTCGCCCACGGGAATTACGCTGGAGCCGGTGGTGTCGAGTGCGATCGCGGCAACCTGCGCTCCGTCGACGCCCGTGCTCTTGAGCGCTTCCTTCGTTGCCGCCGCGAGCGCGGCCATCTGGTCAGCGTGCGACTGCGTGGCGTGGTTGGGATCGTCGCGGCGGCGGTGCAGCGGATAACTTGCCGAAGCTGTGCCGATCGGCCCCTTCTTGCTGTCCACGAGAGTGACGCGAACGCTGAGTGTCCCGAAATCGACCCCGGCGACGATCGTCATGAAGAGAACACCTCCGGTAAACGCTTGCTGATCCGCAGACCAGAGTACAGCATAGCCCAGGAGAAGCGAAGGGACCAGGAGAACGAGGGAGCAAGGGACCCAGAAACCGCGCGGAGGAAAACCGTCAGTTCTTTCTGCCATGCAACAGCGCAGTCAGCTTGCTGAAAATCCCGGGCTTCGCGGGCGGGGGAGCCGCGGGCGCTTTGACCGGCGCGGGCGGTGTCGCCTGCGGTTTGGCTGGCGGTGCGGACGATGCAGGCTGCCCAGCTTGCGGCTTTTCCGCGACAGGCTGCCCCCGGGGCCCGGCGTCCGTACCTGCGCCACTCGGCCCGCCATCCACCACTCGCGCGTGCGCGAGTTGCGGCGGCGGCGCGTCGCCCTTGGTTCTTGACCAGGATCGTGATTCGGCGATTCGACGGATCGTAGGGATTGCTTTTCACGCGCAGCATCTGGTCGGCGAAACCGCGCACCTGCGTTACCTGGTCGCCGCGCACGCCATCCTCCTGCAACAGACGGCGCGCCGCGTTGGCGCGGTCGGCCGAAAGCTCCCAGTTGCTGTAGTTCGCGTCGCTGGAGTATTGCGCCGCGTCCGTGTGTCCTTCGATCAGCAGTTGGTTGGGCAGCGTCTTCAGCTCCGCAGCAAGCAGCGCCAGCAGCTTCCTGGCCGCTCGGGCTCAAGCGCGCGCTGCCGCTTTGATAGAAGGTGCCGTTCTTGTCTTCGATCATCTCGATGCGCAGGCCCTCGGGAGTAATCGTGATCTCGATCTGCTTGATCAGCTTCTCCAGATCCTTGCGGGCTTCGATTTCGCTGCTCCAGCTTCTCCTTCAGTTCCTGCAACTTCTGCGAGTTCTGGTCGGGCGCGGATGCAGTGCCCGCGCCCGTCCCGGTCCCGGTTCCCGACATTGTGGTTCCCAGCAGGTTTGCCGTTCCCTTCGGATCGTTGAAGTAGCCGGCCACCGCTTTCTTCACCGGATCACTCTGGCCCATCAGCCACAGCACGATGAATAACGCCATCATCGCGGTCACGAAGTCGGCGTAGGCCACCTTCCACGCGCCGCCGTGGTGGCCGCCGTGACCGCCCTTTTTCTTGATCACGATGATGGGTTGTGCCTTCGCCGCCATTCAATCACTCAGCCTTTGATCGCTTGTTCCCTCGGTCCCTTGGTCCCTGCTCTTACGCCGCCGCGCTGCACCGGCTCCGCTTTGTTCTTGCAGTTCTTCTCCATCTCGTCGAAGCTGGGCCGGGCGTAAGCGGGAATGGCGCGCCGTCCCATCTCAATCGCGATCATGGGCGCCGAGCCTTTCAGAAACGCCAGCAGCAGCACCCGCAGCACATGCAGATACTCGTTGTGCTCGTCGGCCAGCTTGCGCATATTGGCGCTCAATGGGCCAACCACGCCGTAGCAGAGCAGGATGCCGAGAAACGTGCCCACCAGCGCCGCGGCCACGTGCTTGCCGATCTCTTCCGGCGGGCCGCCCAGCGAGCCCATCGTGATCACCACGCCCAGCACAGCGGCCACAATGCCCAGGCCCGGCAAGGAATCGGCCACCGTTGACAGTGCGTCAACCGGCTGCACGGCCGCGATGTGATGCACTTCCATGTCCAGCTCCATCATCTGGTCCATGTCGAACGGCTCCACGCCTCCAGTGATGGCGGTGCGCAGCGTGTCGCAAACAAAGTCGCGCGCATGATGGTCGTTGAGAAACTCGGGATAGTTCTTGAAGATCGTGCTTTCCGCGGGCTTCTCCACGTCCATCTCCACGGCCAGCAGTCCCTCTTTGCGCACCTTGTTCAGGAACTGGTACATCATCTTGAGCGTGCTCAGGTAGCGCGCCTTGGTGAAGGGCGAGCCTTTGAGCGATGCCAGCGAGCCCGGCGGCGATGTCCTTGAGGATGCGCATCGGATTGGCCACCAGCAGGGTTCCCGACGCCGCGCCCCCAATGATCAGCAGCTCGGCGGGCTGCAGAAGGACTAGGATGTGCCCCTTCTCCATGAGAAAGCCGGCGAT
This sequence comes from uncultured Acidobacteriaceae bacterium, assembly GCA_963701835.1. Lineage (GTDB taxonomy): Bacteria > Acidobacteriota > Terriglobia > Terriglobales > Acidobacteriaceae > Telmatobacter. The sequence continues at coordinate 58,857 of CAVPBL010000006.1, read as the reverse complement.
GATCGCGGCAAACACGACGAAGATGCCTATGATGGCAAACATGTCGCATCCTCCACTGGAGCGGCGTAGCGCGTTGCAGGCTGCCGCGATGGTTGCCCGGTTCCCTCCCGCGCAGCTGCTCGCTTCCATGGCCTGGCGCGCGCGGTCCAGCAGTTGCGCCAGCGTTTCGCCGCAATCGCCGGAGGCCTGAGCCGCGCCGATGCTTACGGTAAGCGAGACGCGATCGCCCCACCAGCGGAAGTCCGCGGTACGGGCCAGGCCGGCCAGGGTCTGCGCGTGCGCCGCCAGCATCTCCGCGCTGCGCTCGTGCGCCACGATAAGAAATTCATCGTCGCCCCAGCGGCCCATCTCCTCGGCTGGCCGCAACCCTTGCGCCAGCGCGCGCCGCACCTTCTCCAGCATCGCCTGGCAGGCAGCCGCGCCATGCGTCTTGCGCAGCTCCGGCGCCTGATCCACGCCGATCCACAAAATACCGAAGCGGCGCGCCGCCGCGCGCGAAATCGTCGAACTCCATCTGCAGCCGTTCCTCGAAACTCACCGCGGCTCTTCTCGCCGCCGCTTTCCTCGCCGGTTTCTCCGTGCGGCAGCGCGTCAAGGCTCTCGGCGGGATGAAAGAGCGCGGCGGCGCCGATGCGCTCGCCCAGGCCGTCGCGCAGAACGAGAACCGCATGCGATCACAGGAACGCCATGGCCCAGCTTGTGCCGCGCGCGACACCAGCGCACGGCGTCCCTCCGGCGGTGCGACATCGGGCCCGGCAGGTCCCATTCTGATCTTCCTCGAACAAAAGCGGCTTCAGGCCTTCGGGAAGCGGCAGCGCAAGCACGTCGATCGCGGCGTAGCCGGTGATGCCTTGCGCGGCCTGGTTCCAGAAGATCACCTCGCCCTCCGCGCCAACCAACGCAATGCCGTCGGGCAGGCTGTCGAGCGCGGCTTCGAGCAGTTCGGTGCGGTCCGTCATCGCAGCGTCTCTCCAGCCCTCGTCCAGGTCCCATGGCCGATCCAAGCGCCATCGGCATGTTCAGCCATGGGCACACCGCTCCACACGGCGCTCCCTTTTCCATCGGCCCAACGCCGCTGCAACTTCATCGCGCCATGCCGCAATGAGGAAATTCCAATGTGGAAAATGATGCGCCGCGCAACCGCAGCCGCACGACGGCTTGCGCCACGAAAGCTGCGTCTGCCTGCTTCAGAAAGAATGGAGGTTCTTGGCCCTTAGAAACTTCGCACCCACTCCAGGATCGACCGCACCCCGACGCCGCTCGGCCCTTTGGCCATGTACGGCCGCGAGTCCTCCACCCATGCCACGCCCGCGATGTCCAGATGGATCCACGGCGTGTCCTCGGCGAAGACGTGCAGGAACTCCGCGGCGATGATGGCCCCGCCCCAGCGCCCTCCGGTGTTCTTGATGTCGCCGATGTCCGACTTGATCATCTCCGCATAATCGTCGCCGAGCGGAAGACGCCAGAACTTCTCGCCGGAGACGGCAAGCGCGATTCTCGAACTTGGCGTACGACGCATCGTCGTTCGAGAAAGCCCCGGCAGTGATCTTGCCCAGCGCAACCGAGATCGCGCCGGTCAGTGTTGCCGCGTCAATCAGGTGCGTTGCGCCGAGCTGCCGCGCATAAGTGAGCCCGTCGGCCAGCACCAGCCGTCCCTCGGCATCGGTGTTGATGATCTCGATGGTCTTGCCCGGACATCGCGCGTCTGCACGTCGCCGGGCTTTTGCGCCGTGCCCGACGGCATATTCTCCGCCGCGCAAACAATCGCGATCACCCGCACCTTCGGCTTCAAGAGCGCAATGGCGCGCATCGCGCCGATCATCGCCGCGCCGCCGGCCATGTCGTACTTCATCCTCTCCATGTTGTCGGCGGGCTTGATCGAGATGCCGCCGGTATCGAACGTGATGCCCTTGCCGACGAGGCCGAGCACCGGCCCATCCTTCACCCCGTCGGGCTCGTAGCGCAGAACAATCAGCGCGGGCGGCTCCGCCGAGCCCTGCGCCACGCTCCAAAACGCGCCCATCTTCAGCTCGTGCAGCTTTTCCGTGGAGTGGACTTCCCACTGCAAGCCCACCTTCCTGCGCCATCAGCGCGGCGCGCTGGCCAAGGATTGTCGGCGTCAGCTTGTTGCCCGGCTCGTTCACCAGCGAGCGGGCAAAGTTCTGGCTCTCGCCCACGATGACGCCCTCGGCAAACGCCGACTCCACTTGCAACTCGGTCCGCATCGGCCGGAGCCGCAAGCGTCAACGACTGGATGCTCTGGTCCTTGCGGTCGCTGCGGTAGGTGTCGGGGTCGAAGTCGCCCACAAACGCTCCCTCCGCGGCAGCGCGGGCCACCGCGTCGAGCGGACCTTTGGAATAGTTCTCGGGCAGCGCAAAGACAAGCTCCCGAATCCCGCGCGGCTTGGCCAAGCGGACGGCGGTTCCGGCGGCCTCGCGCACCGTGTGGACCGTGGCCTTTGCCATCTTTCCGAGCCCGACAATCAGCAGCCGCTTGGCGGCGAGACCCGACGGGGCGTGAAGGAGCACCGTCTCGTTGGCGCCAGCCTTATATTCCCCGGTCTCGAGCACGGCTGCCGCTGCGGCCTGAACCGCGGGATCGGAGGTGAGCAGCGTGGGCTGGGGTTTGGCGTCCGAGCCTTTGCGGTTTGGGTGTCGGCGGCCAGAACGGCCAGAAGTTCGGTGGCGATCCCCGATATCGGGGCAAAGGAGAGTTCAGTTCGCATGGTGCCTATTCTTCACGGATCGCTCGGCTTGTGGCAAATCTCAGCGTGCAAGGACGCGAATCGCTGCACCGCCGCAGTCTCTAGTAGGCACAGGAACAGAAAATGTCATATATCGCTAAATTGACATTGTATTATTAAATGTCATATAGTAATTCTATGTCAACTCTCGTTGTTTCTGATGTAAATGACGTAAAGACAAAAACTGTCACTTCTCGCGTGAATGACAATGGACGCATCGTCATTCCCGCGAATATCCGAAAATCCATGGGACTGAAGCCCGGTGACGTCGTTGTCATGTCCCTTGAGGACGGAGTGCTCCGCATCGAGTCGCACTTCACCAGAATTCGCAGAATCCAGGAGGAGTTCAAAAAGTTCGCCACGCCGGGAACTCTGGCTTCCGACGAGCTGATCGCCGACCGCCGCGAAGAGGCTCGTCGCGAGATGGAGGAGTGGCTTGGATAGCCCTGCCGTTCTTGACTCCTCGGCAATTCTGGCAGTCGTCTTCAACGAACCGGGGGGCGACATCGTTCTCCCGCTCCTTAGAGGAGGCTTCCTCAGCACCGTTAACCTGGCCGAGGTGCACACGCGCCTTGTTTTGCGCGGGGTGGGCGCTGACTTCGCATGGCGCCGCGTCATGGCCTTCGGTTGTGAGATGAGCTTCTTCGACGATCTCCAGGCGCGCCTTGCAGGAGAGCTAGTCGCCCAAACCCGCCCCTACGGCCTCTCCCTCGGCGACCGCGCCTGCCTGGCCTTGGCCATCCAGCGCAAAGCCACCGTCTTCACCACCGACGCCGCATGGAAGAACCTAAGCCTCGGCATCCAAGTCAAAGTGATTCGTTGAGCTTCCCCAATCCCACTCCGGCCCTATTTCCACCCTCGCGTTGCATCCTCTCAGCCGCTTCTCGAGAAAGCTTCCGCCCAAATCAACGCCACATCCCGCCTATGCACGCACAGCTAGCGGCTAGAAGCTAGTAGCTAGAAGCTGTCTTACCGCCCCCGCGATGCTTGTTCGCGTTGATCGCCGCACGCGCCTCCCGGTCGGCCTCGCGCCGGCGCTCCGTCTCCCGCTTGTCCCAATCCTGCTTGCCCTTGGCCACCGCCAGCTCGCATTTCACCCGCCCGTTGCGGAAATAGAGCCGCGTCGGGATGAGCGTATGCCCCTTGATCTGCGTCTTGGAGAGTAGCTTGCGAACCTCATCGCGGTGCAGCAGAAGTTTGCGGGTGCGCGTTTCGTCGTGGTTGGCGATGTTTCCGTGGGAGTATGGCCCGATATGCATGTTCAGCAGGAACGCCTCGCCATCCTTGATGAGCCCGTAGGAGTCTTTCAGGTTGGCCTTGCCCTCGCGGATCGACTTGACTTCCGTCCCGCGCAGCGCCACGCCGGCCTCGAACTTCTCCAGAAGAAAGTAGTTGTGGCTGGCCGCGCGGTTGTGCGCGGCGTCGCGCTCGCCGCTGGCCACGGGATCGCGGGGCTTGGCCGGCTTTTTGGCGGCCGCGGCGTCTTTTTGAGCGATGACATGGCTGGTTTGGCGGGCCATCGGGAGGCGTCCTTGAATTCTCATCCTAGCATCGGGACGCATCCCGCCGGCTTTCCATCGGCGGCGGGTGGAGCTTTGCTAGAATGAGGCAGCGTTTTTCCGAGAAGATCGGCAGAATGAATTGCATCCGAACGCCCGCTGGAGACGCCCACCGCAGCCCGCAAAGGCCGGCCGTGGCGCCGCAACGCGGGCCCGCGGCAATGCCGGGGAGCCGTATGAACCGTCGCACGCCCGCACAGGCCGCTGCCGGAATCATGGCCTTCGAGAATGTCTCGCCATCGCGCTCCTTGCAGTCGCGGCCGGCTTTGGCCTGGCAGCGTCGACGCTTCATGCGCAATCGGCCAACACGACTTCAAGCACGGCCAGGCCGCCGAGGCGCGCGAGGACTACGACGCGGCCTTCGACCTCTACCAGAAGGCCTACAACAGCGATCCCAAAGACGCGCGCTTCAAGATCGCGCTCGCGCGCGTGCGGGTCACCGCCTCGTCGGCGCACATCACCAAGGGCCGCAAGCTGCTGCAGGCGGGCGACGTCCAGGGCGCGCTGGCGGAGTTCCTTCATGCCGCCGAGATCGACCCCGGCAACGAGGCCGCGCAGCAGGAGATTGCCCGCCTGCGCCAGAAGCAGGGCGCCAGCGCGCCAGCGCCCGAGGTCGGCCTGCCCCAGCCGGCCGCCGAGGAGCAGGAGCTGGAGTCAGTCGAGGCTCCGCCCGCAGCTCAGGCCGCTCACCAACGAGCCGCTCTCGCTGCACATGGCCGAAGACGCCAAGGTGGTCTACCAGGCCATCGGCAAGGCCGCCGGCGTCAATGTCCTCTTCGACCCCGACTTCAACTCCAAGCGCATCCAGGTGGACCTGAACAACGTTTCGCTGCTCGATGCGCTGCGCATCGTGGGCGTGATGTCGAATACCTTCTGGCGTCCGGTCACCAGCAACACCATCTTTGTCGCGCAGAACTCGCGCACCAAGCGCCAGGAGCTGGACGAGCAGGCGGTGCAGACCTTCTATCTGACCAACGCCTGGCAGCAGAACGACCTGAACGACGTGCAAACCGCCCTGCGCAACGTGATGCCCAACGCCAAGGTCTACGGCGTGCAGAGCCAGAACGCCATCGTGATGCGCGGCACGCCCGACGAGCTGCTGCTGGCGCAGCAACTCATCGACGACCTCGACAAGGCCGCGCGGCGAAGTCGTGGTCGACATTGCCGTGCTCGAGGTCAGCAAGAACTGGGAGCGAACGCTGGGCATCTCGTGGCCCAGCAGCTTCGGCGTCACCCTGCAGCCCAACTGCGCGGCGACAAGCGGTTGCAGCAATTCCGGCACAACATCCAGCACCACCGGCACTACCGGCACCACGGCCGTTAGCCCGACTCTCTACAACTCTGGCCCACCTCAACTCCACTGATTTCGCCGTGAGCGTGGGATCGGCCACGCTGAATCTGCTGCTGACCGACAACAACACCAAGGTCCTGCAGAGCCCGCGCATCCGCGCCACCGACGCGCAAAAAGCCACCATGAAGATCGGTTCGCGGATCCCCATCGCCACCGGGTCTTACTCGGCGCCGGGTATTGCCGCGGCCGCGGCCATCGGCTACGCCCAGACCCAGTTCCAGTACCAGGATGTGGGCGTGAATATCGAGATGACGCCCAGCATCCACTACGACCACGATGTGACGCTGAAGATCAAGATCGAGGTCTCCGCGGAGAGCGGAACCGAGACCATCGAGGGCGTTACGGAGCCCATCATCAGCCAGCGCGTCGTCGACCAGGTCATCCGCCTGCGCGAGGGCGAGGCCAGCATCCTGGGCGGCATTCAGAACAAGCAGGAACAGAACAACTGGAGCGGCATCCCCGGCCTGAGCGCGATTCCCATCCTCAAGTACATCTTCGGCTCCAGGGACCACACCATCCAGGACGACGATATTGTGTTCGTGGTGGTGCCGCACATCGTGCGCTCGCAGGAACTGGATCAGGCCAATCTGCGCGTGATCGACACCGGCGAAGGCCAGTCCATCGATCTGCGGCACACCGACGCAGGGAGTCGGCGCCCGTCGGCGGCGCCCCCGGCGGCCAACCGCTATGGAACAGCCGGCCGTGGGCACGGTTCCCGCGCAGAGCGCGGTCGAGGCTGCGCCGCCATGCTGGCGCAGTTACGCGCCGACAGCGGCGGCCAGCGGAACTCCGCCAACGCACCGCGCAATCTGCCGTTCCGCCGCCCAGCGTGGCGCCCGTTGTCCGGCTGCTCCGCCGACCGTTCCGGCGGCAACTCCGCCTGGCACGGCGGCTGCTCAAGCAACCGGCGCGCCCGCCGCTCCTGCCACCACCCTGCCGGCCCCTGCTGCAGTGGCACAGACCTCACCGCCTGCCGCCGCCTCACCGGCGGCGTCGCTTCGCGCTCAATGCGCCGGCTGCGCCGCCAGCCTCCGGCGCCACCTTCCAGGTTCCGGTCGTGTTGAACGGCGGCGCGGATGTTGCGTCGATCGCGCTGCAGTTGCATTACGATCCGGCGAAGCTCATGCTCGTCAACGTTTCTGCCGGCGACTTCCTGAGCCGCGACGGGCAGGCTGCGCCTCCGATCCACGCCGACGAGCCGGCCGGGAACCTGGTCGTCGGCATCTCGCGCCCGCCGGGAACGCACGGCATCACCGGCACGGGGGTGGTCTGCGTTCTCACCTTCCAGGCCAAGGCCTCGGGCCCGAGCGATCTGACCATCACCCGCGCCTCGGTGGTGAACAGTGCGCAGCAGCAGTTGCCGGCGGAGGGCGCGCAAACCAGCATTGTGGTGAAGTAGGGAGCCGCGCCGATGAGCCTTCATCTTCCCATCCCGACGCGCCGCGAGCGAGTAGGGGTCGCACAGCGGGAGCGACAGGTGGCTCCGGGAGCCGGTGACCGCGGGGTGAAGGATCGGGGCCTTACGCTGGTCGAGCTCATCGTGACCGTGGCCATCCTCACCATTCTGGCCACGGCGGCGCTGCCGCTGGTGCGCTTCCAGGTCAAGCGGCAAAAGGAGCGCGAGCTGCGCTACGATCTGTGGATGATGCGCGACGCCATCGACAAGTACAAGGACGCGGCCGACAGAGGCGCCTTCCAGACCAAGATCGACAGCCAGAACTATCCGCCCGACCTGGATACGCTGGTGAACGGCGTCGACGTGCAAGGCAAGAAGCTGAAGTTTCTGCGCAAGATTCCGGTGGACCCCATGACGGGCCAGACCGACTGGGGATTGCGCTCGATGCAGGACGATCCGGACTCCGACTCCTGGGGCGGCCAGAGCGTCTTCGATGTGTATTCCAAGTCCCAGGGGACGGCGCTGGACGGGACCAAGTATTCGACGTGGTGAGAAAAACAGAACGTCAACTTTCACCTATCGGTTGCGTTCTGCCAAAGACACCTTGAAGGAAGAGCGAGAAACTGATAGGGGATAGCTGAAAGCGAAGGACGAGCACTTTGCGCAACCGCCGCACACAATCCGGCTTCACGCTCATCGAGCTGCTGATCGTCATGACCATCATCGCCATTCTGGCCACGCTCGCGGTTCCCTACTTTGCCGCCGCCGTCAAGCACGCGCGCGAAGCGGTGCTGCGCGAAGACCTGCAGACCATGCGCATGGCCATCGATTCCTACACCATGGACAAGCAGAAGGCGCCGCAGTCGCTCGACGACCTGGTCCAGGAAGGCTACCTCAAGGCCATCCCCGAAGATCCCATGACCCACAGCAAAGACACCTGGGTCACCGACACCAGCGACGCCATGTACTCGATCGACCAGACCGAGCCCGGCATCAACGATGTCCACTCTGGTTCCGACGAGCCGGGTTCCGACGGGCAGCCGTACTCCTCTTGGTAAATTCAAGAGTGAGGATTTGGGCCATGCCAACGATTCGCGCCATTGTGGGGTTCGTCTGCCTCGCCGCCCTTTGCGCCTGCCTGCACGCACAATCCGCAAATCCCATCTCCATTCGCCTGCTCGACGGCAAATCCGGCCAACCGGTTAAGGCCTCGAATTTTCTGGTGCGCATCGACCACCACGACACCATTCATCCCGAATGGGTGCAGATGAACGACGATGGATCGGTGACCGTGACGCTTCCTGCCGACGTCAAGGAGTTTTCCGTGAAGGCCACCTATGACATGTCCATGGAGACATTCATCAACTGCGATGCCGCGAAGGAGACCGACAAGGAGCGGGACATCTGGTACCCGGTCTCGATCATTTTGAAGGCGGGAGTCGCCGCGCCCAATGAGTGCGGCAAGACGGATTTCACGGCCAAGCCCGGCGAGTTCATCTTTTTTGTCAGGAAGCGCGACTGGCGCGATCGCCCGTCCGATTAGGCATGTCTGCCGCCTCCTGAATCGAATCGCCTCACGCCGCCATCCCGCTCCCGGAGGGAGCGTAGAAAATAGCCCAGGATGGACCCTAGCCCTGAGTGCAACGAAGGGACGGGGGGAATCCTGGGAATGCAGCGGAAAAATCGAGCAGGCCCCGCAGGGGCGAAAGAACCTCAACCCCGGCTCATTCACGGAAACATGGCCGGCTGGTGGATAAGATGGAATCGTGGCGCTCGAACCCCCATCCCCGGCCGCTTTCGAGTTCATCGTTCGCGTCGCGTGCGCCTACGCGAAGCTGAGCGAGTCCGCCAACGCCGACCCTGAATCGGGCCTTGGCGGCAAGCTCTTTTACGCCGGAGAACTCGACGAAGAGGGCCGCGCGCTGGTCGTGGCCGCCAACATCGCCGGCGCCGCCACGCTAGCGGCAACCGACGATCGCGCCGCGCAAAAGCAGGCCCTCCGCGACGGTGTCGCCGATTTTTTCGTTACCTCGCTCGATGAATCCCTGCGCATCCTGAAAAATCAGCTTCGCAAGCGCGAGCCGGTCTCGGTTTGCGTTGCGCTGCCGCCGGCGCCGGTCGAGCGCGAAATGGACGAGCGCGGCGTCGAGCCCGATCTGCTGCGCCGGGACGTGCCCGTCGCGCCATGCCACGAAGCCCTCATGCTTCCCCAAGAAGAGCAAGCCGAATTCGATCTCAGGAAGATACCGGCTCTCGTCACCTGGCGCGTGGATTCTTCGCCGGCGCAATGGCTGCCGATGCTCGATGCCATCGCCCTTAATTGCCTCGCCGCTGATGCCTGGGCTGCCCGTCGTTGGCTGCGTCTGTCTCCGCGCTTTCTCGGCCGCATGGCCCAAGGGCTACGCCTGCTCGACGCCGACCGCGAATTCGCCGCCCGCTTCATCGAGCAGGTGCGGCAAAGCGTGGAGCGCGGTGAGATCGCCGTCGCCGTTGAGATTTGCTCCTACTTTCGTGGCCTGCGCGATGAGTTCCGCTTCGCTCCCACCGAATCTTGACCTGGCAATCCTCGACTCTCTGTTCCCTGTCCCCTGTTCCCTTCTTCACTTCTTCACTTATTCACTTATTCACTTCTTCACTCGTTCCCCTGTTCCCCGCCTCTTCAATCCGCTTCCACAACTCCGCGATGCCGTATCCCGTCTTGGCCGAAACCGGCAGAATCGCCTCAAATTCAAGCCCTCTCTTCAGCGCCGCCAGGTTGCGCGTGCGCTCGTTGCCGCTCAGCCGGTCCACTTTCGTTGCCACCACGAGGAGTTCGCGGCCCACCGAGCGCAGCCAGTCCAGCAACTGCCGGTCGTTCTGCCGCACCGGCACGTTCGCATCCACGAGGCAGATGCACAGCGCCAGCGTCTCGCGAGCCGCCAGGTACGGCTCAATAAACCCCGCCCACTCCGCCGAAATCGATTTCGAAATCTTCGCGTAGCCGTAGCCGGGCAGGTCCGCGAAAATCGCCTCCCTCCCACGGCGCCCGTCCGAGACCAGAAAGAAATTGATCGCCCGCGTGCGCCCCGGCGTGGAAGAGACTTTGGCCGCCTTCTCGCCCACCAGCGCATTCAGCAGGCTCGATTTGCCCACATTCGACCGCCCCAGAAACGCGATCTCGGGCACGCTCGCTTTGGGAAACTGCGCGGCCGAGACCGCCGAGAGCAGGAATTGAGCTTCGTAGCGCATCGGGGTAAAGGATAGCAAGTTAGCAACCCGGCGCGTCAGCAAGTAAGCAAAACCAGCTTCATTGAGGGTATTTCGCAGACCCGGCACAATCGATCGGTCCTGGACCCAGCGAGGGGGTCGGTGCTACCATCGCCGGTCGTAAATTCACGCACCAGGAGTAGCCATGGATTCAACAACGATAATCCGCATTGTTGCAGGACTCTTGTTCGTAGTCGTCCTCGTCATCGCCGTTCTTCCTCCCTACTGGATGATTTTCAAAAAGGCAGGGTTTTCGCCTTGGCTTGCGTTGCTGATGTATATTCCGCTGGCCAATCTCATCGTGCTTTACTTTGTGGCCTTCTCCGTTTGGAAAATGGCGCCTGCGTCCCAGTCTGCACCATCACCGATGGGTTTCCCGCCGCGGGCGTAGAGTCCCCTCGCCGCTGATGTGCGAGCTCCCGCAGGGAGCGATAGAAGTTAGCCCAGGGCAACACTTCGCGAAGCGAAGGGGCAGCCCTGGGAAAGCCGCGTCAAAAAATCGGCCAGCCCCGTTAGGGGCGAAAGAACCATTCCAAAGAACCATTCCACGGAGCTTTCAAGAAAATCCGATCTTAACCGCAACGCGGGCTAACCCTCCGCTACCACCAGCGGTCGCGTGCCGTACATCGCGCCGAATGAAGCTGGGCTTTAGCCCCAGAGGGAATGTTTTTCCAAGTTAACCCATTACCCGTTATTCGTTTTCTTTGCCAGTCGCCTCTTTCGCCCGCCCGAGGCGCGATTGCCTATAATCAGGAGCGCGTCGGGCGCGGCCGATCAGCGGCCCGCTCGTTCCGGTTCTCTTGGCAATGGGGCACTCCAGTGAATCCACAAATTCTCCGCAATGCGTTCTTACTCGCAGCCTCGCTGGCCGTGATCTCCGCCGCGCCTTTGCTCGAAGCCCAGCAACCCGCCGTTTCGCCTGGCGCAGAAGCGCCCGCAGCCCAGCAGGCAGCGCCAGTCAAAGTCACCCATCCGCCTCAGTACTATGTTTGGAAAAATAAGCACGACGCGCAACTGCTGGTGGACTTCGGCGGGCTCGAACGCTTCAAGCAGGCGGATGCCATGCTGGCTGCGCCCAAGCCTGGCGAAGAGCGCGTAGTCTTCATGGGCGATTCGATCACCGAGGACTGGCACCTGGAAAACTCGTTTCCCGGCAAACCCTACATCAACCGCGGCATCAGCGGTCAAACCTCGCCGCAGATGCTGGTGCGCTTCCGCCAGGATGTGATCGATTTGAAACCGAAGGTCGTCATCATTATGACCGGGACCAACGACATCATGGAGAATACCGGTCCGATGACGGTTGAGCAGAGCGGGGAGAGTATTGCCTCCATGGCCGACCTGGCCACGGCAAATAAGATTCGAGTGGTACTGTGCTCGGTACTGCCGTCGTTCGCATTTGCCTGGTCGCCGGCACTCAAGCCCGCGCCCAGAATCGTGGAATTGAACGCATGGATCAAGCAATATGCCGCTGAAAAAGGCTACGTGTACGTGGACTATTACTCGGCAATGAAGGATGCGCGTGGAGGCCTTCCGCCGACGCTGAGCCAGGACGGCGTTCATCCGCTGACGGCCGGATTTGCAATCATGGCGCCGCTGGCGCGAGGCGGGAATTGAGAAGGCGCTGAAGCGCGGAGATTAGTCAGCTCTTAATGTGCTGTCCGCCCCGCGGGAAAGTTAATAATAGGCTCCATCGGTGCGATTTCGTATCGGCCGGACAAACGGCCCTTGCGTGCGGCAAACACCGCAACCGCATAAACGGCCCGGCGTCGCGCTCGCTGTTCCCAGCGAAACAATCCTTGCAGCGGACGCGGATAAGCCAGCATCGCGCTGATAAACGACGCCTCCTCCATTGACAGTCGATCGGCATTCTTATTGAAAATCCTTTGTGCAGCCGCGTTCGCTCCAATGAGGCCGGACCCAAAAAAAGCGCAAGCCAGATAAGACCGCAGAATTTCAATCTTCTTGTAGCGGGATTGGATAATGAGAGCTAAGAATCCCTCATAGATTTTCCGCTGAATCGTCGGCGCCCTGATATCCCGTCACAGTGCGCACAAACTGCATGTCGATTGTGCTTGCCCCTCCATGTTTGCGGCCTTTGAGCGCCTTGATCGTCTCCCGGAGAATCGAAAGCACGTCCACGCCAGGATGATAAAAGAATCTTCTGTCTTCGATGGCGATGGTCATCAGCTCCAGACGCGGTCAATGAAGTCGCGTTCGACTGCGGCAATGGCCGGATGTCCAATCGCCGGACGTTTTGATCGATTCGCGACAAGTCGCTTCGCAGCCTGGCGAACCACGTCGAAGGCTTGGCCCAGTCAGGTAGTCGCAGCGCCCGGCGTGCAACAGGTTCGGCAGCAACTTGACGGCTTCTTTCGCGACTCCTTCGATCCCAAAGCATCCGCAACGTTCGCGTTCACCCATTCCGCAACGGCGTCCGCCGTCGCATGGCCGAAGAGGTGATTAGGGCAGTCGGTGGTGCCTTCGTTACCAGGGGAAAATCTGTGTCCCAGCACATTCGCGGCGGGTATTCCATATTCTGCGGCAAGCCAGCGAACCAACTGCGCACTCGCCACGCTCTGAGCGTCCGTCAGGCGGTCGGTCACCGTGGCGACATGCTCTATACCAATCGATCTGGAGTTAATGGCTTTCGCGTGCCATGCGGAACATTCATCGCGGACCATCTGGTATATGTCGCCATTCTTATCGACAACGTAATGAGCGGATACTTGCGACTTGCGATCCAAAAACCAATTGATTGTCCCCTCGACGGTCGCTGCCGTCGTCGAGTGCAGCACAATCATGCTGATGCTGGCCCCATTGCGCGAGGAGTGATTTGGGCTTTCGATGAAACTTTTGATGGCTGGTTTCACTGGTCGTGCGCTTGGCCTGAAAATGCCTCGAGCGTCGAACCTGCGGAGGACCCGCCTGAATGTCGGATTCCGCGGTTCAATGACCTTCATTCCGTCCACCGTATAGTCGCAGCGAATCTCGCATAAATAATCGGCACTATCGCAGCGGAGCACTCCTGCCACGAACGCGCATGTCTTTCTGGGAATCCGTTGCAATCAATATACACTTCATCGTCTTTTTTGAACGGTCTCAGAGCTCTCAAAGATCTCGACCCGGTCACCGATCATTTCATCGCCATTACTCTCCTATAATGACTGGGCAAGCAGCACTTCGCCCATGCCCGGAAAGTGGGAGACGTCAACCATGCCAGGCAAGATCAATATCTTCAATTCGGTCGGACGGTTTGGCGCGAACCTTTTCGGGGACGTGACCATCATCCAACAGCTTATAAACCTCAAGATTCCGGCCCTGGGCCCGATCGCTCGCCCCATCGCTCCCCCGATTGCTGTCGACGGACTCTGCGGGCCAGCGACAATTTCCGCGATCGAGGAGGTTCAGCGCCATGATCTCTTCATGGCCCAGCCCACTGGAAAATTGGAACCGGACGACCCCACGTTCAACTTCCTCACGCGCGGCATCGCGCCCGATGCGCTCAGTGTCGACGCTCTCGGTAGTCAGCAGATCGCCTGGGGAGCCAAAGTGAGCGTCGCGTTCAAGGTCAAGCTGATTCAGATTGCCGAGAACATTGGCGTTGATCCCAACTACCTGATCTCGGCGATCGCCTTTGAAACCGGCGAGACCTTCAGCCCATCGATAAAGAACCGCAACGGAGCCACCGGCCTGATTCAGTTCCTGCCGGACACAGCTACTGAGCTTGGCACGAGCACTGCGGACCTGGCCGCCATGACTGCCGTAGACCAGATGGACTATGTCGAGAAGCATTTCAATCCCTACAAGAACTTGCTGAAGACCATCGAGGATGTCTACATGGCCATCCTTTGGCCGGCCGCAATCGGCAAGGCAAACTCATGGGTTCTCTTCAGCAAGCCGAGCGCCCAGTACGATCGCAACTCTGGCCTCGACACCGACAAAGACGGCCATGTAACTAAGGAAGAGGCAGCAGCTATGGTCAAGGCTAAGTTGCTCAAAGGCAGAGGCGCGGATTACTTCGGATAATCTCTATGCGAACGTGCTTAGCGAATCGTTTGTTCTTGGGAACTTTGGTGCCGAAGAAGGGACTCGAACCCCCACACCCTTGCGAGTACGTGGACCTGAACCACGCGCGTCTGCCAATTCCGCCACTTCGGCACAGTGCACTCAGGCGGGATCCGCCGAGCAGGCAGCAACTCTGAGTCTCGCAAATGCGCCCTGCGGTGTCAAATTCCGCCGCCGCCAAAACCGCCTCGTCACCTCGGCATCTTCACGCCCTTTTTCAACATCGCGACGGCCTTGGCCATGCGATTCTGCCGCGTCTCTTCCATCTTTGCTTCCGCAATCCAGCGCACGTATTCTTTCCGGTGCGTAGTAGCTCAGCTTCTCGAATCCCGCGAGCAGGCCTTCCTTCTTCAACAGCGCCTTGAATGCGGCCGGAATCTCGATCGTGCGCACTTCTTCGTCCTTCCACACCACCACGTCGACGGTGTCGCCCGGCCCCTTCCCGATCTTTTCGCGAATCGCCTTCAGAATCGCCAGCATGTGTTGCGGAAAGCCGTACTTCATCATCGACCCCGCATACGCGAACCCCATCGAAGGTCGCTTTCACAGGCACACGCCCCTTGGTGCCGAACTCCTTTTCCACGTCGTACGGGAAGAACACGCACGCGCCGCCGCCCGTGCTGCCGCCGGCGCTTTCGATCTTCGCCTTGAACTTGTATTTCTTCATCGGGGCCTCCTGGTTTCAATGTCTCCTGCCCAGGCGGAAACTCCTCACCCTTTCACGGTGGGATGCTGAGCACGAGCAATTCATTGCCCCGCACCCGGCCCGCCGTGACAAGTGGCCGCTCCCCACTCGCACTTCGCGACAAGAAGCATCGGCAAGAAAAGGCTAAGGTGCGAAACTGCGCTCCTACACCAGCTTCGCGTCCAGCGTAATCTCCGTGTTGTTCGCGAAGAGCTTCGAGATCGGGCAGCCGGCCTTGGCGTCGGCCGCGGCCTTGTCGAAAACTTCCTTGGTCGCGCCGGGAACGCTCGGCCGTAGTGGTCAGCGCAATTCTCGTAATCGCGAAGCCCCCGTCCACCTTCGCCAGCGTCACTGCCGCTTCTGTTTCGATCTTCGTCGGCGTCAATCCCGCGCCGCCCAACTGCGCGCCCAGCGCCATCGAAAAGCAGCTCGCGTGCGCCGCCGCAATCATCTCCTCGGGCGTCGTGCCGGTCGCTGCTCCCTCAAACCGCGTGGCGAACGA
The DNA here is from genome assembly GCA_963701835.1 of uncultured Acidobacteriaceae bacterium. Classification (GTDB taxonomy): domain Bacteria; phylum Acidobacteriota; class Terriglobia; order Terriglobales; family Acidobacteriaceae; genus Telmatobacter. The sequence goes on along the minus strand of CAVPBL010000006.1, from coordinate 43,306 downwards.
GTAGTTGGCGTTCTTCAGCACGCCTGTCGCCGTGGAGATCGTGCCCTTGCCTTCCTTCAGTGATCCAGTCCAAACCGCACTTGCCTTGCTTGCCATAGTCCCTCCTTGGGGTGCGAAATCCTCTCGTTGTGTGTGGGTTCTTGGGCGCAGCACTTCAGGGAAGAATCTCTGCGCCGCATTCCTGTTTGTCTCTCGGGCGCCCGCGGGAATGTCATGCAGCAGGCGGCCACTCTTCCATGCTAATCTGTCGGGCATGTTGCCGCAGCTTCCCCGCGCCCTGAATTCCGGGCTTGACGCCGATTCTGCTGCGGAAATCTCACAAAGTGGTGCGCCCGGCCCCGCCCCGGCCGGCTCCGCCCAGGACGAGCTTCCCGTCGACCACCACTGCCAGGTCTGCCCCACCTGCGGCCATCGCCTCACCGGCCATCGCTGCAAGCTGGTCTGCACCCACTGCGGCTACTACCTGAGTTGCGCCGACTATTACTGAGGACTACGCGAACGTGCGTGCAGCGGACCGCGCTTCTTGCAACCTGCGCAACCATCTGCACTGCGAACCCAACTGGGACTGCAGATGCACAAAGGCCCCTTCCATCAGGAAGAGGCCTTTACGCACAGCCCCAATTACTTGCCGCAAACGCCGGGGCCCGCTAAAAGATAATCTTCGCCGCCACCTGCAGTTCGCGTGCGGGCAGCGCTGACTTGATGACCCCGAATGTAGTGCCCAATTCTGTATTCGGGTCGCCGAAGTTTGTCCTGTTGGTGATGTTAAAGGCCTCCGCGCGAAACTGCAGGCGGTACCTTTCCGTGATCGGAAAGTCCTTGGTCAGGCCCGTGTCGAGCTGCCAGAAGTCGAAGCCGCGGACGGCGTTGCGCGGCGAATTGCCAAAGGGCGCATTGGCCGCCGGCGTGGAGTAGGCGCTGGGGTTGAGGTACACAATGCCGCCCAGCGACGAGTTGTAGGCCCAACTGGTGTTCTTGGTCGGGCTGCCGGTCAGGTTAGGACGGTAGGCATTGCGGCCACTGATGGTGATAATCCCCGAAACTTGCGTGTTGTTGTTTGGGTTATAGGCCATGGTCAGCGGATCGCCGCTACGGGCCTGCAGGATATTGGTCATCTGCCAGCCGCCCAGCGCCGTGTTCCACGCCCGGTTCATGTTCCCTCCCAGCCAGTGCCCCTTGCCGACCGGCAGCGTCCACACCATGGCGGTCGAGTTGACCAGCGGATGGTTGTAGGAGGAAATGCCGCGATCCCCCTGCCAGTTGTAGATGTTCTGCACTGACGGAATGCCGTTGCCGCAGTTGTCGCAATTGCCGCCGCCGTCAAGAGACTGGGCGGCGATGTCGATGGCCTTCGACCAGGTGAATGAGTTCAGCAGGTAGAGCCCGGAGGTGAAGCGTTTCTCCACCTTGGCTTGCAGGCCATTGTAGTCGGAGGTGCCCCAGGGCAACGTGCCCACGATCGAGCCGAAGCCGGGGTACTGGAAAATGCGCGACTGGAGCGAGGCGGAGCCGCTGGCCGTGGTTTGCGGATTGGCCTGGTTGATGTCGTTGAAGAACACTTCGTGAATTCCGCTGTTGCCCACGTAGGCCAGGTCGACCAGCAAACTGTGGCCCATATCGCGCTGCACGCTGAAGAACCAGCTCCGTACCTGGGTGTCGGGCGAATCGGACGGCATGTACTGGAGCGCCGTCACCTGAGGGTTATAGTTTGTGGCGTTGAGTAAGGAGTTGACAAAACTGGTCGTGAATCCGCTCTGGGTGTTTGAGTATGTCGAGAGGCCGGGGTAAACATATTCCAGCGTTGTGATGCCGTACGGCGCGTTCATAGTCAGGTAGCTGGAACCGGTGCGGTTCCAGTGCGAATAGCTGATGCCGAAGCCCCCGCGCAGCACGGTGTCGTGGGTGAGAGTGAAGGCCGCGCCAACACGGGGACCGAAGTCCTTCGTATTCGGATTCACCGTATAGGGGTCGCTGGAGGTGGCCAGCTTTATGGCCTTCGTGCTGAGATCGAAGTTGGACAGTTGGTTTTTGGCCTCGGAGATTGGCGTGTAGAACTCGTAGCGCAGGCCCAGGTTCACCGTGAGCCGATGGTTCACTTTCCAGTCGTCCTGCAAATAACCGCTAAAGCCCCAGTCGCGGATGTTGGCGATCGGCGAGTTGGAGAGGCCCGTCGTGGAGCGATAGCCGAGCAGGAAGTCGGCATAGTCGAACATTTTGTTGGATTCGCCAGTCGCAACTCCGTCGTAGGGGTAGTTAGGCGAAAACACATAAGGGTTCGGTGCATAGCAGTATGCGGATACGCCGGGAGCAACAGGAACGCCCGTGTAGCAGATGCCGCTCATCTGCGCGCCATAGATGTCGCCGCCCATCACCGGATGCAGGTCTTGCTGCGCCACGTGGAGCATGGTGTACTCGATGCCCGCCTTGAGGGTGTGGCCCGGCAGCAGCCGCGTGTAGTTCACCTTCGGATTCCACACCGTGGGGTTCTGGTATTGGGGACTGGTCCACAAGCGGCCCAGGTTGGTAAAACCTCCGTCGAAGAAATACACATACGAGATGCCGCCGGTGTATTGCTTGTCGGTGGGCAGGCCGGCCCAGTTGCTGCCGAACTGGTCCGCCATGCTGGGGCCGCCGGCCAGCGGGGGAGTCTTCCCCGCCTTCATGCGCGAGAAGCCGAACCGGGCCTCGAGCAAAGAAACCGGGCTGATGGTCCATGTGGCGCCGCCCACGATCTCAATTACCGGCGCATATACGTGGCCATCGCCGCCCAGTCCGGCAGTGCCCTGAATCGTTCCGGGATCATACGCATTGAACCGGGCTTGCGAGTACCGGGTAAAGAGACGCAGATTCTTGCCCGCGTCATAGTCCACCTTCATGTCGCCCTTATCGCGGTCGAAGGTATTGGGGTGCAGGATGACGTAGTTGTTCGAGAGGTTGCTATTCGTGGTGGCCGGCAGCATCGTCTGCACAATTTGCGCGGCGTAGGGGATCACGGCCGACGCGGGGATGTGTCCGTTGATGTATTGTGTGCCGCCCAGCGCCGTCTGCGTGGCTCCGCCTGCCAGGCCCAGTCCACCGGCAAAAAAGTTGCTGTTGTTGCACGGGTTCCTGCCCATGTTGTAGTTGCACGGGTTGTCGATCGGCAACGTGCCGGTCGCTTGCGTGTTGGTGTCGACGGTATCGTCAATCAGGTAGTAGCCGAGTTGCCCGCCGCTACTGGTGAGGCCGCGCTCGGCCGCCGTGGGCAGGGTCGCTGAGTCGGTGAACGAGCTGGCTTGGCGGAAACCCTCGTAGTCGAGGAAGAAAAAGAGCTTATCCTTCTTCAACGGGCCGCCCAGCGTTCCACCGAACTGGTTTTGGTGCAGCGCCGGCTTGCCGCCGAAATCCGGCTTGAAGAAACCTGTGGCGTCCAGATTCGTGTTGCGCAGGAACTCCCACACGCGGCCGTGCCACTCGTTGGTGCCGTAGCGGGTCACCACATTCATCGTGGCGCCGCCCGAACGGCCATACTCCGCGCTCATGTTGTTGGTCACCACCTGAAACTCTGCCACGGCGTCCGGCGACAACTGCACCACCTGGTTCGAGAATCCCTGGTTGGAGGTGCCATAGAAGTTGTTGTCCAAGCCGTCCAGCAGATAGTTGTTGAACACGCTGCGCAGGCCGTTGATGTCGAACGATCCCTCGCGCTGCCCGTAGCTTGTGCCCAGCTCGCTGGGGCTGGGAACGACGCCCGCGGTCAGCTCGACCAATTGCGAGTACTGGCGGCCGTTCAACGGCAGTTCGGCGATCTCGCGCTCATTCACCACTTGTCCGCGTTCGCTGGATTCGGTCTCCAACTGAGTGGCCTCGGCCGTGGCCGTCACCGAGGTGTTGGCCGTGGCTACCTTCAGTTGCACATCCACGCGCTGATGGGCGCCCACTGTCAGGTCGAACTTTGCCGCAGCCGCTTGAAAACCCTGGCCCGACACCTTCAGTTCATAGGGGCCGACGGAGACGTCGACAAAGCGGAACTCTCCCCGGTCGTCGGTGGCTGCCGTAAGAGCTACCGCCGTTGCCGCGCTGCGCAAGACTACCTGGCAGCGTGGAACCACCGCCCCGCTGGGGTCGGTAACGGTTCCCAGCACGGTGGCTGTGTCAAATTGCGCCTTGGCGTCGGCGGCCAGAAGACCAAACAGAACGCAGATTGCGAAGCGACGCATCACGGTTTCTCCTCAAGCTAAAATTCGGTTCCTCGTCGCACGCCCAGCGGGGGCGCTGTGCGGGGCGTCATCGCCCGTTGGGGGCAGGGTTGGTGACGCCTTTGCGAGCACACGCGATGTGAGTTTTCGAGTCCCCACGATCAACTTGTACTGAGGCAGTTCATTGTCACTCAAAAACGTGGGAATGTCTCGTGTAATTTCAATGAACTGTGACCTGGGTCACCGGAACCATGGTGGTCTGGCGCAACTCTGGCCACTCCGCTCATCCGTTAACTCGCGGGTGCACGTGTACGAGTGCCCGCTCAAGCTCCGCTTGGGTGGGATAGGAGGGTGCCCCATCCAAGCTCTGCTTGGGCGGGATTTCGTTCAACTCGCTGACTTGCTGACTCGCCTCCCCGCCAACCCCATCGACTCAGCCAGCTCTCGCTCAATCGGCCCCTCAAGCCACCGGCTCACTCCGCGATGGCGCAATGCTGTCCAGCGGCGCTGAAGGCAGCAGTTGCGTGCGCGCAAGCACCTTGCGTGTCAGGCCTGTGAGCGCCATCGTCGCGGCCTCGCCCAGCGCAACCCAGCGGCGCTCCCCCCCTGGCGCCGTCATCGTCTGCGCGTCGTCCTCAAACACGGTGCGGATGCGCACGTAATAGTTCACCTGCATGATGGCGTGGCGGAGCGTCATGCGCAGCTCCTTCTCCGGAACATCGGGATCGAGCAGCATGGGCAGCTCCCACAATCCCGGCATCACCGTCAGATGCGCGGGCCGATGCTCCAACAGTACTTCGCGCGTGCTTGGGCCGCGGCGCTTGCCCGCCAGAGAGCTCGTGCGCACTGAGAGCGCGTATGCCACAACGCGGCTGGTCATCGGAGCGCGCTTGGGCGTCTTGTGTTCGCCTCGCGTCTTGCAGTCTGCCCTCAGGGGACACACCGGGCATTGCGGATTGCGCGGCGTGCAAACGATTGCTCCCAGCTCCATCATCGCCTGGTTAAAGTCGCCGGGCCGCGACGGATCCAGAAGCTTCCCGGCGAGATTTTCGATCTTACGCCGGAGCGCGGCGCCGCCTCCTTTCCGGCTGCCCGCCTCCCAACTCGACACGCGGCACAGCACGCGCTCCACATTTCCATCCACCACCGCCACCGCCTCCCTGTGAGCGATGCTGGCCACCGCCGCGGCCGTGTAGGCGCCGATGCCCGGCAGAGTGCGCAGTAGCTCGGCCCGTGCCGGCAGATTGCCTCCAAGATGCGCCGCCACAAACTGCGCTGTCTTATGCAGCATGCGCGCTCGGGCGTAGTAGCCCAGTCCGCTCCACAGAGCGAGCACCTCTTGTTCCGGCGCCAGCGCCAGCGACACCAGGGTCGGAAAGCGCTCAACAAATGCTTGATAGTGCTCCACGACGGCGCCCACCCGCGTTTGTTGCAGCATCATCTCCGAAACCCAGATTGCGTAGGGGTCGGCGCTGCGACGCCACGGCAGGTCGCGGCGGTTGCGCCTGTACCAGTCGAGCAATCGCTTGCGCAGCGATGCAATTCTCGAGGGATCGTCGTCCAGCTTCGCCATGGGCTCAGATTACGACATCTTGAGCGCCCAACGCTCGCCGCGCAAACCCCCGCAGGAGTGACAGATGCGATCCATGACCCATTCTGTGTATTGCCCGAAGAATACTGGATAGCTAGCATCTGGAATTAGAATTCCCGATTTGGCTTGGGTGTGCCCGTGCACTTGCTGTTTGCATGGCCCCGGGCATTCCGGCTCATTTCGACGGAAAGATCGCCGATTCAAAAGTCAGACCCATTGTCGAACCGATTGGAGACCTCGTGAAACAAACCGCTCTACGCCTGACGCTTACACTCTTGGCCGCATCTGGATGCCTGCTTGCACAAACGGCGCCCGGCCCATTCCAATTGCCCGGTTCAGCCTTTAACGGCAGCACCAGCGCAACCGCACCCCTTGCGCGAGCCTTCGGGAACTCCGCGCCAAAGCCCTTCTCGCGCCTCGCTCTGTCGGGCGGCATCGGCGCCAACGGCATCAATATGCAGGCCGCCGTCAACGCCAACCGTTACCTCAACATTCGCGGCATCGGCAACTACTTCAGCTATTCCGTCAACAACATCAATGTCAGCGGCAGTGGAGGATCGAGCGGCATCGGCGTCAGCGGCAAACTGAATTTCGCCACCGCTGGGGCCACCCTCGACTATTTCCCGTTCCCGAACCACGGCTTCCGTTTGAGCCCCGGCGTCATGCTCCTCAACCAGAACGCAATCTCGGCAAGCGGCGTTGCCTCCCAGGGAACCAGCATTTCGCTGAACTCCATAAAGTACTATTCCGAAGGAGGCGCCAATGCGTTGGCCCTCAACGCCAACCTGGGTTTGAACACCCACAAGCAGGCGTTCACAATGACCACGGGCTGGGGAAACCTGATTTCACGCAAGGGCGGCCATTTCTCCGTCCCCTTTGAGATCGGCGCTATGTTCACCGGCGTGCCCACGCTCGGGTTCAATATTGCCGGCTATGGATGCGCCAATCAAGCCGACGATGGCACAAACGGCGCCGGCGCCTCGTGCGTCAACATGGCCACCAATGCAATAGCGCAGACCAACATTGCCGGTCAGATCGCCAAATACCAGAACGACCTCAACCCGTTGAAGGTCTACCCCATCTTCTCCATTGGTATTGGCTATAACTTCAAGCTCCGCTAACTCGGCAGGACCAAACTCAGAACCCGGGCCGTCAGGCCCGGATTCTGTTCCCCGTTCACTTCTTCACTCATTCACTTCTTCACTGTTCACTGCCCACTGACAACCGCCGTCCGCCAGCACGCCTTACCCCAGCATCTCCCCCACAATCCCCGGCGCAGCCTTCAGCGCCGCATCAATCTGCGACTGATCTTTGCCGCCAGCCTCGGCGATCTCCGGCTTTCCTCCGCCCGATCCGCCCACAATCTTCGCCACCGCCCCCACCAGCTTGCCCGCCTGAATGCGCTTCACCAGGCCCGCCGTAACTCCCGCAATGATTGCGACCTTGCCCTCCGGCTGCGCCGACGCCAGCACTACCACGCCCTCGCCAATCTTCGTCTTGAGATTGTCCACCAGCGTGCGCAACTGCCCGCGCTCCAGTTCGTCCGCGCGATGCGTCAGCACCTTCACGCCACCAACTTCCAGCGCGCGCGCCACCGCCTCGTCCAGCCCCCCGGCAGCCGACTTCATCCGCATCTCTTCAATCTCGCGCCGGAGCTTCTTGATCTCGTCTTCCTGCGCAGCGAATTTCGCGCGCAGCCCCTCCGACAAATTGTCCACCGAAGGCACATATTGCCCCGCCACCTTCGCCAGGTCAAAGTCCTGCCGGAACGTGTCCAGCGAACCCATCCCGCTGATCGCCTCAATCCTGCGCACGCCGCTCGATACCGACTCCTCGCTCGTCAGCTTCACCAGCCCAATCTCGCCCGTCGCCGCCAGTGTGCGTCCCGCCGCAAAGCTCCGTCGAAAAACCATCGGACAGCCGCACCACCCTCACTTTGTCGCCGTACTTCTCGCCGAACAGCGCCATCGCGTGATACTCGTTCACCGCCACGTCGATCGGCACATCTTCGAGCGTCTCGACCTTCGCGTTGTCCAGCACCTCGCGGTTCACAATGTCTTCAATCTCCTGGAGTTCTTCATCGGCGACTTGAGAAAAGTGCGAAAAATCGAATCGCAGCCGGTCCGGGTGCACCGCCGACCCCGCCTGCTTCACGTGCGTGCCCAGAACCTGCCGCAACGCCGCGTGCAGCAGATGCGTGCCGGTATGGTTGCGCCGGATGGCGTCGCGCCGCACTCCATCCACCACGGTATTGACGCGATCGCCCACCGCCAGGTCCTGCTTCAAAACCGCCTTGTGCGCCCGCACGCCCTGCACCGGCAGCACGCAGCCGGTCATTTCGGCCACAGTAGAATTCCCGTCCAAAGCCAGAAGAAAGCCCAGTGTCGCCGACCTGCCCGCCCGAGTCGCCGTAGAAGCTGGTGTGGTCGAGCACCACTTCAACTTCGTCGCCCGCCTTCGCCGCCGGAACGCCAACGCCGTCCTTCACAATGGCCAGCACTTCGCAATTCGTCGGAGTTCAGTCTGCCGGTAGCCCTCGAAAACCGTCTTCGGCAAATCGCGAAATGCCGGGCTCGCCGTCTTCTGGCTGCCGCCCTTCCAGCTCGCGCGCGCGCGGGCCTGCTCCTCCGCGCGAGCCTTCTCGAACCCCTCCATGTCGAACGCGATTCCCGCATCGCGCGCCGCATCGACCATGAAGTCCAACGGCACGCCAAACGTTTCGTAGAGATGGAAGGCCTCTTTGCCTGAGATTTCTGCCTCGAATCGAATCGCTTGGACAAATGTCGACATTCCGGTCGATTCTCGGCTAGCCGCAACGGCCTCCTTTGCATTTCGAATTACCCGTTCGAATGCAATCGCTCTCAGCCTCAAGCCAACCTTCAGCACGCGATCAAACTGCCTCTCCTCCGCCTCCACCACCTTCGCCACGCGCTCTGCCGAATCCGCCAGCTCCGGATAAGCACCCTGCATCAAATCGCGCACCGCAAAGACCATCTCAAAGAGAAACGGCTTCTCCTGCCCAAGCAACCGCCCATGCCGAATCGCCCGCCGCAGAATCTTTCGCAGCACATACCCGCGCCCTTCGTTCGATGGCACCACGCCGTCATTGATCAGAAACGTTGCCGCACGCGCATGGTCGGCAATGATCCGCAGGCTTGCGTTGCCGACCAATTCCGCGACAACCCCGCCCTTTGTAGCGCCGGCGTCCTCGCCGGTGTCGTGCGGGCGTCCTCGCCCGCACTCGCGCTGACTTGCTGACTCACTGACTTGCTGACTCGCTGCTCCGTCAACTCCGCTGCTCTCACAATCAACGGCGTGAAAAGGTCCGTCTCGAAGTTGGAAACGTCCCCCTGCAGCACCGCCGCCACCCGCTCCAGCCCCATGCCCGTATCAATTGACGGCTTCGGCAGCGGCGCCAGCTTGTACCCGGTCGTCTTTCCCGCCGCATCCACCACAGCCGAGCGATCAAACTGCATGAAGACCAGATTCCAGATCTCCACGTACCGCGCATCGTCCTGCCCGAACGGCTTGTCGATTCCCGTCCATCGGGCCCGGCGTCTCCGCCGCCTCGATCCCCATGTCGTAGAAGATCTCCGAGCACGGCCCGCACGGCCCCGTCTCGCCCATCTGCCAGAAGTTGTCCTTCACGCCCGTACTCAAAGATCCGCTCCTTCGGCACGCCCGCTTCGATCCAGATACTTCTCCGCCTCGTCGTCGCGCGGAACCTCCGCCGTCGCCCTCAAAAATCGTCACGTACAGCCGGTCCTTGGGAATTCCAAACCACTCCTGGGCTCGTCACCAGCTCCCACGCAAACCGGATCGCGTCGCGCTTGAAGTAGTCGCCGAACGAGAAATTCCCCAGCATCTCAAAGAACGTATGATGCCGCCGCGTAAAGCCCACGTTTTCAAGGTCGTTGTGCTTGCCGCCGGCCCGCACGCACTTCTGCGAGGTCGTCGCCCGCGAGTAATCGCGCTTCTCCGCGCCCAGAAAAAGATCTTTGAACTGGTTCATCCCCGCGTTGGTAAACAGCAGCGTGGGATCGTTGGCAGGCACCAGCGAGGAAGAGTGCACACGGCGGTGCCCCTTCGACTCAAAGAAGCGCAGAAACAGCTCGCGTATCTCATTTCCCGAGCGGATTTTCATGACTCTTTTAGTGTAACGGTCGGCCTGCGTGGAGCGTGTCCGGCACCGTCACCCCTCGTGCGGCTCGGCCTCGAGATTTTCCAGCGCCGCCAGCGATTCCTCCGGCACGTTCCACTGGCGCAGAATCTTGTAGATCGTTCCCGTCGAGAAACCCGCCGCAACCAGCCGCCGCATCACGCGCGCGGTCTCCTTTTCGTTCTCCGGCTTCCGGATTCGCTTGCGCTCCAGGTGCTCGCGCGCCAGCTTCTCTTCATTGCGTCTCGCCGTAGCGCGCCTCAACCGTCTCGTTGATCAGCTCCGAGCGGACGCCCTTCTGCTGCAAATCCTGCCGCACGCGCCGTGCGCCGAGCTTCTCATTCTCCTGCCGCAGCCGCGCATAGGTCTCGGCAAACGCCCGGTCGTCCAGGTAGCCGTGCTCCTTCAGTCGCGCCACGGCAATTCTCACCGCCGCCTCGCCGCGCTCCCCCAGCTCGGCCCGCGCGCTCATCAGCCGCCGCAAGTCGGCCTCGGAGCGCATCTGCCGCCCCAGCGCCTTCACGGCGTACTCGTACAGCCCCGCTTCTCCAAGCGGTTCACGCGCCTTCGCGGGATTTGCGTTGGAAAGGCAGCTTCTAGCTCCTAGCTTCCAGCTTCTAGCTTCGCATTGCTGAAGCTGAGCGCTTTTGGATGACGGCGATTGCGATTGGCTCCGCGCCACCTCAGGCCCCGAATTGAAGTCACGGGCACAACCTCTTGTTGTGTTGATGCACAAGCTATCAGCTAGAAGCTAGCAGCTAGCGGCTGCTCTTCGTCCACTCATCCACCCAGTCGTTCACCGTCTTCCACCAGAGCTGCGGAGTTCTGCGGCTTCAGCACCCAATGGCCCTCATCGGGAAAGTACAGCATCTTGCTCGGCACGCCCAGCATCTGCAGCGTGTCGAACAGCTGGAACCCCTCGCTCACGTCGAGCCGGTAATCGAGCTGCCCATGCACCACCAGCGTCGGCGTCTTGAAGTTTTTCGCATAGAGCATCGGCGACCACTTGCGATACGGATTTTCGCTGTCCGGTTTCCCGTAGTAGTCCCACGGATGCCCCTTGAACTCCCAGATGTTGAACCAGTCCTCTTCCGTCGTTCCAAACGCTGACTCGGCGTTGAACATGCCGTCGTGGCACACGATGCACTTGAAGCGGTCCGTGTGCCCCAGCACCCAGTTCGCCATGTAGCCGCCGTAGCTCGCGCCCAGCGCGCACTCGCGGTCCTTGTCGATGAAGCGGTAGTGCTGCTCGGCGTAGTCCAGGCCCTCCATCAGGTCGGTGAACGGCTTGCCGCCCCAGTCGCCGTTCACGCCGTCCACAATCGCCTGCCCATAGCCCGTCGACCCGCGCATGATTGATCATCACCACGACGTAGCCATTCGCCGCAAACAGCTCCGCGTTCCAGCGGTAGCTCCAGTCGTCGCCCCAGTTCGCCCTGCGGCCCGCCGTGAATCAGAAACTTCACCGGATACTTCTTCGCCGCATCGAACCCCGGCGGCCGGATCAGAAAGCCCTCGAGCTTCGTCCCATCCTTCGCCGTAAACCAGAAGGACTCCATCTTCGGCAGATCGAGCTGCGCCAGCAGCGCGTCATTGAGGTGAGTGACGGGCGGATTCGTCGAAGCACTGATGGCGTGAGCAATGCCGTTCCGGATTGATCGCATGCCCCAGCGATCCCAGCGTCGTGATCTCGATGGTACCCATATGCGCTGTCGAAGATCGCAATGTCACAACCTCCGCTAGGCGCGGTCACATGCATCGCATGCAGCAATCAGAGACTTGCCAGTCTGCCGAGAGCGCAAGATCGCTGAATTCCCCTCTCCGTTCTGCGCCGGAATCGCGATATAGCTTGCCGCCAGCGAAGTATCAACAGCAAAGAGCTGCGTTCTTCACCTTGATTGCTACTTGCGATAAAGTAAATGCACGCTGGAATCGTTGGATCCCCACGCAAACTCATCCACCCACCGATCGAACTTCGGCAGCAAATCCCTGATCGTCTTCGCCGCGCGATCGTAAACCACCAGCCGCCACTTGTCGGCTCTCATATCCCGCCCGCGCCTGGCTCCGCCACGCCAGATACTTCCCATCCGGCGAGTACGCCGGATCCAAATCCCCGCCCGGCGACGTGCTCACCTTGACCGGTTTTGCGTTGGGGTCCGTCAGGTCCAGCGTGAAGATTTCCGAGTTCGTCGAAGTCGCCGTGTCGTCGATCGAGCTTCTCAGTGAACGCCAGCTCCTTCCCATCCGGCGAAATGTCGCAGCCGCAGCCAAGCGGCTCCGTTGGAACTTCCGGTGGCACATCGTGCGTCTCGCCCGGATTCAAGTCACGCATCCCGCCGCTCTCAACCAAAACTTGAAAGAGATGGAATCTCTTGTCGCCGGTGTAGTGGTCCCAGTGCCGATACATCAGGTGCGTGAAGATCATGCGCCTTCACTTTGCTGTCCGCCAGCGCTTTGTCGCGATCCGCGTTGCATTTGTTTCCCGTTGCAAAGTCCGCCGTCGTAATTGGTGGACAGTCTGGATATACACCAGAAGTGAAAACCACGGAGTGGCCGTCCGGCGACCATTTCGCGTTGTCCGCCCCCGTCGCAATCGCCGTCAGCTTCTTCGCATTCGATGTCGCGCCCGTCGCCGCATCGAAATCCGCCAGCCACACCTGCTGCCCGCCCTCGCGGCTCGAGAGAAACAGAATCCGCTTCCCATCCGGCGCGAACTGCGGTCCGCTATCACCGGCCTGCCCGACGGCTATCTTGATCGGCTCGCCGCTTTTCTCCGAAGACGGGGCAATCGCCTGCAGCCACAACTCCGTTTTTTTCTGGTTTGGGACCAGATCTACGGTGGTGACGGCGTACGCCAGCCACTTGCCGTCCGGCGAAACGGCCGTCTCGCCCAGCCGCTTCATCTGCATCATGTCCTCAAAAGTCATCGGCCGCTTGGCCTGAGCGGGTTGCTGTGCCTGCGAGGATTGCGCGGCCGACGCGGACTGCGCGGACTGCGCGCTCGACAGCGCCGGAAAGATGAGCGCAAAAGAAAAGAACAGGACAAGAGAAGGTCTCCGCATGAAATGCCTCATCGCACGGCGCGAATTGCCTCGCCGCGCGAAGAGAAAGTTTACACCTGAAAGCCAGTTGCAAGTGGTCAGTGGCTCGTAGGCGCATGAGTGTGGGACGGTTATTGACGCAAGCTGCCTGAACGCGCTACGATTTGCCCCAAATTCTTCCTGGCATCCAATCAAAGGAGATCGCTTCATGAGAATCGCGGCGGCCGTTGTTCTGCTGTCATTCGCGCCGGCGTTGGCTCACGCACAGGGGCCAAAGCCCTGTGAAGTGTTGAAGGCTGAGATCGCAAAGAAGCTGGAAGCAAACGGCGTAAAGGCGTACACGCTGGAGATCGTGGCCAAGGACAAGGACGCGGAAGGTGAGGTGGTCGGCAGTTGTGAGGGCGGGACGAAGAAAATCATGTACCTCAAGACTCCAACCCCGTCCACAACCCCGGCGCCACTAACAAAGAAGCCCTGATCTCAGGGGCTCCGGCAACACTGCGACCGCGCGAAGACCGCGGAGAGGAATTCTTTGCCTGTAGTCTGCGCCAGCTTTGCGGTGACCGCGGCCGCGGCCTCCGTCCCTCAAGCCAGCATTTACGAGTTGAGTTGAATCTACTTGGATTCGTTGCCGATCAGCCGGAACGTGATCGTTCCCCAGAAAAGCCGGGCGCGCATCTGCACCGGAAGATGGCGGTCGTCGTCGGTGTACCAGATCCAGATATTGCCGCGGTTCTTCACCACGCCTGCATCGGCGGTGGGCTGCACGCGCAGGGTTTTGAACGTCCCCAGGCTGGTCTTGATCTCCTCGCGGCCTTCCACTTTCATCGTCACCAGCACTGTCCGCTGCGCGTCCACCACGGGAATCACGAAGTTGTGCCCCAGAGTCATGGGCTGCGAGGAGGCGTAGAAGACGCCGCTGAGGAGATCGGTCAGACAGCCCCGCACCGGCGCTTCCAGGTGCTTGGCCTGGCCATTGACCATGTTTTTCTCGTCGAGGATGGATTTCGAGCCGGCATAATCGAGTCGCAGCGTTGAATTGATTTGCCGCCGCCCCTCCACCGTCTGCTTATCGAAGTCGTAGGTGCAGCCCTTCTCCCGGTCGAAGTCGGACTGAAAATTGTCAGCGACATGAAAGAGGAGGTTGATGGCGCCGCTGGTGTAAGCGGAGGCGATGATGCGCTCCCGGTCGCCGGCCGCTTCAAAGCGGATCACCGCTGTCCCGGCGGGAAAGACGCGCCAATCCACGGCGTAGGTCAGGGTTTGCCTCTGGGCGAAGCTGAAGCCGGAGCGCGGAGCGGCAAGGGCGCCGGGATCCTGGCCGTGTGCGATGGCCGCCAGGGTAAGAGCGCAAATAGAGGGTGACTGCGTGCGCGCCTGTCATCAATGTTCCGCACGGCTCCTTTTGGATTCACCTGGCCCATTTTGCTGGACTTCACGGATTCTTCAAAGCGCTCATCGGACCGCGTGCAGGAGATATTCCAGCGCCGGCCGCAGGAAGAGCAAGCTCAGGTAAAGCAGTGTGGCCCCTATTGCAGCATTGTACTCGCGGTGCTTGAGGTAAAGCGCGAACGAGAAGCCGCCGGCAGGGGCCTGGGTAACTGCCCGGGAAATCCCCGATAAGTCGTTTCCCTGATGGGGCTTCGCCAAACCGACGCGGGGGATGAAGCGCGGCACGCGCAGGCGGTAGCTTGCGAATTCAGGGAACGCGGCCTCCAGGAATCGCTCCTCGGCGGCGATCACGGGTACGTAGATCGCCGCGAATCCAGCCGCAAGCAGCAGCGCCACGGGCCAACTGAGCAGCGCGACCGCGAAGCCGGAGGCGATCAGCGCGGAGCCGGCATAGAGCGGGTTGCGGGTGTAGGCATAGGGTCCAGTAACGGCAAGCTCGCGATCCTTCTTCACCGTGCCGGCTGCGGCTGCGCGCAGTGCAAGGCCCGGCAACACCAGGCAGAGGCTCCACGCGATCGCGGTCATGTGCGGCGCATGTCTCGTCACCTCGAAGAGATAAACCGCCGCCGTGACAAAGCCGAGCGGTACGCGGATGCGCCGGGCGACCCTCTGCCACGATTGCCACTGCCCGGAATTGTCCTTTGCGGGACGCGGACCCGTCCTTTGCGGGAATCGACCGTCCTTTCGGGAGTGGAGTGCTGCGTCATCGGGCACTCTCCTCCGCCAGCAGCTCGTCCGCGGCGCGGAGCACGTCGTCCGGCGCGATGGTGAGCAGGCCGGGGTCGGGTGCGTCGCGGCGGGAGTGGTCGCGGCGGCTATCGGGACTGCGCAGCACCCGGGCGCGGGTGCCATAAGGGCCGTTGCGGCTGGGGTCGGTGGGGCCGTAGATGCCCATGACCGGGCGGCCCTGGGCGCAGGCCAGGTGCAGCGGGCCGGTGTCGCCGCCGATGCACAGGGCGATGCGGCGGGTGAGCGCGATCAACTGCGGGAGCGTCGCGGTCAGTGGCACTGCGCCGCCGGTGGCGATCGCTTCGGCGAGCGATTCCTCGCCGGGACCGGCGTTGACCAGGATGTGCAGGCCGCGCTCGGCGAGTCCCTCGGCGACGGTGGCGTAGCGCTCCGGCGGCCAGCGCTTGGCGCCCCAGCCGGCGCCGGGAGCGATGAGCGCGATGGGCCGGAACTCGCCAGGGAAGGTTGCAGCGAGCCAAGCATTACACCAGCTTTCGGCCTCGGCATCGACGGGCAGCAACGGGGTCGACGGCCGGCAAGCGCGTCTCCGGCGACGGCGGAGGCCAGCTCCACGTCCTGCTCGATCACGTGCGCGCCGTGCGTAACCACGCGCTCGGTGAAGAGCCATTGAGCGGGCCATTCGCGCGGCGCGCTTCGCCGATGCGGCGCGGGCAGCCGCTCATGCGGGCAATGACTGCGGAGCGGATCGCGCCCTGTAGATCCAGGACCGCGTCGTAGTTCGCCGCGCGGAGCTCGCTGCGCAGTGCGCCGATCTCGCGCGCGGTTTTCAAGCTCAGCGGATGGCGCTTCCACTCGCGGCTCGAGGCGAAGTGGAGACGGTCAACGACTGGCATTGCGGCATTGCGACAGCGGTCTTTCCTGATCCCTGATCCCTGTTCTCTGACCTCTGCCTCTCGTTCCCTGACCCCTGATCCCTGATCTCTGATCTCTGCTCTTAACAACGCCTGCCATCGCGGTTCCACGACCCAGCCAATGTGCCAATCGGGATGAGCGAGGCGCAGAGCCGTCACCGCAGGCAGCGCGTGCAGAATATCGCCCATGGCGCCCAAGCGGACGATGAGCAGACGGAAGTTGGCTTGCGTGTGCAAAGAACGATTTTCGCACAGGCGCGGGGGAAGCGCGGACCTGGTGAGTATACGAAGGGGCCAGGGGTTGGCGATTCGCGATTAGTGGTTAGTGGTCAGTGGCTGGCCTGCCCGCCAGCGGCCGCTCCGGTCAGAGCTTCCGCTTCAGCCATGCCTTGACTTCAGCATCGGTAACGTTGGCGAGAATCTCGTTGCGATCGCCCCAGATTGCCTTGTGAGTAATGTCGATGCCGGCGCGGTCACAGAGCATCATGGCCTGCGCGGCTTCAGGTTCATTGATGACGCGCGAACCGTCGAAGCCATTGGAGCTCTCGATCAGCTCACCGAGATCGGAATAGTCGGCGTTGTCGGTGACGATCCAGACCGCGGCCTGGCGCACGGCATAGCTGACGCCGGCGGCATCGAGCACGGGCATCAGCGAGGCCAATTCCTGCTGGTTGGGCGCGCGCTCCACAGTAAACGAGTCACTGGAGTCAGGGGCGTCTTTGGGTCGATTGGTGCAGGCAACGGAAGTGGAGACTTCCTGCCACTCATCGTTGGACACCCGAACCGTGGTGGCTTTGGTGGTGATCATGTTCTGGGCGGACGCTTCAGCGGAAACGAAATAAGTGCCGACGGGGATCTGGACGCTGACTCGCTCAGGGACCAGCCGGTGAATCCGGAGCGTGACGGACTCGATGCCGTCGCCGGAAGATGTGACTTCGATCTTCTTCTCTTGCACCAGGGTCCACGATGTTGCCGGTGACCGTTTGCGGAGGGGTTGCGGGACTGCGGGCGGGGGCGTGCGCCGGGGTTGCGGGGTTGCGGACGGGTGTGTGCGCCGGGTTCTGCGCACCAATGCGGCCGGCGAGGAGACTGACGCAGATCGCAAGCGAAAACAGGAGCGCCCATTTCCAGAGCGTTGCGGGGATCTTCACCCTTCGTCTGTGCGCGCGGCAATGGATCGGCGGTTCGGAAGAATCCTGCGGCAGCAGCCGCACTCGAATGTGGTTTGTCATAAGGTCTCATCTCCAGTAATGAGCGAACTGTGCCGCTGCCGGCAGCGGGCCAATGCCGTCACGGATGCAGACATAACGCGCCAGTTACGGGCAGCGCCGGACTCCGAGATGGCGATGTTCGGAGAGTGTTGCAAGGGTTTGGCGAAGTTGAGGGAGAGACTTTGGGCGGGAGATATACAAAAGCGGAATGCGGATAATCGAAGCCATCGTCGCTCCCAACGCGGGTGAATCCCGTTGAAAAAGGGCCCCGGTGAAGTCCGGAAGAATTGTAAAAGGATGTGCAGGACGATTCTCAGCGGCGCGGTTGGCGATGTCAAGACCGTTCCTGAGCCGCGCACGAGCACTTTGGCGGGCGAGGACAGAGCGCCGGCCGCTCAGCGCTGGGATCTCGAAAGACAGGAACGATCGAAAACGGGCTGTGAAACTGTGAGACTGTGAAACTGTGGCTGTAAGTGATTGATTCGGCGCGGTCCACAGTTTCACAGTTTCACAGTCGGGGGGGTATTTAGGGGAGGGGGGACGACTGGGACCAGGGAGTAGGGGCCAGGGAGAAGAAAGACGGCGAGCAAGGGGGCGAGGGACCGACCGAAGGGCCGTGAGCCGTGGATCGTGGACCGTGAACCGTGGGCTGGGAGCGAGAAAGCGGGGCTTAGGGAGGCAGGGACCAAAGGAACGAGGGGCAAGTTGGCGAGCTGCGTGTTTACGATTTGGTACATCCCCATACCCCTTCCACCCTCCCCCTTTTGGGGCTAAAATCCTCCACTTGCACGGCTTAGGGTTGATTACTTGCTCTATATTTTAGATAACAAAGGATTTATTCTATGAAATCGTCGTCAATAAAGGGTTAGGGGGCGTTTTTCGGGCAAAAGTTTACTCTTTGGTTGACATTTTGGCCTGCGTGGTTCGTCCGGGGGGGAGGGCCGCCGGCACGGGTCTTTGGGTGAAATCGGATCATGGAATGAGTATGCGCCAAGTGGGCCTAATTCACTGCAAATGGAAGATGCGGAGAATCATGCACTTAGAGAATTTCTACCTTGACTTGGGACGGGCTTCGGGGCCGCGGATGTCGCCGACGATGTTTTCCGAGGTATGGGGAGGGAGGTTGGTGGCCGGGACGGCGTTTATGGGTACGAATTTGCGGAGTTTCATCGGCACGTTCGGTAGGACGCCGAATGTGCGAGTGAAACCGCTCCGGCGCCGGTCTTTTCTTGAGCGCCGATACACGGTCTATTATCAGATCAATCCCAATGGACCCGCTCAATCAGCAACATCGGAAGGCGAACACCGAACGCATTGCGTCGTACACGGTCGGCATTGCATCTGCGCGAAATACTGGAATCGGAACCGGCACGCTCGCGCTGCTCGATGGTCAAAAATTCATTCTTACTGCCAAACATGTGCTCGGCAAATCAACGCCAGATGAGCTTCGCTTCTGGCTTCGCCCGCCTACGGCGATGCGTGACAAAGCGGCAAAGGATACGACAAATGAAGAGGTCGGAGACTTCACAATCGGGGAGAAGTTGCCGATTGTTGACGCACAGCTCGATGAGGTCCGCGATGTTTCGGCACTGCGTCTTGACCCGAACTACACACCCCCTGACGGTCCCGAGTTCTACGACATGCGCAGGTCGCTGCCATTCATGAAGTGGGACGAGCAGAGACTGGACGAACTCAGTCTTCTTATGTTTGGCTTCCCGATCGACAACTCTCGAGAGGTCACTACAGAGGGAGGCTGGAAATTCATGTTCACGGGCTGCGCCGAGCATCTGAGCAATTACTCCGCCGAACTCAACACGAAGATTTGGCCGAAGATAGGATCAAAGTTTTCACGAGACAAGGACTTTGCGTTCACCTACAACGGGGACACAGAAGAATACAAGCCACATGGATTTAGTGGCTGCGGAGTATGGGTGCTGGGTGAAACTCCGAGCGCACCAGTCTGGGCTCCAGACCCAATCATGATAGGCATCGTACACAATTGGCTGCCAAAATCGGGAATTCTTCTCGCGTTGAAACTGCCTGCGTTCATTGAGGCGGAACGCGCTTAACCCGCGGCTTGTTCGGCGTGCGGCGTGCGGTGCCGACGCCGACGCCCAGTTCCCGGAACTGCCGACTTGCGGGTGATACGCCCCGAATGTCATGCGACGGCTAAGGTCGGCACGCCGAGACCAACCAGTCTTCGAAGTGTCCTCTGCCAAAGGTGATGATGTTCGAGAATTCTGCGCTCTTGAATTCCGGAGCAATTCGTTCGCTGTCATGCCCGGCGACGACTTCGATACTCGCGCCTTTGGGTGGCGTTTCGAATAACAACTCACGAGCACGCTGATCTGCGGCAGGAAGGCTGTAACCGCAGACGACTATCTTGCTACAGCCTCTTAGAGCCTCCTCCGCCTGCGACCAAAGACGCTCCCAAAACTCCGCTTGCTCAATGCCAAGCGAAGTTTCGACGTAGAACTGTTTAGACCTCCCCGGCAAGATCATGGAATGCAAGGCTCCGCCGCTCTGGAAGATTCCTGCGCCGGAAGGATCATCGTATCCGAGAAACTTCAAATCGCGCGGGAGCATAACAGGAGCCAATCCCAACGACGGCCAGCTCCCCGTAAAGAAAGAGCCAGCCCTCGCACCGTCGAAGGGGTTCCACACCCAGTTCATGCTACCGTGGAGTTTCAGAAGCAGGACATCAGAAATGTGTTCTCCATTGCCCAGGAGAAAGCCGTAACCTTGCGAGAACGCGTCCCATTTCCCCGCTCGCTTCAGTTCGCGGTCGAGCGCGTCGTCATAGTTGAATGTGATGACGACATCTCCAGCATGCACAATCCGGTTGGCGAACTCACCGTATAAGGGAGCGGTTGATTCGTTGCCGATTCGTCGGAACCATTCCGAGAGGGACTCAATTAACACGCCCAAGCGCGTGCCCAGCCGTCGATACTCAAGACCACGATTGGAGTCATTCTTGGCTGCATCGCGCTGGGACAGAATTCTGGTTATCCAATCTTCAAAATCGCTTGGCTCCCCGAATTGATCGCTCAGATACTCCGCAGCGGCCACATGCCAACTATCAGGAGATCGAAGCATCTCGTTCAATAGCGGACCGCCTAGGGCAGAGGCGAGCGGATATCCAGCGTGGTACGACGCTCCGGCACCAAACACATAAACCGTGCTCATGGATTCGCTTTTACCACACGTCGCTGAGTTACCCGCAGACCCCAAGCAGAAATAGACGGAGAGTTCGCGGGGAGACACCATAAACCCCGCATAGAGTGCGGTCTGTTCGCGGCGCATTGGGTCTGCCACCGAATGCGCTACATTGCGGAAGGTATTACCAAGTTGAATAGGTCCCGAGAAGTCGGCTAGGGTCCTGCGATCTCATGAGCAACTAGGGGCCAGGATTTGATCGCGGCTTCCGCCGCGCCCGTTGTTTTTCAAAAAGGATGGGGCGGTCGTAGTCCCCAGGCTTGCGCCGTGGGGCTACCGTCTGTCGCCCGCTACGCGGGCTGAATGGTGGCGTTTTGATCGCGGCTTCCGCCGCGCCCGTTGTTTTTCAAAAAGGGGTGGGCGGGTCGTAGTCCCCAGGCTTGCGCCGTGGGGCTACCGTCTTGCGCCCGCCACGCGGGCTGAATGGTGGCGTTTTGAGCGCGGCTTCGCCGCGTACTTGATTTCTCGAAAAATCGGCGGTTTCGGCATGGCCTTGCATCTAGCCCGCAAAGCGGGCGGTATAGGGTAGCCCCAGTCGTGAGACTGGGGAAGAAGGCACAACTCGGCGCGCAAGCCCGCTTGAGCGGGCGTAAGACCTATTGCCAAAGGTAGCGCTCGTCAAATTCCACACGGTGGTTCTTCAGCAAGGCGAGGAACTCATCCTGGAAGGAGATGCGCCGATGATGCTGCGCCTGATCGCGAATGTATTGGATCACGGCTGCCCGCCTGGATTCGCTGACGCTGAACGCTCCGTACCCGCCTTGCCAGGCGAACTTGCGCCGTTGGGGCCACCGCTCCTTCACCCATCGCGAAGAGTTCGTTTTCACGATCCGCAGGCAATCGGCCAGGGCAAGGTTGGCTGGCAGGCGAGTCAACAGATGAACATGATCGGCAGTTCCGCCAATTGCGATGGGGATGGCGTCCAGTTCCCGGAGAATTCCGCCGAGATAGGCGTGTACGTCGGGACGGATTGCGTCGGTAAGCAGAGGCGTGCGACCCGAGGTAGAAAAGATGACGTGGATGAGGAGGCTGGTGTAGGTGTGCGCCATTCTTACGCCCCTCCGGGGCTGTGGGTTCAGGTCTCAACCCTTATACCCCAGGCTTGCGCCGTGGGGCTATGATCTATCGCCCGCTACGCGGGCTGCGCGGTGGGGTTCTGCGACCAATCCCCCAGGCTTACGCCGTGGGGCTACCGTCTTTTGCCCGTACCCAGTGGGTGCCCAGCGGGCTGGAAGGCGGATATCCAGAATCGGGCACCCGGGCGGAGTGCGGGGGTGGCGCCATGGTTCGGCGCGCAATCGGCAATGTTTGCGCGCCGAACTGTGCCAAGCATGACAGGAGCACGGCTTAGGCCGCGGCTTCGCCGCGTGCTTTGTTTCTTGAGAAAAGGGTGGGGCGGTTTGCGGCAGCCGGAGAGGAATCCCCGGCCCGCCAGCCGTGCCCTAGCGGCAAAGAAACAAATGCAGGTCCTTCGACTTCGGTCGCCGCAGGAGTCTGCGGCGGCCTCCGCTCAGGATGACCGCGTGATGGCGGGTGCGCGGCTCACCGCTGCAAGAGGTCGATGGGTTGGGTGAAATCGGTCACGCGGAAGTGGCGGGCGAGCGACGGGTGCTGGCGCTGGAGCTTGAGGAACATCTCCCAGGCGACGCGGCGGTAGCTGAAGTGTCCGGCGGGGCCGGAGCGGAGCTCGGCGATGTACTGGGCCTCGGCGAAGTCCATTTTGAAGAGGGCGCGGATGCGCGTGGCGAGGGGCAGCAGATAGAGCGCGGACTGCGCGGCCTCGGGCGCGGCGCTGGAGGCGATGACGCTTGCGGCGACGTGAGCGGCGGCGATGGCGGCGCGGTAGTCAGGGAGAACGCCGGCCGCGGCGAGGATGTCAGTTCCCTCAGGCAGGTCGCCGGGGCCGGGGGTTTCGTAGCCGTGCAGCCCAGTGAATCCCTGGACGATCTGCGTGCAGCGGCGATGGCGGTGCAGGTCGCGGAATCCGCCGATGTCCATGAGGAGATCGAAACGGAGAGCGGCACCGGACTGGAATGCGCGGAGGGTTTCGTCGTGCTTGCCGCGGTGGCGGAGGCCGAGCTCGACGATTTCGGTGTTGCGGGCGGCGGGAAGACCGGAGAGAAAGTCGCGGATCTGGCGGAAGGGATGATGGCAGGCAGAGTAGAGGAGGGTGGAGGCGAGCTCGATTTCGAGGGATTCAGTGCGCTCGACGAGGTCAACGAGTGGGGCGGCGGCAGGAGGCTGATCCTTGAGGAGTTCGGCGGCGGCCTGGGCGAGGTCGGCCTGGGTTTGGATGAGGTATTGGCTGGGCTGGGCGTATTTGACGAGCGTGGGAGCGGTGCGGACTTCGCGAGTGAAGAGGGCGGCGGCTTCAGCGGCAGGGAGAGCTCAGGGGATGAAGCCTCCTCCCCAGGATGGGCGCTTTGCGGCGCGGGGACCAGAGATTGGCCGGTTGCTCCCTGATACAAAGCCTCAACTAATCTGAGCTTGTCGACGAAGGCCTGGGCGGCGCGGCCGTTGAGGTTCCAGGCAGGGCCGGTGGCGGCTTCGCGGAGCTTGACGCCGAGAAGGCGGACCTCGGCGGCAGGGTGGGAGAGCAGGCGGGAGACTTGGGTTTCGAGCGTGCGGGCGCTGACGATCTGGCCAAGCGAGGTGTTGGTGGCGAGAGGAAGAAGATAGCGGGCGACGTCGAAGGCGCGGGCACGGAGGGTGCGCTCGTAGGACTCGGGCTTGAGGTTTTCGGGGCGCGGGACGCGGCGGCGGAGGAGATCGAGGACGGCGGGGCTGACGCGCTGGTAGGTGGCGAAGAGATTCTGGATGGTTTGGGCGTAGAGCGAGGCCGAGGCCGAATCAGAGGCGAAGTTGGGGAAGTAAAAGCCGGACTCGAGAAAATTCTGGTAGCGGGTGGAGCGCTCCTGACCGTCCCAGCGGGTTTCGTCGACGAGGACGATGGCGGCAAGGAGGGAGAGGCGCTCGACAGCGAAGGCGATGTGGGCGAGGTCGGCGATGGAGCGGTGGCCGTACTGAAAGTAGAAGGTGTTGAGGAACTGCTCGGCGCGCTGGGAGCTGATTTCAGTGAGCGACTCGCGCATGGAGAGGGCGGAGCGGGAGTACTTGGCCATGGCGAAAGCGAGGATTTCGGGGTCGGCGCCATGGACGGCGAAGACCTCAGTTTGGTTCCGGGCGCTGGGAGAGGGCAAAGATTCGCTGGACATGAGGATGGTCTCGCGGACAGAATACGGCATGAGGGAGCACCCGCGCGCTGCGTTGGTCGCGATCCCTTCCGGGTGGTAGAGCCCCAGTCGAGCGGGAACCCCTGGGCGCACGGGAGCATCCATGCGGGAGTATTTGGTGCGGACGTCGCACAAGCCGCGGCCATTGCCGGCGGGACGCTGGGCGATGACCCAGCGCTGGAACGATCTGCTTTTCGCGCATTGGCCGATTCCGGCGTCGCGGATCGAGGCGTTGCTGCCGGATTGGCTGGAAGCCGACACGATTCAGGGGTCGGCGTGGCTGGGGGCGGTGCCGTTCTGGCTGGACCGGATCAAGATTCGCGGGGTGCCTCCGATTCCCGGATTCCGGAACTTTCCTGACCTGAATTTCAGGACGTATGTGCGGGACCGGATGACCGGGACGCCGGGGTTTTACAGTTTCTCGTGGATTCGAGCAACCTGCTTGCGGTGGCGGCGGGACACGTTATGTATCACCTGCCGTATTGCCTGGCGGAAATGCACCTGGAGCCGCGGTCGGAGCGGGAGTTTGCGTTCTACAGCCGGAGGCGGTTCACGCGGCGGCCGGTGATCTTCAAGGTGCGCTACCGGGGACTGGGACCGACGCGCAAGACGGCGGAGGTGCGGCCGGGGTCGTTCGAGTATTTCTTTGCGGAGCGGTCTTGCCTGTTCAGCGCCAACCGGGCGGGGCAGCCGATCCGGGCAAACCTGCATCATGTGCCGTGGCCGCTGGAAGAGGCGGAGGCGGAGATTGAGCGCAACGACCTGGCGGCGGCCGTAGGCCTGGAGCTGCCGGACGTGGACCCGGTGCTGCATTATTCGCGGCGGCTTGCGGTGTATGTGTGGCCGGCGGAACTGGTGCGCCCCGCGCTGGCCGGGCAGCCCGTGACGGTAGCGGCGACGCCGACGTAGAAGCAGCTACTGGCTTCTAGGTGCAAACTACCAACTCTTCAGCGCTGGAAGGATGTTGGAGGGGCTTCCGGTTGTTTGCTCCGGCCTAACGCCGGGCGGAGCTGGAAAAAGGTTTCGATCCGTCAGCGACAATCACGTCCGCCGTTTCGTTCTTGCCGTTGCGGATATAGGCCAGCTTGGCATCGGTTCCCGGCTTCAGAGCGAAAATCTCAGCCACGAATTCGTCTGTGTTGTTCACGGGGTTACCGTTCAGCGCAACAATGGCGTCGCCTTTCTTCAGGCCGGCCTTGTCGGCGGGACCGTCTGGGACGACGCCGGTC
The DNA here is from genome assembly GCA_963701835.1 of uncultured Acidobacteriaceae bacterium. Classification (GTDB taxonomy): domain Bacteria; phylum Acidobacteriota; class Terriglobia; order Terriglobales; family Acidobacteriaceae; genus Telmatobacter. The sequence goes on along the minus strand of CAVPBL010000006.1, from coordinate 18,395 downwards.
ACGAGATCTGCCATGCTGATCGCGTGAGTCAGCTCCCTGGCAGGCACCCGCACATCCTTTAGGCTCGGCACGTCCTTTAACTGAAGGCCAATCACCCCGTACGGTCTGACAATACTACCGACTCCAGCTCCGCATCGGTGCCGCTTTTCTGTGGCGACCATGTGTTGCCGCCATCCACGGTGTGAAGGATGGTACCGCCCTTGCCCACCGCCCAGCCTAACTGGGGGGTGACAAAGTTAACTTCGACAAAATCTACTCTGGTACCGCTGGCTTCGAAACTCCACGTACGGCCGCCATCCGTGGTGTGCAGGATGATGCCGCTCCGGCCCACAACCCAGCCTGACTGCGGGGTAACAAAGGCGACTGACATTGCATCCGACCGGATACCGCTGGCTCTGGAACTTCCACGTTCTGCCGCCGTCCTCGGTGTGCAGGATTGTTCCCTTCTTGCCCACGGCCCAGCCCGAGGACGTCGTGGCAAAGGCCAACCCGATGAATTCCCGGACGGTTCCGCTGTTTTGCGATTTCCATGTGCTGCCGCCGTCCTCGGTGTGCAGAATTGTGCCTTTGGCGCCCGCCGCCCAGCCCGACTGCCTGGTGACAAAGTTCACGGAATAGAGGCTGTCACTGGTTCCGCTCTTCTGCGATTTCCATGTGTTGCCGCCGTCCTCGGTGTGCAGGATTGTCCCTCCAACTCCGACCACCCAGCCAGACTCCGGCCCAACAAAAGCGATCTGGCAGAGGTCTTCGGTGCTTCCACTGGTCTGCCCACCCCACGTTTCGCCACCGTCGCCGGTATGCCAGATGGCGCCGCCGCCGCCCACTGCCCAGCCCGACAGCCTTGTAGGGAAATTTACCGAGTAAAACGTTCCCTTGCCGCTGTTTTGTGTCTTCCAGGTACCGCCGCCGTCTTCGGTGTGCACGATTTTCGCTTCATCGCCCACTGCCCATCCGGACCACGGCGCAACCAACTCAGGATTGGTCTTTACAGTCTGAGCATTCTGTTTCTGAGCCAGCCCGCCCTGTTCCCCTGACCGTGAGCTGATCTGCGTCCAGAACCAGATCGACCCTGCAATGAGAATCCCGAATGCTGCAGCGACCATAGCCAGTTGGAACCCTCGCCCTGGCCGCGCAAGCTGCTGGTGGCGGAGCGCCGCGCGTATCCCCAAAACAGCGTCACGGAGCAATGCAACGGAGAGGAAAAGCAGCGAGACAAAAAATACCGCAAAACTGAACCCGCCCCAGTCAATCTTCTGAGAAATGGCCTGACAGGAATCTGAGAACCTGTAACTTATGAATGTTCCGGTGAGCCAGTACGGGACGTTTCCATGCCAGGCAGTGGCGCAACTCCTCAGCGCGAAGAAGCCCAGTGCCGCCACATTCAGCCCAATGCAGCCGAAGAGTCCCTTGACAGTTGCCAGAACCAGCGAAGATGCCCGGTCGACGCCCGGTACGGGCGCGGCTTTGCGTCCACCGGTGAATTTATTTGGCCACAGCTTGCGAACCCGATTGCCGCAACAACAGGAAACCACAGAGAACGATTACGGCATGCTCGACGACCCACCACAGCATTTCCACCAAAGGATGGTCGTGCACCAGCGGCCATGCTTCCTGTATATCGCCATCCATCCAGCCGAGCCAATGCGGAACAGTGCCATGCGTGAGAACAGGGATCCCATATTTGAGCAGTCCGAACAGCCCGATCAATCCCCACACAGCAACAAAAGCGGACCCCGTAACCAGCATGGCCCATCCCATCAATCGGTCTTTGAATGGCAGCAGCGTGGGCAGCGATTGCGTGAATTCGCTTGCAGCGTGGCGACGATAGCGCCTTAGCCTCCGCAGGCCGGACCGGAACCATGCCAGACCCCCAGCCCCCAGAAAAAGCGAAAGAACACCAAAAAATGGAAGGAAAACATAATCGCTAGTTGACTTAACCGAACCGGAAAATGCGGTGATAACGCAGATCGCGATGAACGCGACCGCCGTCAGGCAAACGATGGAACCGGCCAGAACCGCGGCCCAGCTAACCACCAAAGCTTGCACGCGCCGGCTGGCAAGCACGGGCTGCACCAGTGCGTCGTGACTCAATTCGTAGTAGGTGCTATCGGACCTCCGGTCAGTGCGCAACAGGCGGCGCTCGACCAATTGGTTCAACGTCTCGCGCGGCAATTTCAGCTGGCGAAGCAATTCGCGCTCTTCAACGCTGAGCCTGCGCCCTTCTGGACTGATGAGATACTGCTCGCACAAAACCCGGACTGCGCCGCGCAAATATCTGGCCGGCAGCGACCGAATCGCATCCGTATAGAAATTCTCCAGCGTCTCGGCCAGTGCGGCATCGCCTCCGAGATCCTTGAAACTGATCACGATTTCTCCGCCGGACACCCCCTGTTTGAAAGCGGCAATTCTCTCGATGCGCTGGCAAATCAACTGCAGGTGGAAGGGTTCCACGTGCTGCCCTGCGAGGCCGCGCGCTCCGCCAGTCGACTTGGTGAGATAGTTCAGAATCGAGGTCACAACCTCGGGCTCCAATCGAAAGGCCCTTGTGGAAACATCTTTGGACTCGATTGCGGCTGGCCCGGTGATCGCCTTCGACGCCATCTCATGACTTAGCGGCGCCAGGCGATAGCGGTGATCCAGGATTTCCGGTATGTGATCCGAAGCTTCTTCAAGTAACCCCAGAAAGTCTTCGCGCAGGGACAAAACCACGCGGATCGTTGGCGGGGCCTCGCTGGTGTTTGACTCCATATTCGGCTGCGAGGGCGGGGCAACGCCGCGAATCAGATAGCCCAGCTCAGAAAGAAACCCCTCGCGCGCCTCCTGCGATTGCAGAGTGAACAACTCCTCAAATTGATCGAGAATCAACACCGGTGTGAGAAGAAGATCGTTCCGCCAAAATTCTACGGTTTTGAAAAAGCTCCAGAGAGAGTTGCTATCTCCCGGTACGTATTCCACCTGCTGCCGCTCGGCTTCTGCCCGCACTCCTTCGAGAACGGAAAACAAGGGCCCGCGCTGAATATCGTTGACCCTCACAAAGAGCGGCAAGCTGCCTGCTTCCCGAAGGCGAGGCGCTACGCCGGCGTTGAGCAGCGAAGTTTTCCCTAAACCGGACTTGGCATAAACAATAACCAGGCGATTGGCGAGGATTTGGTCAGTGAGAGCGACTGAAGCCGGTTCGCGCCCGAAGAATGTGCGGCGAGAAAACTCATCGTCGCGAAACGGTTGAGCTCCGGGATAGCGGTGGAGGGTTTCCATCATCACTCTCTATCGGTTGCGGCGCTGATATTCCCGCTTCAAGATTGAGACAATCTTGGCGAAGTCTTCGTCGAATTCTGTTTCCTTCAACTCCATTTCATCGAACTTCCGCAGTGCGTCAACCCGGTCCTCATCGGCCAGGTCAACCGTGCGCACAGGAATCAAGAATGAGCCCCGCACGCGAAGTGCACGCTCGCATGCCAGAGCCACCTCTTTGTTCACGTAGCTGTCGGTCTTACGGCAGAATGCCGGTGTGTAGAGCACCAGCACGAAATCCGAGGCGTCCAGGTCCGCCTCGATGCGCTTGTTCCAATCGTCTCCCCCCTGAAGGGACTCCTGGTCGAGCCAGGGTTCGAAGTATGCCTTTTGCAGCGCGTCAAATACTCTCGCGGCCAGATCCGCGTCCTCGCGCGCGTAACTGATAAACACCCGGGGACGGGGTCCCAACGGCATGGCCTGTCCCACAAATCCGCCGTCTGCCTCCAATCTTTGCGAAAGCTTGGTCAGAAAATCCCCTACGTCATCGTCTTCCAGTTCGACGCGCGTGCCTCGCTGATAAAAGAGGATCATCTCGTCGCGATCCGATGGGATCAGACCGTCAAGAGGTTCGGCTGCGATTGCCGGGCCGCTGCGATTGAGCTCCAGTGCGCGGAGAAGAATCTTTAAGAGAATGCGTAAATCCCAGTGCCTGATCCCAAAACCGACGAACAAGAAGCTCTGCCCAGCGCGTTTGAGAAAACGCAACAAGCTATTGGGAAGGGGCGGCCGCTCAGAAACGACCCGGATCAAAAAGTCGAGAACGTCATTCTCGCTGAGCACAAGGGAGGACGGTTCCTCGGCGCTCCCGAACAGATGGAAGACCGCCGGCGAAGCTGGAAAACCGGGCAGCACAAACTCAGGATTTTCTCTCTTGTCGCCACGCATGTGATAACGATGAATGACCGGAGATTTCCCCGCCGCCTTGAGTGCTTGCGCCAGCATGGCATCCTGGCTCGTGGTCACAATGAGCGAAAACGGAAGCGCCGCTAACTGTTCATGCACAGTGGACGGACCATACACGCGCGACGCCAGGACCATCTCGGCTGCGGCGCGGAGAGTAGTCGGACCGAACCCCTCCGTGTCTTCGTACTGCTGGGCAAGTGCTGCCAAAGTGTTCCCGCTAGGGGAGCGGTCATCCTCTTCGAGCTCTCGAGCGAGCCGGCGCCGGAGCTCCTCAGCCAGGGTTGTCGCCTCCTGGGAGGCGACCGTTGACGCCGTTGAAGACACCCTGACGGGAATCTCGGACCCGAGCATGAGAACGCAGTTGCCATGCCGGAGAGAACCAACCAGATTATTCCAGTGCCGCTCTTTCACTCGTCCTCCACCGGCGACTCGACAATTTTGGTGATCAACCCAGTGTCGCAGGCACAGGCACTTCCAAAATTCGGCATGCCGCGCTTCTCATGACACCCTGAAATGCACCGCAGGCACTTTGGTTTCAACCGGGGATTCCATTCTACCTCTCAGGCACCGGTGAATCTACCATGGGACACGTCCGCGCGCATATTTTTTGCATTCAGCCGGGCGAAGGGGACTGGGCGCACAATTGCCGATTCGCGGGCGCGCCCGGCGCAGACGGGGCGGCGGGTGGCGACGACGCCAACGTTAAGGCAGCTTCTAGCTTCTAGCTCTTCTGTGCCGGGTGGACGGTGGAGCGGCTTCGGCAGTTTGTTCCGGCCTACAGCCCTCTCGGAGTTGCTGTAGACCGGAAGCCTTCAGTGGCAACAGATTCGCTCGTATCGTTCAGTCCGGCCTCAGAAAGTCAGTTTGAGGGCCAGTTGAATCAGGCGAGGATTGTTTACGGTGGAATTCACGGCGCCGAATCCAGCCGCGTTGATATCGTTCACCGGGCTGCCGAATTCCGGGTGATTGAAGAGGTTGAAGAACTCGGCGCGGAAATTCAAACCCGTCTCCTTGCCCGGCAAAGCGATCTGCTTGACCAAGGAGAAATCGGTGTTGACGAAATCGGGACCGATGGCCGGGACGCGCGAGGCATTGCCCAACCTGCCTGAGGCGGCCGCTGGGAAGCAAGCCGCGTTGATCCACTGGTGCTGGCCGTGGTTCGCCTTGTGGGAATCGCAGCCGGAGACCTGATCGGGCCGATTGTAATTATTGTCGTTGCCGCCGGCATTGAAGGTTGTGCCCGACTGGTTGAAGCTGTCGATTAACGGAACCGGGAATCCCGAAGAGATCCGCTCAATGAGAGTGAATTGGATGCCGCCGAGAATGGCGTTGGTCGTGTCATTCCAGCTGTTGCCGAATTGCTTTCCGTGGCCGAAGGGCAAATCGTAAATCACGCTGCCGGTGAAGCTGTTATCGAGATTGATCTGCGATAAAGCCCAATCGAGTTTCTGCCAGTTGGGCAGCCCGAAATAGGGGGCGCTCAGCTCCGAGCCCAGGCCGTCGGAGAGGCCGTTGTCGTAGGTCTTGGAGTAGGTGTAGGCCAGCAGGGCGTAGAGACCGTTCTTGGCCGTTTTGGTCTCGGCCTTCACCTGGAACGAGTTGTAGTTGCGTCTTGCCGGGGTCACCGTAGAGCAGGATCGAGTTGAAGTTCGAGGGGGTGTAGGGATAGAAGTAGGGAGCGCCGCCGGGCAGGCAACCGATGGAGTAAGAACCGGAACCGCATGCCGTGGGGCTATTGACAGTGAGGGCGTTGCCGATGACGGTCAGATGGCCGCCCACCGATCCGGCGTAGCCTGCGGTGAGCAGGATATTGCCGGGCAGCTCGCGTTCGACGTTGGCGTTATATTGGTGGACCCTGCCCGGCTGGAAGTTGGTTGGCTGGTAGGCGAATGTGCCGACGAAGCTGGACGCATCCTGCGGCGTAGGCAGGGATGGAAAGCCGGTGGAGAGGGTGAAGTTCAACTCGGGTGTCTGCGCGAGCGCGGTGGCGCAGTAGGAAGTGGCAAAGGCGCAGCCGGTTGAGAATGTAGCTGGAAGTTGATCGGACTCGCCGAGGTTGGGCGGATTTTGCCAGAGGCCCTGCGCGCCCTGGTTCCAGGACGAATCGTGATAGATGCCAAAGCCGATGCGAACCACGGTCTTGTCGCTGCCGAGAACTTTCCAGGTGAGCGCCGACGCGAGGCTCGTATGCGCCCCAGAACATATTGATGCCCGCCGAGTTGCTCACCCCGTTTTTGCCGGCGATGAGAAGCTTTCCCGTTGAGGGGATGTAGTCCGCCATGCGGTTATGCACTTCGGTGACGGGTGTGGTCATGTCCCAGGCAAGGCCGAGGTTGAGGGTGAGCGACGGGGTAACGCGCCAGTCATCCTCGATGAAGGGCCGGTAGATCTTCCAGCGGCGGCCGGTGACGGCGCCGCCGTAGACCTGGTCATGGACGCCCAATCCGGTCATTCCCATCAGCAGGTCGGCTTCGGAATTGCCGGGGGCAACGCCTGCACCGGTGAAGTCTCCGAAGAGGCCGACGATCCAGAAGCCATCCTGAAAGGCCTCCGTGCCGACGTTCATCTGATTGGCGCGAAGATCGATGCCGGCGTGAATTTCATGCTTGCCGCGAATCAGGTCGAGATCGTCCTTGAAGGAGTAGATGTCGGTTCCACCCTGAAACGGGGCGTAGCCGCGATCGCCGAGGGACCAATAGCCCAAAACCTCAGTGGAAACCAGGCCCTGGCTGTATGAGCCGCCGGGGAGCTGGGTACCGCCGGCAGAACAGCCAAGATTGGCATTGGGAATTCCCAGCTTGGCCGATTCGCAGGTGAAGTTGTCCTGCGAGGCGATGTAGTCGAAGATGCGGTCGTAACCAAGTGTGGCCAGATTGAGCATGGTGGGCGAGAACACGTGGGTTTCGCCGATGGCGGCATTGCGCGCGTGGTTGATGAGGGTCTCATTGCTGCCGAAAGCATTGCCTTCGGCGAGGTAGGGCGCGGGCGCGCCGCCCGGCGCGAAGACCCGCGCCTGATCGTAGCTAAATCGAGCGAAGGCATTGTCGCTGGCAGTAAACGTCTGATCGAGGCGGGCGTCGAACTTGGTTTCGTTCAGGGCACGGACCGGCTCGGTGACGTAGTTATAGCTTGCGCCGGAAACGCCCGCGTTGACATTGGGCGGGGGATAGAGGTTGATCATCGCCTTGCCGACGCTGTCGAAGAGGTTCGAGGGGATCTTGGCGCAGTCGGTTCCCTGCGGCTGGCTTCCATCGGCAGCCGCGGGAATGGGGTTTCCCGATGAATCGCACTGGAAGTAGGGATCCGCCGCACCGACCATGTTCGGGTTGGCGATGTCGAGGCCGGCGGGCCAATGCCGGATGGCGTCGTCGGCAGAAAAGTCGCCGTTGCGCATGGCCAGCGACGGAACCAAGCCGGTGAAGACGATTCCCTGGCGCTGATACTTCTGCTCGCCATCGACGAAGAAGAAGGTCTTGTTTTTGCGAATGGGGCCGCCGACGGAGCCGCCAAACTGGTTCAGGTTGAACTTCGGCGGTTGAACGTGGCGAAGTCGCCTCTGGCGTCGAAGGCGGTGTTGCGGACGAACTCGAAGAGCGATCCATGGAGGTCGTTCGATCCGGATTTCGTGGTGACCAGAACGGTGGGTCCGGCCCGGGTGCCGTATTCGGCGGAGTAGGTGTAGGTGAGGACCTTGAATTCCTGAATGTCGTCGATCGAGGAAAAGATTCCGATACCGCCGGCCGTCAGCTCGTTATTGTCGACGCCGTCCAGCAGCCAGTCTGTGCTGTTGGGGCGCGAGCCGCCGACCGAGAGCGAGTACGAGCCGCGGGCCGACACTTCGCTGTCGGTGCCCCCGGTGAAAAAGCCGCCGGTATTGGTCTCCGCGGTGGCGCCGGAGGTGAGCGTGGCGAGCTGCACGAAATCGCGGCCATTCAGGGGCAGTTGCGACACCTCCTGCGAAGTGATGACCTGGCCAAGAGATGGATTGGTCGTCTCCACAGCGACGGCCTCGCCTGAAACTGTCGACCGTGGTGGTTACGCTCGCGGGCACGAGCGTGAAATCGAGCTCGCGGGCCTCATCGACCTGGAGACGCAGATCTTTGGATTCGGCGCTTTGGAAAGCCGGACGCATCCGACTTTAATGTCGTATGTCCCCACCGGGAGCAAAGGGATCAGATAGTGTCCGGAACTGTCCGTCTTCGTGTCCCGTTCCAGGCCCGTCGCCTGAGAAGTGGCGGCAACGCTGGCTCCGGGGATCGCCGATCCGGATTTGTCGTCGACATTGCCGGAGAAACTTCCGGTGGCCTGGCCACGCAGGCCAGGAGCGAACGCGATTGCGAGAACGCAGACTACGACGAGAAGGAGCGCTCTCCGAGGATTCTGTCTCTGGCCAACGAGTTCATCGATTTTAAACAGTTCGCGCCGAAACAATTTGCGGCGATGTGGGTGCTTTTCATTGTCATACCCCTTTCGGATGAGGTGGTCTTATACCGGCTGCGCTTCGTGAGCGTTCAGCCTCCAAAATTGTGCAGTAAGTTTTTGCCGTTTTGAAGAAATCCGTTCTCATCGATGCCGCTGTGGGGAAGAGCAATCACAGGCTGTGGATGGTGAGGCCCTTGCTCTTCTCCCAAGAAATTGGAAGAGAATGCAATCAATTTTGCGAAGAACTTGCAATGAACCGCGGCGGGAGGACTCCAGGTGATTAGACTGTATGAAATTTGCCCTTAAAAAGTCAACGCAAGGTTTTGCCTCGCTGGCTGTTGGCAGCGCCGCATTGGACTTGGCGGGAGCATTCGGATCAGTCGAGCGGTTGCGAATGGCCGGGATGCGCCCATCTATAATGAGCGGTGGAAAGGCGCGGAGTTTTTCGCGCAACGACGAGAGGTCAACAGAGGACACATGGGGGATTTGCAGGGAAGAATTGCGCTGGTGACGGGCGGAGCGCAGGGAATCGGGCGCGCGATTGCCGAAGAGTTGGCCGCGGCCGGAGCCGATGCTGGCGCTGGCCGATGTGAACGAAGCCAAGCTGGCGGAGACGGCGGCGGAGTTGAAGGCCGAGGGGATCGATGCGACGGCGTTCACCGTCAACGTGTCCAGCCAGGAATCGATTGAAGCCGGGGCGAAGGCGATCCTGGAGCGAGTTCGGCAAGGTGGAGATCCTGGTGAACAATGCCGGCATCACGCGCGACAATCTGATGCTGCGCATGAAACGCGCGGACTGGGATTTGGTGCTGAGCATCAATCTGACCGGAGCGTTCCTGCTGACGCAGGCGCTGCTGAGCCCGATGCTGAAGAACCGCTGGGGACGGATTGTCGAGCATTGCCAGCGTGGTGGGGCGCGCGGGACAGGCGGGCCAGGTGAACTACGCGGCGTCGAAGGCAGGGCTGATCGGATTTACGCGGTCGCTGGCGCGCGAGGTGGCGTCGCGGGGCATTACCGTGAACGCCGTTGCGCCGGGATATATTGAGACGCCGATGACGGCGGTGCTGAGCGAGGAACAGAACACGGCCATGCTGGCGACGATTCCGCTGGCCAGGCGAGGAACACCGAAGGATGTGGCGCAGGCGGTGAAGTTTCTGGCCTCGGATGCGGCGTCGTATATTACCGGCCACGTGCTCGACGTGAACGGCGGAATGTTCATGGGCGGGTGAGGGCGCCACCGGCCGCAAAAATAACGGAATCGAGGGGTCACTCTTCAAGTTCCGTCTGCGGGCTGCCGATAAGCAACGCGGAGGCGCGCATGGCAACCGACGTCCAATCGCCCCATCGCCAAGCGGATGCGGAACCGCACCGAGCGGACGAAGTTCGCTATGTAGCCCGCCAGCCGATCCTGGATTTGCACGGCAAAGTGCACGCTTATGAACTGCTGTTCAGCGACGGCACGACGGCAAGTTTCCACGGGGATCGCGAGGAAGCCGCGCGGACTCTGCTCGACAATACCGTGCTCTTCGGCCTGGAAAGGCTGACCGCCGGGTTGCCGGCATTTGTGAAATGCACCGCGGAGATGTTGAGCAGCAGGCTGGTGGAAATGCTGCCCGCGGGCATCACGGTGCTGGAGATCCCGGATCGCCTTGAGCCCGAGCCGGCGCTGATTGCCGCGTGCCGCCACTTGAAGACAGAAGGATTCCGGTTGGCGCTGGACGATTTCGCGTGGAAGCCGGGCGTGGAGCCGCTGGTGGCAATGGCCGACTACATCAAGGTGGATTTTTCCGGAACCGGCGCAGCGGAGCGAAAGCAATTGTTGCGCAAGCTGAGTGTTGTGACGGTTGCGTTGCTGGCGAAGAAGGTGGAAACGCAAGAGCAGTACCGGCAGGCGCGCGAGGAAGGATTCACCCTGATTCAGGGTTTCTATTTTTGCCGGCCCGCGCTGCTGAAGAACCGGAAGGTGCCGGCCAACCGGCTGTCGCAGGTGGAGATTCTGCGGCTGTTGCAAGACGAAAGCCTGAACCTGCAAAAGTTGACTCAGTCAGTAAAACGCGATGCTTCGCTCACCTACCGTTTACTGCGGCTCATCAATTCGCCGGCGTGCGCCATGCAGCAGGAGGTGCACTCGGTGCAGGCGGCGCTGCTGGCAGTGGGCGAGGACACGTTCCGGCGCCTGGCCACGCTGGCCATCACCAGCGAATTGAATGCGGGACAGACGACCGAGCTGCTGCGCATGGCGTTTGTGCGCGGGCGGTTCTGCGAGCTGGCGGCCATGACCTGCGAGCTGGATTGCACCGAGCAATATCTGCTGGGGCTGATGAGCCTGCTTTCGGCCATGCTGCGCCAACCCATGACAGAGCTGACGCCGCTGCTGCCGCTGCGCGAAGAGATTCTGCGGGCGCTCCAGGGCGAGGCCGTGGCGGAGCGCTGCCTGCTGGGATGGCTGGAGCAGTACGAACGCGGCGATTGGGTTGCCTGTAACACGACCGCGATTGCGTACAAACTGGAAGCGAAAGACCTGCTGCGCTGCTACAAAGAAGCCGTGGAGTGGGCTGAGGCCGCGCTGCGCCTGGAGTGATAGCGCTGCCGGTGCAGGTTCCGATTGAACCGCGTCCTTGCGAGTCGGCGCGCACGCCCCAGCTCGGCGTCGGCTTGTGCTAGTATCCCTGCAAGTCTCGACCACAGCGATCGGGTGATCCTATGAACGAACCTGGCTTTCCATCCCCTTCCCTTCCACCTGCACCGCCGTCCACGACCATGCAGCGGCGACCGCCGAGCTTCGGGCAGATTCTGGATCGGGTATTTCAATTGATGCGGGCCTACTGGCGGCTCTTTGTGGGCATCGCGCTCGTCCCCGCAGCAGGGATCATTGCCTACTACGCGGTTGTGCTCGCAGCCTTGTTCCCGGTGTTGAAACCGTTATTTCTGCATCAACCGCCGCATTTTTCGCTGATGACGATGGTGTGGTTCGTCGCGGCGTACATCTTCGGCGTAATTCTAATGATTGTGATTTATGCGCTTTACGAGCCCGCGGCTGTCTACGCCGCGCTCGAGGCAAACACGGGAACGCGGGTCACTTACCGCAAGGCATGGGGGGTAGCGTGGAGCAAGGCCGGGCGCTACATCTGGCTGGCCATTCTGCGCGCGCTGATTGTGACGCTGCCGATTCTGGTCTTTGCCGCGGTGGTTGTTGGAACCATTGGGCTCTCCATCGCGCGCGCAATCGGCTCCCATCCTTACGCGACGATGATGTTTCCCCCCTTGTTCATGCTGTTCTACGTGGGTGCGATGGTCTACGCCGTTCTGGTGGTGCTGCGCCTGGTGCTGGCCGTGCCGGCGTGCGTGGCCGAGGACGTGAGCGCATGGCAGAGCATCCGCCGCAGCAATCAATTGACCTACGGCGCCAAGGGACGCATCTTTCTGCTCGCGCTCTTGATGTATGCCATCGCGTACGCCGTATTTCTCGTGGTGGAGATGGCGATCTTCTTTCTGGGCGCGATCGCCGCGATCGTGGGCATCGCCCTGCATCTGGCCATGGCTCCATGGGGCTATATCGGGATTGGCGTTGCGGCGGCGGTCTTCCTCTGCGCTTACCTTCTTTGGATGGCTTGCATCGCGGGCGCTTACTCCACTTTGTTTGCGGTGGTGTACCAGGACCAGCGGCTGCGATTGGAAGGCGCGGCGGGGACGCAGGCGGGTTGAAGAGGCGCAACGGGATTTGTTGGGCAGCGTGAATCTTCGCGGCCGGCGGCTCATCTGAGAAAATAATGGGAGTGAGTCGAAGCGCAGCATTTTGTGCTCCGGCGGGCCGCGCCGGAGCTTTTCGCCATCCTGTTTTGCTGAGCGGCGCCGTGACCGGAGTCTTCCCGGGCGCGCGGGCTGCATGCGCAGAATCCGACGTCGGCGACCAATCCTTTCTGGGGCAGCGTGACTGCGCAGCCGGTGACCGGCGAGCCGCTGAAGCTGTCGCTGGACGACGCCGTCGAGCGCGGACTCAAAAACAATCTCGGCCTGAAAGAGGCGGAGAACGGCGCAGAAGGTGCTCGCACGGCGAAAAGAACCAGGCGTTGCAACTGTTTCTGCCCACCATCACGCTCGACTGGCGACACCGGCTACTACATGCACGACCTGGCGGCGCTGGGGTTCGGCCCGAAGACGATCGCGAAGTTCACGTCGCTGTTTCCCGGAGGCAAGGCGCCGGCGGGGCTTTCGCTGATTACGCGCGACGACCTGACCGAGGGACAGACTCCACTACAGCCAGATCCTGTTTTCCGGGCCGGTGATCGCAGGGCTGGAAGGCCGCGGGCGCGGCGGAGCGGGCAGCGTACTTACGCCAAGATGAGCGCGCGCGGCGAGGTGGTGCAGCAGGTGGCGACGGCGTATCTGCGCGCGATGGCGGACCAGAGCGAAGTGGAGAACGCGAAGGCGCTGGTCGCGCAGGCGCAGGTGCTGGAGGATCACGCACACGCGGCGCACGAGGCGGGAACGGCGGCGAATCTGGACGAGCTGCGCGCGCGCGTGCAGTTGCAGGCGCAGCAGCAGACGCTGATCGCAGCCCAGAATCAGCAGGCGAAAGACCTGATTCTGCTCAAGCGCGAGATTGGCATCGATCCCGGGCAGGTGATCGAGCTGACCGATCCGGCGCCCTATAGCGAGCTGGCCGAGCAAACGCCGGAAGAGGTGCGGGCGCTGGCCTACAAGAGTCGCCAGGATTACCAGAACCTGCAGAACCAGGCGGTTGAGTACAAGGCGCTGCACGCGGTGTATCGCAGCGAGCGGCTGCCGACACTGAGTTTCTACAGCTACTACGGCACCAGCACGGTGAACGGCGCGGGCACGCACGGCAATTTCATCGCCATGGGCACGCTGAACTTTCCGATTTTCCGCGAAGCGAAGCTGCGCGGCGATGCGGACGCGTCGAAGGCGACAGATGGACGCGACGTGAACGCGCAGCTGGCCGACCTGCGCAACCACATCGACGAACAGGTGCGCGCGGCGCTGCTGGACGTGAACGCGAACAAACAACTGGTGGACGTGGCGCGGTCGAATGTGGACCTGGCCAAGCGCGCGTTGAGCGACGAAACCGACCGCGTGAATGCGGGCGTGGACGACAATCTGCCGCTGGTGACGGCGCAGGCCGCGCTGGCCACGGCGGAGAGCAACCTGGTGGAGAGCCTGTACCAATACAACGTGTCGAAGCTGGCGCTGGCGCGGGCGGCGGGCGTGCTGGAGCAGCAGTACCGGGCGTATCTGGGGCGGTAATTGCCGTAGAGCAGGCGTTGGGGAACAGATCATGCGGATTACGGTATTCGCTTGACGATGAGTTGGTCCGGACGGCCCACGAGCTAACCGGCATCACTGATAAAACGGCCCTGCTGCACGAAGCACTGAAGGCGCTGATCCATCGCGAGGCTTCGCGAAAGCTCGCAGCGCTCGGGGGAACGATGCCCGATCTGGAATACGTTCGGCGCAAGCGCGTTGATTATCCGCGATCCTGAATGCCTCACTCGTTTTCCCGGCGCGCCACCGTCCATCTACCCCTCCACAAGAAACGGGAGTATGATTCCCGAAACTCATCCAATGGGTATTGCGGCAAATTGAATGGGCGAGAGCCGCGTGCGTTCCGCTGTTCCCTTGGTTTGGAGGGGCGTCATGCGAAGAATTGCGACACTGGCGGTCTGCGGACTTCTTTCAGCAAGCCTGCTTCCTGGACAAACAAGTGAGGTTAATGCCAAAGACCTGCCGGCGTATTTGACTGGGGTGACAGAGCGGGGCCGGGCGCTTTATGAATACGACCAGTCTGCGTGGCATGGGACGGATGCGTTTTTTGCGTTGCATCCGGATACCGAAGGCCTCACGCATTACATCTGCATCAAAACGCCGGTGGGTTGGGAGGTTGTCTTTCCCAAGTGGAACCCAACACATGATCGGCTGCTGGTGTTGTACGAGGCGAAGGAACAGGGCGAACCGGAAACCTACACAGCGACGAAGTACGATCCGCCTCGTGAGGGTCCCGACGATCTGGTGGCGAAGGAGCGGGCTCTGGAACTGGCGCTGAACAACTTTCCTCACTCGGATCGGCCGTATAACACCGCGATCTTACCGGCGGAGAACGGCAACCTGTATGTCTATGTTTATCCAGCGCAGACCAAGAACACGAGTTTGGCCGCTGGGCGGGGATGTGCGGTTCACGATCTCAGCGGACGGGAAACAAATCCTTGAAACCCGGCGGCTGCACAAGACGATTCTCGATATGGAGTTCGATCCTTCGAAGCATATCGTGGCCGGATACCATGTGCATGTGCTAAGCGATGTGCCGGAAGATACGGATGTCCTCTATGTGCTCAATCGGAGGCCGTCGATGCCCGAGTACATCGGCGCCGGGAAACACATCTTTATCGTGAACACCGACGGCAGCATCCAAGTTGGAAAGAAATAACTTCGCAACGACCGTTCGACCGATACATTTAAGGTAGAAGCCAGAGGTGCACGTTCATGCCTCAGAATTTGAAGATCGTTTACTACGTTGAGCCGGACGCGGCGGCGCTGGCGCGGCGGGCCGCGCAGTATTTTGTGGAGCAGGCCGAGCAGGCGGTGGCGGCGCGCGGGACGGGCGCGGATCGCCATCAGCGGCGGGTCGACGCCCAAGGCGGCATTTGCGGCGCTTGCCGATCACGGCGAAGCCGTGGCGGGAGCGGATGCCGTGGGACAAGCTCGATCTGTGGTGGGTGGATGAGCGGTGCGTGCCGCCGGACGACGCCGACTCGAACTACCGCATGACGCGCGAGGCGCTGCTGGACCATGTGCCGCTGAAACCGGAGCAGATTCACCGCATGGAAGGCGAGCTGGAGCCGGAAGAGGCGGCGGCGCGGTACGAGGCGGAGCTGCGGAACAGCTTCCGGCTGGAGGGCGCGGAGACGCCGCGGTTCGATCTGGTGCAGCTGGGGATGGGTCCAGATGGACACACTGCGTCTCTTTTTCCCCACACCGAGGCCCTTCGCGTGAGACGAGCCGCCTGGTGGCGGCCAACCATGTGGAGGACAAGGACATGCTGGCGGATCACGCTGACCTGGCCGGTGATCAATCAGGCGAGCCAGGTGTTCTTCCTGATCGGCGGCGCGGATAAGGCACTGATTCTAAACGAGGTATTGAGGGGCCGCGCGATCCGGAGCGGCTGCCGAGCCAGTTGATCGCGCCCGCGAGCGGTATACTGACCTTGCTTCTGGACCAGGCCGCGGCTGCGCTGCTGCCCGCGCCGGATGCGCAAGGCTGCGGAGTTTTGGAGAGGACTGAATGATTCTGGCAGGCGATGTAGGCGGCACCAAGGTTCATCTGGCGCTGTTCGATTTTACCGACGGCAATCTGAAGCACACGCGCGATAAGCAGTTCCCGGCCAAGGAGTATGCGGGGCTGGAAGCGATCGTGAAGGAGTTTGTGGTTGCGGAGAAGGTGACGGCGGCGTGCTTTGGCGTGCCGGGGCCGGTGCGGGATGGGCGGCTGCGGCTGACCAACCTGCCGTGGACGCTGGACAGCCGCGAGCTGGCGCGCGATCTGAAGATCGATTACGTATTTCTTATCAATGATTTGCAGGCGAACGGATACGGAATTGCGGAGCTGGACGCGGAGCAGATTTACACGCTGAGCGAGGGCGATGCGCGGCAGGTGGGCAACCGGGCGCTGATTTCGGCGGGAACCGGGCTGGGCGAGGCGTTTCTGGTCTGGGATGGGCGCGATTACGTTCCCTACCCATCGGAGGGCGGCCACTCGGACTTTGCGCCGCGCAACGAGGACGAGATCGACCTGCTGCGCTTTCTGCGGCAGAAGTACAACGGGCGCATCAGCTTTGAGCGCGTGGTGAGCGGGCAGGGGATGACCAACTGCTACGAGTTTCTGCGCGAGGTGCGCGGCCTGGAAGAGCCGGCGTGGCTGGCCGAGCGGATGACGCAGGAAGATCCGAATGCGGTGATCACCGAGTGCGGCGCTGAAGGCCAAGAGCGAGATTTGCGAGAAGGCGCTGGACATGTTTGTTTCGGCCTACGGCGCCGAGGCGGGCAACCTGGCGCTGAAGGTTCTGTCGGTGGGCGGGCTGTATGTGGGCGGCGGCATCGCGCCGCGCATTCTGGAGAAGCTGAAGGACGGCACGTTCATGAAGGCATTCACCGACAAGGGACGGCTGAGCCAGTTGCTGGTGAACATGCCGGTGCGCGTGATTCTGGAGAGCCGCACGGCGCTGATCGGGCGCGGCGGCGTATGCCGAGGCGCGGGCGGCGGAGCTGAGCGGGATTTCGCCGCGGGCGGCGAGCGTGAAGTTCTAAGAGCAGCTTCTAGCCACTAGCTTCTAGCTTCTAGCTAAAGACAGTTCATGTGAGGGCGCGGTGTGAGCCGCGCCCTTTTTGTTTTTGGGCTACCCGCTGATCCAAGGTGGGCCGGGGATTCCCACGCGAAATCTCCGGCCTGAATTCTTTCGAGCGGCGGATTGTTGCATCGAATTCTGCATCAGAGGGGCTGCGGATGCGGATCGTGGGGCAGCGGCGCGGTCGAGGCCTTGACTGTGGCAGGGGCCGCAAATAGCAGCACAAGCAGGCCGGCATAGGCGAAGGAGTCGCCGGCGATTTCCACGGAGTGGGTGACGCGAAGGACCATAGGCAGGAACGTCGCTCCCACGAGACCATAGAGCCCCACGGTGAAGGCGTGAGCGAGGCCGAGCGCAAGCCAGAGGCCGCGGCGCGAGCCTTTCCAGAGCGCAATGAAGGGCAATGACGCGGCGAGGAAGATGACGCTGCGAACCAGCTGGACTGCAAGGATGGTGCTGAGCGCGGGAATGCGCAGGCCGGCGATGCCGGCATTGTAATAGGGCACAACGATGGGCGAGACGCACATGCCAAAGAAGAAGTAGATGATGGGCCAGGCGAGCCAGGTGACGCCGATGCGCGGAGCCACGCGAGCCAAGTCCGATGCGGAAGGCCGGCGGCGGGTGGCGGCGCACTAAAGGACCAACCGAGCGCGGCGCCGAGAACAGCGGCCAGAGCAACATAAGAGACGGCTGCGGAAGCGATGCCGCTGTCGAGAAAGTGCGTGAACATTTTGGCCTCGATCATGCCGTTCACGCCGAGGGCGAGAAGGATGAAGCTGCCGACGGCGCCTGCGCGAAGCGGTGCAGAGGCCGCGAGGCCGCGGAGAGCGGGACCAGCCCGGCGACCAGCACCAAGCCGGCAGCAAGCTGCGCAAGAAACATGGTTTGAGGCGGTGTGTTACCCGGCATCGGGACTGCGGGCAGATGCAGAATCCCGCTGATGACGCCGTCAACAAAAGAGCCGCCACAAAAGCGACCCAACAGATTGCGATGCGAAGAATCGTTCTCATCGTGCTTCCTCCGCGAGCCTGCGCGGGCGCGCCGTGCCCATGCGAGTTGCGCCTCCATCGCGGAACTGATTGCGGAACCGGGGCTCCGTGAAAAGGGCTAGCCAGAAGCTGAGTTGTTTGTTGCGGAAAGAGTAGCACGCCCGGAGGCACAGCGCTATTGCGGACGCTTTATGCGGACGGCGAGGATTTCGCGGAAGAGGTCGCACTGCGGGCCGCGCAACGGGCCGGTGCTCAGGACCGTGTCGCCATCCTGAGTGAAGATCAGGTAGCGTTGCGAGTCGTCGAGCGGGGGCCAGGTTGGCAAGGCGCCGGCGTTCGGGTCGCCGGTCTTCGCGAAGTTGGTCCAGTAGCTCTCGACCAATTCGGCGAGATGCGTGTCGACCTCGCCGAATTTTCCTGAGATGTTGCC
>CAVPBL010000005.1:0-116303 GCA_963701835.1 uncultured Acidobacteriaceae bacterium | reverse complement strand
GGATTTGGGGAAGAAACCGAACACGTAGGGCAGCTCGGCCGAGTGCAGCGCGCCTTGCGATTCCTGGCCGGGTATGGCGTGGTCAAACTCGTAGAGATAAGTGGGATGGTGCGCCGCCTCGTGCCACAGAGCTTCGGTGGTGACCGGACAATGAAACTGGTTGT
Source organism: uncultured Acidobacteriaceae bacterium (assembly GCA_963701835.1). Lineage (GTDB taxonomy): Bacteria > Acidobacteriota > Terriglobia > Terriglobales > Acidobacteriaceae > Telmatobacter. Next base: position 116,139 of record CAVPBL010000005.1, on the reverse strand, counting down.
CGGCATTCCATTGGATGCCCGCGGAGCCATAGAGCGGCTCGTCTGTGCCCTGGCCGCCGTCGGCAAGGCCGTAGAGAGCAAGAGCCTGAGGCGCGAACTCTCCCGCTGCGTCCTGGATCGTCTTGCTTAGATCTCCGGGCGGGGCGCTGCCAAACTCGCGCGAGGTGACGCCGAGGAGCAGCGGGATCGGCGCTTCCTGCCCGGATTTGAAGACTTCAGCCGGCGCAATGGGCAGGACGTATCCATCGACGATGGGGCCTCTCGGCGCGTCGCCCCATTGAGTCTTCGTCGCTTTGGCGATGAGGTCCTTGGCGGGCAATTTGCGGAGAAACTTGATGGGGTCGGCTCCCGCGGGAATGGAGAATTGCGCGGCGAAGTCCTGACTGGCCTGTTCGGCCCGATCGCGCGGCATAGGCGACGGAGAAAGCGGCGATCCGCTTTCGCCGATGGCTTTGTTGAAAGAGCCCGCGGGCCAGAGGCGAGGCCATCAACATGCCGATGTCCATCGAGCCGGCGGACTGGCCGAAGACGGTGATGTTGTTGGGGTCGCCGCCGAAGCGGGCGATGTTGTCGTGAACCCAGCGGAGGGCGAGGATCTGATCCATGAGGCCGTAGTTGCCCGAGGCGTGATGCGGCGATTCGCGGATGAGTTCGGGATGCGCGAAGAAGCCGAAGATGCCGAGGCGGTAGTTGAAGGTGACGATGAGCACGCCGTGGTCGAGCAGCGTGCCCTCGGTGTAGAGACCGCCCGAACCGGAGCCGCCGAGGTTGGCGCCGCCGTGGATCCAGAACATGACGGGGAGCAGGCTTCTGGCTGGCCATGCGGGGGTGACGACGTTGAGAAAGAGGCAGTCTTCCTGGCCGGTGCTCTGCGTCGTGGCGGTTCCAGCCACCCAGAGCGGGCTGTGTGCAGGAAGCGCCGAAGGCGTTGGCGTCGCGAATGCCGGACCACGTCTTTTTGGGGACTGGCGCGCGCCAGCGCAACGTGCCCACCGGCGGCTCGGCGTAGGGAATGCCGAGAAATTGGGCTCCGCCGTTCGTGCGGGCGATCCGCGCACGTGGCCCGCGGTGGTGCGGACGACGTAGGGATCGTCCGCGGCGTGGACATAAAGAGCGTTTGCGAAGAGGACCATTGCCGCCAATGCCAAAGCGGCCCGGGCCAAGGAACGGTGACCTACGCTGGCGATAGAAGCCGAATGAAACACCTTGCCTCCTTCGAGCGGAACGATGACAGAGAATTCTATCAGGGCCGCATTACCCGGAGAGTGTGCCGAAAGCTCGAACCACGCGCGACAACGCAACGCGCTTGACAGCTAGCGGAAGAACTCGATTGCCAGGAAGTTTTGTATCGGGACACGAGTTTAGAGCTTGCTGAAAAACCTGGCGGCGCAGTGAGTGCCGGCGATTCATTTTCCTCGATTCTCAGCGCCGGTTTGCCGCGTATGCTGAAGGGACAATAGCCGACGATCTGGAGGAAGGGGAACGATGCGCTGGTTGGGCGGTGGCTGTTGCGCGGGTTGGTGGCGTTTGCGGCAATCTCGCTGGCGGCATTTGCGGTCGACTGGACGGTCTACAAGCTGCGCGGCTCGCCGCACTCGACGGTGGCCGTCAGCCAATTCATGGCGTTCCGCTGAAGGGGCAGAAGACGGAGTATGACTATCTGGGGACGGCGAACGTGCCATGCGCAGTGGCGCTGTTTCCGCAGGGCGGGCATGATCCCTGCTGGTATCTCAGGCGGCAATCCGAACCAGTGGGACAAGCGTGGGCACGCCGGCGTACTGATGCGCATTGGGAGTGCGGCGCGTCGCTGAACCTGGCAAGCGTAAACATGCGTAGGTGATGCGAGTCACGACCGGAGAACACAAATCGCGCCTAGGATCTGTAGGGTATTTCCTCAGATCGCCATGTATAGCCGCACACAAAACGAAAATGGCAGCTTCAACTCGCGCTGCCTCGATTGCTTTATGACCATTGCCTCGTGCGTGGAAACGGAAAAAGAGCTGGACGAGCGCGAGGCGCATCATCTGTGCCCGGAAAAAGTGCTGGCGCAACTGCTCGCCGAGGAAAGGGCGGCGCATTGCGCACTGCGGCGCGGAACTGAATCGGGGCGAATGGCTTTCCCTTCCCGGCGTCGCCGAGCGGGCGCAAACGTCTGAGCGCAAGCAGGTTCCCTGGCCGGATTTTGCGAATCGGCAAATACGGGTGCATACTGCCTGAAGGTCGGCGTTCCGCGTCTAACTGAATGAACGTGGAAGTCTTCCCTTTTTCATGCTGACCGCCAGGCAGATTCGATCTTGATTTCGTCACAGTGATTTCCTCACCAGAGCCGGCCCAATCGGCGGCCAAGCCTTCACAACCGCAAAAACGATTCACGGGATTGCCGCAGCAATTCCCCGCGTCGCACGTCTTTCTTAATACAGCCGGTTCTTCCCCGAACAGAACCGGACAGGAGGCCACGGATGCCTGCAGCACTCCTCTTCCCCAGACGCTGGGCGAACTGCGCGCCAGCAAACAATTTTCTGAAGCACAACTGAAAGCGCGCAGCGTGAAAGACGAGATGCGCTCGAACCTGATGGCGCGCCTGAAAGCGCGGGAGACGGTGTTTCCCGGCATCGTGGGCTACGAGGACACGGTGATCCCGCAGATTGTGAATGCCGTTCTGTCGAAGCAGAACTTCATTCTGCTGGGGTTGCGCGGGCAGGCGAAGAGCCGCATTCTGCGCGCGCTGACGGCGCTGCTGGACGAGCAGATGCCGTATGTGGCGGGCTGCGAGATTCGCGACAATCCTTACCGGCCGCTGTGCCGGCGCTGCCGCGACCTGATTGCGGAGCGCGGAGACGCGACGCCGATTGCGTGGCTCGAGCGCGAGGACCGCTACGTGGAAAAGCTGGCGACGCCGGACGTGACCGTTGCGGATTTGATTGGCGATCTCGATCCCATCAAGGCGGCGCGCGGGGGCGAGGACCTTTCGAGCGAGCTGACCATGCACTACGGCTTGCTGCCGCGCGCCAACCGCGGACTGTTCGCCATCAACGAACTGCCCGACCTGGCGGGAAAGATTCAGGTGGCGCTGTTCAACATCATGCAGGAAGGCGACGTGCAGATTAAGGGCTACCCGGTGCGCATGGCGCTGGATGTGGCGCTGGTGTTCAGCGCCAATCCCGAGGACTACACGGCGCGCGGCAAGATCATTACGCCGCTGAAGGACCGCATCGGATCGGAGATTCGCACGCACTATCCGGAGACGCTGGAAGAGGGCATCGCGATTACGGCGCAGGAGGCGTGGGCGGCGCGCGGAGACGGCGCGATCGAGATTCCGCAGTACCTGCGCGAGGTGGTGGAGCAGGTGGCGTTCAGCGCGCGCGAGGACAAGAAGGTGGACAAGCGCAGCGGCGTGAGCCAGCGGCTGCCGATTTCGACGCTGGAGCTTGTGGTTTCAAATGCGGAGCGGCGCGCGCTGGTGACCGGCGACGCGCCGGTGCTGCCGCGCGTGAGCGACATTTACGCGGCCATGCCGGGGATCACGGGCAAGCTGGAGCTGGAGTACGAGGGCGAGATGCGCGGCGCGGATACGGTGGTGCGCGAGCTGATCCGCACGGCGGTGGGCAAGATCTTCGACCGCTACTTTGACGGCGTGGACACGCGAGCAGATCGAGCAGTGGTTCAATCTGGGCGGGACGGTGAAGCTCGACGAAGATCAACCGGCGGCCGCGGCGCTGAAGGAGCTGAAGGGGATTCAGGGCCTGCTGGAAAAGTTGTCGCCGCTGGGCGTGAAGGCCGCGCGATGCCGCGCCCAAGGTGGTGGCCGCGGCGGAGTTTCTGCTGGAGGGACTGGTGGCGCATCGCAAGCTGAGCCGCAATGAGCAGCACGGCTTTGCCGCGCAGGAGAGCGTGCGGCTGCGCGAGCGCGAGATGAACAGGAGCGCGACGAGTCGAGCCAGGAGCGCAAGGAGCTGGAGATGGAATACGAGGACTGGCAGCGCGCGCGGCGGAAGCGCAGGGGCGGCGGGTTGAATTAAAGCAGGGACCAGGGAACTAGGGACCACGGAGCTAGGGACTGAGGGAGCGGGATGAAGCGCGTTCATTACACGAAGTACACCGGCGATCTGGCCTCGGAGATCGATCTCGAGAGCCTGCTGCAGGCGCTGTCTGACTATCTGCTCGACTCGGGCTTCTACGACCCGTTCACGGGCTTTCAGGATCTGGACCACAATCTGGACGATTTGCGCGAAGCGTTGCGGCGCGTGCTGGAGTCGGGCGATTTCTTCGACGACGAGACGCGCGAGCTGCTCGACCGGATGATGGCCGAGGGCACGCTCGATGAATTGATCGACAAGCTGATGGAGCGGATGGAGCGGGAGAACTACATCTCCGCGATGCGGCAGAATGGTCCGACGCGCATCGATGAGGCGAACGGGCAGGTGGGGAATGCGGAAGGCCGGGATCGCGAGAACGTCCGCTTCGAGGTGACCGACAAGAGCCTGGACTTTCTGGGCTTCAAGACGCTGCGCGATCTGATGGGGTCGCTGGGCAAGTCGAGCTTCGGGCGGCACGACACGCGGCATTGGGCGACGGGGATTGAGACCAGCGGCGGTTCGCGGCGATACGAGTTCGGCGACACGCTGAACCTGGACACGACGGCGACGCTGAGCTCGGCGATCTGCGCGCGAGGGGCTCGGGCTGCCGCTGAATCTCGAATACGACGATCTGCAGGTGCACCAGTGCGACTACCAGAGCTCGTGCGCGACGGTGATGATGCTGGATTGCTCGCACTCGATGATTCTGTACGGCGAGGACCGGTTCACGCCGGCCAAGCGCGTGGCCATGGCGCTCTCGCATCTGATCCGCACGCAGTATCCGGGCGATTCGCTTTCGCTGGTGCTGTTTCACGATTCGGCCGAGGAGATGCCGGTGTCGCACCTGGCGCGGGTGAAGGTGGGGCCGTGGCACACCAATACGCGCGAAGGGCTGCGCGTGGCGCAGCGCGTGCTGGCGCGGCAGCGCAAAGACATGAAGCAGATTGTGATGATCACGGACGGAAAGCCCTCGGCGCTGACGCTGCCCGACGGACGAATCTACAAGAACGCGTACGGGCTCGATCCTCTGGTGGTGAGCGAGACGCTGGAAGAAGTGGCGCGCTGCAAGCGGTCGAACGTCATGATCAATACGTTCATGCTGGCGTCAGGACTACGGCCTGGTGCAGTTTGTGCACAAGGTTTCGGAGATGTGCCGCGGCAAGGCGTACTTCACCACGCCGGCGACGCTGGGGCAGTACCTGCTGATGGATTACATGCAGCGGAAGTCGAAGACGATCCACTAGAGCGACTCCGCATGCGTCAAATCCGTCAGCTCTACTGGCTCTTGCGCTTCCAGGAAAGCAGCTCAGCTCTCCTTTTGCTCATCAACGACCGGTTGCAAGAAAAACGAAGAGATTGCCGTCGGGATCGTGGACGAAGACGAGTTTGCCGTTGCGCTGGGCGTTCACGCCCGCGTACTCCAATGCTTCGAGAGCCTTCTTCGCGTCGGGCACGGGGAAGAGGAACTCCGGCTGCGAGCCGGGGCGCGCGGGGCGCAGCTCGATGTGCAGATCGGGCGCGCCGGGCGCGGTGAGGCGCACGTTGCCGTTGACCGTCTTCGGCTTCAAAGCCGAGATCGGTGTAGAACTCCTTCATCGCGGCGCCTTCTCTTCACCGGCAGGTCGAACCCCATCAACTCAGTCGGAGACGCGGCCGGCGCCGAGGTGCTGGCCCTGGTCGAGGGTGTGGCGCGAGCCGGGCATGTACTGGGTGAATTCGGTGACGCGGCCCTCGGGATCGTTGAAGGAGGAGATGAGATTGCCGGCGGCGGCCTTGCGCACCGGCGTGGGATTGAGGCCCTCGGAGTCGTAGTACTTCTGCAGCGCATTGAGGTCGCCGGCCTCGTAAGCAGACGTGCATCCAGCCGAGAGGCTGCGAGGGATCGGTCTGTGGGATAGAGTTCGATGAACTGGCGGTCGTTGATCTTGATGAAGACCTCGGTGGTTTTGCCGGCGTTGGTCATGGTGAAGGATTCCTGGTAGCCCAGCTTGCCGAGGAAGGCGATTTCGCGGTCGAGGTCGCTGACGCGGAAGGCGATGTGCGCAATGCCGATGATGCCTTGCATTGGGCGCGGGCGGTTGCGCAATCGAGGTTGCCGGAGCAGGCGCAAGCGAGCGCCAGGACTGCAATCCAACGCATGTCGATCGTCATTCTCAATAAACCTCCAAAGCCCAGCGGGCTCGATGCACCAGGCAAACATGGAAAGACAGAACAGCCGCAGGCTACGCATATTCCTGGCGATAGGGCGTAAAGATGTCGAGCACCTCGGAGGCTTCGAGGGCCGAGGCCTCGTGCTCGACGCCACCATCGACGACGACGCTGTCGCCGGCGCGCATCTCCCAGCTTTTGCCCTGGGCCTGAAAGCGGATGTGGCCGCGCACGACATAGACCATTTGATGATGCGGATGGCTGTGGCGCGCGCCCTTCCAGCCTTTTTCAAAGGTGTGACGCACCAGCATGAGATGCGGGTTGTAGGCGAGGACCTGGCGCAACATGCCCGGCTCGGGCGTGGTGACCTTGGTGGCATCGGTAGCCGTGTAAATGACTCCGGATTCATTCATCAATTCGTGCCTCAAGCGCGGCGGCCGCATGAGCACGGCAAGCCGCAAAGGATAGGATCACCGGTTGAGCCAGCCGCCGTCCACCACCAGAATATGGCCATGGATATAATCGCTGGCCGCTGGAGGCGAGAAAGACGGCGGCGCCGGCAAGGTCTTCGGGCTTGCCCCAGCGGCCGGCGGGAATGCGCTCCAGAATCTGCCGCGCGCGCTCGGGATTGTTCTTGAGCGCCTCGGTATTGTCGGTATCCATGTAGCCGGGCGCGATGGCGTTGACGTTGACGCCTTTCGAGGCCCACTCGTTGGCAAAAGCTTTGGTGAGCTGGCCGACGCCGCCCTTGGCCGCGGCGTAGGCGGGCACCAGGATGCCGCCCTGAAACGTGAGCAGCGAGGCGATGTTGATGATTTTGCCGGAGCCGCGCTTGAGCATGTGGCGGCCGGCGAGCTGCGTGAGGCGAAAGACGCTGGAGAGATTCACGTCGATGACCGCCTTCCAGTCCTCTTCGGAGTACTCGGCGGCGGGCGCGCGGCGAATGATGCCGGCGTTGTTGACCAGAATATCGATGGCGCCGAAGTGCTGGACGGTTTCTTCGACGAGGCGCGCGCAGACGGCCGCATCGGCCGACGTCGCCGGCGAGCGCGATGGACTTTGACGCCGAGAGCGTGCGAGCTTTTGCTGCGGTGGCTTTGGGAGCCGAGCTGGAGCCGTGCACGGCGACATTGGCGCCGGCCTGGGCGAGCGCGACGGCGATGGCCGCGCCCAGCCCGCGCGACGAGCCCGTGACCAGCGCGGCTTTGCCCTTGAGGCTGAATCGATCGGGGAATGTTTCCTGGGGGGTCAGGGGCTAGAGTCCTTTCCGGCTTGTGCCAGAACGTAAATCTACCTGACCTTATTATGTGCGAGCGGAACGGGGAAGAGCGCAAAAGGTTCGATCTTCCAGGCGTCCCAGCCGGAACGTCCTCGCACGACATGTGACAAGATTGCGAGTACGATCGGGCAATTAAGGACATGAAGGAAACTCGCCTCACCCCCTTCAGGCAGACCGGCAAAAATCGATCAACGAGGAGGTTGCTCTATGGGTACTCCAGGGTTTCCGGCTCCAGGGCCGGGAGCAGGCATCACTTCCCAGATTGCGAACAATCGCGCCATCCCGATGGTGTTGCACAATAGCCGGTTCCTCATTGGAGTGACGATGATCTGCAGCATCGTCGTCGCTTTCTTTGCGGTCTGCATGGTGCTGATGGTGTTTTCGGTTCTTTCTTCGGGCGGCGGCCTCAGCGGCGGGAATTTGTATAACGCCTTCTGGTGGGGTTTCGGCGCATTGGCTTTCGGTTATGGTTGCCCGTGGCTGTGGAATCTGTCCCGCGCCATGGCAGGTTATCGAGTCACGCTGGATAGCAGAGGTGTGAACTTCAACCTGGGCACAAAGAAGAAACCTTCCGATCTGTTTCTTGCCTGGGATCAGGTCGCCGCGATCAAGCGCAAACGCGTGGGCAACGCGCAGCAGTATACCGTGCAAGGAAAAGACGGAAGCGAAGCGAGATTCTCGTCGTACACGTTTTTCCGTCCCAAAAAAGTTGCTCGCATGATTGCCGAGCGCACTGGTCTTGCAATTCAAAAAGCCTGATCGTCGCGCATTCCGCTCCAGGCTACGCAATGCAAATTGCTCTGCTGATCTTCTGCTTTCTAACTATCGTTGGCGCTTTCGCCGGCTGGCGGAAGAGTCCGCTCTATTCCGTCAAGACCACTTTGAAGCTGGCCGGCGCGTTTCTGCTGATCGTTGCGGTTGTTGCGGGTACAACATTTGCGATCGTGAATGGCTCCTTGAGCCGATCGCCGGTTGTGCAGGGAATTGCCGGATTCGTGGCCTTGATGGCGCTGGCGTGCGGGTCCAGTATCTTTATCGTCCGCATCACCGACGCGCATGTTGCCGCGCTGCCTCCGTCGGCCAGGCTGGTCAGCTTCAATCGACACAAGGTCTACCGGTGGATTTGGCGTCTCGTTGTCTTCTTGCTCATCAACACGGCTGCATCCCTGGTGCTTCCATCTGCCTGGACATGGCTGCCGGTGGGCCTGGGCGGGTTTGTCCTTTTGTTGTGCGGCCCCATGCTTTCGATCGCCTACATGATGGCGCGGCGAAACGACCGCGGCATGTCGGCGGTCATCGCCAGTCCATGGGCGCACTGGCAATATACGCAGGAGAAATGGGCGCAATGGGCGGAGAACCAACGCGAGTGGGAGATGGCCAAGGAAGGCCCATGGAGTTGGAAGGGCGTTTCGCTGTTTGTTTTGTTGTGCGTTGGGCTTTTCGCGTTAGGCTCTCTGTTTACCGGCGCAAGCCTGAAGGAGAATGTGACGATCGTGGGCGGTTTGACGGGCTTTATCATCCTGCTCGTGGCTGGTGGCGTACTGGTTCAAACGCACCAACTTTGACCGGCGCTATCGGCGGCTGCTTGCGGCGGCGCCGGAAACATGGTTCGGCGACGAGGGCATGTTCTCGAACGGGGCATACACACCGTGGATTCTCTCCGGCAGGTACCTGCTGAAGGCAACCGCCGCGATGGATCAACCGGCTCGGCTGATGTTGATTTTTGAATCGTTCAACGGAAGCTCGTCAACGCAAATCACCCAGCGAGTTGCGATTCCTGACGGCCATATCACCGACCTGCCGATGCTGCAGCAAAAGCTCAAGCGCTCATTGCCCCACTGCCTCGGTTCATCTGAGTTCGACCTAGGGCCGGCTCACGCGACTGAGGCGAGCGGCGTCGCGAGTCTGCTAGACGGCGCGGCCTGCTGCTGCGCCCGACGCCCAGGCCCACTGGAAGTTGAATCCGCCCAGGTGGCCCGTGACGTCCACCACCTCTCCGATGAAGTAGAGCCCGGGCAGGCTGCGGCACTCCATGGTTTGCGCCGAAAGCGCGCTCGTGCTCACCCCGCCCGCCGTCACTTCCGCCTTCTCATATCCTTCCGTGCCGCTGGGCGTGAACGCAAAGGAATGCAGCCGGCGCTCCATCTCATCGAGCGCGTGATTCGTCCAGCTCTGCGGCGCGCAGACCTCAAGCAGCCGGTCAGCCAGCCGCGCCGGCAGATGCGCGCGCAGCGCTGCCTTCGCCGCGGCCAGATCGCGTGGCGCGTTCGCCGCCCGCAAGCGGCGCGAGCAGGTGCTGCCCGGGCGACCAGTCGATGAGGATCGCTTCGGGCTTTTTCCAATAAGACGAGATTTGCAGGATGGCCGGTCCGCTCAGCCCGCGATGCGTGAAGAGCATTTTCTCCGCGAAAGCTGCGCTTGCCGCAGGCCACAATCACCGGCGCGGAAACGCCGGTCAGGCGAGCGAAATGCGCATGCTCCGCGCCGGAGAGCGTGAGCGGAACCAGCGCCGGGCGGCAGGGCTCGATGGGAATCGAAAACTGGCGGGCAATGTCGTAGCCGAACCCCGTCGCGCCCATCTTCGGAATCGACAGTCCGCCGGTGGCGACGATGAGCGCGGGCGCCGTGAAGATGTCCTTGCCGGCGACGATCGTAAACGCTCCGGAAGAATCGTCGCGGCGCACTTCGCTGACCGCAGTGGAGAGAAGCACGCGCACGCCGGCATCCGCACATTCGCTCATCAGCAGGTCGACAATCTGCTGCGCAGATCCGTCGCAGAAAAGCTGGCCCAGCGTCTTTTCGTGATACGCGATGCCGTGCCGCTCGACGAGCCGGATGAAATCCGCGGGCGTGTAGCGCGCCAGCGCCGATTTCGCGAAGTGGGGATTGGCCGAGAGGAAATTGTCCGGCCGCGTATGCAGGTTGGTAAAGTTGCGAGCGGCCTCCGCCGGAGATCAGGATCTTCTTGCCCGGCCGCTCCGCGCGCTCCAGCACCGCGACGCGGCGTCCGCGGCGGCCCGCTTCGATCGCGGCCATCAGGCCCGCAGCGCCGCCGCCGAGGATGAGGACATCGAAACTGTGACTGATTCACGGTGCCAACTTCAATGATTAAAACAGCCGCACCTTCAACCGGATTCAACGCGACCCATCGCCGCCCGGTCAGGCGCGCGAATCGACAACAGGCTGGATTGGCATCGCGCGGCAAGCGGCTCCGGCTTGAAGCCGCGTTCGACAGCCATGAGCCCCGCACGGAGAAAGCCCAATGTGTGCGCCATGCCCGCATGCCAGGGCGCGGAGCAGGTCATCTGCGGGGCGTGGTCGGGAATCACCACGCCGTCGAAGCCGTTCTTCGAGAGGATCCAGAGGATGCGGAGCATGTCCACGTCGCCATCGTCGATGAAGGTCTCGTGATAGTGCGGAGCCTTGCCGGCGATGTTGCGGAAGTGGACGTAGGCAATGCGATGCTGGCTGCTGTAGCGGTCGACGGTTTCGTAGATATCGCCTTCAGTCATTTCGGCGAGCGTGCCCAGGCAGAATTCGAGCATGTTGCTGGGGCTGGGAGAGATGTCGATGAGGCGCTGGTACATGGCCTGCTGATAGACGAGGCGCGGCTGGCGGCGCATGGTGGGCGTGGGCGGATCGTCAGGATGCGCGGCGAGACGCACGCCGGCTTTCTCGGCCACCGGCAGCGCTTCTTCAAGGAATCGCTGGAGGCGGCGCCAGAGCTCGTCGTGGGTGATGGAGGGCAGCGTGCCCGGAGGCGCGTTGGGGTCGACGATCATGTTCCAGACTTGGCCGTTGGGGATGGGCGTGTCGACGGGGCCATCCATGCCGACGGATTCCGCTCCGCCGCGCGCGAAGGGCCCGCTGACGCGGCCGGCGACACCGGCGATGGAGAAGTTGTAGCCGCAGCGTAGGAATGCCGGCCTCGCCCATGGCGCGCAGAATGGCGTGCACGTTGCTGCATGTGCTGGGCGCGCTTGGGGCCGTCGAGGAGAATGTCGTACCAGTGCGCGGGATCGAGGTTCTCGATTCCCTCGAGCTTGAGCCCCGCGGCCTCGACCTGCTTGCGGAGCTGGATCAACTCGGCGGCGGTCCACAGGCGGTTGGGATCGCCGGCCACGCCCCAGGGCTTGTCTTTACCGCCGGTGGGCTGGTTTTGCGCCGGATTGGCCTCGCCCTGCCGGAAGTAGTCGACGAGGTGGACGATGACGTGCGTGCAGCCGGCCTGGACGGCGAAGGCGTAGTACTCGTCGTTGAGCATGTGCCGGTAGAGTCCCAGGCCGAGTTTCATAGTTGCCTCGGGGCCAGTGTAATGCACGCAGGGGCGCCGCCGGCGCGGCGAGGGATCGACAGAAGTTTGACTGGTGACGTAAATTCGATTGCTTTGCGCGAGGCTCATGCAGCCGTCACGGCTGCGCGAGAAGCGCCCTCAGCCGGTTCTCGATACCCTTGAGATCGGTCTCGCCCTGGAAGCGCGCGCGCACCACGCCGTTCCTGTCGATGAGGAACGTCAGCGGCAGCCCCAGCACGCCTCCATAGCGCGCGGCGAGGCGTTCATCGCCCATGGCCACGGGATAATTCAGCTTGAGGCGCTCGACCAGGCGGCGCGCGGGCGGGGCGTCATCATCCATGGAGATGCCGATGACCTGCAGCCCCTGCGGTCCATATTGCCGCTGCCATGCGGCGAAGACCGGCATCTCCACCTGGCACGGCGCGCACCAGGTGGCCCAGAAGTTGAGCAGCACCACCTTGCCGCGGAAACTTGAGAGGCGAAGCGTCTGGCCGTTAAGGTCCCTGAGCGAGAAGACCGGCGCATGTTTGTTGAGCAGATCCTGCGCCGCCGAAGGCAGAGTGCGCGGCCGAAGACGCAACGAACGCACCGATCAGGACGGCGAAGAACCATCGCCGCCTGGCGCAAGCCGGCTCACTCGGCGCGCAGGCACAACTCAGTTGACGCGGCGCGCAGGCCACGCTACCGCCCGCTTTCAACGGGAAACCCCTTGTTTGCCCAATCGTCACCGAAGTTGTCGGCCAGATAGAGAACCTTCACGCGGGTGAATCCCATGCCCGTGCAGAAGCTGGTACGCGGGGCCAACGTTGGGGCAGCGATTCCACGGGCAGCAGCCGCAATAGAGGACGATGAAGGTTCCGCGCGGCAGGGACGCAACGCGCCCGCGCAACTGCTGCACGCCCTCCGCCTGCGAGCCGGGCCCCGCATACTCCGCGCCGGGAATATGCGCCTGAGCAAACATGAGATGCGAGCCCACCTGCAGGATGAGCGGCTTCTCAGCGCCGCGCGTGTGCAGGAGCCGGTTGAGTTCATCGGGCTGGATGAGCTGCGCCGTGGGAATGGTGGACGCGCTGGCCGGCGGCGGCGCTGCCCACTGGCCTGCAGCCCGCACGCGCCCCTGCACAACAAACAACACTGCCAGAACGGCGATGACGACCGCTCCCTTTCTCAGATCCATTCGCATCAGGGATTCTCCGCATCCAGTGTAAATGGCAGCGGAGTTAGCGGGGTTAGCGGAGTTAGTGAAACGGCGCTCGCACGCGTTTCGCGGTGAGGGCGCAAACGAGGAAGCGGCGCGGAACTAGACGGGGCGTGAGTCGGGAAAAATGCCGCATAAATTGAAAACGCCAGAGACCGAAGCCTCTGGCGTCTCAATCTTGATGATCACGTAGTACAACCGGCTGTCGCGTCCTCCGGCTCCCCCAGCGGCCAACCTTCCAGCTTTCGCTGGACGTTGCGTCCTCTGGCTGCGCCGGCATGAGAGCCCTCGACTTGCGTCGACTGCTCTGCACTCCGGCTCGACCGGCGGCCGACTTCCCCGGCTCGGATCGGTGTTCTATCGTTCAGCTCGACCGGTGGCGAACCTCCGACTTGCGTCGGGTGCTTCGCACTTCCGATCGACCGATGGCGACCCATCCGACTTGCGTCGAACGATCCTTCCTCCGGCAAGGCCGGCGATCAACTGCCGATTCGCATCGGACGTTGATCCTTCAGCTCGGCTGGTTGAACAACCTCCGGCTTTCACCGGCTGTTGTTGCAGCCTCCAGCTTGCGCCGTCTGCTGCTGCAACCTCCAGCTTGCGCTGGCTGTTGCCCCCTTTTGCCAAACCGGCGGCGAACCTCCGACTCGCATCGGCTGCTCCACCCTCCGGCTTCACCGGTTTCGATTCACTCAGCTTGCGCCGAGTGTCTCTACCTCCGGCTGGGCCTTTGATGCGCCCCTAACTTCAACCGAACCTTGCATCGCCGGCAAAGCCGTCGATGAGTATTCGCTTTCCGCCGGTTCGCGCACCCTCCGGATCTGCCAGCTAAACAACTTCCGACTTGCGTCGGCTTTTGTAACTTCTGGCGCGGCCAGCGATCCCTCTCGGCTTTCGCCCCAGGTTTCACCCTCTGGCTGGGCTGGCGGCGATTTTCCGACTCTCATCGGCTTTTCGTTCCACCAACCGTTCCGGCAACCAACTCCCGATGCCCTACAGGCTCATCAGTTGAACTGACACTACGTCTGGTCAATCTGTGGATGCAAGTGCAAAAAACAAATCAATTTGTGGATTTCACCAAGGTTGGTGCAAAGCTGAGAGATTTGGAGGTTAGGCGCGGGGTTTCGCGCTTTGCGAAGGCGCAAGCAGGTCTGAAAAATCAACCAAGTTGCACGCGCCCGGGGGCTGTCGGTGGGAGAAAAGCGACTGACTCGGGCATTGTGGCAGTCATGCACAGGCGCCAGCCGAGACGATGGTCTTGGCATCGGTGCGATGGCAGGCCTTCTCGGCGGAGCCAGGTTGGATCGTCGCGAGGGAGCCCGCGTCGAAACATTCAGGGATCGAGCGACGTTCGCGCTTCGGTACGTCACGTGCCAAGGGAAAAAACCACGTCAATTGTTGTTTCAACTTCTACCGGCTCATTGCTGAGCTTGTATGGCATGTAGCGCCAGCTCCGCACGGCATCGACGGCGGCCTGCTGCAACATAGGCGGCCCGCTCACAACGTGCAAATCTTTGATCGCTCCGTTCTTGGAAATCGTGGCGTGAAGCTCTACAGTGCCTGACACGCGGGCTGCTTTAGCGATGGGCGGATAAACAGGCGGCGTCTTCAGAATCAACATTCCCGCCGCGACGCCGGATGAAATTCTAAACGGTTTGGAAGGTGCAACTTTAACCACGGGCTGTGCGTGTCCATTCAAGACGCTGGCATTCGCGCTGCTGCCGCCCAGACCATCCGCAGCGGCTGCACCAAAGCTCACGGGGGGAGGCGCATTTTCCGCAACTTGCTTTCAGCCTTGCGGAATCAGTTTTGGCGCAGTGAGTTGATCGTCCATGGCCTTCGCCTGCAGTTTCGTCGGGGCCTTTGCCGAATTCGCACCCTCCGGTTGGTTGGCCGGCTGGTTGTCAGTAGCAGGTTGCTTTTCGTTGGTTGCCAGCGGTTTGTCCTGAGCGAATGGTTCACCTGCCGGCGGCTTCGGCGCTTGCGTCTCCTGCTGAGTATCGGTTGCTACAGGAATTGGCTGAACAGATGGCTTCGCCACGGACTTCGATCCGAGATGAAACAGCGGGATCATGAGCAGAAGCAGAATCGAACTGGCGCTAACAGCAGCAACGGTCATCCACTTCTTTTTTGCCGGCTTCTGCTGCGCCGTCTTCTGCTCTCCCTTATTTTCGACTATCCTTCGATGAATACCACTGGAAGAGAGCCTGGTCAGCCTCGCGATTCAATGTCGCCGTGGGTTTGGGTAAGTCACGTATTCCATCCACCGTAGCGGCGCTTGGCAAACCCGGCGCCACGGGAACCTCATTCGGTACGGCTAGCCTCCAGCCCGTGCGAAGCGCGGAGGGGCCGATCCATCCGCCGGCTCGCTAGCCAACTCGTGCGGCTTAACAAGGAATGGTGCGGACGAGGCTGAAGCAGAGACACGCGGCCTTTCCAAGGGTGACAAGCCTGCTTCGCGGGGTGACAAGCCTGCTTCGCGCACGGGCAACAAAATTGCTTTGCGCTCAGCGGATTGTCCAAACGGCTCTAGCGTCTCGCTGATGGAATGAGCCTCTTCCCATGCTTCCCATTCTTCACGCGAGTTGACGGGCTTAGACGTCAGGAGTTGCTTCGCCATCCCATGTCGACTGAAATCTATCTGCTGTTCAACAACGACCGGTGCGGACGGGGCTGAACCCGAAGCACGCGGCCTGTCTGGCAAAGATGCCTTGGTTCGATCGCGGTCGAGAGGATTGCCCAAGCGGCTTTGGAGTCTCGCCGAAGGAATGAGCGGCTGCCCATGCTTCCCATTCACCAGATTTGACAGGCAAAGACACAGGAGAACGCTTCGCCATCCCAATCGCTGAAATCCTCGGGAAGCGTTTCAGGTAGCAGCGGAGTTAATTTTTCTGGAGATGCCATTGTCCGTCCTCACCTTTCTCGTAGACAGCACCTTTGTACGTGCGTGTTTCGCGCGGATTTGTCTCGGCGGCAGTGCGCTCGTCTGTTATTTCCGCCGGTTCCGAATCTGCCGGGGCAAAGTTGATTGCATCGAAGGTCCGCCGTGACGGCGTCTCTGTGGCTGCGCGGTGTGGCCGCGTGGGTAATGAAGCATCGTCAGGCGATCCTTCCACCTCAAGCTCGACCGAGGCTTGCGCCGTCCCGTATTTTTCAGTGTCCGATGGAGTGAACGATGCGGAGAGGGTATATCTCCCCGGCGCGAGTACGTGGCCCGCGGAAGGAGTGTAGACAAATGTTCCCGGAACCGATGCCGTGGCATTCAACTGAGCGGCGCTCAGCGCGGTGCCGTAAGAAATTGCGGAAGGGACCGGCCAGGTGATGAGGGTTGGCGACTTCTCGGTAACAGTCAGCGACACGACTGCGCTCACCGTTGTGTAATTCAAAGTGTCGGTCGGAGTGAAGTTTGCCGAGAGCTCATGCACTCCCGGCGCGAGTATCTCGCCCGCGGCAGGCGCATAAGCAAAAGATCCCGGCACCGATGCTTTGGCATTGAGCTGAGTGGCGCTGAGGGCGACGCCGTAGGCAATTGGATCGGGCGTCGGCCATTTGACGGCAGGAGTTGCCTTGGCCACAGTCAGTGATACCGCGGTCTGCGATGTGGAGTAGCCCAAAGTATCTGCCGGAGTGAAAACCACCGTCAGTTCATGCTCTCCAGCCGCAAGCACCGCCCCTAAACCGGGGTTGTATTCGAACGTTCCCGGAACCGACGCCATGCGCACAAAGTTGCGTGTTGCTGAGCTTCGTCCCGTATGGAATAGGATCGGGTGCCGGCCATTGGATGGCAGACTTTGCCTTGGCCACAGTGCAGCGACACAGTAGCCTGTGCTGTGGTGTAGTTCGCGCTGTCCGCGGGAGTGAAGGTTACCGAGAGCGTATGCATTCCCGGAGGAAGCACCTCGCCCGGCGCGGGCGAGTAGTCGAATCTTCCCGGTACCGCGCCGAGGCATTGAGCTGTGTTTCGTCCAATGCGGCGCCGTAAATGATCTTGGCAGGCGTTGGCCAGGAGATGAGCCGGCGTTGCCTTGGCCACAACAATTGAAACGGAGGCCTGCTGCGGAGCGTAGCACGCCGGAGTCCGCCGGAGTGAACGTGACCCACAGCGAGTGCGTTCCGACCGGCAGCACGTAGCCTGGGCCGGGTGTGTAGACCAGAGTTCCCTCAGCCGATGCCGTGGCATTGAGTTGGGCGAAAGTGAGCCTGTTTCCGTAGGTAATCGGGTCGGGCGCCGGCCACGTGATGGTCGGAGTCGCTGCGCGCATCGGCCGAAGCCAGAATCGCAGTGCTCGTCGGCTCATATCTTGCCGAAATCTTCCTGGGCAATATTTTTGCCGAGACCTCCAAGGTCAAAATCCCTCTTCTTTTCCTGTGGAATCGGGCGTCCAGTAATCGAGCTGGCCATCTCCAGGCTGATGCGCGAAATGCGTGTTTCAGGAAGCCCGGCGTCGCCGTGCTGCAGCGCGCGCGCGGCGTCCTGATCGTCGGGAATCTTCCACCGCACCGGCCTGCCAAGAGCCTTGGTGATGACGTCTTCGTTCGCCGGTTCCAGGAAGCGAGACTCAAACCGGTTGATCACGATCTCCAGGTTTTGGACTTCCTTCGGCGAAGAACTGCGAGATAAGGCGATTTGAATTGCGCAGTTCGGAGATTCCGGTCTGGGTGACCAGGTAAATCGTTGAGGCGTCTTCGAAGAGAACCTTGGCCGCCACATCGATCCTCGATCCCACATCGACGATCACATGATCGAATTCGCGCCGCGCGATCGCGATCAGCTTGTCGATGGCGCCTTTGGAAACCTCAATGTCGGGAACTTTGGTGGGAGCCGCCAGCACGAATACTCCTGACCGATGCTTGACCAGGAGATTTTGAAGAAGACTCGCATCCAGCCGGTCGATATTCCGGAGTGCGTCCTCCGTCGAGTAACCCGCGGAAATTCCCAGGCACAGTGCCGCAGTCTCCAATGGGAAGAGCGAGGTCGATGAGCAGGATGCTTTGGTCGGATCTCTGGGCCAGGGCGATGGCAACATTGCAGGCCACCGTCGTAACGCCCGATCCTCCTTTGGACCCGACAAAAACGTGCAACCCTCCTAGAGATTTCTCAGCTAGGAAGAGCCTTCTCCTGAGGGCTGGCTGTGGCTCCGACCAGAGCCTCGGCCACCGCGCCTTGCTCGAAGGGTAGAAGAAGGTACTCACGAGCGCCCGCACGCATGGAGCGGATCGCAAGTTTCGGATCGTGTCTTCTCCGAATAGACCATGATCGTCGCCGCGTTGCTGGCACTCGCTCTTTCCACTAAGTTCCAGAGCGAGATCCGGGTCACTGTCCAGGTCAAGGATGACAACGTCGAACGACGTCAGCAATCCGCGCAGGTGTTCCGGTTCCGGCGGGTAGGAGTCGAACTCGCGGACATCGGCCCGGCCAGTTTCGGCAAGAGCCTTGGCCACGACCGAACGTCTTCCTCGTCTGGGCCAATCAAGGCAACCGACAAGGGTGCGGGCCCAATGGTGTCGGCATGTTTCAGTCTCGAAATTTGGTGATACGCCTGCTGAACTCACGGTTTGTAATGAAATGCTCCTTGAGGTACCAGCCGTCTTTTCCGCTCAAATCTCAAATCGACAGTTCGTCCGGGAGCCGAACTCGCAGGTTTCTTCCGCCCATCAACAGCCAAATGCCGGCAATCCGGGGAAGAATCCTCAATGCGAGCTTCAAGCTTACGACTGCCTGCCAAATAAGTCACCGTGGGACGATGGTAACCATTTTTGAGTGACAATAGGGACCTTAGATAACCATAAATAGTCATTACGAAAGTGTTCAGAGACTCCAGACGCACCGTTCCGCCAGCCAGGCGCGAGGATGGGTCTGTTCGGATCAGCGAAATATGCGGCTTTTGCGACGACGAATCAGCAGGCTAGGTCTGCGGACCACTTCCGGTCTAACGACCGGTGCGGCCGAGGCCCACTCATACTCCGTCGGTCAGGATCGCATCGATGCGGGCCAGTTCCTCGCGAGCGAAAGCCAGCTTGGCGAGGGCGGCGACGTTCTGCTCGATCTGCTCCACGCGGCTGGCTCCGATCAGCGCTGACGTCATGCGGCCGTCGCGCAGCACCCACGCCAGAGCCATCTGCGCCAGCGATTGCCCGCGCTCGCCGGCCAGCTCGTTCAAGGCACGCACCTTGGCGAGGTGGCCCTCGTCGATGTCGCTGCTTCTTGAGGAAGCCGTGCGGCTTCGCGGCGCGCGCATCCGCGGGAATGCCCTTGAGATAGCGATCGGTGAGCAGGCCCTGCGCCAGCGGACAGAAGGCGATGGCGCCCACGCCTTCCTTGCCCAGCACATCGAGCAGGCCGCGCTCCGGAGTGCGCTCGAACATCGAGTATTTGGGCTGATGAATGAGGCAGGGCGTGCCCAGCTCGCGCAGAATTTTGACGGCCGCTGCGGTCTGCTCCGGGTTGTAGTTGGAGATGTCCGGCATAGAGAGCCTTGCCGGAACGCACCGCCTGATCGAGCGCCGACATCGTTTCTTCCACCGGCGTCTCCGGATCGGGACGATGCGAGTAGAAGATGTCGACGTACTCGAGGCCCATGCGCTTCAGGCTCTGGTCGAGGCTGGCCAGCAGATACTTGCGCGATCCCCAGTCGCCATAAGGGCCGGGCCACATATCGTAGCCGGCCTTGGTGCTGATGATCAATTCGTCGCGATAGGGCTTGAGATCGAGGCGCAGAATCTCGCCGAAGTTGCTTTCCGCGCTTCCCGGCGGAGGGCCGTAGTTGTTGGCCAGGTCGAAGTGGGTGATGCCCAGGTCGAAGGCGCGGCGCACCATGGCGCGGCGAGTTCTCGAAGTCATCGACGCCGCCGAAGTTGTGCCAAAGGCCGAGAGAGATGGCGGGCAGGCGAATGCCGCTGCGCCCGCAGCGGCGGTACTGCATGGTGTTGTAGCGCTGTTCGTTGGCGAGATACAAGGTGGCTCCTCCGCGCGAAGAGATGCGGCTGTGGCGATGAATCGGCTCTCTCTAGCTTACGACCGCCGCGATCGAAACTTCCTTGCGGCCATCCGTCGGAGGCGGCACGACGTTGCCTTCGATCGGCGCGCCGTCGACGGTCAGCGCGACGTGGTTTCCGGCGCCCTTGCGCTCGACGGCGATCTTGTAAGCCACACCGCGAAAGATGCGCGTTGCGGTGAATCCGGGCCAGCTCGCGGGAATCACCGGCGCAATCTCGAGGCCGTCATACGTGGGGCGCACGCCGAGAATCCATTGCGCGATGGCGTAGTAATTCCACGCCGCCGTGCCGGTGAGCCAGGAGTTCTTGGCCTCGCCGAAGGTGGGCGCGTCCTTGCCGGCGATCATCTGCGCATAGACGTAAGGCTCGCAGCGGTGCACTTCGCTGATCTCTTCGCGCGCCGAGGGATTGATGCGGAGGTAGTAGTCGTACGCCTCATCGCCGTGGCCCAGCCGCGTTTCGCCGATCATCACCCAGGGATTCACGTGGCAGAAGACGCCGGCGTTCTCCTTGTATCCCGGCGGGTAGGAAGAGATCTCGCCCAGGTGGAGGTAGTAACGGGTGTAGGCCGGCTGATGCACGACGAGGCCGTGCTTGGTGGCCAGGTGTTCGCGCACGGCGGCCATGGCCTTGGCGGCCCTGCCGTCGTCGAGGCCGATGCCGGCCAGCACGCAGAAGCCGTTCGACTCGATGAAGATCTTGCCCTCGTCGCACTCCTTGGAGCCGACCTTGTGCCCAAAGTGGTCGTAGGCGCGCAGGAACCATTCGCCGTCCCAGCCGTGCTCCTTGATGGTCTGCTCCATTTTCTCGGCTTCGGCAAGGTAGCACGGTCGCGTCGCAAGCGCGGCCGTGGCGGCTGGCGATGGCGGCAAGTTCGCGGACGGCATGGACGAACAGGCCGGCGATGAAGACCGACTCGGCCACCTTGCCGTCCTGGTTGGTCGTGGTCTGGAAGGACATTGCCGGGCGTGTCGGAGAAGCAATTGAGGTTGAGGCAGTCGTTCCAATCGGCGCGGCCGATGAGCGGCAGCCCATGCGGGCCGAGGCGCTCCAGCGTGTAACGGAAGCTGCGATGCAGATGCTCGTAGAGCGGCGCTTCGGTGCCGGGCTGGTTGTCGTAGGGCACCGGCTCGTCGAGGATGCTCCAGTCGCCGGTCTCCTTCAGATAGGCCGCGACGCCGAGGATGAGCCAGTGCGGATCGTCATTGAATCCGCCGCCAATGTCGTTGTTGCCGCGCTTGGTGAGCGGCTGGTACTGGTGATAGGCGCCGCCGCTCTCGAGTTGCGTGGAGGCCAGGTCGAGGATGCGCTCGCGGGCGCGCGCCGGCACCATGTGCACAAAGCCAAGCAGGTCCTGGTTGGAGTCGCGGAAGCCGAGCCCGCGGCCGATGCCCGACTCAAACAACGACGCCGAGCGCGACATGTTGAATGTGGCCATGCACTGGTACGCGTTCCAGATGTTCACCATGCGGTTGGTGTGGACATCGGGCGTGTTCACCTGGAAGATGCCGAGGAGCCGCTCCCAGTGCGCGCGCAGGCGGTCGAATGCGGCATCGGCCTCTTTGGCGCTGAGATATTTTGCGATGACCGGCTTGACCAGCTCCTTGTTGATGGTCTGCGAGCCGGGAGGATCGAACTTCCGGTCCGTCGGGATTCTCCTGGTAGCCGAGGACGAAGACGATCTGCCGCGTTTCTCCGGCGGCCAGATCGAGCTTGACCTGATGCGCGCCGATGGGCGCCCAGCCATGAGCGATGGAGTTGGTCAGTTGCCCGGCGGCAACGGCAGCGGGCTTGTCCCAGCCGCGGTAGGGGCCAAGAAACGCATCGCGTGCCGTGTCGAAACCGGAAGTTGGCTCCGAGCAGGCAAAGAAGGCGAAGTGATTGCGGCGCTCGCGGTACTCGGTCTTGTGATAGATGACGCCGTCGACCACTTCCACTTCGCCGATATTGAAGTTGCGCTGGAAGTTTGTGGCGTCGTCCTGGGCGTCCCACAGGCAGAATTCGACGCTGGCGAAGACGGAGATCTGCGCTCGGCGTCGCTCGCCGGTTGGTCACCGTGAGCTGCCAGATCTCAAGGTTCTCGTCGAGCGGGACGAAGTAGCGCGTGTGGGCCTCGATGCCGGCGAATGTGGAGCCGATGGTCGGTGTAGCCCATGCCGTGGCGGCAGGAGTAGTCCTCGGCGTCGTGTCGTGTTGGCTGCCACGAAGGCGACCAGAACTTGCCCGACTCTTCGTCGCGCAGGTAGATGTAGCGGCCGCCGCAATCCAGGGGCGCATTGTTGTAGCGGTAACGGGTGAGGCGGCGCAGGCGCGCATCGCGATAGAACGAGTAGCCGCCCGCGGTGTTGGAGATGATGCCGAAATACTCCTGGCAGCCGAGATAGTTGATCCACGGCAGAGGCGTATCGGGCCGTGTGATCACGTACTCGCGGTTTCGATCGTCGAAATGCCCGAACTTCATGATCCCATCCCTCTTCTGAACCTGAGGCGAAACAGCGGCCGTCTTCTCAGAAGAGCGTGCTGAAACGTTTTTGCAGGGAGATGTTCTGATACTCTTGAAAGCGAAGCGCGATTATACCCGAATGTGGGAAGCGGAACAAGAATATTTCCGGTCCGACCACCGCAGGGGCGATTTGGGCGGTTGCCGGGGCGCACAGGAATGTGAGAGACTGATCCGTCTTTCCACCCGAACCTCGGCGCTGAAGCGAAGCGAAACCGAAGATATGGCACGTTCATTGATCCGGAACCCGCGAAACGCCCGCACCCGCCCGCCGTGGCTTTTCCTGCTATGCGTTGCGGGATGTGCTTTTTGCGCCGGCCCGCTTGCTTTCTGGAGCCGAAATTCCGACCGCGGCCATCAAAGTCGACCAGGTGGGGTACCTGCTCGGCGGGCCCAAGATCGCCCTCGTCAGCACCGCAGCTAAAACCTTTGAGATCAGGCGTTCCAGCGATGGGAAGCCGGTTTTTCGCGGGAAGCTGGGGCCGGCCGCGACCGACTCGCTCACCGGGCGACACCGTGCAGGCCGCGGATTTCTCCGCGCTGCGGCAGGCGGGAAGCTATTACATCGAGGTTCCGGGGGTGGGCAGAAGCTGGACCTTTGCCGTGGGCAGCAGACGTCTACGAGCGCACCTATTACCTGGCCATGCGGGGCTTTTACGGGCAGCGGTGTGGCACGGCGGTCGATCTGGGACCGGAGTTTCCCGGATACGCCCATCCGGCCTGCCACCTGCACGGCGAGTTTCATCCCAGTTCGGGCGCAGTCGGACCGCGCGACAACATCGGCGGCTGGCACGACGCGGGCGACTACGGCCGTTACATGGTCAACTCCGGCGTCGCGACGGGAACGCTGCTGTGGGCATGGGAGATTTACGGGCCCCGGCTCAAGCCGATTCAACTCAAGATTCCCGAGACCGGCAACGGCACTCCCGACATTCTGAATGAGGTCGCGCTGGAACCTGGAGTGGATGCTGAAGATGCAGGACAGCGACGGGGGCGCCTGGCACAAGCAGACGAGCATGCATTTTCCCGGGCTTCATCGCTCCCGAAGACGACACGCTGCCCAGCGAGGTGATCGGGACCGGCTCGGCGCCGTACAAGAGCACCTGCGCGACCGGCGATCTGGCCGCAGTGGCCGCGATCGCCGCGCGGCGTCTACAAGCCCTACGATGCGAATTTGCCGCGCGGGCGCTCGATGCGGCGCGCCGCGCATGGCAATGGACCGAGCAGTATCCGAATGTGACCTTCAGGAATCCGCCGGGCGTGACAACAGGCGAATACGGCGATGCCAATTGCAAGGACGAGCGGCTGTGGGCGGCGGCGGAGCTTTGGCGCACCACCGGCGAGGCGGCCTACCATCAGTTCTTCCTGAGCAACTATGCCGAGTATCTTCCCAGCCTTGATTCGCCGCCCGCGGAAAACTGGAGCGTGATGGCGCCCATGGCGCTGCGCAGCTACGCGCTTTCCCAGCGCAAAGACGCCGATGCCAAGGCGCAGGCAGCCATTCGCGAGTCGAATGCTGACGGCGGCGCGCGCCATCGTCGAAGCGCACGGCTGCCAATCCCTACCATGTCAGCCTGAAGGCCAAGGATTTTGTCTGGGGCTCGAACGGAGTCGCGGCGCAGTATGGCATGGACCTGCTGATCGCCAACGTGATCGCGCCCAACCCTGACTTTGTCAATGCCGCGCGGGACAATTTGCACTATCTGCTGGGGCGGAACGCCTTCTCGCTCTCGTGGGTCACCCGGGTTGGCGAGCACGCGGTCGAGCACCCGCATCACCGGCCCAGCGGGTCAGGCAAGCAGCCGGGGCCTGGCCGGGATTGCTGGCTGGAGGACCCAATGCCGCGCGGCAGGACGCAGTGCTGGCCGCGCTGCCCAAGGATCTGCCGCCGGAAAAAGTCTATGCCGACGAGACGGCCTCGTATGCCAGCAACGAGATCGCCATCAACTGGCAGGCGACGCTGGTTTTCCTGCTGGCCGGGCAATTGCATTAAGAAATCTCGGACAGCCGCACTCCGCCAGCCGCGATCGTCGACACGCGGCAGGAGACCGGGAAAGAATGATCGACGGGTGAATTCGGGGGCTCGATGCATCTTCACGCTTTGGATATCGGCAATCATTCTGGCGTACATGCTCTGCACGGTGCTGGTGGGCTACTGGGTTTCCCACTACGGCTCGCGCGACATGACGGCCTATTTTCTCGGCGGCAACAAGATGCCGTGGTATGTGCTGGGCCTCTCCAACGCTTCAGGCATGTTCGACATCAGCGGCACCATGCTGCTGGTGTACTGGATGTTCGTCTACGGCCTGAAAAGCGTGTGGATCCCCTGGCTGTGGCCGACCTTCAACCAGGTCTTTCTCATGGTTTACCTGTCCGCGTGGCTGCGGCGCTCGCGGGTGATGACCGGCGCGGAGTGGATCAAAACTCGCTTCGGCACCGGGCGCGGCGCGCACTTATCGCACTTGATCGTGGTCCTCTACGCATTCATCAGCATCATCGGATTCTTCAGCTATGGGTTCAAAGGCATCGGCAAATTCGCGGCCACATTTCTGCCCTGGCATCTGTCGCCCAATGAATATGCGCTGATCCTGATCGCCATCACGGCGATCTACGTGATCAAGGGCGGCATGATCAGCGTGGTGATCACGGAAGTGGTGCAGTTCTGCGTGCTGTCCATCGCGTCCTTCGCCGTGGGCATCATCGCCATGCGCCGCGTGGCGCCGGAGATGCTGCACAAAGTGGTGCCCGCCGGCTGGGACAACGTGTTTTTCGGCTGGCACTTGAATCTCGACTGGTCGGCGCTGATCCCGGCAACCAGCACACGAATCGCGCAGGACGGCTATGGCCTGTTTGGCTTCTTCGTCATGATGCTGTTCTTCAAGGGCGTGCTGATCTCCGCCGCCGGCCCCGCGCCCAACTACGACATGCAGCGCGTGCTCTCCGCAAAGAATCCGCGCGAAGCTTCGATGATGAGCGCATGGGTGAACGTCGTGCTCACGTTTCCCCGCTATTTTCTTACCGCCGGACTCGCCGTGCTGGCCGCCGCGTTCTTCAGCGACAACATCCGCGCCATGGGCACCAACATGGACTTTGAGCTGGTGCTGCCCTATGCGCTGGGGCGCTTTGTCCCCGTCGGGCTGCTGGGATTCCTGATCTCCGGCCTGCTGGCCGCCTTCATGGCCAACTTTGCCGCCACCGTGAATGCCGCGCCGCCTTATTTCGTCAACGACATCTACAAGCGCTACATCCGGCCCGACGCCCCGCCGCGGACCTATGTCCGCCTCAGCTATCTCGCCTCGTTTGCCGTGGTGGTTATCGGCGTCCTCATCGGGTGGAATGTCACCTCGGTCAACTCCGTCGTGGTGTGGATCGTCTCCGGACTGTGGGGAGGCTACACCGCTTCCAACGTTCTCAAATGGTACTGGTGGCGCTTTAACGGTTACGGCTACTTCTGGGGCATGGTCGCCGGCATCGCCTCCGTCGCTGGCGCTGCCGGCACTGGTCGCGAGAGTGCCGTTGGTGCAGCATCTGCTGGCCGCGTTACTCCATCAATATGGATGTCTCGATCGTCTTTCCGCTGGTGCTGGTTCTCTCGCTGATCGGATGCTTTGCCGGCACCCTGCTCACCAAAGCCGAAGACGATGAGGTACTGAAGGACTTCTATCGGCGCGTGCGGCCGTGGGGCTTCTGGGGCCCGGTCTACCGGAAGGTTCTGGCCGAAGACCCCGGCTTCAAGCGCAACAAGGACTTCCTGCGCGACATGTTCAACGTCGCCGTCGGGATCGTGTGGCAGGTCGCGCTGGTCGTGCTTCCCATGTATGTCGTGATCTGGGAGTTCCAGCGCGCCGCCATCACGCTGGCGATCGTTCTGGCGACGTCGGCCATTCTCAAGTTCACCTGGTACGACCACCTGGAGCGCCGCGAGATCGAGACGAACAAAGCCGCCGCGCAGGCCAGTTAGTCTCGTTACGGTTCCCGCAAAGGCCTCAGAGACGTGTTACAACAAGGGAAAATGGCCAGAAAGCGAAAGCGGGACGCGAGCCGAAGCCGGGACAGCCCGTCAGCCTGCGGATTCTGGGCGAATACCTGGATCTGTCGCCGGCCACCATCTCCCTGGTGCTGAATGACGCTCCCGGAGTGCGCGCCATTCCGCAGGAGACGCGGGACCGGGTGAAGGCGGCGGCCGCGAAATTCGATTACCGGCCCAGCTTCTATGCGCGGTCGCTTGCGCAAGCGGCAGACTTATTCCATCGGCGTTCTGGTGCCCGAGTTGAGCGACAGCTATACCGCGCAGGTGCTCACCGGTGTCGAAGAGTCCCTCATCGAGGAAGGTTACTTTTACCTGACCGCCAGCCATCGCCGCAAGCCCGACTTGATTGAAGAGTACCCGCGCATGCTGATGGAGCGCTCGGTCGAAGGATTCATCCTGATCGATACAGTGCTGCAGCACCGCTTCAAGATTCCCGCGGTCGCGGTGGCCGGTCACCGCCATATTCCGGGAATCACCAACGTGGTGCTGGACCAGCGCCGGGCGGCGGAACTCACGTTGCGGCATCTGTACCAGCTCGGACACCGCAAGATCGCCTTTATGCGCGGCGGCAGCCACAGCTCCGACGCCGAAGACCGCTGGGACTGCCTGAAGGCCGTGGCCAAGGAACTTGGCATCGCTGTGCGGCCTGAGCTGACGGTGCAGCTCAAGCTGAGGGTTTCCACGCCGGAACTGGGATTCGGACCCGCTTGCGAATTGCTCAACCGCAAGGTCGATTTCACGGCCCTGGTCTGCTACGACGATATTGCCGCCATCGGCGCCATCCGGGCCTATGCGCGACCATGGGCTGCGCGTCCCTGAAGACATCTCCGTGGTGGGCTTCGACGACATCCAGAGCGCGGCCTTTCATAATCCCAGCCTCACCACTATCCGCCAGCCGCTGCATGAAATGGGCACGATTGCCGCGCGGATTGCTGCTTGCAGCGGGTTCGCGGCCAGGATGCGGTGTCCGCGCATGCTGTCCGTTCTGCCGGAACTGGTCATTCGCGAGTCCACCTGCCCGCCTCCGAGCAGCGCTCAAACCGCAGTTGAAGCGCATCGAAAACGCCTCCGTTCGATAAGCTGCTCCGGCGCCGGCTACGCACGGTGCAAAGCGGACCATTCGCCAGTCGCGCAGATGCCCGCAGACCTGCGGATTTCATTGCTTCCGGCACCATGAGACTGATATAGTCCTGCTTTGACCGCTTTCGCTACGCGGTCAAGCAGACGGCGCCGATGAGGCCGCCAAGCCCATAAGATGAGAGCACGCCGGAATCGGGAGCTGCAGGGCCGCTGAAGTTCTCACCTTCGAGAGTTCGGCCAGGGCGTGAAAAGCGAGTTGTTCCTGGAGAGATCGAATTGGCGAAGCCTCCTGCGGGTCATATCTGCAAGCAAAGCGAAACATCGGCCGCCGACGCCGGTGATGCACCGCAAGCCCACGATGAGCGACGTGGCCCGGCTGGCCGGCGTGGGCACCATGACCGTCTCCCGGGTTCTGAGCGGGACGGTTCGCGTTTCCGCTGAAACCACGCAGCGCGTGCAAACCGCGATCGAGCAGCTCAAGTACCGCCCCAACGTGCTGGCGCGCGCATTTCGCGGTCAACGCAGCCACTCCATCGGCCTGATCATTCCTTATCTCTACGATCCGTTCTTTGCCAGTTGCGCGCACGCGGTGACCACCGTGGCCAAGGAGCACGGCTATTCGGTGATCATCACCACCTCTGACGAGGATCCGGAAACGGAGTACGCAGAGGCAGACGAGATGCTGCAGCGGCATGTGGATGGCCTGCTGGTGATTCCCGCCCGACTCCGTCAGACGCGACTCACGCGGGCACTCGTTGGCAAGACTCCGGTTGTGGCCTTTGACCGGCCGGTCCCCGACCCGTCGATCGACACCGTTCTGGTGCAGAACGCGATCGGAGCGCGGCGCATGGTGGAGCATCTCATCGAGCACGGCCACCGGCATATCACCTACATTGCGCTCAGCCGGAGCCTGTTCACCATCAACACGCGATTTCTCGGCTATCGGCGCGCCATGCAGGACGCGGGGCTCGAAGCCATGCGCGATCTTCGACTGCGAATCGGAGGAAGATGCCGTGCAAGTGCTCAAAGCCAAACTCGGAGAGCGACACTCCGCCGACAGCAGTCATCACGTCGAATACCCTGGCCACGCGCTATGTTCTGGGCGCGATCGCGCGCCTCGGCGTGCGCGTTCCCAACGATCTGGCCTTTGCCGGATTCGACGATTTCGATCTGGCGGAGTTCACCTCACCGCCGCTGACCGTGGTTCGCCAGCCCGCGCAGGAGATGGGCCGCGTGGCGGCAAACCTGCTCTTCGACCGCATCGCGCGCGGCGAAACGCCGCATACCGGCAACCGGATCGTTCTGCCGGTCGAGATTGTGCTGCGGCGCTCGTGCGGCTGCAAACACCGCTCCCCCGTCGTCATCCATTAGAGCGATTCAGACGAAGCAAGCGTCTTAGTTCGACCGCAATCGTCTGCGTCGCCAGGTTCCAGCCGCGCAGGCCGACCGCCGGCTTTGCGTCGCCGGCCGGAAACATCACGGTGACTGTGCGTTCCTCGCCGGGCAAGAGCGAAACGTAGTTCTCGCTGTAGTAGGCGGGCAGGATGCGCTGGCCCGTCGCGGCGTCCTCAAGCGTGAGTTTGACCATCAGCGCCGCCGCGGAGCCGGTGTTCTTGATCTTGCACCGTGACCGCGCGCTCGCCGTTTGCCGCCGCGAGACGTGGCCGAAGCCGATAGCGTCGCCTGCGGCAAGCGAGTTCAGCTCGCGGAGGCTCGCTTCGTCCGCCGCCCACCAGTAGAAGTTGTCGCTCACCGGCGCGCCGGCCGCATCGCTCACTTCCAGCACGACGAAGACCGTGTGGCCAGCGGCCAGCGTTGCCAGGTCGGGCTTGGCCACCGGCGTGCGGTCATCGGCGGCGGCCTGAACCTGGTTGGTGTGGTCGCTCAGTATCTTGCCGTCGAGGCTCACCACAAGCGACGCGCACCTTGAAGGAACGCGCCTCGCCCAGGTTGATCAGATCCACGGAGCCATCGGTCAGATTGAGCTGCGCGTGAATCGGCTCGCATGCCTTCTGCGTCCCGTAGAAGCTGGATTGCGTGTCGTAGTCCCAGCTCAGGAAATTCCACTCCATGCTTGGCCACGCCGGCTGCGTCATCCAGATCATGCGCGCGGAGTTGGGCTGCCAAAGATGCGCGGCAAAGCCCTCGAAGATGGCGCGATGGCCCACGTAGTCGAGCATCTGCGCCTTGCGCTCGAAGTCCTCCAGGCTGGTGGGCGCGCCAAACTCGGTCTCCATGTGCGCCATGATACGGCTGCACCGCGCCGTTCCCGCTCTGGTGCCAGTCGTGATAAGCCCAGGTGTCGCTGATCGGCCAGCGGTCGGGCTCGGGAATAAACGATTTCATGCTTTCCAGCGTGGGCACGCTGGGAATGCCCAGCTCGACGCTGAAGCCGCGGTTGATGCGGTAATAGGTTTCGAGCGGCTGGAATTGATACGGCCCGGAGTTGCGCAGATTCACCTGGTTCGAGCTGCCCGTGTAATAGCGCGTGTGGTCGAGCGTGCGCACCAGCGCGGCCAGTCCTTCGTTGATGGTGGGCTGCGGCACGCCCTCGTTGCGCCCGCACCACACCACAATCGACGGATGATGCCGGTAGCGCAGGATTGTGTCGCGCGCGTTCTTCAGGAACAGCGCCGGATCTTCGGCTTCCAGGTTGTAGGTCTGCGTCGATTCCCAGAAATCGTTCCACACCATCAATCCGTACTTGTCGGCCAGCGCGTAGAAGTTCTCCTCCGTATTCTGGCCCATCCAGTTGCGGATCATGTTCACGTGCGCATCGCGATGCAGGCGGAAATAACGGCTCCAGGTGCTCGATGCTGACGCGCTTGCGGCTGTCGTCCATGCCCCAGTTGCCGCCGCGCGCGGCAATGCGCACGCCGTTCACCTTGATCACCAGATCGGTTCCCGGCCATCCGCCGTCGACAGGCGCGGATCGACGGCTGAACCCTCAGCGCCCGGCTCCAGCGTCTGCACCCACGTGCGAGTGCGCGCATCCAGTCCGGCAGCGTTTGCCCGGGCAGCACCAGATTCGGCGTCTTGTCGTCGATCTCGCCGGATGCCTTCGTGAGTTCCGTCGATCAGCGGCAGCGCCTCGTCGTGCGTGCGGCTGGGCAGCACCTCCACGCGTCGCAGATGGCCCGTTGCGTCGAAGAGCGAGAGCTCGTAGCTCACTTCTCTCATCCCGAATTCGATTTGTCTCGCGCGGCGCTCGCCTTTTGCGCCGGTGGCGAACGTCACCTTGAGTGTGTGCAGCGCGGGATCGCCGTATCCATTCGGCCACCACAGCCGCGGATGCTGGACCTTGAGCTGCGCAAACTCCGCGGGCTCCAGCCGAACTGACCGTTTCGCCGGGAGCAAGGTGCACGTGCTTTGTCACCTTCACGTCGTCGAAGGTCGCGGTCAGTTCGCCATCGATCGGTGCGCTGGCTGTGTTGGTCAGCGGCGCTTCGATCTCAATGTCGGCTTCGCTGCGGTCGGGCTTGGGCAGCGTTGTGATCACATTCAGGTCGCCGATCTCCACCGGGCCGGTAGCCGTCAGCGTCACGTCCTGCCAGATGCCGGTGTTGCGGTCGCGAATGCCGGGAATCCAGTCCCACCCCTCGGCGGCGGCAAAGGTCGGCCCGTCCAGCACCTCCATGCCGCCGTTTTCGCCCGGCCCCGCCTTGAGCGACTGCTCATGCGGGATGCCGGGATGCGGCGGCGGAGAAACGCGCACCGCCAGCGCATTTTCGCCGCGTAGCGGCAACAGCTCCAGTGACGTCGAACGTGCCGCGCAGAAATGCGCCCGTGAAGCCGCCCAGCTTCTTGCCGTTCATCCAGACTTCGGCGGCGTAATTCACGCCTTCAAAAGTCAGCGTGAGCCTGCGCCCGCGCGTCGCGGCCGGCGCCTTGAACTCCACGCGGTACCAATAGTCCTGGTGGGCGAGGCTCTCGGGAATCGCCAGATTGTTGAGCCCGTAATCGGGATCGGGATAAATGCCGCGATCGATCATCGTCGTCAGCACGGTGCCCGGCACCGTGGCCACCAGCCAGTCCTTGTCAGCAAAGCCGGCCTTCGAAATCTCCTCGCCCGATGGCTTTCACCTGCGGCGCCGGCAGCCAGCCGCCAGCCGCCCGCGAGCTTCCAGGGATTGTCTGCCCGCCAACTTGCAATGAAGGTCCGCCGCGCTCAACTCTTTCGCCACCGGCTTCTGGATGGCGCCTTTGCCGCGCGGCAGAGTGGATGGATCCTGCGGCGCGCTGTATCCGGCCTGCGCGCGGGTCTGCACAGGCCAGTGCTGCGAGGCCTCTTCATAGGTGGGCAGGCTGAAAGTCCGGCGGCGCATCGGCCATGGCCTTCACCTGCTCAGCCGTCAGTGCCTCGCGATAGATCTTGAGCGCGGCAATCTTGCCGCCGAAAGTGGCTGTCGGCGATCACTTCCGCAATCGGCGGCGGCGCCATCTCCAGAACTGCCGCAACGCTGCCCTGCGCCAGCGTGCTCGTCGGCCACCTGCGGCCATCGGCATAGAGAATCACATGTTCGCCATCGCTCACCGCGACCGCCAGGTGCCACTTTGCCGGGTCAAGCGCACTGTCGCCGGCGACGAACCCGGCCGAACCTTGCGCCCGCCCCAGCCAGAGCCCCAGCCGATTGTCCTGGATACCGATGAAGCGCGCATCCTCCGCGGCTGGATCGCCGATGCCGGCCAGCAACTCCGTCCCTTGCGGCGGCTCCGAGCGACTCGAACCAGAAGGCAAGCGTCCACGAAGCGCGCCCCGCCAGGATGGGATCCTGCATCACGGGCTGCTGGTTCGATCCCTGGATCGTCGTCGCCACGGCGGCGAGGCCGTCAAGCGAAGCCGCCGGAGACATCGGCTTGCTTAGCCCGGGTCCGTCGGCGAGAAAGACGGCGTTGAAGGGACCGTAAACCGCGGCGGGCGGCGCCGGCGTTTGCGCGCCCAGCGGCCCTGACAGCGCGACGGCAAGAACAGCAAGGGCGGCGGCGAGGCTGGGTTGAACGCAGAAAGTGCGCCCGAATCCAGTTTTCGGCGAGAATCGAGAGTGCTGTGTCATAGCTGAATCATCCTAAGGGAGTTGCGTCCCCAGCGTCATTCGCGTAGCGCTGCAGCCGCTCGCTCTCGGGGATCCCTTTGCATCCAGGGAACGTTATCATCGGTTTCCATCCACGGCCTTTGACCGGAGTGCCTGCGAGCCCGGAAATCAGAGACAATGATAGCGGCCTTTCGCCAGAATTATCGCGAGTTTTTTGGGGTTTCGAATAGATTTCTCTAAAAGATTCCGGCCAGCCCACAGCTACTTGTGATACAAATGGTAACAATCCCACCACAGATGGGAACGCTTTCATCGCTTGAGGCTTAAGGTGTTTCGGATGGCCGACCTTGCGGAGAGTCGCGTGCTTGCGTTTGACGTGGGCGGCAGCCATGTGGCCGCCGCGGTGTGTTGCGGGGAGGATTTCCGCCTCGGGACCGTGGTCAGCGCGCCGCATCCTGCCGCACCACACAAGCGAGGCCTTTGTCGATCTTCTCTTCGGCCTGGGAGTCAAGGCCGGGGTCTGCAGCGATGGAGTCGATGGGTGCGATGCTTGCTGTGCCGGGGCCCTTCGATCTGAAGGCCGGCGTGAGCCTGATGCGCCACAAACTGCCTTATCTCTACGGATTTGATCTACGCCAGGCTCTGGCCGCGCGCTTTGGCTTGGCCGCCGCCTGAAGTGCGCTTTCTTGAACGACGCGGATGCGTATCTGCTGGGCGAGATCGGCGCTGGAGCGGCGCGCGGTTTCCGCCGCGCCGTGGGACTCACGCTGGGCACGGGAATCGGCTCGGCTTTTGCGGTTGAGGGCCGCCTGGTGACCGGGGGGCCTGGCGTCCCCAGCGGCGGCGAAATTTGGAATCTTCCCTACCAGGGCGGAATCGTGGAAGACTTCGTTTCGGTCGAGAGCCATCGCCGGGAATTACGAGCGCCGCACCGGCGAAAGCGCGAGGTCGTTGACCTGGCGGCCGCCGTCCCCAGTCCGATCCGGCCGCACAGCAGGCCTTTCAGGAATTCGGGCAGCATCTCGGAGAAGTGATTCGCACGCTGCTTGGCGGCTTTCACGCGGACGTGATCGTGCTGGGCGGCGGCATCTCCCGCTCGGCACAGTCTCTTTCTGCCCGCCGTCGAAGCCCAGCTCGGCGATTCGCACGACTCAGTTGCGCGTCTCGGAGCTCAAGGACAAAGCGGCGCTTGTTGGCTGTGGCGTGGCAGCGTTCCAATCCGACGAAGGCCCGCCGGACGCCGGCAAATCCGCGTCCGTCGCAAACGCACGCAGTCTGACGACCGTCTCCAGACGCGGTCCACTCTACTGAAAAACGTCACGATGCTCTGCGCGGGAAGCGTGTAGCTGAACTGCCCGCCCGAGACGGTGACTGCCGTCTGCGCCGCCAGCCCTGCGGATGACGTGGATTGGTATGGCGTCACCGAAGTCACGCCGCTCCCATTATTCAGCACAAATCTCAGGCTCTCCGACGGTGAATTGGAGTTGATGGCCACGATCACGTAATGCGCCGGCGAGCTATTGCTGTACGCCGAAACATACACTCCAGAGACCGGACTTGCTGTCGCCGACACGCGCACATAGCCGGGCTGGATGAACTTCGAGTACTGGCCCATCACGTAGCCCATCGGCTGCACAGTTCCGGCGTCGTCGACCAGGCCGCAGGTGCCGGCGTTGGTTGCACAAGTGCCGCTGGAGGCGCCGAAAAGTCCCCACCAGACATAGGCGTTGTATTGGCCAGTGACCATCGAGTTATGGATCGTCTCACCATAGG
Source organism: uncultured Acidobacteriaceae bacterium (assembly GCA_963701835.1). GTDB lineage: Bacteria > Acidobacteriota > Terriglobia > Terriglobales > Acidobacteriaceae > Telmatobacter. The sequence goes on along the minus strand of CAVPBL010000005.1, from coordinate 81,732 downwards.
TCGTCAAGGCTTGAGACCAGGTCAGTGTCGCATTGCTCAGCGGCCCGTACTCGGTCATCCAGATTTCTTTCGGGCTGTCTCCCGAAGGAATGGAGTATGGCGCCGGCTGGACCCCATAGATGTGGCCGCCGATGATGCTGACAAGTCCCTGCGCATTTGTGTCGTTGAGGGTTGGCGCGGCAACGAACGAATTAAATGACTCCGACTCCGGCATGATGAACTTTGTGGAGTACGCGTCCGAAGTGATCGTGGATGCGTTGCCCGCGACCCAGCTATCCATTTGCTGAGGCGTCCAGACGCAGGACTCGTAGCTTTGGTTCACCTCCGGCTCATTCTGCATCGAGATGGCGTAGAGATGGAAGCTGTCGGTGGTATTGAAGAACTTGACGAAGTCCTCGAGGTAATTGGCGTAGTCGGCATAGTGATTTGGATCGAGGTAGCCGCCGCAGTAGTCAGCTCCTTCGCTGCCGCAACTGCCGGCGAAAGCCTCGTTAAAGACAACGCCACTTATCGTGGTTGAGGTGCCACTGAGCTTCCAGGTGGCCGGCGGCGTCCAGGGCGAGGCGAAGACGATGGCGTTCGGATTTGCTGCCACGGCTTCCGCGCCGTTGGCAGCCTCGTCGTCCCATTCCGCTCGTCTCATATGGATCCCCATTGTTGCCGCCGCCCGTTGACGAGCCCTCGGGATCGATGCGCACGCGCAGGATGCTGAGGCCGAGTCCGCTCGTCGGGCTGAACAAGGCCGTCGACACGGCTGGGGGCATTTGCCCCAGCCAGGCGGTTGAGCCGCCAAAACCGCGGATGGTTTGATAAGTCATTCCGAAATCCACTGTCACCTGGTTTGGACTTGCGCCGGTGGTGAAAGTCCACACGTAATTGGAAGCCAGCGCGGCGCTGTTCGAACTCTGTCGCTCCGGTCGTGATGGTGGCTGTGTACGACGTGTTGTATGCCAGGGACGAATTGGGCGTGAATGTCACCGTCGAAGTACCGGTGTTGTAACTGACCAAGCCAGCGACAGCGGTATTGCCCGGTCCGGTCAACGTGAAGGTCGAAGCGGTGATGGTCGCACGAATTCATGGGCTGGCTGAAGGTCGCCGTCAGCGCATTGTCGACGTTCACGCCCGTGGCGCCGCTCGTCGGCACGGTGGTCGTGACGGTGGGAACCGGCGCTGTCGTCGTGGTGAAGCTCCATGTGTAAGGCGCGGCCAGCGCGACTTCACCGGAACTCTTAACGGCGGTCGAGATCGTCGCAGTGTACGCCGTGTTATAGGAGAGATTCGCCGAAGGCGTGAATGTAGCGCGGTCATGGAGGCCGGCGTTGTAAGCCGACGTTGCCTTGCACAGATGTGCTTCCCGGCCCAGTCAGCAGTAAAGGTCGAGCGGGTGATCGTCGACGAGTCCATCGGCTGATTGAAGGTTGCCGTAACGGCAGATGTGATGGCGACGCCTGTGAGCCCGTTCGTGGGCGTAACTGCTGTGACCGTCGGCGCGGCCGCGCTCACCGTCACGCTGACGGAACCTGTCACCGCGTTGTAGTCGGTCAGATCCGTAGGCGTGAAGGTACGCTTTCGCTGGACAGTCCCTGCACTGGGCACTGTCGCGGACGTCGTCCAGGAGAAGGTACCGGGTACCGACGCCTGCCTCCGCTCAGCGTCGACGAAGCCAGCGTCTGGCCGTAGGTGATCGGGCTCGCCGTTGGCCATGCCGAAACCGTCGGCGTCGCCTTATTCACGGTCCCGCTGACCGAACCCGCCACCGTGTTGTAGTCAGCCGCATCCGTAGCCGTGAAGGTCACGCCCTCGCTGGCTGTCCCCGTACCGGGTCGCCGTCGTTGATGTCGTCCAGGAGAAGGTGCCGCCAACTGACCCCGTGCCTCGGCTTAGTGTCGAAGAAGCCAGCGTCTGGCCGTAAGTGATTGCGCCCGCCGTCGGCCATGCTGAAACGTCGGCGTCGCCTTGTTCACTACCACGCCGACGGAGCCCGCCACCGTGTTGTATGTGGTCGTGTCCGAAGGTGTGAAGGTCACGCCCTCGCTGGGCGTCCCCGCGCCGGGGGCCGTTGAGGACGTTGTCCAGGAAAAGGTGCCCGATACCGACGCCGTGCCTCCGGTCAGTGTCGACGACAGCCAGCGTCTGGCCGTAGGTGATCGCGCTCGCCGTGGGCCACGGCGACACCGTCGGAGTGGTCTTCTGTTGCTGCTGTGTGCCGCTGCCGCCGCCGCCGCACCCTGCAACCAACCAGAGCCGCGCACACCAGCCACCAAGCCGTAGGAATCCGCATAACCAACTTCTCCTTAGGATCGTTTCAGACAGAAAGCTCGCCGCGTCTTCTGACTCGAAGTCTGGCTCGTCAGCGATCGCTCGCGCGCGGAATCGGTTTCAAGGACGTGCCTCAAACCGTCAGTTCGGCGCTCGAGGTGCTACGTCAAGGAGCGTCGTATCAAGGCGCGGATCGGGTCCTGTCTTCTTGAAGCCCACCCAGACTAAATCAATTTACTTTACTGCGCAACGTGGGTTCGAAATATCGCCTCCAGACAACATCGCGCCGCTTGCGCGGCGCGATGTTGGTAATCGTAGCTTCTGTTTTGTGCCGTGCTATTGCACAGTCACATTGATGTAAAACGGTATCGAGACCTGGTTTTCAGTGCCATAGACCTTGATGCCGTTATTTGTTGTCGATCCGCTCCCTGGGACGATGCAATTGTCGCCGGCGCCGCCGGGCTCGGAGACACACAACGCGCCCGTTTCGTCCGCCGTGATCGTCACCGCATAGGTTCCAGCAGGCGTATTCAGCGACGCCAGCAGGGGCCAAGGTTGTGGTGTTGCATGCTGTAATGCTGACCGCCAGCGCGCCTCCGACAATCATGAGGAATACCATCAGCAGCAACCGGCCTTTTTCAAAGGTCTTGCGTCTGAAGAAGAGCCCGATCATTCCGAAGCCAAAGATCGCCGCCAGCGTGACGGAGGTTGTGCGAGCATTCTGGCTGGTGGTGGTGCCCGCCGTTACATCGGTGTAGAAAGTCACGGCCACCTGTCCCGGCGTGCATTGTAACTGAGCCATTTGCAATTTGTGTTGTCGTTGCGCCAGAGGGGCACGGAATATCCACGGAGTTCGGTACAAGCGGATCCGGGGTGGGATAGCTGAACGAACATTGCGTGTGTGGCGGCAGATTGTCACAGGTCAACGTTACCGGGAAGTTAGTAGCGTTCAACTGGGAGTTCAGTCCCGGCAAGCCCATAACCGAGGATCGAAGTGAGAGTCAGATTCATGCTCGCCGAAGATCCGGCGGACACCGTCAGCGATGGAGCAACAGTCAGCGACGCCGCATTACCGGTTTGGGTGATTTGCAAGCTGGGTCCCCGGACAGACTGCAGCACTGTTGAAGTCGGCCCGGTAAGGCCCAGGAAATTTGCATCTCCGCTATACACCGGATAGATGTAGTGGGTGAAGATCATTGGCGAATAGCTGATGCCCTGGGGCACGTACCACAAACAGCTTGTTGGGAACGCTGCCTGGGCGCCGGTGATTGTGCCCGCGTTCTGCGATGGTCAACACTCCAGCGCCGGACGAGGTCGGGACATGCCACGCCCGAGTATCCGCCCGGGGTCGCGTATCCGGCCAGAACGCAGGTTGCCGCGCCGATTCCCGTTGCGGAGGTTCCCGGCAGGGCACTCGCTCGAGTTGTCCATCACCGTAATCGTCCCGGTGGGAACGCCCGCAGCGGTGCCCACTTTCATGATGAAGCTGTATTGGAAGGGCGTTTCCGATCCGTCGTACGGAACGGTGCCGCTGCCAGTCCCCGCCGGAACGAACGGCAGGTTGATATCTGTCGGATCGGGGAACACGGGCAGCGCAATCCCCGTAATCGCGGACTTCGCCACGTTAACCGACATCGTCCCCGTCGATCGGCCGTAGACTCGATCGCCGCTATAAGACACGGTCATGGTCTGCGTCCCCGCCAAGTACCGGCGACAAGAGTGAAAGTGGCGCCGCCACTGGTCAGATTCGACGTTGCCGTGGCTGTTTGCGGCGTAATGGTGGGAATGCCCGCATTGGTCCCGAACTCGGAATGACCACTGTCCAGGTTGTGTAACTCACCGTGACTGTCCCGGTGGGGGCAACGCCTGCTCCACTCTTCGGAGCCACAGTGATTGTGAGTGGCGTATTGATCACCTCTGCCGCTTTGGCTCCCCCAGCAACGGTCGTTGCGGAGGTGGACAGCGCCAGTCCGTACGCCAGTGGCGCCAATCACGATTGGAGAGTTCACGGCGGTGCTCACGATCCCAATTTGGCCGGTGAGAGTCCCTTGCTCTCCAGCTCCAGGTTGGAAAGTGACGTTCACCGTGCAGGTGGCGCCCGCCGCCACCGGGCTGCCCGCTTCGCAGCCGCCGGTCGCCGTATCGGCAGCCGTGTAGTCCACTGAATTGCTGCTGGTGTAGCCGGTAACGGTCAGCGCCGAGTTTCCGGTGTTGGTGATCGGTGGCGGTTGCATTTGTGGAGCCTGTGAGTGTGGCGGGCGTGGGCAAAGCTAAGCGTGCCGTTGGTGCTCACCAGGGTGATGGCGCCGCCCGAGGCCTGGACCAGATAGACATTGTTCGCGCGGTCAAGAGCGACCGACGAAGTACCGCTTACCGTCGAAGCAACCGCAGTCTCACCAGCGGGATTCAAGGCGCCGCTCACGAAAGGAACCCGCGTAGTCCCGCTCGCCGAGGAAATATAGACCGCTCCGGAGGGATCGACCGCCAAACCAGTAGCGCCGCTCAGATTGTTCAGCAAAGTGACTGGAGCACCCAAGCCGCCGGCGAGTTCGAAAAGGTTCACGCCGTCGATCACGTAGACATTGCCGGCTGCATCCGCAGCCACAGCGGACGGCGCGGTAAAGCCGGTGGTCAGCGTGGTTTCCGCCTGTCCCAGATTGGAGGTGGTCGAGGCTCCGATGTTGCTCAGCTTTACCACCCGCCCATTGCTCGGATCGGCGATATAGAGATGGTCCAGCCCATCCGCGCCAGTTGCAGGCCGGTCGCGCCCAGGCCGCTCGCCAGGGTCACCTGGCCCGCCGCGTTCAAGCCGCTTGGCCCAAAGGGCACTTCGTACACGCTGCCGGTGCCGCTATCCGCGATGAAGACATCGCCTGCGCCGTCTACGGCGACGCCAGTGGGAGACGTCAATCCGGTACCGATGGAGACGGCAGTAGAGGATGCTTGTGGAACCGGGCGCATACATCGAGGACTTTGCCCTGGCCCGGATCCGCAATATAGACATTGCCCAGTGCGTCGGTCGCCACTTGGGTAGGCGTCTTCAAGCCGGAGCCAAAAGTGGACTGCAGCGCGGGAGTCGCCTGGATGTTCGCGCCCATCCCGACGCCATGCAGCACCATGGACGCCAAAATGTTACTTCTGCGCGTCGAGCATCAGCAGCTTGGCGGAGATGTTGCCCACGGAATGGGGAGTGAAGGATACGTTCTCGAGGCAACTCTTGCTCGCGAGCGTAGGCTACGCCGGTGGTGCAAGTCCCGCCAGTGATGGCGAAATCGGGATTCTGCATGCCATCTTCGATGATGGTGAAACTTGCGGGCGTGACCGCGCCGTTAAAGCCGAAGACAACATTTGACCCGGCGGAGGCTGTTTTGCCGACGGCGGAAGAGCCGAACTCGGCATAACCAAAGCCGACCTTGGCCACATCCGCCTGGCCGTTGGGTTGCGACTGCGAAGTGGGAACGTACATGAAATTGTGCGCCGCATCGATGCGCCACCTGGCCTCCGGCAGGCACGCCTGAAACCAGGACCGCCGAAGAGGTTTGCGGGGTTCCCGGATGGATTGGGGACCTCGACCACGCCGACTTGCGAATCGCTGATGTATAGGTTGCCGGCGGCATCGATAGCGACGCCTTTCACGGCAGGCAGATTCGGGTCCACGCGAGCCAGATTCGCATCGCCATTCACTTGTCTGACAGTGTATTGGCCGTTGGTCGCGGTCCCGGGAATTTCAAGGACCCCAGGGGTCCCGCCGTCCTCAACGAAATAGACGTTGCCTTCCGGATCCTGCGCGATCGAGATCGGACGTGCGGCGAAACCCGCAGCTGGCGCCCAGTTCCATCCGGCGGGCGTTGGGACTGGACCACGCGCCTGTTGACGGCCATGACCTCGAACATCGGTGCCGTTGGAGCCGCCTTGGTCGCCGACAATCAGGTTGTTGTTGTTCCCGAGGCAATAGCCCAAGGCTGAAAGTAGCCAAGGCCGGAGCCCGTCAGATCGGTGACGCTGTACTGTGCCCACGCTTCGAGCTCGTTCTTGGCTCCGGAGTTGGTGCAGATCGTCGTCGTTGGGTTACTGGGCGACAGTAGGTTGCCGGCAGAATCGGCAGTGTTCAGTCCGGTCCAGGTCTTCGTCGCCGCATTCCACGGAAACATGACGATGCAGTTATTCCAGTTGGCCCCTAGATAGAGATTGTTGCCGGGGTCGAAGGCGACGACGGGGTTTTGGTAGCCGCCCCCCAGGCTCGCTGATGGAGACGCGGGACCAAGCACAATCGCCGCTCCTCCGCCCGCGGGAAACTCGTAGAGCGCGCCGTTGGCATAATCCACCACGAACCAGTCGCCAGCCTGGTCGATCGCCGACTCCTGGATGGTTCCCCACCCAGTGGGGTGATTCAAACCGGCGGCAGAACTGGCGGTCACCAGCGGCGATCCTTGGCCTGTGGCTAGTCCAGTCAGACACAGGCTAAGCAGCATCAGCGTAAATGCAAAGCCGGCAAACCGGCGAAGTACGGTGAACGACGTGGTGGCCATTGCATTCCTCCCGAAACGAACTCGTATCAAACTTCCGCGAGTGGCTCCCGGCCCATTCGCGGATCGAGGCTTTTGGCTTTCTTCTTGGCTCTCCGGGAGCCGCCTCCAACTCCCGGAAAGCACTGCTTATTCCGCGCAGCTTCCGCAACCTCTACTGAACGTTCAAGGGCAACGTAAACATCGGCGTCGTCAGAGAGTTCTGAATCAGCGCCTCCGGATCGTAGGTGATGATTTGCACGTTATAGGTTCCGTTGCGGTGTCGTCACCTTTGGCGCTGGCGGCGGCGTTGAGTACCCGGCGTTGGTGCAAGCGGTGATGCCCATGAACAAGCCGGAAAGCATCATCGCGATGCAGATGACAGCCATCGAACGGTAGAATTTCCTGCGCCCAGCGATTAACCCGACCAAACCGAGCCCGAACAGGCCGGCCAGCGCCCAGGGCGACTGCCTCGCGATCGAAGCCGTGGTGCCGCCGTTGACCGCTACGTTCGTACTGATGGTCATTACGATGGTCGACGGAACCGCGCCGCTCGTGCCCACAGGCTCGGTGCCTGTGCTCGGATTGGCGTAATTGAATGTGCACTCGGAGTACTGGGGCAACGTGGTTGCAGGGTTGGTCGCAGCCAGCTTGATCGGCGCATCGGACGAGTTGCACTCCAAACTCACGTTTTCGCTGAACCCTACGAGCGGCATCAGCGTCAGAGTCACCTGAACAGGCGTCCCGGGCGTGATGGTCGTCGCCCCTCCAGACACAGTGATCTGGACGCTTGGATTGATTACGTAGAAAGTTTGCACCGCAAGGCGTTATCGGGGCGTAGTTCACGTCGCCGCTGTACGCCGCCGACAGATTGTAGACACCCAGGCCGAGATTCTGCAGCAGGAAGGTCGCAACGCCATTGCCGTTCGGCGCAATGGCCCCATTGACGCCCTGGGTTGGATCGGCAGGTTGTCCATTCTGCGTGAAGGTTACGGTGCCTGAGGGCGTTCCCACCGTACGAACTCACAATGGCCGAAACGTAAACCGGCTTTGTCCAGTTCACATAGGTATTTCCGGCCCACACGGTCACGAATTCCGGAGTTGGCGGCGCAGTTCGTCGAAGCAGCCCCACTGGTCAAAGTGGTGTAATTCAGACATTGACTGTTCGTCACCGGCACACCAAGCGTGATTGTCGGGATTGCCCGGGCGATTGTGAACGTGCCCTTGGCGGCGGCCCCGGAGAAGCAGGTGGTTGTCGTAGCATGTGTTCTGGGTGGCGCCTGCTGTGCCGGCACCGCTATAGTCCGCGTTGACGGTGTAGGTCCCGCCGAGCAGCCCATTGTAAGCTAAATGTGGCGACACCGGCACTATTCAGGGTTTGGGTCTGTTTGGGCTGATTGCCGTTGGCGCTGCCCACTGAAAGCGTCACCGTCCCCGTCGGAGTACCGTAGCCTGCGCCGGCGGTTACGGTCACTTGGATCGTATTGCACCCTGGATAAGTCGCGCCCGCGCACCCTGTACCAGTGACGGGGGTGACCGCAATCACAGCCGCGGCCGCCGGCCGAAGATCCTGGATTACATTGCCCGACACCGCGATATTGACGCCCGACGTCGCATTCACGGCATTGCTCATGACCGCGATGGACGCGCTCGTCTGGCCCGCGGCCGGCGCCTGAAGAACCATGCCGAGGTAGCAGGAACCGCCCGGCGGAGTGCTTGTGGTGGAGCTGCAGGCCGGTGAGTTCTGGGTCGCCGGCGCCACGATGTAATCGCTGGCGTTGGTCCCGGAGACGAGATCGACAGCTGGGTCGTCGGAGACCGTCAGTGGCAGGTTGCCCAGATTGAGAATCTGCGCATCGACTTCGGTGGGAACGTTGGGATTGATCTCTGTATAAGTGCTGAAATCGTACGTGCCGCCGATGCCGAGTTGCGCTAAACCGGCGGTTGACCCGGAGCCGTACGATGCATAAGCATTCTGGGTGCCGTCAAGCGCCACGCCCCACGGTATGGCGGGGCCGCTGCCCAAACCGCTTGTCAACAGAACCTGACTGTTGACATTCAGAGCGCCTGTAGTCGTGCTATAGGGAATCCACACCAGTCCATTGGCTTCCGCCACAAAGACAGAACCCGACGGGTCCACGGCTAAACCGGTCACCGGAGCCTGGAGACCGCCGGCAAGCTTCGTCGAACCTCCCCAAGGTATGGAGATCTCCCACAGGTTCGCTCCATCGGCCACCCACACATTCCCCGAGCTGTCGGTGGCAATCGCCGACGGACCCGTGAAACCCGATCCAAGCGTGATCTGCGGATAGCTTTGCGCGATCAGCTCTGTCTGCGGATTCGGTATCTCGACCACCTGCTTGTTGGCCTCATCTGCTACAAAAACATCTCCCAGGCCATTGCTGGCAAGATTCAGGTTGCCTGTGCCCAAACCAGAGGCAATCTTGGTTTGCTGCGACGTGGCCAAGGCGCCGTTGATAAAGGGAATCATGTAGATGTTGCCGGAGTCTCCGATATAGAGATTGCCGACGCCGTCGACCGCCACGCCGGTGGGCGCCGATAGGCCGCTGCCCACGACCTTGCCCGATGTCGGGCTGGTGGTGCCGGCAGGATATTTCTCGATGGCCTTCAAGGCCGTATCGGCGACGTAGGTGTTGCCATAGAGATCAGCCGCCACTTGCTTGCGGTTCGTTCAGCCCGGAAGCGATGGACTGAACGGTGGCCGAAGAAACCACCGAAACTGCCGCGCCTTGCCCGACACCGCTCAGATAGGCGTTGGCTGCCCGCGATGACGTTGTTGCCGGAGTCGAGCATCTGCACCTCGCCCTCCACGGGGCCGGCCATGGTGGTATTCAATTGCACGTAATACGGGCACCAGCTATATGCGCTGGTTGTCGTCATGTTGGCGCGTGAAAGCCGGATACGAGGTGCCCGCGGTGCAGGGCATCACCGGATTTGTCGGCGGCGGCGTATTCAACATCGGATTGTTGGCGACGGGCGGAAATTTGCGTTGCTCGGCTGCGCCAGAGCAATACTGGCCGGCGTGGTGGGCTGGTTGAACATGAAATACAGGGCTTGCGTCTGGTTGACGGCGGCCGTGGCGGAAGTCGAGCCGCTCGCGCCTGCAGCGATAACGCTCGTGGAAATGCTGAAAGCCGTACTGCTCGGGGCGGTGGTTCCTGTCGTGCCGGGTCCTGACACGTAGAAGCTGAGTCCGTTGAGCGCGTACAAGGGCGTCGCCCGACTTTGCCGAGATCGTGACCACCTCGTTTTCAGTGAAGGAGTTTTTCGCGGTCAGCGTCATCGTTCCGCCGCCCGCTGCTACCGCGTAAGCCGTGATCGGCACCGCGCTCGGCCCGCCCACCGCAGAAGTCCCCAGGCTGAGAGCGCCGGGCTTCCAGACCACAATGGTGGAATACAAACAAGTGGCCGTCGCGGCCTGTTGGCGTCGTGGTGTCGCACTGAGGGCCGTTCACGCCGGCAGGCGCCCAGTTGTTGTAATAGCTGGTGGCGATCCAGAGGAACCCTCTTTGATCGACCATCGGCGGGTATCCGCCATCAACCGGCGAAACCATCACCGTATCGGCCCAAACCAGGTTCGGATTCGACGGCGTGCCCTCATTGGGAATCATGAAAACGCCATCCGCTTGCCCACCGTATGAAATGTTGTTCGTGCTGCCGAAATACATGTTTCCCTGTGGGTCAATGAACATGCCGTTGATGCCGTTCCAGCCGCCTTGGTCAATGCGCTTTAGCGCAGATTCGGCTGTTCCGGTCCCATCGCCGACAATGGTTGGGGAGCCGGCGGGAATTTCCCGAATGCCATGCACATTGTTGGGATAAGCGCCTTGGTTCTCAACGAAATACAGGTTGCCGGCGTGGTCGACCGCAAGTTGGGTAGCCCCAGCCTCCAGGCCCGTGGCCAAAGCGGTAACCGAATTTGGGACTACGTTGCCGCTCTGATCCACTTGGTACTTGAAGATTGACGAGGTATCCGACGTACACACATAGAAGGTGACGCCGTCATCGCCCACCTGGAGATCCTGGGGCGGAATCGACAACGTCTGGCCGCTGCTGTTGGTGTAGGTGGGGCCTTTCCAGATGTCCGCATTGCTGAAAGTCCATGTCCCCGCGCTGGCGTTGTACGGAACCCGGCAGAATTGGACGGCAGAGCCAAAGCGATCCGTGACATAAAGGTTGTCCCACTTGTCGAATGCAATGGCGCCGTTCCAGTACGAGCCCTTGTACTCCAGCAGCGAACAATCGGAGGCGTTCTTATTTGACGGTTCAGGCCCGACGATCTCCGTCGGCAACGATGCGCCAGGCGCCATATCGTAGATCACGCTGCCGGCTTGATCCAGGAAGAGGATATGGCCGTGCAACGGGTCTTGCTTCATGGAATAGATCTGAATCCAGTTGCCGGTGCCGCCATGGCTGAAGGGAACGACCGAGCCCACCGTGACCGGGGCCGGCGCCTTAATCGGCAACTGGGCCTTGGCGGCAACGCCCGGCAACAAGCCGGCAACAAGAACCAGGCACGCGGTCCGTGCAACCCTACGAAACATGACTGCAGATTCGATGGCCATACATTCCCTCCCACAAGCTCAATCAGATATCCCGTTACGAGCGGCTTACCCGTCTGCCCGCTTACGCGGATTCGGCAGAAGGCGGATGCCGCACTTCTTCATCCTGCTCGGCCGGCCGTTCCGCCCTTGCCGGCCGTTTGCCAGTCCCCCTTCCGGGCACCGCAGCAGGTTCACGCAGCGGTTGCCCGGACGAAGGACCCATTAGAACGTAAACTTCGCTTCCAACTCCGCCAGCCTGTTTCCGACCTTGATATCCGCAACGCCGAAATCCTGGTACTGAAGCATGCTTTGCGTCAGCGCCTGACCAACGACCGCCGTCCTGGAAACCGAGATTCAGATTGTTGGTGTTGTTGTTGTTGAACGAAACCAGCGGGTGGTTAAACACGTTGAAAGCGCCCATCCGCAACTGCAGGGTCCTTCCTTCTCCCACTGAGAAATCCTTCAGCACCGTCACATCGTGATCCATGTACGCCGGACCGCGCAGGTAGGGCAGCCGGTAGGCCCCGTTGGTCCCGGGCTGCGGAATACCGAAAGCCAGCGGATTGATGAACTGGTGCGTATGCGAGCCGCCCTTGGCACTGACGCCCTTCACCAGCGTGGGCATCAGTTGCACGTCCGGCGTGCCCAGCCACACCACCGGATTCATGTAGTTGACACAGAATGTGTTGCCGTTCTTGTCGGGCTTGATGCCGTAAACGTTCTGGCACTGTGTCTGAGCTTGCTGATTTGCCTGGTTTGGATTCGAGACCTGCACGGCATTCGCGAACCCGCCGTATCCGAAGCCGAAGTTCTTGCCGTTTTCAGAGGCCAGCGGGAAACCGCTCATGACCTGCGAGATTCCGGAGATCCTGCCAACCATTGGCAAGCTCCGAGAACAACCAGTTCCCGCCCTTGTAGCGCTTGCCCAGGTCGACCAGGTAATGAATGTTGAATACCTGCGTCCGGTCGTACGGCACCGGGTTGTAATCGTTGCGCAGGTTCACCGGATCGACGAGTTGGTTGTTGTACGACGAGGCGGTGGCCAGGTTCTTGGCGAACGTGTAGTTGGCGCCCCATGTGACCATGCCCGCGGACTTTTCCCACTCGATCTGCGCGCTGTTGTAGTTCGAGTAGAAGTTGTGCTTGAGCTGGTAGACGTGCTGGTAGAACGGGTAGGGACGATAGAAATCGTATTCCGGGGTGCCAAACGACGCCGATGCTGCCGATGACGGGGTTGCCGTAAAGCGCAAGCAAATTGGTGGGAGATCGCTGAATAATTGATAAAGAACAGGTTGTCGTTCGCGCCCGCCATGTTCGGGTTGTTATTCGTCGGGGCAACCCGTCTCAATTCCGCAGATGATGTTGATATCCGACGCGCTGTTGTAGCTGTTGCTCCCGCTATACGATCCCAGATTGACGCTCTCGTTGCCCACGTACGCGACGGACAGGTGCGAAGGCCCCATGTGCAGGAACCCTACCCCCGGGATGCCTCGATCGATTCCGCCGTTGAATTCGTAGTAGATCGGACGAGCGGTGTCCGTTCGGCGAAATCGTATAGGCGCTGAAATCGGGAGGCAGGATGGGCGACTGGCTGTCGATCTGGCTATAGGTCAGCGCTCCCTGCAGGTTCGAGGTCTTGTATCCCTGGGCCGTGGCCGCCGCCAGGGCGTAGGGATTGAACTGCTCCTGGTTGCGGTACATGCCCCAGCCGCCGCGCAGTACGGTCTTGCCTTTGCCAAAGATGTCCCAGGATACCCCCACGCGAGGAGTTACATAGATCGTCGGCGGAGAATTGACGGAGTTCGACACGCCGGTCTTCTGCGAAGCCCACGTGATGCCCGGGAAGCCGGCAGCTGGTGCAGTTGCGCGTGTAGCCGCCGCATTGCGATTTGTAAAGGCTGTCGGAGAATGTCGCCAGGCCATTGTTATGCCTGTCCGTCCAGGGACCGAGATGCTCGAAGCGCGCGCCGAAGATCAAGGTGAGACTGTGAATCTTCAGCGTGTCCATGGCGAACCCGGCCACCGTGGTGTAACGCATGTCAACCAGGGGCGTGAAATTGGTCTGCGTTAAACGAGTCGGCATACCCCTCGTACATCATCGCCGTGGGGTTATAGCAGCTTCCCAGATAAGCGGCGCCGGAAGTGCGCAGGTTGCCGGCTGGGTTCGGATTCACGCAGCCGTTATATGGCGCCTGATTGGTCGACGAATATTCGAAGTACGAGTTTGCCGGGATTGAAAGTGTACTGCGCCCTGAGGATAGGCGCCCAGGATCCGCGATGCCGTTGTAGGTGCCTTGCTCCCCATAGAAACCGAACTGCAGGAAGTGGTTCTTCAACTGCCAGCTCACGTTGTCCTGGACGATCGGATCGACCTTCTTGGTGTGGATCCGGTTGTTGATAGAATCCGCCGGGCATGAGCACGTTCGGGTAGCCGTTGCCGCCTCCGTTGGCAATGGCAGGCACGGAATAGTCGTCGTTGTTCTTGTACATGCCCAGATAGTCGAAACCCAGGCCGCCATTTCCCGGAATGTCGAACCGATCCACCGCCAGCGGGTTACCCATCTTCCCTGGCAGGCTGACGAAGGACATCGCGGCAGAGAGTTCGTTGGTCACGGTCGAACCGAAGAAGCGCGTGTAACGCGCGGAGAGCACATTGGAAACATCGCCGGTGGTGATGTCGCCGGGATAAGGCACTCCGCCGGTCGGGAAGTAGCCGAGAGCGACAGGATCCTCGTCGATCTCCCTCTGCAGTCCGTAAACCAGGAACAGGTTATTGGTGGGATTGATGTTGTATTGCAGCGTGGCCCGGAACACGCTCCCGTTCTGGTTCTGCTGGAGCTGCTTAATGTAGTTGTAACCGAATGGATTGGTGAAGGGATCCGCATTGGGCTTCGGGAACCAGTTCACCAGCGCCGCGCCGGCACCGTTGATGTAGGGATTGGCATTGTTGTTTGCCACCGCAGTTCCATTCGGCAAGAAGCTGTCCACATAGCACATGGGCAGAATGGCATTGGGATTGGGGTTGCCGTCTGGGCGCGAGCCGCAGAGCTCGGCATCGAGCGACGCGGCGCTGAAATCGCCCTGCCGCTCCGCCATGGTCGGCACCCACGCCGAAATCGCCTGCTGGTTGGCCTCGAAGACCTGGTGGTAATACTCGTACCCGGCGAAGAAGAACAGCTTGTCTCTGTTGTGATTGAAACTCGTAAACGGAAGCGGCAGCGGACCGCCGAAATTGCCGCCAGGATAAAAGTACTGCTCGTCCGGGCGGGACTGGCGGAGGTAATTGTCGTACCAGTCATTGGAGTTCAAAACCGTCATTGCGGGCCACCAAATAGGCCGCGCCGTGATATGTGGCGCCGCCCGTCTTGGTTGAGGAGCTGATGAGCGCTGGTCCTTTCGCGTATTCGGGGCCATACGAAGAATTGGAGGCTTTGACTTCTGAGACCATCTCGATGTTCATCTGCTGCACCGAGCCGGAATTGGTGGCGATGTCGGTGAGCGAAACGCCATCGCTGACGATCGCGATGCCGGCCGGGCCGGAGCCATTGGCGACATAAGCCGACGTGGGGCCGCTGAGGCCCACCACCGCGTTGTTGTATCCGGGCCGGTTGAAAAGGCCCTGGTCGCCGGTGGACATCGCATATCCGGGCAACATCTTGACCAGTTCGCCGGCGTCGCGACCGACGATGGTGAGGTTGTTCAGGTCCTTGGCGGTGATGATGTCGCTGCGCTCGCCCGTGTCCAGCGCGGCCAGATTGGAATCGACCTGCGCTTCCACCGTCACCGCCGCGGCAGCGGCGCCGACCTTCATCCTGATATCCGTGTAGCTCAACTGGTCGCCGGCGCGCACCGGGAACGGCTGGGATTGCCAGGAGTCGAAATTATCGGCCGTCACCGTGATCTGGTAACTGAGGTCGGGGGTTACGCCCGCAAACGCGAAATGCGCCATCGCTGTTACTGGTCGTGGTGCGCTTGATTCCGCTCGCCATGTCGGTCAATACAACCGCGGCTTTTGGAATCACGGCCCCTGTCGTGTCCGCGACAACGCCAGTCACGTTTCCTGTCGCTTGCCCATAAAGCGCCATTTGCGCCAGCAGGAGCACTGCGGTGAGCATCACCAGCAACGAGGCAGTCGGCCTGTTCCCTGAAAAGAACTTCATAGTAGTCCCCCCGTCGGCTACATTCCCTTGTGTCTTTGACAGCTGGTTCCCGATCCCCACACCAGCCCTAAGTTTTTGCACACTACACTAAGCCCCTAAGTGCCACTTAAGCCTTTGAGTATTCGGACGCAGATTCTCGTTCTGCATTGATGACAGGGAATTCTGAAGCTTGAGGTGAGACTCTGTCAAGTGAATTCTTTCCGGGTTTTTCAATGATGGGATCGATACCGCAGGTTTGCCGGTCTTTGCGGCTCTTCGGGCCTTAGCGAGCAGATGCTTTGCACCATTCCGCGGAGACACGCTAGCCGCTCGAAAGCACGATCATTTTCGCTACGGCGGAGAATTCGGCTGTTGCGAATTCCAATGGGGCAACTCCCCCAGGTGCGGTTCATTGCCCGATTGGCGGGCCGGCTCCAACCTGCCCATCAGGCCAGAATAGTCATCTCGTAAGGCAAGATCGAAAAGCCGCTTCACTCTTTGTGCGCATTTCTCCCGCGAGATCGTTATCCGTGAAAGCCTTCGGGCCCGCGCCGGGGCTTCGAATCAGGCATCGTCTCCGCGCTAAGGCTTCCGCCTCGCACCTGTGGAGTCGCCGGCGTCGCTTCTCCAACCTTCGGTGGAGGCGAGGGTCGGAATTCGTTTGATGCATTTCCTTCGTATTTCGACGTGCACGCCGCTCCCGAGACGTGCCGCACTTCCTTTTGCAGGACATGATCGCGATATCATGAATTGCCGATGCGCGGTCATCGAGTACAAGGCTGCCGCGGTCCCGGGGGCCTGGTAGTCCGCATGCCGGCCGCAGGCCGACGACCCGTCTGGATACGCCAAGCGCTTGCAACGAGTACCGCGCTGTTCTTAATCCGGCACCACAAACAGCGTGATCGATTGCGCCGGGAAGTGTAATTGCTGATCGTGCTCGTCGTCCCGCTTCCTGACGGCGGCGTCACGCTCACGCCTGCCTGCGGGACAATCGCAGTCAGATTGGCGTTGCTGTATTGGTAAACCTGCGCCGTCGTGCCGCCCGCCGCTGTGAAGTTCTCCAGGCTGATCGTCGAGGTCAGCGGGCCGTAAGTCTTGTTGATCACCATCACCGTGATGGCATTGTCGGAGCTTCGCTGCCCGCCATAAACCGCCAGCTGGCCCTCGCCGTCGCCGCCGGATCCCGCGCTCGTCGCGTAAAGATACGTGTCGCCGAATGTGGAGTCGTTTGCCGTCGTAGTTGCGGTACATCGCGAAGGCGTAGTTGCCGGGGCCCTGCTGGCTGTAGTTCGTCGTTGGCCAGAACGCGCCCATGTCCAGGCCCTGGCGGCCGAAGATGCCCAGAATGTCGGCCTGCACCACTGCGCCGTTGATCGACTCCAGGCCGCCGAAGTTGTACTCGTCGATCCCCGTCTTCGTGCCGGGGTAGTCGTTGGCAACCCATTTCTGCATCATCGGGAATCAACTGCGGAGCCTGCACCGGCGGCGCGCAGCTGGGAGTGTAATTCGCGTCGGTGATGTAGTTCGGTTGCGGGTCGTTGGGATCGGTGTAGGTTGGATCCCAGAAGACGCGCGTCGCGTTCATGCGCGCTTCCTGCTCCCCGGTATCCCCGGCAGTCGTAAAGGCCACCGAGTTTCCGCTGTTGGCGGGATAGTCCGGCGCAAAATAACCGTGAATGTCCACGTAATCCAGCAGGCGCATGCTGTACGTCTGCCGAATAGCTTCGCGAACTGTTGCAGGTAGTACTCGATCATGGGCACGCCGCCGTGTGCCTCGCGGTCGATGGGGTTGCTCCACGGCTGATAGCAGGGCGACCCGAGCTCCAGCCGCTTTCGATGTCTTTCTTCGAGTAGAAGTACGCCTCCCAGTAGTCGATCACCGGCCCGCTGACCAGAGCCGTCGGATCGGCGGTCTTGATGGCCAGCGCCGTGCCAATTCCGTTGTTGGTCACTTCGTCGTAGGTGAAAGCGACCGGATGCACGTCGCGGTGCACGGCGTCCCACCATGTTGGCTCGTTGTCCAGATCCCAGATGGCCACGCCCTTGCCGCTGGCGCCGTTGCCGTAGCTTGGATTTGTCACCAGCGAATTCACCCAACTGCCCGACCATGTGCCGTCCGCCCAGGTGCTGGTGAACTGAGCCAGGAGCCGGAGTCGGCGAGTCGGTAATGCTCGGCGCGGGCTCCGAAACGCTGGTGTATGCCTGGGTCGTGCTGTTCCCAAACAGATCGCAGCCACCCGAACTCGTGCATCCATTCGTCCCTTCCGGGTCAATGCCGTTGCCGCAATTGGCGGGGCTGTACGATCTGCTGGCCGGGATACTGCGATTCAGGAAAACCGCAGGCGTATCTGCGTATTGTTCGATACCCATCCGAGCACAGGCACCGTGCCCAGTGCTGCTGACCCCGCGGTGTCGGCGGCCTGAACGAACTGCGTGAAATTTGTGCTTCCGCGTGGCGTTGGGGAACTGGCCTCCTCCGCCAGAGAAGTTCTCAAAGTCATAGTCGCTGGCGGAATTGGTCATGTTGTTTTGGTAGTTGTACCGCGACGTGTCGTCGCCGCCCCAACGCACGATGCCCGGGTTCGCGATCTTCTCCGAGGCTGAATCCAGAACGTACCCGTTCATTCCATACACATATGGGCTGATGGTGTGCGGATTCTCGCTGCGGTTGCCCGGCGTGCCGACGTCCACCGTCAGTGCCGGCCCGCTCGCTGTCGCCGGTGGGCTCAACGTGACGGTCGCGCTGCCGCTCACGTTCGTAAACCCGGTCATCGTGCTGGTTGCGGTAATCGTGACGCTCGCAGGAGCTGGATATGGCGTGGTGTAGAGGCCGGTCGCGCTCAGGGTGCCGGGGCTCAAACTGCCGCAAGAGGAGCAGGTCAGCGACCAGGTTACGCCGCTCGAGTAGCTGCCTGCGCCGTGCACTGTCGCCGTGAACTGCTGCTGCGCGCCGATCGTTGCGGTGCTGGGCGCCACTGTAATCGATGAGATTCCGGCCTGGTTGTAGTTCGCCGTCACCGTGGTGTTGCCGCTCATTGCTACGCTGCAGTTGATTCCGCCAGACCCGCTTGTCGAGCTGCATCCGCTCCAGGAAACGAAGGAATAGCTGTTATCGGAGAGCGGCGCGCTCAGCGTGACTTGAGTGCCGGAATTGTAAGTGCGCGTGAAGGGTGTTGTTCCCGAGCTTGCTCCGTTGTTGTCAGCTGGGGAGACGGGAGAAATCGCGATGCCGCTCGATGGCGCCGCGGAATCCACAGTCAGCGTATAAGCCACGGCGGGATTCACAGTCACTTGCCCGGTCCCAGTTGCTGTCTTATATGACGTATTGCTCGTTGTGTCAGGGATGTAGCTCGCCGTCAACGTGTCGGCACCCGTCGCGAGCGAACTTGCCGGAATATTAAACGGGGCGCTTCCGCTTACCAGCGTTGTCGCCGAGGAAGTATAGCCACCACCGCTCAACGTCACCGAACCTGTCGGCGTTGCCGTTCCCGTTCCGCCGCTCACCGCAACGGTCACAGAAAGTGGGCTCGTGACGGTAATGCTCGAAGATCCCGGAGTCACCGTAACGGCTGGAATGGCTGCGTTCACGGTCACCACCACGGAGCCCGTTGCCGTGTTGTAGTCGGTCGTGTCCGTTGGGGTGAAGGTCACGCTCTCACTGGGTGTTCCGCCACTGGGCACGAGTGTGGGCGTGGTCCAGGCGAACGCGCCGCCGACTGATGCCGTCCCGCCAGTCAGCGTGGACGATGCAAGCGTCTGACCATAGGTGATGGCGGTCGCCGCCGGCGGGGTCGTAATCGTCGGCGTCGCTTTGTTGACCGTCACGCTGACGGAATTCGCCACCGTGTTGTAGTCGCCCGCATCCGTTGCGGTAAAGGTCACGCCCTGGCTGGTTGTCCCCGTGGCGGGCGCCGTCGCAGGCGTTGTCCAGGAGAAGGTGCCCGGCACCGACGCCGTGCCGCCGCTCAACATCGAAGAAGCCAGCGTCTGGCCGTAAGCGATCGCGCTCGCCGTCGGCCATGCCGACACGGTCGGCGTTGCCTTGGCCACCACCACGCCGATGGAGCCGGTAACCGTGTTGTAATCGGTCGTATCTGCTGGCGTAAAAGTTACGCTCTCGCTGGGCGTCCCGGCGCCCGGAGTCGTCGTCGACGTGGTCCAGGAGAAGGAGCCGGATACCGACGCTGTGCCTCCGTTAAGCGTTGAGGAGGCCAGCGTTTGGCCGTATGTAATCGAGCTCGCCGTCGGCCATGCCGTCACAGTCGGTGTGGTTTTTGAAGTCGTGCCTCCCCCAACACTCCCGCCGCACCCCGCCGCCCAGAAACTCGCCACAATACCGAGCCAAATCGCCGCTTGCCGCCCCATTGTCTTCATGAACCAACCCCTTTTCTCTATCCCCGCTTCCTCTTTCGGCGCCCCGTCTCTTGGCCCCAGTCCGGCCAGCTCTCCGACCGGCATATTCGATGCCCGAATCCGGGCCGGCAAGGGGGGCCTCGAAGCAGGAATGCTCCCCGTTCGAAGCACTCCTCTTTGCCCCCGGGTCGCTAAGCACAGATAACGGTATCATGAATTTCGATTCGGGGCCGGCGCTGGCCTGCCTCGGCCAGGCCAGTCGAAATCTCAACCGGCCACTCCTCAGCTTCCATCGCCAAGGGCTCAAGGTAGGTTCTGCGCCTTCAGGCGAACCGGTGCCGGGCCGCATAACCCCAATTTTTCCACCTCCCCGGTTCGCTGTACTCAAACGTTTTTCACTTGACAATGGCAAATTTTGTCGAGTACGGTGTACCGTTACCAAATTTGTAGGATAATCCGTGCGCAGTTCCAGATAACCTTGCGTACCTGTTCTGCGTGCGGAGAAGCGCCGGATCTTGCCGGCGGTTTTTCAGGACTCTTTTTCCTGCGTGTATTCACCAGCTTCTCTCGGGTCGATAAGGAGACATTTCGATCGGTCTTCTGTGAACCGTTTGTGAGATGGAGTGGGCCTTACATCGGAACGAAAAATCAGGATGGGGCTCGCGTCGCGAAAGCATCGCGAGAAATGAAAGCTCGAAACGGTGCCGGAGTTCAAGGGGCAATCGATGCCGATCGATGGACACGAGCTGTGACTCCCGGTTGGGAATTGTTGAGAACCGGGGAAGAAGTTTTAGTACTGAGCATGACGAAAGCTTGATTTGGGCAGAGGACGATACGGGACAAACCGGACCGTCACCGATTCCCCGGTTCGGGGATGGAAACAGATCGGAGGAGAAGGAATGCAAAATACTTTGAATGGATTGACGAGTCCAGTGCGGTCCCTTGCGGCAGGAACATGGGTGGCCCTGTTTGCGCTGCTGGCCCTTTGCCTTGGTGTACCTGCCCGCGCGCAGAAACCCCCCATCGTGGTCTCCGGCACGCCTGTGCAGTTAGGCGCGCTTCACCAGGCGGCGGCTGGGACGGCTCCCAGGAGCCCGTCGGCGGCACGTTTGTGATCGGCGTCAACGGCGACGTCCTCGTCGGTGATGGATATTCATCCAACCTTTCCTCAGATCACCCCGGCGGGGTGGACACCATTTTCGCTGGGGTGGGCGCCTCGAACGCTGCGCTCGACAGCTACGGCAATCTGTATTTTGGCGGCAATTACAACGCCAACGTTTACAAGGTTCCTTACAACTCCGCGACAGGCCAGTATGTCGGCTGGACAACGACTCCAACCACCAACTGCGTTGGCGGTAACCAGGACACGGCGCCTGCATCTTCGCGCCGGCAATTTCGACATTCCTGGGTACCCTTGGCGGCCAGGGTTACGCCGGCGTCGCCTTTGATGGTCAGGGCAACTTCTTCTTCGAGACCAACACTCTCCCCACCACAACCCCCAACTCGATCTTTGAATGCACCGTGGCCTGCATCGCCAGTGCCACAGCGACCCCGAAGCTGATCTACTCCGACGCCAATCCGGTTGGCGCGTTCGAGCTCGATCCGTGGGGCGATATCTTCTTTGTCGATGGCAACAACAGCAAAACCAAGGCGACCAACCTTAACGAAATCCCACTCACGGCGGGAACCTATGCCGCCTCGCCCACCCTCGTGGAGAGCTACACCAACGCGGCCGGTTACGGCAACGGCATCAGCGGCCTCTCGCAATTTCCGGCACTGGCACCTTGTACATCTCCGTCAACGGCGACGGCCTCTTTGCAATTCCCAATACGCAGTCGGGCGGCCCCGCGCCGAGCTTGATTTATCAGGTTTCCACCCAAGGCGGAAAGGGCGTTGCGATCGATTTCAAGGGCAACCTCTACGGGATCCCCTAAACAGCGGCGATGTTGTCTCTTTCATCCCGGTTGGCAAAGCGGCGCTGGGCGCCTCTCCCACTCGGCACTCGCCGCAACAGCAGTGAGTGCCACCCATCTTTCGACGCCGCGGCCTCTTGCACTACGCCTCCGACACTCGCAGTTTCCGTCACTGAGTTTGGCGTACCCAGCAGCGAATTCACCGCGGCCGCCGGCACCACCTGCTCCACGACTTTCGGCGGAGGGAACGGCGTCTTCGCATCCGGACCGCTGACCGCCGCCGCATTCGCGTCTTTTCCTGTAACGGTCGGCTTCACGCCCACCGCCGTCGGAGAGCGCAGCGCGGCACTAACGATCGCGGACGGCGCCAATAGCGCGAGCGGAACAGCAGCGCTTGCGGGCGTGGGACAGGGCCCCACAGGCAACGTCGATCCAGGCGTGTCCACGGCTTATACCACCGGATTCACCGACCCCACAGACGTCGTGCGGATGCCGCCGGCAACGTGTTTGTGGCCGACCCCGGCGCGGGCACGGTCTCCGAGTTCGCCGCTGGATCGACGACGGCCGGCTTGCGGTCGGCACCGGATTTGTCGATCCTGACGGCCTCGCCTTTGACGCCAACGGCGATTTGTTCATTGCCGACGACGGCTTTCCCGAAGTCGTCGAGATTCCCAATACCGGCACTGCCGGCGCTTTCGTGCGCCGGGATCGCAGAACACGTCGATCTCCTCCACCACCACCTTCAGCGGCACGGCGTTGGCAAACCGACCGGCTTGCCTGTGGGACCGGATGGCACACTGTACATCTCCGATCATCGGCAACAGCCGAGTTGTTTTCTACAACCCGATCATCGGCCAGTCCGGCGTCACGGCCAACCGCGGCAATGAACTCAAATCCTCATGGGGAATTGCCGTTGATTCATCGAGCAACCTCTATGTTGCCGACGCGACGATGAACGACGTCCTCGCATTTTGGGGCGCGGGTGGCATCCACAACGATCACTGCTCCGAATGTGACTGCAGCAGTTGCCGTGGCCGTCGATGCTTCAGGCAGCCTGCTGGTATCAGACGCTTCGACACGGCAACATCGTTCGCGTTCCCAAATTAAGCGGGACCTTGACACCTGCGCAGGCGATCACCATCGAAACATCCCGCCCCGCAAGCCTATGCGATGCTCATTGGACTCGCAAGGCAACTTATATGTTGGCGGCGGCCACTGGCAAAGCAGCCTACGCCATCCAACGCACCGCGGCCTCCATCAATCTCGGCACCGTTTCGGATGGCGTAACTAACTCCGCAACGGTCTACCTCATGAGCGCAGGCAACACCGCCGCAACCCTGGCGACTCCAGTCGTTACCGAGCCACCAACACCATGTTCACTCTCGTCCCGGCCGCGAGCAACGGATGCTCCGCCGGTTCGTCCGGACCTCCCGGAGCGTCTTGCCAGTTCACGGGCACCTTTGCCCCGCCGCCCGCGACCGCCAACGGACCGCAATCGGGCACGGCAATGATCGATATCGCGACTCCGGCTTTCGCGTTCAACGTGAACATGAGCGGCACCGCCACCGTGTCGTCGATTCTGCCGCAGACCATCACCGGCTTCAATCCGCCGGCTTCGTTGCAGATCGGCCAGCAGATCACGCTGTCGGCTACAGGCGGCGCATCCGGCAACCCGGTCGTCTTCACCATCGACCCCTCCTCGGCATGTCCCACTTGCGCAACCATCGCGGGCAGCGTGCTGACAGCAGTTTCAGTCGGCTCCGTCAAGGTTGACGCCAATCAGGCAGGGCGGCGCCGCCAACGGCAATCAATATGCCGCGGCGACGCAGGTTCAAGCCCCCATCACCATCACGAATACCGTGGTCGCGTCCGACGTTCCTGCGCTGCTGATGAGCCAGATCTACTGGAGCTACCAGAGCGGCGCATTTACCGACGGACAGAATCCCGCGGGCGGAAGCTTTGCCGTAACGCAGAATGGCCTGATCTATGTCGGAACCACTTATAACAACAAGACGGACATCGTTAACGCAAGCACCGGCGCCTTGGTCCAGCAGGTGTCGATGAGCGGTGGAGGCGTATTCGCGATCGACAGCAAGAACAACCTCTACATGGGGCACCTTTACAACTCGGCGGTCTACAAGATTCCGTTTGTGAGTGGCGCGTATGTGACGTTGAGCGATCTGTCGACGGCGCCAAACTGCACCGGCACCGACACAACGATTTGTACCGTTGCAAATATTCCCAGCGGTGGAATGAAGGCGATTGCCTTCGATCCCTCCGGCAACCTCTACATGGTCACGGTTCCAGCATCGCCGGGCACCAACGCAATTTATGAGTGCGCCGTGTCCTGCCAGACTGGCGGCACCGCAACCCTGGTCTACTCGGATGCGACCATTCGGTCAGCCAGATTGCTTTCGATCCCTGGGGCAATATGTTCTTCACCGAAGGCGTCTACACCAGCGGGACCAACTTCAGCAACCATGAAGCCGCACAGTTCCAACCTCTACGAACTGAAGTACACAGCGGGCACGGGCTTTGCCGCAACGCCGACGCTTCTGCAGACCCTCACCGACGCCACTCCTGGCAGCTACGACAATCAGTTGGATGGCGTCGCCGTTACCTCCAATGGCACCATTTACTACGCAGACCAAAACGACGGAATGTTTGCGATCCCGAATACCCAGACTGGCGGTCCTGACACCGCGCATCAATATGCGGTATCGGCCCAGGGCGCCAAAGACATGGAGCTCGACGCGCAAGGCAACGATTGGGTCGCGGTCTATTACTGCCGGCGGCGATAACCTTGGCGAAACTCTGCATCGGCGACCTGCGACGCCCAACGCCCAGTACGATGGCGCCCCGGTCACCGCCTCGGCCACCGTCGTCGACAACGCGTTTGGATGCGGAACGGCAGCGACCCTGGCCGTTGCTTCCTCCGACGCGCAATTCGGCGCTACAGCAGGCACCACATGCTCGACGATCGCGGCGTCCACTTATCCACCCCGGTCTCCGGCCTCCGCCTATTCGGCCACCATCACCTTCACGGCGACCAAACCCAATTCTCAAAACGCAACGCTGACCGTCTCCGATACCACGAACGGTGGCGTAGGAACCGCAACCGTGACCGGCTTCGCCTTGACGACTCCGCAGACCCTCACCTTTACTGCGCCTACGGTAACTACCTTCACGTTCGCGCCCGGCGAGACGATCACTGGTGAGCGTAACCAATGGCGGGTCCAACAATCCTGTCGCTTTCACGGTTGATTCAACCAGCACGGCGCCGGAACGTTCTCCGCCACGACAGTAACCGGCACCACCTCGTCGGCAACGCTGACCGTTACACAGGCCGGCAGCATTGTCATCGACGCCAACGAACTGGGCGGCCTGGCGAGCGGCGTCTATTACGACGCTGCGCCACAGGTCCAATTGACACTCACCATCGGCAAGGCAGCGCAGGCCATCATCTTCCCGCCCGCCGGCCTCGCCGGTCACCTATTCACCAAGCTTGACAGTTCACGCTCAGCGCGACTCGGCGGCGTCGCCCAACTCCGGTGGCCTTCACCGTTGACGCCGTCAGCACCGGCGCCGGACCGTTCCGCCACCACGGTAACCGGAAACCTCCGCAGCCACGCTGACTGTACCACGGCGGGTAACATCGTGATCGACGCCAACCAGGCCGCGGACGCCAACTATCTGGCAGCGCCGCAGGTTCAGCAGATCCTCGTCGTGAACCAGGCGACCCAGACCATCACCTTCACTCCTCTCACCAGCCATTCCACTACATTGCGTCTGCTCTCCGGTCACCCTGTGCGCGACAGTCAGCATTCAGGCCACGGGCGGCGCTACAAACAACCCGATCGCCCTCAGTCCGGATCCGAGCAAGCCGTGATCTTCACCATCCTCAACAGTTCGTGTCAAGAACGGAACCACCACAGCGACGCTTGCGCTGGTGCCTAGCCAGCCCTGAACTTCCCGGCCAACTTGATCATCGACGGGAATCAACAGGGCAACGCCAACTACGCGGCCGCAACGCAGGCAAGATCACCATCAGTGTTCTCGGAACGCTGCCGCTGCAGACCATCACCTGGACCAATCCAGGAACGCAGGTTGGGGCGAGTTCCACCACTGCGCGACGCTGACTTTGACCGCCACGGCCAGTTCCGGATTCCCGGTAACCTACACTTCAGGCACACCGTCGGTCTGCACGGTCACCGGCTCGACAGCCACGTTTGCCATGGTCACCTCGGCCAGCACCTGCACCATACGGCTTCGCAGCCCGGCGACAACCTTACTTTGCCGCTGCCCTACCGGTATCGCAGACGTTCGCAGTCAATCCGACGGGTCAGAGCCCGAACATGAACATGAGTCTCTCGATGTCCTCGCTCACAATTCAGCCGGGAACCGTCGGACTGACGCAGATCACCCTCAACTCTGTGAATAACTTCGCGCAGCTCACGCCTTCGCGTGCACCGGCTTGCCGAGCGGCTACCTCTGCACCTTCAACCCGAACCCGTAACGGTCTTTGCCCAAACAGGACAACCGGATTGCCGGGGGGCACGATTGGTACCACGACGCTGACGATTACTCCGCCCTCCACTTCTGCGTTGTCGTCAGGCCTTCAGGCCTCTCTTCCCGGCAACTCTGGCAGTAGCGTTCTGCTTCCTGGGCTTCAAGAAGCGCAACCGGCTGCACATGCTCCTGCTGTTGGTGGTGCTCTTCGCAGGCTTGGGCTTGATCTCCGGTTGCGGAGGCACGTCGACCAGCCCGACAACCAAGCCCACATCCACAGCCACCATTACCGCCACGCCTGCGCGGGCTTGCCGGCGCGTCGGATCGGTCAAATCGAGCTCAACCTTGACAGTCACCGTCCAGTAGGGTGATCCACTGAACTTGCTCACTAACCGGGGCCTCTCCACGGGATCACTCCGGTGGAGAGGCCCCGAACTTTTTGTGCCTCACTGCAGTCGTCGAAAAGCGCCGCAAAATAAAATGACCTCTCGCGCTCGAGAGGCCATGCCGTCAATCGTCCTGGATTTTCGCCTGAATTCTGGAGCCGACGGTCAGACTTGAACTGACGACCTGCTGATTACGAATCAGCTGCTCTACCAACTGAGCTACGTCGGCCTGCTTTTCAGTTTCCTACCTTTCGATTGTATCGTTGCGCCGGATGGAGGTAAAGCCGCGCGCGGCCCGCTGCAGCATCAGATCAGCGTTACAATGCTGCCCATGCAAGCCGACCCGATCCTTGAATGGCAGCGACTCACCGAGCATTATCGCGCAGATGAGCGATGACGAGTTGCGCGAGCTGGCCGCGCGATTTCGCCGATCTGACCGACACCGCGCAGCAGGCGCTGCGCAGCGAGATGCGAAGCCGCGGCCTCGGCGACCCGGAGGCTGCGCAAGCACGGTTGCCGGAACGCTGTCGAAGCAGGCGCATTGACATCGCATCGCTCAGAGCACCGCGTGCCGGAGATGCCGATGCGGTATCGGTCGAGACACGCATTCGGCGCCCTTCGGCCCCGGCGCCGGAACTCGTTCCGGATACGCCCGATGCGGGCGACGAAGACGCTGGCCCGCACGAATACACATGGAAGACTCCGCTCTGCGAGTGCGACACCATGCAAGAGGCCAACGCAACTTCAGGAGGCGTTGCAGCAGGCCGGCATCGAGAGTTGGATCGACGTTCCGAGACGAGCGCACTACTCTGCGCACGCGAGCCTCGATTGGATCGAATCCGCGCGTCCTCGTCGCCGCCGATCAGCTCGAGCAGGCGCGCGCCATCGCCGCGAATCCCATTCCGCCGGAGATCGTCGCAGAGTCGAGTCGAAGTTCCGGAGTTCACGCCGCCCTCATGCCCGAAATGCGGCGCCGAGGATCCGGTTCTTGAAGGCGTCGATCCCGTGAACTCCTGGCAATGCGAGCAATGCGGCGAGCAGTGGACCGATTCGCAGGCACCGGGCGAGGCGAGGAAGCATCCGGAACCGGGAAAACCCGCTATAAACGGAAAGAGCCGCCCGGCAACAGGGCAGCTCTCTCCTCAGGGAGAATAGTTCCAACGGAGGCAAAGCCATCAGAACTTTCTGGCTGCATACTAGGTGCGGGGGAAGGCAGTGTCAAGAGAAAATGTTTGTGAAAATAAGTACTTGATGTTTCAATAATTTAACAATGGCATTCTCCAGTGGCATGGAGGGCCTCATTTATTCGCCTGCTCTTCGCCTCAAATTCTCCGGCATTTCCCGTGATTTCGCCGTGTTTCTTCGGGTTTATGTCCATTTTTCCACAAGCACGAGTGCGCCGTTAACCCTTCGGATGCGGCCCTCAATGATCATTCGCCTCGCTTCTTTCGTTCCAATTTCTCCGCCAGATCGAGATGAATGAACTCCTCGTCGTAGACCGAGGAGATCGGTTTGCCGCGCGCCATGCGGTACAGCGCCCGCCCGCCGCCCAGGAACCCTCCCAGCACGATTGCCGCGCTGCCGCCCCGATGACCGTCAGCACGGCGATGCCCAACAGCAGCTTGCCGGTCTTTTCCACCTCGGACTCCACCGGCTGCGGAATCGCCGTCAGGCTCGGCCTCGTAGTGCACCGACTCCAGCAGCCTGTGGCTGTCGTCGGGGATCGCGTCGCCGCTCACCAGGGCCACCAGCGGCCCGCTGTGGCGCACCTCAAGCGAAGCCAGGTCGGAGTCGGTCAGCGGCTTGGGCCACGGCGGCTGCGCCTGGCTGCCGGCCTTCAGATAGGCGCGAATCGCCGCCTCCTGCGCCTCGGCCATCTGCGGCGTGGGATAGTCGATGATGGTGAGCGTCGCCGGGCCCGAGGCCAGCGAGTAGTTGGCGGTCACCGCTTCGGCGCCCTTGTCGAAGCCCACCAGCGACGGCGGCAACACGCCGCCCGATCCGGCATAGCCCGCCGGCCCCACCGCATAGTGTGTGGTCTGCCCGTCAAGCGTCGCCTGCGGCAGGTTCGCCAGAATCGGCGGGATCATCCCGCGATTTCCCGTGGGCACCGGCAACTGGTGCGCAATCTCGCGCAGTTCTCCGGCCGTCATCGGCCCGATGCGCGAAAACGTCGCATCCACCACCGTCGTTCCCTGCCAGAACAGAACGCGGTTGTGGTCTGAGGCCGCTCCGGTGCCGATGTCTTCTTTGGGCCAGCCGTTCTGCCGGTAGTACGTGTAGGCGCCGTAGGCGCCGCTCGCATCGTCAAAGCGCAGCGCGCGCATGCTCAGCGTCTCGCCTTCGCGCTTGTAGTTCGCCAGCACAGCGGCGTCGAACCCGTACTCCTTCAGCGCCGCGGCATTCGCCGGGTCAAGCCTGCGCCGCATCGGTCACCACCTTCGATGGCTCCGTCGTCTCCCATCCGTCAAAATCGTCGGGCAGCAGCGCCTTCGGTGACGGCGGCAGAACGATCGTCGTCGCCGACTTCTTTTCCGCGGCAGTGGGCTGCTCGCCCTGCGCCACCGCAAACGCGCCGCTCCGCCAGCGCCAGCGCCAGCCAGAACGCTGCCATTACAATCGGAATCCCCGTCCTCAAGCGCGCCGTATTCTCGCGCCCACCCAGCTTTAGGGCGCGCACACCGCAATCGGCTCGCCGCGGGCGTTCCCTCCTTCAGTTCGACACCTTGCGGGCGATGTTGCGCACGGCGCAGCACACTCCCATCTCGCTGGACACGGCACTGAGATTGAAATGGTTCCAGCAGGGGCGGGTCAAGCTGTACCGCGAGCCCCTCTCAATGGCGAGCCAACCGGTTTGCAAGGCGAAACGAGCTTACGTCGTGCCATAAAAGGTTAGCCACAATTGCTAGTACTCGTAGGCTTTCGGCAGACCGCCGAAAAACACTGCTCAAAGAGGCGCGAAGTGATCAGCCGACACGATCTTCAGTCGTGGCCGACGAAGAAGCAAAAAGTAACGAAATTTGTAACCGCCTGCGGGATGTTTTTTCGCGGAAAGCGATGCCACGATCGCACTCGATTGAGATTGCTCTGAAAGCCGTTCAGGCGGCCCTGGGGTGATCCGCTCGCCAGCGGCCCGCTCGCTCCGCAGGATTGCCTGCGACGGATACAGAATGTCTCCGAGCGCCTTGTATCGGCCACCATAGAAAATCAGCGCGATACTCGCGAGCCGGTGCCCAACGGCCCTCCCAGGCAGATGCCCGCCAGCAACGCAAAGCCAAACGCAACCAAGCCGAAGAAGACCTGGAAGAATGCCGACAAGCCACGATGATCCCGACGAGCCGGCGAACACCGATGAATGCCCCATTCCATCGCCGCAATGTCCGGCCAGCAACAGCCCCGGAATCGCGAGCACGAATAAACACGCCGATGGCCGCAATGATCGGCAGAATCACGCGCAACATCGCGTAAACAATAAACTGCCTCTTCTCGGCCTTGATGGCGCCCGCACTTGCCGCCAGGCTTCGCCGGCTGTTGCGTTATCGAGCGCGATATGCGGCAGCATCCAGTCGCGCAAAATCATGTCGGCCAAAACCCAACCACCACCAGCAGAAGGATGATCGGAATCAGCGGCAAAATAAGAGCGAGCAACAGCCCAATTCGAAGTGCCCACCGGGCTGGTGTGAAACAGACGCCAGAACCCGGCCGCGAACGGAAGCGCGATCAGGACAATCAGCACCACGAGCAGATTCCCACAACCATATTCAGCCAGAAAAAGCGCGTGGCCTGGTCCGATAGAGCCGCCATCCCGGCCGAATCCGCTTGGTGTTTCGGACCAGGCAATGAAAGAACGCAAAGCGCAGCCGCGTGATCAGGTAGAAGATCACGATCGACAAAATCATCGCCAGCAGACCGGCCGCCACAATCGCGATCCATTGCGGCGTGACGTGAAACGGCGAAATTGCGGCGTTCCAGGCCGATCGCCATGTCCGCGCCATGATCCACGTGCGGCGACGAAGAGTGGAAATTGCTCCCGAGCCCTTCCGTGATGATCGCCACCAGGCCAAGTTTCAGATAGGTGCTCCATTTGAATGGCCTGAAGAGGAATTCCCTGGTGCGCTGAAAGGCAAGCGAAACAGAATCGACAGCGGAGATCGGGCTGCATAGGAGTCCTTTCGGGGGAGGGCCCAGCGTACCACAGAGTTACGCAATTCTCATGCGCGCGAAGTTCCGCTGGCGGAGCAGCGGCAACGCTTCTTGCTCGCCATTTTTTTTTTGCGGCAATGAAAATTAGCATGTTTTTATCTCCTGCAGCGAGAGCGGTTAAAGGGAATTGAAGGTCTAAATGATTGACACAAAGCAGAATCGCCTACTTCTTGTGCAGGGCAAGCACTCCTCATCGAGTTCCTCTAACTCGCATCCACACTCGTTTTTTCCTTTCGAATTGTCTGCGTTCATGAATCGACGTGGCGCCCCCGCTTTCTCTGATTGGCGCTGCTTCAACTGATCATAGGCATCCGGTTGTTGGGCATATAGATCTATTCATATCCTCATTAAGTGTGTAGCCGTCCTTCCCGTACAGAATTTCTCAGCAATATAGGCCAATCAGTATCGCTTTATTAATTTTAGGAGTCCGGAATTAATGCTGTTTAAGCGTCTTGCCGCTCGCAGTGCGCTTTTCCATTCCCCCGGCCTCCGCCCTGGTTTCTGCTTTCAACAGCGCTCCTTAATGACGCGAACCGCTCTTGTCGGCGAGCTCGTCGTTTGCGTGCCTATTATCTTCCTCTTGGCGACGAGGAGGTGTCAGAAAGAGGACCGTCGGCCCCTAAATGTCGATGCACACACCAACGCGAATCCAAAAGATGCGGCGCAGCGTTTTCGGTCCGACACGGATACCCCTGCTGGTCTTTTCTAGTCCTAGGACGAGCGCCAATAAGTTAGTGAACCTCTACCGCTGCGGAATGCTACGTATTAACCGCGCCTCTCCCAAATGTTAGCGTCTGGCGGCCAGATCGTGAGCCCGCTAATGATCTCTCGCCAATCGTCCCAATAGCAGAGGCCTTAACAAGAAGAGCCACCAGCTTGCTCACGGGAGAGATTTAGAGAGGATGGGACAAAGCACCGCAACGCCTAGTGGAAGCCACCAGGAGGATCGAGGCTTGGTTACCATGCACCCGACCCACCAGCATCCCGCCTCATCCAATTGCCGTCAGCGCAGCTCAAGAGGCGCATCTCTCTTCCCTTGCTCCATCGGATGTTTTCACCCAAGCCAAGATAGCAGATTCGAACCGACAAACCAGCGCCTTTTCGCTCACCTGTAATTCAGCCGATGTCGGCACTTGCGCTCCGCCCGCCACGCATCGAACGCCGCCAGCGCCCGCTCGCACACGATCCGGTGCCGCTCCTTCTTGTCGCGGACCCGCCGGCGCGTCTCTTCGTCGAGCGGCTCCAGCAGGTCGAAGGTGATGTTGGCGGGCTGAAAGTTCTTCGCGTCGGCGTGCGTGATGTAGTGAACCAGCGAGCCGAGAGCCGTCGCGCGCGGCACGGGCACTGGCTCTTCGCCGCGCGCCATCGCCGCCGCATAAATCCCCGCCAGCATTCCCGAGCAATCGACTCGGTGTACCCTTCGACTCCGCAAATCTGGCCGGCAAACATGATGCGCTCGCGCGCACTTCCCTTCAGGACGAGCGTTTCGTCGAGCAGCGCCGGCGCGCAGATGTATGTGTTGCGGTGAATCTGCCCGTAGCGCAGAAAGCGCGCATTTTCAAGGCCCGGAATCAGCCGCAGCACCCGCGCCTGCTCGCCAAACTTCAAATGATTCTGGAACCCGACCAGGTTGTAGCTGTCGGCGCGCAGATTCTCCTTGCGCAGTTGCACCACGGCCCACGGCGTTTTTCCCGGTGCGCGGATCGCGCAGGCCCACCGGCTTCATGGGCCCAAAGCGCAGCGTGTCGCGCCCGCGCCGCGCCAGCACCTCGATGGGCAGGCAACTCTCGAAATATTCGAGCTTCTCCCACTCCTTTTCTTCCGCCGCCTCGGCCGTCGAGCAGCGCATCCAAAAACCGGTCGTACTCGGCGCGGTCCATCGGGCAGTTGATGTAGTCCGCCGTTCCCTTGTCCCAGCGCGCGGCAAAGTACACGCGGCTCATGTCGATGGATTCGGCATCGACGATGGGCGAGATGGAGTCGTAAAACGCCAGATGGCCCGCGCCCGTCAGCCGCTCGATCTCCCGGCTCAGCGCGTCCGACGTCAGCGGCCCGGTGGCGACGATCGTGCAGTGGCACTTCGCGCCGTTCTGCGTCTTGGACGAGGGCGTTCCAGGCTTCGTCACTTCTTCGCGAATCACGCGAATCCTCGGCTCCGCCGCAATCGCCTCGGTGATGCGCCGCGAAAACTCCACGCGATCCACGGCCAGCGCGTGGCCCGCCGGAACCGCCGTCTCATCGGCGATGCGCAAAAGCGCCGAGCCCGCGCGCCGCATCTCCTGCTTCAGCAGCCACGGCGCAGTGTGGGCCGACTCGCTTTTCAGCGAGTTGGAGCAGACCAGTTCGCCGAACTCCGTGGTCTGGTGCGCGGGCGTCAGACGCGGCTTTCCGTCCACCATGGCGCGCATCTCGTAGAGATCCACCTCGCAGCCCAGCCGCGCCGCCGTCAGCGCCGCCTCAGGTCCGGCCAGCCCGCCGCCAATTACGCGAATCTTCTCACATCGTCCTCGACCGCTCGCCCATCGCCACGCTCCGGCACTCAGATCGGCAATCCGCCGTCCTCTGGCGCGCCAGTGCCGTCTGCCTCACCGCCCGGCCAGCCGCTCCAGCGCCTCGCCGTTCAGGCGCACATTGCGCCACTCGTCCAGAAACTCGCCGCCCATGGCGCGATAGAAATCGATCGCCGGAGTATTCCAGTCCAGAACCTCCCATTGCAAGCGCTGGCAGCCCTTTTCCACCGCGATCGCGGCCACCTGCTTGAGCAGCGCCTTGCCGATGCCCAGCCGCGCAACTCCGGCAGCACAAACAGGTCTTCGAGTAGATGCCGGGCCGTCCCATCCACGTGGAGTAATTGAAGAAGTAGAAGGCGAAGCCGGCCGGCTGGCCGTCGTGCTCGGCAATCAGGCACTGGTAAAAGGGTTGGGGCCAAATCCATCGCGGATCAGGCCCTCCTCGGTCGCCGTCACCGCGTCCGGCGCCCGCTCAAAGGCCGCCAGCGCGCGAATAAACTCCAGAATCTGTGCGGCATCGGCCGCGGTTGCCCTGCGAATCACCGTCCCCATATCTCGATTCTAGTGTGTGATACAGGCCACACGCGGCCTTGCGCCGGCCGCGCTACCATTACAGTCGTTGATCCACAAGGCGCCGCCCAACGGCTTCGCCTCGTGGAACAGGCAACCTGCGAGCCTGCAACCATCGTCGTGCGAAGTAGGCGGCGGTGCTTGTCTAAGGCCGCTAGTGGGACGCATTCGGGCTCAATCCCCTTGTGCAGGGTGCCGGATTGGATTTAACGTTGGTTTTGCTGGAAATGCGCTCTGCCGGATGGGGCTTTGCGCCTGTGCATCCATCGGGAAGACCAGCATGTGAACTGGTAGCCATGGCTGGCCCCAACGTAGCATCGTAAGGACAGACTCGGCCGCTGGGCGTTGCAGTTCGTTCACCGCTGGGCGCCTGGAATTTGAATTTTTTGAGCCTGCGGGCAGCACTCTTCCCGCCGCTCCCAAGGAGAAAACATGAAACGCACTCTTTCACTTTGGCTGGGTCTGACCGCTGCGGCGGGCCTGCTGGCTTTGGCTCTCGCGCCCGCTCAGGCGCAAGCAGCCGCCGCCGACAAAACGGGCAAGATTCACGGCCGCGTCATCAATCCCACCGGGCAACCCCAGGGAGGCGGCACGGTGAGCCTCTCCACCGATGGCGGCGTGACGCTTGAAGTACACCTTCCCGGTCGATGCCACCGGCGACTACACCGGCGAAGCCCGCCGGAACCTACATGTTGGTCTATCGCGCGGCCGATACCCCGGCCGGCAAGATGGTCGACTCCATCCGCGGCATCAAGATCGTCGCCGGAGAGGATCTGGCGCAGGACGACGATATGTCGCGCCAGGAATACATCGACAAGATGACGCCGGAGAGAAGAAGCAGCTCGAGGATCTGAAGAAAGCAAATGCCGAGGCCTTGAAGGCCAACGCGCTGATCAACCAGCTCAACGCCGACCTGAAGATCGTCAACCAGGACAAGAAAGACATCGACGGCGCAACTGCAACCGCGACGCAGGCTTTGGGCGCGACGGCTTCAAAGGCCGACATCGCTGCCAAGGCGAGGAGATCAAGACCGCCAAGTACACCGATATCGAGAGCCTGATGACCAAGGACACGGGGCCAAGCCGGACGAGGCTCTGCTGTGGGCCAACCTTGGGTACGGGCAGGCCGGGCTGAAGAAATACGACGATGCCATCACGTCGTATAAGAAGGCGATCGATCTGGAGACAGCCGCAAAGAAGCCGCGCCTGCCTGTTATCGGCATTGCCAATGCCGGCCTGGGCGAAGTCTATGCGCGCACCGGCAAGGTTCCTGAGGCGAACGCGGCCTATGACGCTGCCGCCAAGGCCGATCCCGCCAATGCGCCGCTCTACCTGAGGAATGAAGCCGTCATCTTCTTCCAGGAGAACAACTGCCGCGCGCAGGTGGCCGCGGCCGATGAGGCCATCAAGGTCGATCCCAACCAGGCCATCCTTTACTACATCAAGGGCCAGGGGTTGGTCCAGAACGCTACCGTCGATCCCAAGACCAAGCCGCATCGTTCTGCCTCCCGATTGCACCGCAGCCTATCAGAAGTATCTTGATCTGGCTCCCAACGGCCACTTCGCCAACGAAGTTGCGGGCATCCTGCAGCAGGCGGGAGAAAAGGTCAGCTCCTCTTACAAGGCGCCCAAGGCCCATTAACCCGGCCGCCTTCACCATTTGCCTCAAGAGGCGTCCGCACTGCGGGCGCCTTTTGCTGTCTGCGATTCTCGCGCGCCTCACTCTACAATCCATTGCATGAGTCCTGCGCTCCGTTTGCGCATTTCTGTCTGGCGGGCCTCTCGTCCCTGGCGGCCTGCTCTTGCGCCGCCATCGTCGCCTTGCCGGCGCAGCAGCCGCCCGCCCCTGACATGGGCAGGATTCACGGCCGCGTGATCAATCCCGCCGGGGTGCCGCAAAAGGGCGGCACGGTCAGCCTCTCTATCGACGGCGGCGAGACCTTGAGCTACAACTTTCCCGTCTCTCCCTCCGGCGAATACGCCGGCGAGGCGTCTCCGGGCGAATACACACTCGTTTACCGCGCCCCCGATACGCCCGAGGGGAAGATCGTCGACTACATCAGCGGCGTCCTGGTCCTCGGCCGGGCAGGATATGGCGCAGGACATCGATATGACGCGCCAGGAGTTCATGGACCAGGCTCTCGCCGGAGCAGCAACAGCAGTTGCAGGCAGATGAGAGAGGCCAACGCCGCCGCAGCTTCCGACGCCAACGCAGATGCCTGCCTCCATCGACGCCGACCTCGCAGATCGTGAATCAGGACCTCCAGGACGCGGAGAATGCGCGCGTTACCGCAACGCAGAACCTGGGCGCCACGGCCGACCGCGGCGGACGTCGATGCCAATGACCGCTGAGATCGAGAACGCGAAGCTACACCGAGATCGAAACCCTCATGACCAAAGACACGGCCTGCCGATCCCAACGAACCTATCCTCTGGATCGACCTGGCGCGTGCCGAGACCGGCCTCAAGAATTACCTCGATGCGGAAACCAACTTCAAGAAAGCGCTCGATCTCGAATCTGAAAGCTGGAGACGCCGCAGCCGGAAGTTGTGGGCGCGGCCGAAGCCGGCCTGGGCGAAGTGTATGCGCGCACCCTCATGGTGGACGAAGCGAACGCCGCCTTTGACGCCGCCGCTAAGGCCGATCCGTCGAACGCGGCCATCTACCTTCGAAATCAGGCCATCATCTTCTTCCAGGACGCAAGAAACTCTCGCGCGCAAGTTGATGCCGCCGACAAGGCCATCAAGGCCGATCCCGAACCAGGCCATTCTCTATTACATCAAGGCCGCAGGGACTCGCCCAGAACGCCCCCTTCGATGCCGAGTACCAACAAGCTGCGTTCTGCCGCCCGGTTGCGTCGATGCGTTTCGCAAGTACCTTGAGCTGGCGCCCAACGGCCCCTATGCGGCTGAAGTGACCACCGCCCTCGAGCAAGGCTGGCGAAGCAGACAAACACTCCAGCCCCAACTGCTTCTGGCCCGATGCTCAGAATTGACGCGACGTATCTCGGACCCTCTACAATCCATTCCATGAGTCCTGTCGCGCCGCCCGATTTGCCGAGCTCCAACGTCCAGTCTCAATGTGCTGAGTTTCGACGAGGCTGCCGCGCTCGTTGCGGCATACGCTGCGCAGCTGGCGCGGTCGTCCGCCCCGAGTGAGCGCGTCGGCGTTCGCCAGGCCCTCGGCCGCGTGCTCGCCGAGCCGCTCCGTGCCGACAGCGACCAGCCGCCCTTTGCGCGCTCCACCCGCGACGGTTTCGCCTGCCGCGCCGCGGAAGCCTCGCGCATCGGCCGCTTGCCGTCGCCGGCTCAACGCGCGCCGGGCAAGCGCCATCGGGTCCGCTCCCGCGCGGTGCGGCATGGGAGATCATGACCGGCGCGCCGGTTCCCGCCGGCGCCGACGCCGTCATCATGCTGGAGCACGTCGAGACCGTCGGCGGCGCCATCCGCGCGCAACCGTCCGGCTGCTGCCGCCGCGCACCATCGAGAAAGGCGAAAACATCGTGGCCCGGGGCGCGCAGGCGCGCAAAGGCGATGAGCTGCTGCCCGCGGGAACCGCTGATCGGCGCAGCGCAAATCGCGCTTGCCGCCTCCTGCGGCTGCGGCGGAGCTTAATGTCTTCGCCCAAGCCGCGCGTGGCCATTCTCGCCACCGGCGACGAGCTTGTGCCCATCCGTCCTTGCCCGGCCCCGGCCAGATTCGCAACTCGAACAGCGCCATGCTGGCCGCTATGGTTGCCGCGGCCGGCGGCGAGCCGTGGATTCTGCCCGTCGCGCGCGACACCGCCAAATCCCTCGACGCTGCGCTCGCCAGCGCCGCCACGGCCGATCTTCTGCTCATCACCGGCGGCGTTTCCGCAGGCAAATTCGATCTGGTTGAGCCGGCTCTCGCCCGCGCCGGCGCGCGCTTTCACTTCACCGGCGTGCGCATTCAGCCGGGCAAACCGCTGGTCTTTGGCGAGATGCCACCGCGCCGGCCAAGATCCGAACCAAAAGCCCGCTCGCATGAAGTGCTGTCTTCGGGCTTCCCGGCAATCCCGTCTCTTCCGCCGTCACCTTCCTGCTCTTCGCCGCGCCGGTGTTGGCCGCGCTTGCCGGCCGCCGCGACTCGCGGCCCGCGCTTCGCCCTTGCGCGCCTGACCGCGGATGTGAAAGCGAAGCCCGGCCTCACGCGCTTTCTCCCCGCCGCGTGCACCTTCGCCGGTCCCATCCCTGAGGTTGCGCTCGTTCCCTGGCAGGGATGCGGCGACCTGGCCGCCATGGCCCGGGCAAACTGTTTCCTGGTCGTGCCCGAAGAAGCCGATCGCCTTCAGCGCGGGCGCGACCGTCCGCATTCTGCTTCCCTGAGGAGTCCAATGCCTAAGCCCTCGCCAGCAAGACCTCGCGCACTCTCGCATTTCGATGCATCCGGCCAGGCCACCATGGTCGATGTCAGCGCCAAGCAGCCCACGCGGCGCACCGCTACCGCATCGGCCTTCGTCGAGCTCTCCGCCGCCGTGCTCGCGGCTCTGCCCCTAATCCCAAAGGCAATCCGCTTGAGGTCGCCCGCTTCGCCGGCATCCAGGCAGCCAAGCGCACCGCCGATCTCATCCCCATGTGCCATCCCCTCGCGCTCACGCACGTCGATGTGCAGGCCGCAAGTCGTCGCGGGCGGCGTGCGCATCACGGCCACAGCAGCCACCACCGGCCCCACCGGCGTCGAGATGGAAGCCCTCACCGCCGCCGCCGTCGCCGCGCTCACCGTCTACGACATGACCAAGGCGCTCGACAAAGCCATCGTCATCCGCGACATCCGGCTCGAATCCAAATCCGGCGGCAAAAGCGGAGATTTTTCGAGAGAAGATTTCGAAGTAAAGACGATCGGCGTTCGGGAATCGGCGCTGCATAGCGATCCAACGCTATTGCACGAGCGCGGGACGGCGTCGCGCATTGCCACCCAGCGTTCGCATTTCACTCTAGACTTGAGAAGGTCAGGCCCGCCTGCCCGCCGCACCGTGCGGAAGTGGTGAAATGGCAAACACACCAGCCTTAGGAGCTGGCGCCCAAAAGGCTTGCGGGTTCAAGTCCCGCCTTCCGCACCAATTTCAAAATAGAGGGATTACCCAGGGCTGGCCGGAAAACCGGTTGGCCCTTCGATTTTGAAACGTAACTGTAAACGTAACCGTTCTTAAAAGAAGCATTGGCCGCGTAGTCCACGATCCCAACTCCGGCCAATCTCCCGGGGCGGTTTGCGGTTTTTCGCATCAGCAGTGACCGTGCGGTCTCCGACCCGGAGCCAAACGCTCCCGTAGAATCCGGCGCATTTACAAGAGAGGATTCAGTATGGGCGTGGAGCAGCAGTTTTCTGTTCTATGCGATTGAAGAAAACGGGCGTGACGTCATCCTGCTCCACCAGTCAGCATTGCGACAACACCACGCCCGTTCGCTGAGAGTCAAGAGGAATTCCCCATCCCTCAATTGACTCGACTCCCTGGGGGGAGATTGAAGCAGTTTCTACCTTTCTGTCAGTTGCTGACTGTTCAGAATTGCTCACGTTCCAAAGATAAGGAGACAAATTCAGTTCTGGCGATTGGGGACGGCGGAGCGTATGTGTTATCAGTTGAGTTTGGGGAAAAGCTGCGCGTTTACCTATCGTAACGTCCTTACCGCCGAAACGTGAAATCATCCTCACGCCTCTCAACGCAACATACAAGGGGCGACAGAACTTTCTCGACAGAATAAACAGGGGTCGCGGAGCGCCTACTTCAGCCGCGCGCCCAGCGGAACCTCTTCAAGAAATCCCGCCAGCACCGGCGCGCCGCCTTCGAGCGAAGCCGCCAGCAGCATGCCGTTCGACTCCAGGCCGCGCATCTTGCGCGGAGCCAGATTGGCCACAATCACAATCTTGCGGCCGATCAGTTTTTCCGGCTCGTAATACTGCGCGATGCCGGCCAGAATCTGCCGCTTCTCGTAGCCCAGATCGACCTCAAGGCGCAGCAGCTTGTCGGCCTTGGGCACGCGCTCGGCCACCAGGATCTGCGCCACGCGCAACTCCACTTTGGCAAAGTCGTCGATGGTGATGTGCTGCGGCTCCTGCGGCGCGGCAGCCTCGGCGTCGCGCGCTTGGGCTTGCGGCGCAATCGGCGTCGGCGCAGTCGCTGGCGTGGAGCTCGGCCGCTGGCTGCCAGGGCGCCGGCACCTGGTCGGACCTTTGCCGCAACCGGCGTCGCGGGATCTTGCAGCCGCCGCGGAGCCTTGGGCGCGACCGCCTTCACCGGCGCCGGAACCGGCTCTTGCTTCTGCGCTGTCGACGGGCGCGGATCGCTGCCTCCGCCGCGACACTTCCGCCGCTCGCCGCCTCCACGGCGCTGCGGTTGTTCTCGTCCTCAAGGTTCTGCATACGTTCGATTGCGTCCTTTTCCGCGCGGGGAAACAGCGGCGCGGGCTCGCCAAACTTCGTTCCCGCCTTCAATCCGCCCCACGCGAGATTCTTCAAAAATGCTTTCTTTGCCGCGTCCGCCATCTCGCCCTGCCCAAGCTGCCGCCAAACCTTCGCCGCCGCATCGGGCACAATGGGATAAGCCAGCGCCGTAATGACGCGAATGGCCTCGGCCGCCGTTGCCAGCACGCGCGCCTGAAGCTCCGCATGATCGGCGTCCGAGCGCTCCGGCGGCTTCTTCCACGGCGCATTGGCCGTCAGGTAGCCATCCGTCTCCGCCACCAGCGCCCACAGCGCCTTCAGCGCGTCAGAGAAATTCAACTCGTCGAACGCCGGCCCAAACGCGGCAATCGCGCTCTCCGCGCTCGCGCGCAGCGCCGCTTCGGCTGGGGTCTCCGCGCCCGCCTCCGGCACCACGCCGCCAAAGTACTTGTGCACCATGTTCACCACGCGGCTCACCAGGTTGCCGTAGCCGTTGGCCAGGTCTCCGTTGTACCGCTGCACCAGCGCATCGAAACTGAAAAATTGCCATCCTGCCCGAAGGGAATTTCGCGCAGCAGGAAGTACCGCAACGCATCCGCGCCCAGAACCGTCGTGAACCGTCTCCGCGCGCACAATGTTGCCGCGCGACTTCGACATCTTGCCCTGGTCGAAGAGCAGCCAGCCGTTGGCGCGCACCGAGCGCGGCACGGGAATCCCCGCCGCCATCAAAAACGCCGGCCAGTACACGCAATGGAAGCGGCTGATCTCTTTGCCGATCAGGTGAATGTCCGCCGGCCAGAACTTTTCGAATCGCGCCTTGTCTTCGGATCGTCCGAGCCGTATCCAAGCGCAGTAATGTAGTTCGCCAGCGCGTCCAGCCACACGTACACCACGTGCTTTTCGTCGCCCGGCACGGGAATGCCCCAGGAAAAACTCGTGCGGCTGACCGAAAGATCCTTGAGCCCGCTGCGCACAAAGCTCGATCACCTCGCGCCGCGTCGACTCCGGCCCCATGAATCCGGGATTCGCCTCGTAGAACTCCAGCAGCTTGCGCTCGAACGCCGAAAGCTTGAAGAAATAATTCTCCTCGCTCACCGTCTCCGTCATCCGCCCGCAATCGGGGCAGGGCGTGCCCGGCGGGCCGTCCACATACGCCTCGTCGGAGACGCAATACTGCCCCGTGTACGAGCCTTTGTAGATGAATCCGCGTGTCGCGCAGCGTGGCGAACAGCTTCTGCACGCCGCGCTTGTGCCGCTCTTCCGTGGTGCGGATGAAGTCGTCGTAGGTCAGCCCCAGCCGGTCCCACAGCCCGCGAAACTCGCGCGGAATTTTCGTCGCAAACTCCTGCGGCGTGCATCCGGCAGCTTTGGCGCAGCGCTCGATCTTCTGCCCGTGCTCGTCGGTGCCGGTCAAGAACCACGTCTCGATGCCCAGCGCCCGCTTGCGCCGCGCAATGGCGTCGCACACGATGGTCGAGTAGGCGTGGCCCAGGTGCGGCCGCGCATTCACGTAGTAAATCGGCGTGGTCAGGTAAAAGCGGTTTGAATTGGAGCCAGAATCGGTCATGAAGAGCGCATTCCGTTCGCGCACAGAAGAAGCGTCGGCATGATCAGCAATCACTCTCCATCTTACGGCATCGCGCTTGCGCATGCTTCTAATCCGCGCACTCGCCTGCTACTCGCCAGCGCGCGCGCTGAGCGCCCGCCTCACCGCAGGTGATAAAATCACCTGGAAAATCAAGGATTTTCTGAGGCTCTCGCGTGGTTCTGGAACTGGAAAAGCGGCTCGGGAGCGCCTTCGCGCCGTGCTGAAAGAAAAATACGATCTCGAGATCGAGAACGTCCCCTGGAGACGCCGCCCGACCTGCGCCTCGGCGAGATCGCCACGCCCATCGCCTTCGAGCTGGCGCGCAAGCTGCGCAAGGCGCCAAAAATCATCGCGCAGGAGATCGTCGCCGCGCTCGGCGCGGTCGAGGGCTTCGCCGGATTCGAAGTCGCCGGCGCCGGCTACATCAACGCGCGCTCGATCGCGCTGCGGCAGCTCGGCTGGTGGCAGATCGCCGAAGGCCGATCGCCGTCAGCGAAGGGGTCCACGCGCTCGTTGAGCACACCTGCATCAATCCCAACAAGGCCGCGCACATCGGCCATCTGCGCAACGCCATTCTCGGCGACACCTTTGTGCGCCTGCTGCGCGCCGCCGGATACAAGGTCGATGTGCAGAACTACATCGACAACACCGGCGTGCAGGTGGCCGATGTCGTCGTGGGCTTTCTGCATCTCGAAGAAGAAATCGCCGCCGAAGTTCGCGCGCTGTCGACTGAGTGCGTACGCGCTGCAACAGTCCGGCCGCCAGCCGCATCGACTACTACTGCTGGGACTCTCTACGCGCGCACCTCGCAGTGGTACGCGAACTGGGAACCGACGAGGAGAATACAGCCGCGCGCAAGAAGTTGCGCCTCGACACGCTGCACGCTGATCGAGCAGGGCGGCAACGAGACCGCCGAAATCGCCGACCTCATCTCCACCGCCGTTCTGCGCCGCCATCTTGAAACCATGCTGCGCCTCGGCATCGAGTACGACTTCCTGCCCCGCGAGAGCGAAATCCTCCACCTCAAGTTCTGGGACGCGGCCTTCGAGCAGCTCAAGAAATCCGGCGTGCTCTACTTCGAGAACGAAGGCAAGAACAAGGGCTGCTGGGTGATGACGCGCCCGGGCGTCGACGGAGCCGGTCCAAAACCAAGACGGCCCGAAGGGCCGACGAAGACGCCAAGGTCATCGTCCGCTCCAACGGCACCGTCACCTACGTCGGCAAAGACATTGCCTACCACCTTTGGAAGTTCGGCCTGCTCGGCCGCGACTTCGGCTACAAGCGGTTCTTCAACTATCCCGATCACGAGTGCTGGATCTCCGCCGAATCCGGCGAGGCGAACCATCCGCACTTCGGCGGCGCCACGGCCATCTACAACGTCATCGATGCGCGCCAGTCCGACCCGCAGGCCAACGTGATCCAGGCGCTGCGCGGCATGGGCTACACCGAGCAGGCCGACCACTACACGCACTTCAGCTACGAGATGGTTGCGCTCACGCCGCGCTGCGCGGTGGAACTTGGCTACGACGTTTCCGAAGAGGACAAGAAGAAATCCTACATCGAAGTCAGCGGCCGCAAAGGCTTCGGCGTCAAGGCCGACGACCTGATCGACAAGCTCATCGCCGCCACGCGCGCCGAAGTGGACGCGCGCCAGACTCGAGCGACGAAGCCGTGCGCCAGAAGATCGCCGAACAGATCGCCATCGGCGCGCTGCGCTACTTCATGCTCAAGTTCACGCGCAACTCCGTCATCGCCTTCGACTTCAAAGACGCGCTCAGCTTCGAAGGCGAGACCGGCCCCTACATTCAATACGCCGTCGTGCGCATCCGCAACATCTTCCGCAAAGGCGAACACCACGCCGGAAGCGGTGCTAGCGGAGTTAGCGGAGCTAGCGGAGCCAGACGAAAGCCGCATTGCGTTGTTTCTTTCAGGCGAAGAGAACGAAGACATCTGGGCGCTCTGGCTGCGCGCCGGCCGTTTTTCCCTGGTTTTGGAGCAGTGCATCGCAACCTCCGAACCCGCCTATCTCGCCAAGCACGCCTTCCAGCTCGCGCAGGAGTTCGCCAACTTCTACCATCGCCACCACATCCTCACGGAAGAAGACCCCGCGCGCAAGACGTTTCTGCTCGCCACCGCCGCCGTCACC
Source organism: uncultured Acidobacteriaceae bacterium (assembly GCA_963701835.1). Taxonomy (GTDB): domain Bacteria; phylum Acidobacteriota; class Terriglobia; order Terriglobales; family Acidobacteriaceae; genus Telmatobacter. The sequence continues at coordinate 37,689 of CAVPBL010000005.1, read as the reverse complement.
CTGCGCGAACTCGTCGGCTCGCTCGCCCTGCTCGGCATCGAAAGCCCCGAAGCGATGTAAAAGCAGCTTCTAGCTGCTAGCATTGCCCCGCCTTTGCGCATTCTGTCTGCGCATACCTGAAGCTTTCCCATTTGCCAACCCGCCCGCCCGCACAATGCCGTGGGGGTGGTCTGACCAGTTTGCGCAGTCACGAACGCGCCGTCACAGGCCGCATCATCCGGTCGGAGGGCTCGCCATGCGCCGTTCGCGTCTCGTCTCGTCTGCTCTGCGTCTTCGCCTCGATCGTCTTTGCTTCACGCGGCGCGATCCCAGGTCGCCCTCGAGTACGCGCCGCCCATCACCACCTCGATCCTGCCGCCCAACCCGCATGCCTCCGAGCCCGGCCTGCTCTTCTATCTCTCCGGCGACCACGGCCTCAACGCCGACTACGCCGCCGGCGGCAATCCCGTCCCGAATTACGTGCAAGGACGTCAAGATTCTTCCCGGCGGCGTCAGCGGCTCCTACATCCAGTGCGGCAACAATCAACTGCTCTCCTACTGGGCGCCGGGCAACATCTACTCGCAGCGCGGCACGCTCTCGTTCTTCTGGCGCTCGCGCGATCCGCTCGACGAAACCGAGTTCCCCGTCTTCCGCGTCGGCTTTGCCGACCACTCCAGCTGGGACATGGTCTGGCTGCGCATCGACTGGAACGGCCACGGCTTCGACGCTTTCGTCACCGACGTGAACCTCGGCCGCACGCGCGTCTCCGTCAAGCTGCCCGAGATTCCCAAGCCCGACCAGTGGATGCATCTCGCGCTCGCGTGGGACGAAACCAGCGGCATCCGCTTCTACATCGACGGCAAGCTGATGGCGACAAGGAAGCCACCGGCCTCTTCGACACCGCGCTCGACCAGTTCGGCCCGCACTCGCGCATCATCGGCCCCACCGGCGTCGAGAGCTCCTACAGCTACGACCGCGGCGGCGACATCGACGAACTGCGCATCTACGACCGCATGCTCTCCGACGACAACATCGCCGGCCTCGCAAAGAATCAGATTCCGCAAGACATTCCGCCGCTCGATCGCACCGTCGCCGCCGGCGCTCCTCCCGACTGAAGCCGCGGCGCCTGTGGTCCCGAGCTGAAGGCCGATTCGACTCCGGCTCGGGCCACGCGACAAACTGGCAGCAGGAGTGGAATCTCAAGTACGGCTGGAACCGCCCCGGCGACGATCCCGTTCTGCTCAACGAGGAATACACAACCGTTCGCAAAGTCGAGATCCACGACGTCTACGATCTTAATCGCTGGTGGTGGAAGGCCACCGACGGCATTCGCGAAACCACCTGGCCCGGCGTCTACAATCGCTCGCGCCTCATCGGCCGCGACGACTACTTCGAGCTGCCCGACTGGGACTGCTACTCGCTCTCCGGCAAGACCATCACCTTCAACATGCCCGACGAGCCGTGGAACCATCTCGAAATCGCGGGCGGCGCGTGGGGCACGTGGACGCTGCTCGCGCACGACAAGGAGAAAGCCGCCGACTCCGAAACCACGCTCTTCGTGCGGCCCATCGGCCAGGAGATCACCTACCACCAATTCGACACGCCCGTCACCGGCCAGAAGATCCGCTTCATCAACGTCGAGCAGGAGCAGCCCCTCGGCGAGCTCTCCGCCTACTACGTGCATCCCGGCGTGGAGCCCACGGAGTCGCCACGCTGCGCTACGCCTCACCAGCACAAGTCAACGCGGCCGACAATCCCTCCACCATGCCGCTCGTCGACTTCATTGACGGCCGCTTTCCGCCGACGAGCGCATGACCATGATGGCCATGCCCGCCGGCGCTCCCGGCACGCGCACGCAAAGACGTCTCAAGGCCGGCCTGCCCATCGTCCACATCCTTATCCCCGCCGACTTCCGTTCGCAGATGGTCGCCGACGGCCACGGCTCCTCCTACGGCTGGGAGAACATGGACGCCGGCCTCGACGGCATCGCGATCGATCTGCCTCCGCTTAACTTCCAGCCCAACGCCGACGGCGTGATTCCCCTCAACATCCAGGTGAAAGATCCGCTCTGGCCGATGCGCAACATGCTCTACTTCACCTTCGCCGTCAAGCCCAACACGCCGCACACCCTCTGGCTCGACACGCGCGACCGCATCCTGCCCAACGGCAAGAGTCTCTACATCACCATCGCCGCGCAGAGCGCCGACTTCTCCGCCGCCGCGCTCGAAGGCGCCGAAGTCCGCCTCATCTTCAAGCCCTACAAAGACGCGCTGCCCGAGCACATCGCCGACCGCCTCACGCAGGTGCGCGACGAGTTCGCCAACCTCGTCGAGGAATCCGTCAGCTCGCGCCGCCTCAATCTCTTCAACCGCTTCGACGCCGACATCACCGACCTGCTGCGCGTCGATCCCGAGAACGACCTGGCCCGCGACTACTGGCACGAGATGAACCACGAGCAGCCGCGCCCGCCTTCACGCTGCCGCAGGCGCCGCCGGGCGTGCCGCAGTGGGCCTTCCTGCAGGTGGAGATCTCGGCTACCTCAAGCGCCTCATCAACTGGTACATCGACAATCGCCAGATCTCGAACGGCGAATTCGGCGGCGGCCTCTCGGACGATAGCGACTTCACCGAGTGGTGGCCGGGCCTGGCCCTGATGGGCTCCACGCCCGACAAGATCAAGGCCTCGCTCTGCGCGAGAGCTCGACGCCATGTACGCGCAGCACATGTTCACCAACGGGCTCGCCACCATCCAGACCGACGAACTGCACAGCTACGAAGACGGCCTCAACGTGCTCGGCGAGTCCATGCTGCTCGACTTCGGCAGCCCCAAGCAGATTGAGCGCGCCATGGTCACAGCCAAGCGCCTGGAGTGGCTCACCGGCATCAACGCCGCCGGCCACCGCCATGTGCGCTCCAACTACTTCAACGGCGCCAAAATGGCCACGGGCGGCGTCTGGGGCTGGTCAAAGGAAGCTTCGTACATGGACTTTCATCCCGCGCTCTCGCTCGTGCTCTTCAACGGCATGCCCGAGACGCGCAAGATGATCCTCGAGCTCGCCGACGGCATCCTCGCGCACTACAAGCCCGGCCCCGACGGCAAGACAGTCGCTGCACCTCGAAGTCAACTTCAAAACCGACGAAGACAAGCCCACCGGCATGCGCGCCTGGTTCATTCTCTGGGCCGCCTATCGCTGGACCGGCGACCCCAAATACGTGCAGCCCTTCATCGACTCGCCCATGGAATCGATGCAGCTCGTCAATGCCGACATGCTCGACATGCTCAACCTGCGCAAGACCGCAGACCGAATCCGCTCATCGCCGCCGCCAACCGGCCAGCGGCCTCGCAGGATCGCGCAGCCTACGAGACTCTCTGGCAGCTTGCCTGGCAGGCCACCGGCGACACGTCGTATCTCGACAAGGTCTACGCCTCGCAGATTCAAACCGCGCACGAGCGCGAATTCATCAACACCGAGGGCAGTCTCTGGATCGATCGCATCTACTTCAACAACGGCGAGCTGCAGCGCTCGCGCCTGGGCGGCGTCGCGCTCATGCGCAACTACTGCTATCCGGGCAACGCCGTCAGTTGGCGCTTTGATGCGCCCGCCGACGATCAGAGTGTCGCGATTCTTGTGCCCGAGGCCACGCCCGATCACGTCAAGATCATCGCCTACAATCTCGATCGCGTTCCCGTCACCGCGCACATGACCGGCTGGGAGGTCGATCCCGGCGAGTGGACGATGACGCAGGGCACGCAAGCTGGCATCGGCAATGCGCCGCCAGCTCCCGACGCACCGGTCCAAGACCGTCGACCACGCAGACCGTCGCCTTCGAGCGCAGCAAGTCCATCGCCATCACCTTCGCGCCGCGCACCACGACAGTCATCGAGCTCACGCTCAAGAACAAAGGCATGCCCTACTGGTCGCGTCCCGATCTCGGCATCGATCCCGAGGATGTGAAAGTCGAGGGCTCGAAGATGACGGTCACCGTGCACAGCGTGGGCGCCGTCGATGCGCCCGCATCGAAGGTCGTCCTGCGCGACAACGCCGGCAAGACCCTCGCCACCGCCGACTGTTCCCGCGCTCAAAGCGCCGCTCGACCTCACGCCCAAGACGGCGCAGATCACGCTCGCCGTCCCCGTCAGGCGCCGACTTGAAAGGCGCCACAGTCACCGTCGAATGCGGCGGCGACGTACCGGAGATCACGCTGATGAACAACAGCGTGACGCTGTAAAGCAGCTGAAGAGCTAGCTGCTATCCCTCTTCCGCCGCTGGTGCGTCGACGGAATGTTCATGTCCTCGCGGTACTTGGCCACGGTGCGGCGGGTGAGCTGGATTCCCTGATGCTGCAGCATCGCGGCAAGCTGGTCGTCGGTCAGCGGATGCCGCGCGTCTTCGTCCTCGATGAGCTTGCGCACCTTGCGCTTCAAGACCAGCAGCGGCGTGTCCGCGCCCTCCGGTCCGTTCGCGCCCTCCGAGAAGAAGAAGCGCAGCTCCAGCACGCCCTGCGGCGTGTGCGCGTATTTGTTGGCCACGGCGCGGCTCACCGTCGAGGGGTGAACGCCGATCTCCTCGGCCACTTCCTTGATCATCATGGGCCGCAGCGCTTCCACGCCCTTGTCGAGGAACTCCTGCTGCCGCCGCACAATCACTTCGCAGGTCCGCAGAATCGTGCTCTTGCGCTGCGCGATATTGCGCATCAGTTGCAGCGCCGAGCGGAACCGCTCCTTCACGTACTCCTTCACTTCCTTGTCGGTGTCGGCCGAGACCAGCATGCGCCGGTAGCGCTGGCTCAGGCGCAGGCTGGGCAGGTCCTCCTCGTTCATCGAGACCACCCACTCGCCGCCGCGCTTCACAAACAACACATCGGGCTCGATCAGCCGCGTCTGCTCGCGGTTGTACATGCGCCCCGGCCGCGGATCGAGCGTGCGGATGAACTCGACCGCCGCATGCGCCTCTTCCGGCGTCACCTGCGCCGCGCGCGCCAGGTCCTTCACGTCGCGCTTCTGCAAGCAGAGGCAAGTGACGGTCCACAATCAGCGCCGCCACTTCCATCGCGCGCCGCCGCTCCTCGATCTTGGCCTCGGCCTCGGCGCGGAAGCTGCCGTGCGGGTCGTCGCCGGCTCCTCGTCGGCTTCTCCGCCGCGCTTCGCGTACAAATGGCCAAACTCCTGCTGCTGCGCCGCAATCTGAAGCACCAGGCACTGCGCGCAGGTCGCGCGCGCCCACGCCGGCCGGATCCAGATGCTGCACCAGATCGATAGCGCGCCGGATCAGATCGAGCGCCGCGGCCTGCTCCGCTACGTGGCCGTTGCCGGCTGCCGCATCCTGCGGGCGCCGGGCCGAACGCCGCGGCCAGCTCCTCTTCGCTCGCCGCCAGGTAACCATCCTCGTCCAGATTGCCGACCACGAACTCGGCCGCCTCGTGCAGCTTGGCGTCCAGGCTCAGAGCTCCCAACTGCCACGCCAGGTGATCGGACAGAGTCGTAGGCTGGGAGAGAAAGTTTTCAAACGAGGGCTTTTCACTCTCTTCGTACTCCGGCTGCGTGCGATAGCCGGGGTCGAGATACTCCTGGAAGTACGAGCCGAAATCGATCTCGTTGAAGAGTCCTTGGGCGGCGCGGCCGCCTCCTCTGCGCCGCGCTCCAGCCGCTCCTCGCGGCCCGCCACCTCGTCCAGCATCGGAACCGTTTCGTCAATCTCTTCCAGGACGGGATTTTCCACCATCTCGGCATCGATCATCTCCTTCAGCTCGAGCTTGTTCAGGGCAAGAACGCTCACCATCTGCATCAGGCCCGGCGTCAGGACCTGGCGTTGCGCCACCTTCAAAGTCAGTTTTGGTTGCAGCAGCGGCATAGATGCGTTCTTTCCCGTTTTGGACTCAATGCCGAGTGTAGTCGTGCGAGAAAAAGCTTAATGCAGAAAATGCCTCAAGTCGAATCACCAATTCGCGTCATTGTCCCGAATTGGGCAATGGCCCATCCCGGAATCTCTATCTATTGAATTTTATGCGCCCGGCGCCTCGCTCTTGCGCATGGCCAATCTCACGATGCGCATGCTCTGCGGCGCAGTCGGCTTGCCCCTCAGCCTAGCGAAAATCCCTCGCCCAGGTAGATGCGCCGCACCTCCACGTCGTTGCCCAGCTCGTGCGGCGTCCCGGCGCGGAAGATCCGCCCCTCGGCAATAATGTACGCCCGATCGGTTACGCTCAGCGTCTCGCGCACGTTATGGTCGGTGATCAGCACGCCGATGCCGCTCGCCTTCAGGTCGAAGATGATCTTTTGCAGCTCCAGCACCGCAATCGGGTCGATGCCGCTGAACGGCTCGTCGAGCAGAATAAAATTCGGCTGGATGCACAGCGCCCGCGCAATCTCCACGCGCCGCCGCTCGCCGCCGGAAAGCGCGTAGCCGCGCGTGGTGCGGATGTGGCCCAGGTTCAGCTGGTTGATCAGCTTCTCGGCGCGCGTGCGCCGCTCCCGGTTGCCCAGCGGCTGCGCCTCCAGCACCGCCAGAATGTTCTCCTCCACGGTGAGCTTGCGAAAGACCGAAGGCTCCTGGGGAAGATAGCTGATGCCGAAGTTGCGCGCCCGCAGATACATCGGCAGCCGCGTGATGTCGGTCTCGTCCACCAGCACGCGCCCGGTTTCGGGCTGCACCAGTCCCACGATCATGTAAAAGCTGGTCGTCTTGCCGGCGCCGTTCGGCCCCAGCAATCCCACCACTTCGCCGCGGGAGATTCTCAGGTTGACGTCCCGTGACAACCTGCCTCCCCTTGTAGCTCTTGCCGATTCCCTCGGCAATCAGTGTTTGCATTCATCTCGCTGGCTCGCTTCCGCCGCTACTTCCCGTGCGCTTCCGGAGCGGTCGTCTCGGTTCTGGTCTCGCGCCCGCCGCCTTCGATACTGACGCTATCATCGCGGCTATTGAAAATCAAAGCCTCGCCGGTCACGGTTCCGCGCTCGGGATCGGTCATCTTCGGCGGCGCGGCGGCGGTGCCGGTCAGCACGTATTCTCCGGTCGCGCCGGAATACACCAGCTGCTCTCCGGTTCCGCGCCGGCCCTGCGAGGTCAGCACCACATGCCCCGTCGCCGTCATGCGGTCCACCTGCGCCTGCCCGCCATTGCTCGCCGTCATGATTTCCCGCCGGCATCAGTCGCAGCTCGACCGCATCGGACGACGACGTCGCCGTGCCCGTCTCGGCAATCACCGCGCCCAGCGCGCCCCCGTGCATCACCGCCCGGCGCTCGGCGTCGGAATACCAAAGCTCGCCCCCGCGCACGCGGATCACCGAAGGCGTGGCCGTCTTCGCGCTCGCGTTGCTGCCGTGCATTCTGGTCCGATGATCGGCTCCGCATTCCATGCCCGCGCCAGGCGCACCCGCGCTCAGCAGCACTGCCCTCACCGGCTCTGCGGATCGCTGCTTCGCGCCACCAGCGTCTGCATGTGCCGGTTCAGCACGATCACCGGCCCGGTCACGGAATTCGCCTGCTGCCACAGCCGCGCATGCCCGCGGAATGTCGCCTCGCCCGTCGACTCGTTCAGTTGCGCCTCCGCCGCAACCACGTGCGCCGGCCCTTTGCCGCCCAGCGTCACGGTCCCTGGCCCGCGTCGCCGCTTGCCGCCGGCATTCTGCCGCTCGGCTCAGCCGCCCTGGCTCGTCCACGTCGCCTTCACGTTGCCGTGCGCAAAAGCGTCTCCCGACTGCTGCGATACATCCACCTTCTCCGCCGTCAACTCCATGCCGCCGTCGTCCACGCGCGGGCTCATCGTCAGATGCAGCCACTCGCCCGTGCCCTCATACACCGCTTTGCCCGCCGTCGCGCGCAGCGGCGGCTGCGGCTGCGCGCCGGGCTTCGGCGCCGGCTGCTCAAACAGCACCACATGCCCATCCAGCTCGGCCGTCTGCACCTCGGCAGAGCACCTGGCCGTCGCACGCTCCGCCGACTGCACCCGGTACCGCTCGCTTGCTCCCTTGTTCGCCTTGCTCCCTTGGTCCCTCGGTCCCTTGGTCCCTTGTTCCCTGTCTCCGTCAAACTGCGCCTCCAGCCGGTCGCCGCTTGCGGTCTGCCGCGCTCCCGTAGCCGTCGTCTGCTCGATCCCCGCGTGGCCCACGCCGGTCAGCGCGCGCAGCGCCGACCCGGCCCAAACGTGCCCGTCACCTCATCGGCAGTCATCTTTGATGGCGTTGCCGCCGCATTGCCGCGCCGGCTTTCGCTGGTGATCACCACTCCGCCCGTGCCGCGCATGGCCTCCGGTTCCACCTGGCCCTTGTCTGCCCCCGCGCCTGCCGGAAGTCGATATCCGCCACCGGCGAGCGCCAGGTCCGGCTCACGTCGAGCGCCGCCGTCTGCCCCTTCTCCGTCTCGCTCGTCTCTTCGCTCTCCATCGCCACGCCGCGCTCCAGGTGCGCGTGTCGCAGCTCTCCCTGCGCCGTGAACTCCAGCTCCGCCGTAGGCGACGTTCCGTGCACCGTGCGCCCTTCCTTCACCGAGTCCATGGTCACGCCGCCCTCCAGGTGCCCGTGCCGCGGCTGGTTGTGCTCGTCAAAGTCCATCTGTGCCGTGGGCGCCGCCAAATGCCCGCCGGTCGCGGTCGCCAGCGTGAAGCCGCCCGTTGCGTCCAGCCGCTCCGCCGAGCCGTCGCTGCGGAACAGAATCTTCGCCTGCGCCGCGTCCGCCTCGCCGCCGCGGTAGTCGGCCGCAGCCGCGCGCAGCAAGCAGATCTGCGCGCCGCGGTCGAACTCCGCGTGCTGCGCGTGAATCTGCACCTGCATCGCCGCCCCGGTGCGTCGTCAGCTCCACCGCCTGCTCCAGCGTCAGGTAGCCGCTCTGCGAGTCGTACCTGCGCGCCCATCGCGCTTCCGCTGCCCTGCGTCATGGAGAAATCCACCCGCTGCTGCCGTCGTCACCATGCCCGTGTTCCGGTCGAAGGTCACTCCGCTGGTCTTTACGTCGAATCTGCCCGCCGAGCCTGTCGCCGCGCCAACCTCGGCAATCAGATGCCCCTTCGCCTTGCCCGCCGTCTCCGTAGCCGCTGCGCGCTCGCCGCCGGCCGCGTCAGCAGCATCTCCACCGGCCCCTGCGCTGTGGCCACGCCGCTCTTCTGGTCGTACTCGAACGTGTCGCCGGCAATCCGGTCGATGCGGCTGCCGTCTTCGCCGTAGAGTCGATCTGCACGTCGTGCAGCTCAACGTGATCGTTCTTCAGCTCCACCTCTTTCGAAGCATGAATCCTGTACTGCGAGTGCGCGCCATAGCATGAACGAAGGTGTAGCCGTTCGCCTCCTGCTGAATGTCCTTGCCCAGCCGCTGCGGCAGATCGCGCCGGTTCAGCAGATTCTTCCACTTGCGCGCGGACCAGAAACACCCCCAGCGCGGCCAGCAGCAGCACCGCCGCCACCAGCACCAGCGTCCGGATTCGCTCGATCGTGAAGCGCACGGCCTAGTTCCCCATTCCCAGCCGCGCCGCCAGCCGCTGCGCAAGGCTCTCGCCCAGCTCGCTCCACAACAGGCGCGCCGTCGCGCCCGAGGCCTTCTCCACTGCCGCCGTCAGCTCCACCAGTTGGCGCACATTCTCTTCCACATGCCTCGCGCCCACCTGGTCCAGGTCCGCGTCCTCCTCGAGAAACGGCGTGTCCGTGCCGAAGTCGATGCGGATGTGCCCATCCTGCTCGTACGCGCCCTCGTCGAACAGCGGCCCGTAGCCCGTCACCCGCACCAGCCTTGGGCCCCGCGCCCAACGGCCGAGGATCGCACGGTCGAGCCGCTTCGGCAGCGCCGTCTTCCAGCTCCCACAAGTTCCACCCAATCTGGAACTCGTAGGCGTAGTCCTCGTGCAGCAGCTCCATCGCCTCTTCCACAGCCTGGCGCGGCTCGGCGCCCGGTACCTGCGCCCGGTTCCAGCCGCGCCAGCCATGCGCCCGTACACGCGCTGAAACACCGGCGTCTCGTTCCAGCTCACCGGCCACACCGTGGCCGAGTACACCTTCGCCTCGCCGCCATGCGCGGCAAAGGCGCCCAGCACCGCAATCAGCTTGTCGGGGAGCGCCTCCAGGCGCAGGTTCGGATACCACAGGCTCAAATAAAGCGTGTCCGCCATCTCTATTGATTTTAGACGGGTGAATCACGGGTCAGCGAGTTGGCAAGTTAGCAGGCCGGCCATTGGTATTGAGCGCCCGGTCGAACTGAATGAGTGTTCTAGGCGTCGTCTTTTCTCGACGGAACGCATTGCCTTAGCATCCGTAGACCTGCAAACAGAAACGCGCTCGCGATCGTGGATCGTAAGCAGAGAAGTGGCTCACATTCGCGAGCGAAAACCTCAAAGAGAAATAAAACAGCAAAAAGCGTAAACATGAATCCAAAGAAGCCTCATCCCGATTCGCTGCACCAGCGGAGCCTTGGGATGCACCCTTCCAAAGAAGCTCATCCACGTACGGCTATTCTTTAGCGCCTCCGGCCAGGTGAGGTTGCGCTGTCTTTCCTTCAGCTCTTCAACCGTCTTTTGCGGCTCGTCATGCATGTGCCCGAATCCTCAGGGAAGAACGATCGAGCGCTTACCCCGTCACAATCTCGCTGAAGTCCGCAATGGTCGAGAAATTCCGCAGAACTTCGTCGATCAGCCCGAGGTTCGCGCTGCGAACCGCCTCGTCGGCATCGAGCACCATCACCTTGTCGAAGAACTGGTCGACCGTCGGCCGCAGCGTCGCAATCAGCGCCAGCGCCTCGCCGTAGTTCCGCTGCTCGCGGAGCTTGGCGATCTGCGGCGCAATCTCTTTGGACCGGTCCCACAGGTCAATCCCTTCGAGGGCCAGTTTGCCGGCCAGCTTGCCGATCTTCTGCGCATCGGGACGAAAGCCCTTTTCCTCCGCCTGCCGCAGAATGTTCTTGATGCGCTTGCACGCGGCCGAAACGGCGGCGAAATCCTCCGAGCCGCGCACCGAAGTCAGCGCCTCGGCCCGCGCAATCGCGTCGCGCACGTCGTCCGCGCCCGCCGCCAGCACCGCGTTCACCACGTCGTATGCAAAGCCGCGCACGTCTTTCAGGTAGAACTGCAGCCGCTCGCGGAAAAACGCGTGTCGACCTGCGCTTTGCCGGACATCGCTCGACGCCCGATCTCGCGTTCGACCACATCGCTCAGCGTCAGCGGCAACTCCGACTCGGCCAGAATCTTCACGATCGCGTTCGCCGCGCGCCGCAGCGCAAACGGATCTTTCGATCCCGTCGGCGCGTTGCCGATGCCGAACATCGCCACGATGGTCTGAATGCGGTCGGCGAGCCCAGCAACTGCCCTTCGACCGTAGACGGAATCGCGTCCTCGATCGAGGCCGGCGTGTACTGGTCGTAAATCGCCTGCGCAACCTGTCTCGTCCAATCCCTGCGCCCGCGCATAGAGCCCGCCGATGATGCCCTGCAGCTCGGTGAACTCTTTCACCAGTTCCGTCGTCAGATCGGTCTTGGCCAGCTCGACCGCCTTGAACAGCGCCGCCTCGTCGAACTGCACGTCCGCGCTCTTCACTATCGCGGCCAGCGCATTCGGCCACCGCACAGGTTCTGCTCGGTCTTCCAGTAGTAGCTGCCCAGCTCCTTCTGGAACGTCACATTCTTCAGGCTCTCCACGCGCTCCGCCAGCGGCGTCTTCTGGTCCATGTCCCAGAAGAACCGCGCATCCTTGAACCGCGCCCGCAGCACGCGCGCATTGCCGTGCCGGATGATCGCCGCGCCCTCTTCGTCCGCCTGCGTGTTCAGCACCGCCAGAAAGTGCGGCGCCAGCTTGCCCTGCGCGTCTTCCACCGCGAAGTACTTCTGGTGGTCGCGCATCACCGTCACCAGAACCTCTTCCGGCAGCTCCAGATACTCCGGCTCAAAGTCGCCGAGAATCACCGATGGGCCACTCGGTCAGGTGCGTCACCGTCTCGACCAGCGCTTCGTCCTCGCGCCAGCGCGCGCCGGGAACTGTCCGCGTCGCCGCGTCCAGCGCCTTGCGGATCGATCTGCCGGCGCTCGGCCACATCGACCACAACGCTACGCCGCGCGCAGCGTCTCTTTATAGCTCTTCGCCGCATCGATCACGACCGGCGCCTCCCCGTGCAGCACGCGATGCCCACGGCTCGCATTGCCCGCCGCAATCCCCGCAATCTCCAGCGGAACCACTTCGGAGTCCAGCATCGCCACAACCCAGCGCACCGGCCGCACAAAGCGCTCCGGCTTGCCCGCGCGCCAGTACATGTTCTTGGCCCAGTAAATCGCCAGAACTTCCTTCGGCAGCTCAGCGGTCAGAATCTCGCTCGCCGTCCGCCCCGTGAGCTTCACCGTCGCGCCCACGTACTCGCCCTTCGGCGTTTCAATCTTCTTCAGCTCCGCAACGGCACGCCGGCCTTCTTCGCAAAGGCCTCGCCGCGGCCGTCGGTGCGCCGTCCTTGAACGCGATCTTCCACGACGGGCCCATCACCACTTCTTCGGTGTCGGCCTGCTTGGCCAGCACGCCCTCAGCCAGCACCGCCAGCCGCCGCGGCGTGGAGTAGGTGGTCGACTTCGCCGTCCGCGCGCAAGCAGCCGCTCGCGCTTCAGCAGATCGCTCACGCGCTTGCCCAGCTCGGCCTCGGCCCCGGCAATCATCCGCGCCGGAACCTCTTCGAGCCCGATCTCCAGTAAAAAATCCGCCATGCGATTCGTTCTCTCAGTGAGCTACTAGCCGCTAGCTTCTAGCTGCTAGCTCTTTCGTGCGGCAATCTTCCGATTCAATGCCCTGAAGTTCCTGAAAGCTTTGCTTAATCGAAACTCCCAATCCAGCAAGGAAAAGCTAGAGGCTAGTAGCTAGCAGCTAGAAGCTGCTTTCTGCTGTTCCGCCCACGCCTTCGCCACGCCCACCGCCAGCGCGCGAATCCGCCCGATCACGCCCACGCGCTCGGTCACGCTGATCGCGCCGCGCGCGTCGAGCAGATTGAACAGGTTCGAGCACTTCAGCGCCAGTTCATATGTCGCCAGCAGCGGAAATCTTTGCTTTTCCTTCGGACTGGCCTTTTCGTCTGCCAGCAGCGCGTTCGCCTTCTCCAGCAGCGCCTGCGCCTCGGCCTCGTAACTAGTTGAAGTGCTCCCACAGCCTGGCCACGTCGGCCATCTCGAAGTTGTACACCGAGAACTGCAGCTCTTCGGCCAGCCGCACGTCGCCGTAGGTCACCGGCGCGCCGGTCTCGGGATCGCGCGCCCACACAATGTCGTAGATCGAGTCCACATCCTGCAGGAACGCCGCGATGCGCTCCATGCCGTACGTGAGCTCGGCGCAGATGGGGTCGAGATCCAGCCCGCCGCACTGCTGGAAGTAGGTGAACTGCGTAATTTCCAGGCCGTCCAGCATCACCTGCCAGCCCACGCCCCACGCGCCGCCCGCCGGCCACTCCCAGTTGTCCTCTTCGAACTTCAGGTCGTGGTGCTTCAGGTCGATGCCCATGGCCTCGAGCGATTCGAGATACAGCTCCTGCACGTTCACCGGCGGCGGCTTCAGGATCAGTTGAAACTGCGTGTGCTTGAACAGCCGGTTGGGATTCTCGCCGTAGCGCCCGTCGGCCGGCCGCCGCGAGGGCTGCGCGTAGCCCACCTTGTAGGGCTTGGGCCCCAGCACGCGCAGAAACGTCTCCGGACACATGGTGCCCGCGCCCACTTCCACGTCGTAGGGCTGCTGCAGCACGCATCCGCGCTCCGCCCAGAACGCCTGCAGGCGGAACAACAGATCCTGAAAGGTAAGCGATGTGGGCTTTACTCGCGGTGCGGGCTTGGGCTGCGGACACAGGCAAATCTCTCTCATCGGGACTCACTCGGATTTTAGCAGCCAGCAGCGTCCCTCACCCGCTCAGCCTCGCCAGCGCCTTTACCGTCTTATGGCCAAGTCCTGCGCACCATGGAAGATTCTAGCGATTTCAATTACTTCTTCTCTGACCCGTATAAACGGGCGATATAAGGCAGCGGGCGTAAATACCAGCTCGCGCCAGCCGCTCATGCGGCTGGCTCGACGCGGCCTAAGCCGGGAACACTTCTGAGCTGTGCAATGCCCTTGTAGATGGTTGCCGCGACGCGTTTTGCAGCTTCCGGGCGATCGCGTTCAATCCATGCGCAGATGCGTTCAAGGTCCTCGGCGGCGCAGGATCGACCACCGAGATCTCCATCAGGGCTCGAGAAAGCGCCGCAGCCGGTCGCCGACACTGCTAATGAGTCATGCGATTCGCCTACCGTCAAAGCGGCTTCACCGCATTCATGGCTCGACGAAGCGATCTTCCTCCTGAAGTAGCGAGTCGACCACATCTCGCACTGCCTCATTCGGGGCGCAATGCGATTGACGATGCCGCGCGCTCTGCGAGCGGGCTTCGATATCTGGCGTGAATTCACTTCCATGCAAACAGTGTAGGAGGCAACTGGAGTGGAGAGCAATCCGGCCTAAGCCGGCCTTTCCCGCACGCGAACCTTGCGGTCTGCCGCCGGGAGCCGCACGACACCGGCCTTCTTCTTCCCCAGCGCACTATGAACCATATATGCGGAACGCGTGAGCCGGGCGGCGCGGGCGCGGCTATCGATTTCCGATAGTTGGTTTTCGCGCGCGGTAATGTTGATGCGGACCGTCCTCTCCGGCTCGGCAGCCTCCACCAGGAACGCAACTGCGCCCCTCATCGCAGGATCGTTGCGGAGTTCATCGAGAGTCGAAGGCTTGGGCAGGCGCTCTCCGTCCTGGCGCATTCCGGCAATGTGCAGCGAAAGGGCTTCGGCGGCCATGCGGCGCGCTTCTTCGAGCGACGTTCCCGCCGTGATGCAACCGGGAAAATCGGGAAAACTGACGCCGTAATCCGACTTCTTGTCCTTGTGAAGATAGGCGATGTATTCCATGTGCCCCCCTACTTGCCGAGCTTCAAACCCGCTTGCTTCTCGATGGAGCGAAGGGTCCCAATCGGCACGTCCCTGCGCGGGAACGGGACCGTCACCCGGCCTGGTTTCGTTGCGTGTTTGAATTGCTTGTGGCTTCCCTCATGGGCAACCTCGAACCATCCATCGGCTCTCAACCTCCTGATGATTTCGCGGCTGTCCATCGATCCTGCTCTCGGAAGCTGATTCTAGAATACACACTGCATCCACACCGAACAAGCCCATGCTCGCCCACCCTGCCTCACCCGCCCAGCCGGCTCAGCGCCTCCGCCGTCTTCAGCTTCCGCTCCAAATGCCGCTCCAGCGTCTGCAGCGTGAACCGCCGCAAATCCTGCCCCCGCCTTCGCGGCCATGGCTCGCCGGCAAAAGTGGACGCAGGCGCCCGCAGCATCCGCTGCGCCAGTTGCCAGGAATCGGGCTGAAAGCGCGCTCGCGCTGCCATTGCGATGCAGGCCGCAAAAGAAGCCGTCCGCATAGGCGTTAAAACTCACCTCGCCGGCCTCAAGAATCTCGCCGCAGGTCATGCAGTGCGCAATGTCGGGCAGCAGCCCCATCAGGCGCGTCATCCACAGCGAGAAGTAGGTGAGCGCCATCCATGGCTGCACGATCTCCGACTGAACCGCCGTGGTCTGCTCCAGCACCGAAACCAGCAGTCGGAAGACCGTCTCCTGCGGATCGCGCTCGGGCAGCGCCTCGTCGATCGTCTCAGCGAAGAAACTCAGCACCGCCATGCGCGTCTGGTCCACCGGCGCCGAGAGCGGCGAGCGCAGAATCTCCAACTGGTCCAGCCGCACCAATTCCTGCCGCGGCCGCTCGGCAAACCAGGCCCGCGCCAGGGTCATCGGCTCCAGAGCGCCGCCGAAGCGTTTGCGGCTCTTCAGCGCCGCCTTGGCCACGCCGCGCATCCGACCGTACTCGCGCGTAAAGAAGCTGACGATGAGGTCGGCCTCATGCACCGGCCAGGTGCGCAGAACCACCGCTTCCGACGTGAGCACGATCATGCATTCTCATCATCGCACTCACTGTCCCCGCGTTTGGCATCCCCCACGGTCTTGAAATCATGCTAAAATGTAAGGAAACTTGGTCAAAGGTAAGGGATACTTAAGTTAGGGAAGGAGGATCAGCCATGTACAAGGCCAAAGTCACTTCAAAAGGCCAAATTACGATTCCTGCGGATGTCAGGAATGCGATGGGACTGGCTCCTGGCGACAAGATCGTCTTTCTGGCAGGCGAGGATGGCGCATTCACCGTGCGGCGGGTCGGTTCCATTCAGGACTTGCGGGGGTGCCTGGCGGGATTCGATGTTCCGAAATCGGATGAGGAGATGAATCAGCAGCTCGCCGCGTATGCAGCGGAGCTTGATGATGCCACGAAAAGCAATGCGGCGCCAGCCTCGGACGGAGAAGCCGCTTGACTGGACTGGACACGAACTTGCTGCTTCGCTATTTTCTCAACGACGATCCAATCCAGAGTCCTGCGGCACGCCGGATCATCACCTCGTTCAGCGAAACGGAACCTGGGTGGGTCTCGCTGTCGGCTGTCCTTGAATTGGTCTGGGTGCTGAAGAGCAAGAATCGCGCCCAGCGAGTCGCAATAGCGGCAACCCTTGAGCGGCTTCTCGCGCAGGATTCCGTGATCGTCGAGCAGGCCGCGATTGTGGCGCAGGCGGTCCAACGGTTTAGGTTTTCCAAAGCCGATTTTGCCGATTGCCTCATTGCCGCCTCGGCGCGGGCCGCGGGTTGCAGCAAGACGGTGACCTTTGACCAAATCGCGGCGCGCGATGCCGGGATGGAACTGATCGGCTAGGGCGGTTCCACAGTTCATGTGCCCTTTTCCGGCGTCGCACAGGGTGGCTTTTTCTTGATGAAAAAGCCACTCGGCGGTTACGGCCCTGGGTGCGGCAATTGTGGAACCACTGTAGACTTTCGCGTCGCCAACGCAGACACAAACGCGCATTCCGCCGGGCGGGATGCGCGTTCTGAGCGACTGCTACCGCTCCTTGATGAGCAGCCGTCTACCGGCCGAAGTGCTTGGCGTTCTTCTCGGTAAAGTGGGCCCACTTCTCCGGCAGGTCGTCCTGGGCAAAGATGGCCGAGACCGGGCAGACGGGCACGCACGCGCCGCAGTCGATGCACTCGACCGGGTCGATGAACAACTGGTCGGCTCTCGGCGAAGCCGTCTTCGTCCTTCTTGGGGTGGATGCAATCGACGGGACAGGCGTCTACACAGGCGCTGTCCTTGGTGCCGATACAGGGTTCTGCAATGACGTATGCCATGTCTGCTCTCCGGGGAATTCCGCGGTCTCGCAATCGAGATCCGCTCAGAACTTCTCGACGCTGATAGTAGCACACGGCCCTGCAACCTGACTCGATCTCCTTGGGTCCCGGTTTTGCCATGCGGAAACGAAACAGCAGGGAACAAGGGAACAAGGGACCGAGGCAACAAGAAGTCGCCGACTGAGGGACCGAGGGCCTGACGGAATGAGCCGCGATTCGATCCCGTCCGCTAATCCAAGCGGGCTGAAAGCCAGGAGCGATAAGCCGGCCACTAATCCTTGCTCCCTTGCTCCCTTGCTCCCTTGTTCCCTCGTTCCCTGCTTCTCGCAAACTCCTCGGGCGTGGGGATCGGCGCGAGATTGCGTCCGGCGAACATGTCGCCGAAGAACCCAATCAGCTCGTCGTGGATCAGTCCGTTCGAGGCCAGAATCTCGTCGCTCGCAGCCGGAAATGGCCGCCGGAGAAATCCGTTACGCGCCCGCCGGCCTCTTCCACCAGCAGAATCCCGGCTGCCGTGTCCCAGGGATTGAGATTGAACTCCCAAAACGCGTCCATGCGGCCGCAGGCCACGTAAGCCAGATCGAGCGCGGCCGAACCGGCCCGCCGCACCCCGTGCGAGCGCAGCGTGAACTCCTGGTAGAAGTGAATGTTCGGGCTCGCGTGGCGCTTGCGGCTGGGAAAGCCGGTGGCCAGCAGCGCCTCGGCCAGATCCCGCGTGCGCGAAACCTTCACCGGCTTGCCGTTCAACCGCGCCCCGCGCCCGCGCTCGGCCGTGAAAAGCTCGTCGCGCATGGGATCGTAGATGACGCCGGCCACCAGGGTTCCGTCTTCCTCCGGCTTTCATGCCCGCGGGCCGGTGCTCCAGCCCCATCGAAACGCAGAACTGCGGAAATCCGTGAGCGAAGTTGGTGGTGCCGTCCAGCGGGTCCACGTACCAGCGGAACTCGCCCTCCATCCGCTCGCGCGTGCCCTCTTCGCCGTAGATTCCGTGTTCCGGAAAGGCCTCGCCCAGGCGGCTGCGGATGAGCTTCTCCACCGTGCGGTCGGCCACCGTCACCAGGTCCACGTCGCCCTTGTACTCGGTCTCCACGCCCTGAGCGAAATACTCGCGCAGCCGCGCGCCCGCCTCGCGCGCAATCTCCGCGGCCTTGGGAACGTAAACGAGATCTGACGTTGTCACGCGGCTCTGCCGCGCCGCTCACAGGCCCGCCTCGCTGGGGCCTGGGCTCGTCCGCGGTCTCGTAGCGCGCGTACTCGCCGCCGGCCCGCTTCGCTGATGGTGCGGATCTGGTTCTTGTAGATGAAGAGATTGGGCTGGCCCTCGCGCGTCAGGCGCAGCATGGAGTCGTCGAAGTACTCGATCCAGCCGCGCACCGTCTCGCCGTCGCGCAGCTTGATGTTCACAATCACCTGGCGCTCGCTGAGGGAGCGCAGGTAAAGTCCTTCCTGGCCGGTTTCGCCCGGCGGAGGCGTCTTGGAGCGGCGGCGCGACGAGAGTGGAGAAGTCATGTTGCCATTTTAGATGCAACCGCTGTGAACGGGGCTGCGGGCCGCCGGAGACGCGCGGGTTCGATCGAATCGACGAAGCCGCTTTGCCGAAAGTCTGCTCCGTCAACTCGCCTCACTATCCCGGTGTCAGTTGCTCCTGACCGGCGTATCGGCGTAATAGCCGGCCTTGTTGCGGATGTTGAACTCGTCCGCGGCGGCGCGGGGAATCGTCACCGTTACGCGATGAAAGTTCGTGCCGGGAACCTGATGCTGCGGATAGTAGCCGATCAGATATTGCGTGCGCAGATCGTCGCTCACCCTGGCGAATGCCTTGTCCAGCCCGCCCTCGCTGACGTAGAAATGCTTTCCGCCGGTCTGTTCGGAAAGTGTAATCAGCGCGTGTTCGCCGCCGGTGTCGCGGCCGGCGCTGGCCTCGATGGGCACGTCGATGAGCGAGTAAATCATCACCTCGTTGCGCAGAGCCGCCTCGAGGGCCTGCGCGTAGGTGGAGGTCTTGGCGGTGTCGTCGCCGTCGGAGACGACCACCAGCACCTTGCGCCCCTCTGTTTGCCCAGGCGCTCGGAGCCCAGGCAGATGGCGTCGTAAAGTGCGGTTGCCCAATCGCCGCGCAACTGGTTCAGGCCGTGGTCGATGACAGTCAAGCTTGTTGGTGAAGGGCGTCAGCTCGCGCACCTCGGTGGCAAACTGGAGCACGCTCATCTGGTCCTGCGGGCGCAGGATGTCGTGTGCGAAGCGCTTCGCCGCCGCGGCCTCCTCGTCGCTCATATCCTTGCGCACGCTCCCCGATGTGTCGATGGCCAGAGTCAGATTCAGCGGCACCTCGGACTGCCGCTCGAAGATGGCGATCTGCTGTGGGCGTCCGTCCTCGAAGACTGCAAAGTCGTCGCGCGTGAGTCCGCCGACAAGGGCGCCATTCTTGTCGGTCACGTTGACGAAGATGTTCACCAGCTTCACGTCCACGTGAAAGGTGGTCTCCTGCGCGGTCAGCGCCACAGGCGCCAGCGTCAGCAGCACGCCAAGGCCGGCACACGCGAGGAGGCCGCCGAAGCACATCGAAGCTAGGCTTCATGCGGAGCCTCCGAAGCGTCGATGGCAAGCTCCTCAGGGAACGGCTCGCCCGGCGCCCACACGGCGCCATCGGCAAAGGTCTCTTTCTTCCAGATGGGCACGGTCTGCTTGAGGGTGTCGATCAGCCAGCGGCAGGCTTCGAAGGCCGCGGTGCGGTGCGCGGAGGCCACCACGATGAGCACGCTGGTCTCGCCAATCTCCAGGTGGCCGAGGCGATGAATCATCGTTACCTGGCGAACGCCGAATCGTTCGCGTGCCCGGCGCCCCAGCTCGCGCATCTGGTGGACCGCCATCTCTTCATAGGCCTCGTAGTCCAGATGCAGGGTTCTGCGGCCGCGCGAGTGGTTGCGCACGATCCCGTCAAACACCACCACCGCGCCGTCCTCGCCGCGCTTGGCCGCGGCGACAATCTGGGCCGCATCGATCGGCTCGCGCGTCAGCGCGACAGCTACGCTCGTCTGGCCGCCGCTCTCGTCCAAAACTTGTCCGCCGTGCGCTCAGCACTCCCGCCAGACACTGGCGGCAACAACCCGACTTCATCGCCGTCGTGAAGGATCTGCGCGCCCGGGCATATTCGGCGTTCACGCCGACCGCAATGCCGCGCAGGATTTGCTCCGGTGCGCGGGCCGGCAACGTCGCGCGCAGCCGCTCCAGCAGCACCGCCACCGTCGCGCCCTCCGGCAACTCGACCGTGGCGGCTGAAGAGCCAAGCCAATCCTTCATCACTCCAAACGGGATCACGCGTACACGCATGGTAAGAGACAGAATATCGCTTGGTAGTTAGACGCGGGCGGCGGCGATTCTTCGCATGGGATTGACTGAATGCTTCACGCGCGGGTCTCACGGGGGATCGTTGGGAGAATCTCGCGCCCCCCTATTCGGGTTCCGGCAGAGAGCTGGCCCAGAGGCTGGTTTCTTTTGAAGCCCGGGGGGCTGGCAGGTATGCCGGCCCTCTGGCCTTGTTCAAGCGGCGTTCACGCCGGCGGCGGTCACCGGAAGACCTGGAGTGACAGGCTGCAATTGCGGCCGTGCCGCCAACAGCGGCAAAGCCACAGCCAGCACGTCCTCGATCTCGCTGGCGTAGTGCACCGTTACGCCCTCGATCATCTCCGGCGTCAGGTCCTCTTCCACGTTCTGGCGGTTTTCCGCCGGCAGGATGATGTGTTCGCACCCCGGCCCGGCGCGCCGCCAGAAACTTCTCCTTGATGCCGCCCACCGGCAGCACGTTGCCGCTGAGCGTGATCTCGCCGGTCATGGCGGTCAGCGGGCGCACCGGCGTATCGGTCAGCAGCGAAGCCAGCACCGTGGCCATGGTGACGCCGGCCGAAGGCCCGTCCTTGGGAATGGCGCCTGCCGGCACGTGAATGTGGAGGTCCATCTCCTTGGTAAAGTCCTCGGCCAGACCCAGCCGCGTCGCGTTGGAGCGCACCCAGGTCAGCGCGGCCTGCATCGACTCCTGCATCACCTCGCCGATCTGCCCGGTCATGGTGAAGCCGCCCTTGCCCTTCATCTTGTTGGCTTCGATGAAGAGGATGTCGCCGCCGGCCGGCGTCCACGCCAGGCCCACGGCCACGCCGGGCCGCTTCACCCGCTCGGCCACCTCGGTCTCCACGCGCACCTGGATGCCGCCAAGAAACTCCTTGAGCGTTTCGCGCGTCACGACCAGCTTCTCCTTGTGTCCCTCCACCACGCGCCGCGCCTGCTTTCTGCACACCGTCCCGATCGTCTGCTCCAGCTTGCGCACGCCGGCCTCGCGCGTGTAGTGGCGGATGATGTGCCGCACCGCCTCCTCGGGAAACTCGATCTGCTCCGCCGTGATTCCGTTCTCCTTGATCTGCCGCGGAATCAGGTACCGGTTGGCGATGTGCACCTTCTCCTCTTCGCTGTAACCCTGCAGCGGAATGATCTCCATGCGGTCGATCAGCGGCGGAGGCACCGTGTCCAGCATGTTTGCCGTGCAGATGAACAGCACCTTCGACAGATCGAACGGCACGTCCAGGTAATTGTCGCGGAACGTATTGTTCTGCTCCGGGTCGAGCGTCTCCAGCAGCGCCGAAGACGGATCGCCGCGGAAGTCGCGGCCCAGCTTGTCCACCTCGTCGAGCATGATCACCGGGTCGTTGGTTTCCGCCCGCCGGATGCTCTGGATGATCTGTCCGGGCAGAGCCCCGATGTAGGTTCGGCGGTGGCCGCGAATCTCCGCCTCGTCGTGCATGCCGCCCAGCGAGATGCGCTGGAACTTGCGGCCCAGCGCGCGCGCAATCGAGCGGCCCAGGCTGGTTTTGCCCACGCCCGGAGGCCCGACAAAGCACAGAATCGGCCCCTTCATGTTGGGCTTCAATTCCAGCACGCTCAGGTAGTCCAGGATCCGGTCCTTCACCTTTCTCAGTTCGTAGTGGTCCTCGTCCAGAATCTGCTTTGCCACATTGATGTCGATCTTCGATCCCGAACTCTTGGCCCACGGCAGCACCGCCAGCCATTCGATGTAGTTCCGGGTGAGCGAGTAGTCCGCGGCCATGGGCGACATGCGCTGCAAGCGCGTCAGCTCCTTCATGGCCTCCTTCTTCACCTCTTCGGGCATGCCCGCGGCCTCGATCTTCTGGCGCAGCTCTTCGACGTCGCGCTGGCCCTCGTCCTGCTCGCCCAACTCCTTCTGGATGGCCTTCATCTGCTCGCGCAGGTAGTAGTCGCGCTGCGACTGCTGCACCTGGTCCTGCACCTCGGTCTGGATCTTGGCGCGCAACTGCTGCACCTCGATCTCCTTGGCCAGAAGCTTGTTCAGTTGCTCCAGCCGTTCCGCGATGCTGGGCGTCTCAAGCAACTGCTGCTTTTCGTCTGTGGTCAGGAAGGGCAGCGAGGACGCCACAAAATCCACCAGCCGCTCCGGCTCCTCGATGTTCGCGGCGATCGTCCGCAGTTCGTCGGAGAGCGTGGGCGACTCGGAGACGATCTGCTGGAACTGCCCGATCACGTTGCGAACCAGGGCTTCAAAGCTCGATGAGGGCGCCGGCTCCACATCCTCCAGCGTTTCGATCTCGGCCACCATGAACGGCTCGGACTGGACAAAGCGCACCAGCCGCACCCGGCTTACGCCCTCGGTAAAGACAAACCGGCTCTGGTTGGGCATCCGCACCACTTTGTGCACGGTAGCCAGCGTCCCCACGGAGTGCAGATCGGCCGGCTTGGGAGCATCCAGGCGGGGATCCAGTTGCGCCGCCACCACGATCGCCCGCTCCTCCCCCAGCGACTCGATCAACTGGATGGAGCTCTCCCGGCCCACCGTCAGCGGAAGCACGGCGTGAGGAAATAGCACCGTGTCGCGCACCGGCAGCACGGCGATCCTGCGCGATCCCGGGGCGTTCCGGGGAGACAGGTCCTGGGGTGGTACGCTTGGCTGGTTTGACATTGAGTGTCCTCGTATCAACTTTCCTTCATTAGATAGCTCAAAAGGGAAAAGTTGCAAGTTCCGCCTTTCCCTCGGGCATCTCCTTCGACCACTAGTGCACTATTCTACGTTCCAGTGTCCGTCGGGGTTCTCTAAGCCCAATGACCGGAAGCACATCGACCCATGCCAGTTGGGAATGAATGCAAGCACCCGGCCGCAGACATCTCCTGCGTTGGATTCTCGAGGGCACACCCCCTCCTCTTGGGATGGCACACCGGCGATCTTGGATGCTATCGGCGGAAATGGCCGGAAAGTGAGGGCTAGAGGCCGGCGTTTCTAGGAGATTTTCCGCCGGCAAATCCCCGAGTCGTGCATGAGGCTCAGGCCCCAGGCCAGGCTCAAATCGAGCGCTCGCCCGAATTGCCCGGTCCCCATGAGGGTGAGTCCGGCCAGGTCACGGATGCTTGGGCGCGACTCCGCGTTCGATGCCGCCTTCTTTTTCCTGCTTGATGGCCGACTCGATGTGCTCCCACACTTCGTCCGGCGGTTCCACGCTGGGAAATAGTTGGCGGGCTGCCTCAGCGATGGTTTCCAGATCGGCCAGGAGGGCTCGGCATAGCTCGCAGTCCTGGAGATGGGGATGGGCGGTGGCGTCTTTCCCCGAGCTAATCAGCTCGGGAAGTTGGGCCTGGAACTCGGCGCAACTCAACTTGCTGGGATCGCCGGTCATGGCCGCTCCTCCTGGCCCTTTTGGGCGCGCAGGGCGTCGCGCAGCTTCAGGCGCGCCTTGTGCAATTGCGACTTGCTGTTGCCGATTGAGCAGTCCAGCATCGAAGCTATCTCATTATGCTCAAAACCCTCGACGTCGTGAAGGATAAAGATGAGCCGGTAGCCGGCCGGCAGTTCGGCAACCGCGCGTTCGAGAACAAGCCGGTCGATGACGCCGGCCAGCGTGAGATCGGGGGCGCCAAAGCTGCGGCTGGGCCCTTCCTCGGGAGTCGGCTCCATGGCTTCGTCGAGGGAGATGAGCGACAGGCCTTTCTTGCGTAGCTGCATCAGCACTACGTTGACGGCCAAGCGGTGAAACCAGGTGGAAAAAGCCGAGTCTCCCCGAAAGGTGGCGATTTTGCGATGCAGCTGCAGAAACGCCTCCTGGGTCAAATCCTCGGCCTCCGCGACATTGTCCACCATGCGCAGGCACAGTGAGTAGATTCGCCGCTTGTGCAGAGAATAAAGCTGGGCAAATGCCTGATGATCGCCGGCCTGCGCGCGCGCCAACACTTCGGCTTCCTGGCGGTTGACCGGGCCCGGGCGTGCAGAGCTTGTGGCTTGACCCATTGCGGCCGCAGGCGGCGGCTCTGAGCCGTGATTCGATTGGATGCTGCTGGGCGCTTGCGCGGGCGTTGGGGAATTGGACATGCGCTCCCTTCAGGATCGATCTCAAAACCGTTCCTCGTGCGCGATTGCAAAACCTGAGATGGTCGATCCCAACTCCACGACCCTCAACTTCGGGGTCTGCGCTCATTTGAGGGGCGACAGGTCTTCTCCCCAGGGGTGAAGAGTCCGCATTGAAAGCCAATCCGCCCACCACAACCCGAGTCGCGTGCCGGGGTCCTTATTGACAGCCTTCCTTCCGGCTGGTCTATATCGCGGGTGTGGAGGCAGCGGCGACTCGAACCGGAGCTCAACAAAGCAGGGCCGCTCTGGTTTTGCCGTAGCTTCCTTCCTCGTTAGTATAAGGGGAGTGGTCCAGGGTTGGCTGAGCTTGAACGAAAAACAGTAGAAACCGGTGCCCGGTGAGAGCTCGATTTGAGCCGATCCTGCTTGGAATCGGGATCAGGCTGTGCGGTACTTCTTCATAAGATATGGTCTTGCGAACAAAGCCGGCAGAAAGGTGCGGCGCTCACCCGGGGCCCCGGCGACAGGGCTTAGTCAACGGGGTGGATCATCCGACTCACGAGCCACAAGGCTCCACGACCCAGGCTCAGGTCTTCATGGCGGATCAGGCGGGCCTGCGGGCTCGGAAGGCGCGAAGCCGGATTTTGTTCGCGTGGATTCTTTTCTGCACCGCGGGCGCGGCTTTCGCGGGCTGGTGTCAAGGGCCGGCCACGGCGCCCCCGGCCCGCTCAAGTGCCTCTACGCCGATTGATCCGCCAGAATCCCCGGCTCCGGGTCCGGCAAACGATTCCGTTCTGGCGTGGGAGGGTTTGCCGGTGAGGCGCATCTCGTTCGAGGGCGTCCCGGCCGACCGGCTCGCCCCGCTTCCAGGACATCTCGCTCAGGCGGAAGGAGCACCCCTCAGCGCCGATGACCTGAAAAGGAGCCTGCGCCAACTTTACGCGACCGGAGTCTTTGACACAGTCGAGGTCGAGGGATCGCGCGAGGCGGGCGGCGTGGCGCTGGTTTTTCTTGGAACCCCGCGGACTTTCATCGGAATCGTGAGCGTGGACGGAGCCACCGGAGCCACCATGAACACCCAACTGCAGCGCGCCTGCCAGCTTGAAGCCGGAACCCGCCTGACTCAGGCCAGGATGCTTCGCGCCGTTGCACAGATGCGCGCCACGCTCGAGGAGAATGGCTATCACGAAGCGGCCATCGCGCAAACGGTGACGCCCCACCCTGACCAACAACTCGCCGACATTGCGTTTCACGTGGTCTCGGGGCCGCGGGCACGCATTGGCACGGTTACGGTCGATGGCGATTCCGGGATGAACCTGGAAACATTCCGCCGCCATGCCCATCTGCGCACCGGCGCCCACCTGGACCACGACACCGTCAATCGAGCCCTCGATGGTGTGCTTCGCGCGTTTCAGAAACAAGATCGCCTGGAGGCTGAGGTCAAGCTCGAATCCGCGGCGTACGATGCGGCGGCGAAAGCCGTCAACTTCCGCTTTTCCGCCAACCGCGGACCGGTGGTGAAAGTCGACGTCGAGGGCGCCGGCATTGACCCGGAGCGCGTCAAACGGCTCGTCCCCATCTTTCAAGAAGGAAGCGTCGACGAGGACCTGCTCAACGAAGGCAACCGCCGCTTGCGCGACAACTTTCAGCGCCTCGGCTACTTCGATGCCAAGGTCGATCACAAATCCCAGTCGCCGGGCAGCGACCAGGTCGACCATCCTCTATACCGTTCAGCTCGGCCCGCGCCGCCGCGTGGAAAAGGTCTCCATCGCGGGAAACCATTACTTCGCCTCCGCAACGCTCATGGATCTGCTCAGCGTTCATCCCGCCGACGTCCTCGACCGCCATGGCGTTTACAGCCAGGCGGTAGTATCGGCTGACGTAAGCGCGCTTGAAGCCGCGTATCGGAACAACGGCTTTGCGCAGGTGAAGGTTACTCCGGAAACGAGTACGCCGGAGACGGTTTTGACGGATAATCCTGCGCCTGCAGCCTCCGCGCGGCCAGGCGCGATCGCGCGCACCGCTCCACTCGAAGTCACCTATCGCATCGCGGAAGGCCAACAATTGCACGTGGGCGCGATGCGGATCGAAGGCAACGAACATATACCGGCGGCCGCGCTCAGGGCGCTGCTCAACACCACGCCGGGCCAGTTGCTTTCACCGCGCAACCTGGCTGCAGACCACGACGCGCTCGTGACCGAGTATTACAGCCGCGGCTTCGATCGGGCGGCGGTGACTGTTTCCCAGCAGCCGGAACCCTCCGATTCCAGTAAGGTCGACGTCGTCTTCCATATCGATGAGGGAGAGCAGGTCTTCGTTCGCAACGTGCTGTTGACCGGCCTGGAATTCACGCGCCCTCAGACGGTGGCGCGGGCCATCACCATACACCCCGGCGATCCGCTCAACCAGACCGCGCTCGCGAATACGCAGAGCAATCTCTACGCGTTCGCGCTCTTCAACGAAGTGAATACGGCGGTGGAAAACCCCAACGGCGGCGCGACCCAGAAGACAGTTCTGCTGCAGGCAGTCGAGGCGCGCCGCTGGACGTTGACCTACGGCCTTCGGTTTCGAGACGCAAACCGGGCAGCCGCAGAACAATTGCGCGGGATACACAGCACGCGGCGTAGCTTGCAGCCCCAACGGCAAGACCGGAGTCAGCCCCCGCGTGCTCGCTGCCATCACCCGCAATGACCTCTTTGGCCGCGAGCAGTCGGCCTCGCTGCGGGGCACGTACGGCCTGCTCGAACAAAGCATCGGCCTTCTTTACCAGGTTCCGCATTTTGAAGGCAACCCGAACTTCGGCCTCGTCTTTTCCGGCGGCTACGCCAACAGCGAGGACGTTTCCACTTACGTGGCTTCCCGCCTCGAGGGCGCATTCCGGTGGACCGAGAACTTCAATCACCCTGGGTCGTGGCTTTCCAGAGCGAACACCTTCATCTACGAGCTCGATTTCCGCCGCGTGAAAGTGGCGGCCAGCAGTTTGCAGGTTTACCCCGCCGAGATCTCCGAACTGTCGACGGCCACGCGCGTAGGCGGCCCTGCCTTCACCTGGATTCGCGACACCCGCGATGTGCCCATGGATGCGCGCCGCGGCACCTACACCAGCTTTCAGGAGTTCCTCTCCGACAGGTTCTTCGGCGCGCAGGCCGAGTTCAACCGCATCGACACGTCGAACTCGAGCTATTACAGCTTCGATAAAGGCCAGTTCGTGGTTGCCCGCAACACGCGCTACGGCCAGATTCGCGCATTCGGCAACGGTTCAAGCGAGCTGATTCCGCTACCCGAACGTCTCTACGCCGGCGGCCCCGTTTCGCTGCGGGGGTTTTCGCAGAATGCCGCCGGCCCGCGCGACCCCGAAACCGGCTACCAGATCGGCGGCGCGGGAGCGCTCATCAACAGCACGGAGTTGCGCCTGCCGCCGCCGACGCTGCCTTGGGTTGGCAACACAATCAGCTTCGTCATCTTTCACGATATGGGCAATGTCTTCACCAATGCCGGAGACGCATGGGCCAGCTTTCTGCGCGTTCGCCAGCCGGACAGCGTTGCGTGCAGAACGCTGCACCTCTGGGTCCCCTTCGAACCCGCCTGAGCCCGGTCCTCCCGATACTTCAACCGGCAGGCATGGCGCCTGCAGCTTCAATGACTTCTCTCATACGCTGGGAGTGGGCCTGCGCTATCACACGCCGGTCGGGCCGATCCGGTTCGATGTCAGCTATAACCTGAATCCGCCCATCTACCCGGTGAACATCAACTACTCGATTCCGGTCGCGCCTGCCACGCCGCTCGGTCCATATCAGTCGCCGTACGTGGGACAGGCCCCACATATCAACTTCTTTTTCAGTCTTGGGCAGGCCTTCTGATGCGCAGACAAGCTCCAATCCGGACCAACATCGCCCGTCCGCCGGCGGTCATCCTGAGCCGAGTCCGCAGCGGCGGACGAGTCGAAGGACCTGCGGTTGTCTTTCCGCGCGGCGCTGATTTGCCACTGGCTTCGCCGGAAGAAATCCTCATCGGCTCGCGGTGCAATAACAAGAGCTCCCGGAGGGAGCGAAAGAGAATAGCCCAGGGTGAAGTCCGCCGTAGCGGACGGAACCCTGGGAATGCCGGTCAAAAGAGACTTGCAAGCCCCGCTGGGGCGCCAGAGCCCTCATTGACGGCCCCGCTATGGCTGGGGTCCATGTGGAACAAAGCAATCAAGCGCCTCCTTCTTGCGGCATTCCTGGCTGGGCCCGCCGCGACTTGGGCTCAACAGCCCGCGACTGCCGCCCCCGTCGTCCTTGACCGCGTCGTCGCCGTGGTCAACCAGCATGCCATCCTGGCCAGCGAGCTGGACGACGAGATCCGTCTTTCCGTTCTCGATCCCAACGGAGTGGGCCGGGGCCAGCTCACGCGGCAGCAAGCGCTGGAGCAGATCATTAGCCGTACCCTCATCGAGCAGCAAATCCGCCAGGAAGACATGCAGGCCATCGAGCCCTCGCCCGAAGAGGTCGGTACCCGCCTGGACGAGCTGCGCAAGCAATTACCCGCCTGCGTGCATCAGAATTGCGCCTCCGACGCCGGATGGAAGGCATTCCTGGCTGCGCACGAGCTCACGCCGGAGCGCGTCGGGACTTATCTTCGCTACCGGCTTGAGATTCTCCGCTTCATCGAGCAACGGTTCCGGCAGGGCATTCAAATCTCCCCGCAGCAGATCGAATCCTATTATCACGACACGCTGCTTCCGCAGTACGCGCCGGGCGAAGCCGTTCCGCCGCTCGACCAGGTCGCTCCGCGCATTCAGGAGATACTGCTGCAACAGCAAGTCAACGTGCTCTTTGACAACTGGCTCACGAATTTGCGCCAGCAGGGCGACGTGGAAGTGCTCGATCCGAAACTCGAATCCGCTGATGCCCTGCAGAGCCCGCAGAGAGGGGAGCCATGAGCGAACACGACACCGCGCCCATCTCTCCTGAGCCGCCGATCCCGCCCGCATCGCCTCCGCGCGGGCCGCGCACTCGTCTGCGCCGTTTCTTCCTCCGCCATCTTCCGCTTACAACCGGCGTCGCGGCCTTATTGTTTGCGATCGCGGCCGTCGGCCTCTATTTCGTCGCCAGTTCTGCTGCGTTCGAGAATCTCGTTCGCAAGCGCCTCATCGCGCAAATTGAAACCGCCACCGGCGGCCGCGCCGAGATCGGGTCTTTTCACTGGCGCCTGCTTCATCTCGAGGCCGAAGCAGACGGCATTGTGATCCACGGTCTGGAAGACCCCGGCGACGCGCCCTACGCCCAGATCGACCGCCTGCGCGTGCAGTTCAGCGTGCTGGGCTTCCTCAGTCCCCGCATTCTGCTGCGCGACCTGGAGATCGCCCAGCCCAGACTGCACCTCATCGTCTACCCCGACGGATCGACCAATCAGCCGCACCCGCGCAGGCCGGCAAAACGCGGCAAGTCCGCCATCGACACGCTCTTCGATCTGCACGCGAACAGGATTGCGGTCGAACAGGGCACTCTGGATTACGACAACCGCGCTGCTGCCTTCGATGCTCAGAACCGCTACCTGCCGCTGGACTTCAAAGCCAACGACGCTTCACTCGTCATTAGCTCAGTTCCAGCCAGTCCAGGCGCGCCAGAGTTCTATCGGATTGAAGCCGGAGCCGCGGATCTGAGTCTGGCCCGTGACCGGCCGCGAAAGAAAACCCTGCCTGTGCATGGAACCCTGCAACTCACGCTCGATCTGGAGCGAAATCGCCTTTCGCTTCGCAGCTTGCGGCTGACGGCTCACGATCCTGGAACGAAAGAACGCGCGCTCGAGGTCACGGGAGTTCTGGAGGATTTCAATCACCCCCGCTGGCAGGCCGAAGCTGCAGGGGATCTGGACATGCGGCTCCTCGATCCGCTCACCGGTTATCCGGACGCACCCGAGGGCATCGCCCGCCTCGACTCGCCGCCAAGGGCCAGGCGTCTGGGTTTCACATCGGTGGCAGCGTGCATGTGGAGGGGGGCTCCTACATCGGCGCGGGCATTATGGCCACGGGCGTCAATGCTGGACGCGCGGGTCGATGCCGATCCCGCGCGATTACTGATCACGCAGATTGTTGCGCACCCGCGCCAGGGCGGCCAAATTGAAGGCTCGGTCGACCTGCATCCCTGGCTTCCCGGCGCCCCGCTCGTGCCCGCGCAAATCACGGCTCCGGTCACGGCTTCCGGATCGGAGGCATCGCGATCCGCCCGCAATGTCCTGGTCCGCGCCGCGATCATTCCCACCCTGTTCAACGGCAAAGTGACGGCGGATTTCAAGGATGTGGCGCTGGATACGGTCCTCGATATGGTCGCCGCGCCGGACTATCGGCGCCTGGGCCTCGATGCCCGCCTGAACGGCCCGGCAGAGGCGACCTGGTCCAATGGGGACGCGCGCACCGTCTCCGTGAGTACGGCCTTGAGCTTGAGCCCGTCCGGACGGGCGCCGGCCGGGGAAGCGCCCACGAGCGGCGAGATCGATGCCACGTACACGCAGCGCAACGGCCAGGTGGACCTGCG
Organism: uncultured Acidobacteriaceae bacterium; assembly: GCA_963701835.1. Lineage (GTDB taxonomy): Bacteria > Acidobacteriota > Terriglobia > Terriglobales > Acidobacteriaceae > Telmatobacter. The sequence continues at coordinate 6,657 of CAVPBL010000005.1, read as the reverse complement.
CAATCTGGAATTGCACCTGCCGGGCAGCCAGTTGGAGGCGCACGGCGAGCTCGGCGCCTACCCACTCAGCAGCCCGTCGGCGCTCACCGTCGATCTTCATTCCCATAATTTGCCGGAATTCGATGCCGCGCTGCGCAGCCTGGGCCTGGAGCGCAATGGCAAGACCGGTACCGCGGCTCTGCCCGTGGCCCTGGCGGGGCAGGCCGATTTTCACGGCACGTGGACCGGCTCGCTTGATCAAGCCGCACATCGCGGGTACGCTCAAGGCGACGCAAATGGCCGTCGAAATGCCGACTGCGGCTGGCAATTCCGGCCAGCCGCAGTTTGTCCGCTTCGATTCGGTCGATGCCACAGGCAGCTACTCGCAAGTTCAGATCGCCATCGAACATGCGCAGTTGATTCGCGGCGCGGCCAGGGTTGTGCTCAAGGGAGCGATGGACGCCTCGCCTGGCCCTGGGTCACCAGCGACAAACGGTCCGCACAGCCGAGGTCGTTCGGGCAGTGAACCGCAACCGGAGTTCGATGGCAACTCCGTCATCCATGCGCGCGTTGACGCCGCCAACATCGACGTCGCGGATGTGCAGCCGTTCCTTGCCGCGAGCAGCAGCCAGAGCCTGCCGGTGACAGGCACGTTCGATGCGCACATCCAGGCCGATGGCCCCCTCCATACGCTGGCTGCTTCCGGCTCCGTCGAGATGAATCGTGGAACCATCTATGACGAACCCTTCACGCAACTCCACATCGAGGGCGCGTTGGCCGGCCAGATGCTGAAGTTGACAGCGGTCACGATATGGGGGCCGGGTGGCGTCATCTCCGCGTCGGGAAGTTACGACTTCAAAGCGAGAACCTTTCAGGTTGACGCGCACAGCGCCGCAATCGACATCTCACGGATCGAATGGGTACACCGGCACAATCTGGATGCGGCGGGCAAGCTGGGAGTCTCGCTCACCGGCTCCGGCACACTGGACGATCCGCGCCTGCAAGCCCATGCGACGGCAAGCACCCTCACCCTGGGCGGGCAAAGATTCGGCGCGTTCGAAGCTTCTGCGCTCACCTCCGGCCACAAACTCGCCTTCAACCTCACGACTCAGTTGGAGGGAGCCGAACTGCGCTTGCAAGGCCAAACGGCACTGACCAGCGGCTATCAAACCCAGGCCCAGCTCGACTTTTCCCGGTTCAACGTTGGCGCCCTGTTGCGGATGGCGCACATCGAGGCCTTTAGCGCCGACTCCGCGCTCGCCGGCACGGTGACGATCGAAGGGCCGCTCGCGGATCTCAAGCAGCTTCGCGGCGAGGCCCGTCTCCAGCAGTTGGCGGTGACCATCGCCGGCGTCCATCTCGAAAGCGAGGGCGGCGCGCACGCCACGCTGGCCGGCGGCCGCGTCCGCCTGGATCCCCTGCACGTGACCGGCGAGGATACCGACCTGCGCGCGCAAGGCAGTGTTTCGCTCGAGGCAGAGCGGCAACTGGATCTTGCCGGCGAGTGGCTCCATCAACCTTAAGCTCGCTGAGACGCTCGATCCCGACCTGACCGCGAGCGGCGTGACCACCTTCCAGGTGGAGGCGCACGGACCGCTGCAGCATCCTGATCTGCAGGGCCGCATCGACTTCCAGAACGGGTCTCTTTCGCTTGAGGATTTGCCCAACGGCCTGAGCCAGTTGCACGGCACGCTGGAGTTCAACCAGAACCGCCTGGAAGTGAAATCGCTGACCGCAATGACCGGCGGCGGCCTGCTGAGCGTGGCAGGCTACCTCGCTTACCAGCACGGCATCTTCGCCGACCTCACGGTCACGGGCAAAGACGTTCACATTCGCTATCCCGAGGGGATTAGCTCGCTGGCCGACGCCACGCTGCACCTGCAGGGCGCGCAAAACAATCTCCTGCTCAGCGGCGATGTGCTCATCACGCGCTTTACCGCCAGCCCCGACCTGGACCTGGCGGCCCTCGCCGCCGCAGGCCAGGCACGGCAGTGCAGACGGTCGCGCCGCCCGATGCCCCGTCGAACCACGTCCGCCTGGACGTGCATATCGCCTCCTCGCCGCAGTTGAACTTCCAGAACGCCTTCGCCAAGCTGGCCGGCGACGTGGATCTGCGCCTGCGCGGCACCTTGGCCTCGCCTTCGCTGCTGGGCCGCGTTTCCATCACCGAGGGCAGCGCCCTGATCGCCGGAACACGCTACGATCTCGAGCGCGGCGACATCACCTTCACCAATCCGGTTCGCATCGAGCCGATCATCGACCTCAGCGCCACGGCGCACGTGGAGGACTACGACATCTCCCTCGGCCTGCACGGATCGCCGCAAAAGCTGGCTGTCACCTACCGCAGCGATCCTCCGCTGCCCGAGGCCGACGTGGTCTCGCTTGCTGGCCCTCGGCCATACGGCAAGCCAGCAGCGCCTCTACACCCAGCAGCAGGAGCAGGCCATCAGCAATCCCACTACCGACGCGCTGCTGGGCGGCGCGCTCAACGCCACGGTCAGCAGCCGCGTGCAAAAGCTTTTCGGCGCCGGTTCGGTAAAAGTCGACCCCAACTATCTCGGCGCCTTCGGCAACTCCACCTCCCGCATCACCGTCGAGGAGCAGTTGGGCCGCATCGTTACCCTCACCTACGCCACCGATGTGAACACCACCAGCCAGCAGTTGCTTCAGGCTGAAGTGGCCATCAATCGCCATGTTTCGCTGGTCGTGGCCCGCGACGAGTCCGGCGTCTTCTCCATGGTCATCAAGGCCACGCGCCGCTACCGTTAACGGGCCAACTGATCAATCCCGTCATCGAACCTGGGACTTGAAGCGCTTCTTAGGCGACGCGTGTCGTTTCTGCACGCCTTTGTCTGCTACTGGCCGTTCCAATGGGTTTGACGGCGAACGCCGGTTGTGTCGTAAAGCAGAGCCTTGCGCGGAATCGCTTCCCCCGCAACCAAATCGGCCTTTTCTGTGTCTAATGAGACGCGTAAGGCAGAAGGGCCTGCATCGTCCCCGTAAGCTTGCGGCCGCCGCCCTGACGCAAAGAAAGGATGGAATTGGAGGGTACCCCAATGACAAGAGCAATTCGTTATCTCCGGGTTTTGGTGCTTGCCGCGGTGTTCCCTGCTGCGATTCTGGGCGCGATTCTGGTCTTTCCCCAGCTTTCGCAGGCGGCCGCGGACCAGCAGGATGTTGCCGGCGCAGTCCGAGCCAAGCTGGTTAAATCGCAGTACAAGGATGTGCAGGTCAGTGTGGACCCGAACGGCATCGCCACACTCGCCGGAACCGTCAGCCTCTACGAATTCAAGGCGGACGCCGACAAGGCCGCGCACAAAGTGAAGGGCGTCGCGGCAGTGCGCAACGAAATTCAGGTTGCCGGCCCGAGTGTATCCGAGAGCCAGTTGCAGAAGAGTCTGCTCGAAAAACTCTCCTACGACCGCGTGGGCTACGGCAATGAGTTCGACGCCATTACCCTGAATGTGCAGAACGGAGTCGTAACGCTGGGCGGTCATGCCCACGACTATCCGAGCAGAGACTCCGCTCTGGCTCTCGTAGCCACGACACCCGGCGTCAAGGATCTGATCGACGAGATTGAAGTCGATCCTGTCTCGCCGATGGACTGGGAGATCCGGGTTGCGGTGGCGCGCGCGGTTTATGGCTACCCATCGCTGAATCGGTACGCCATCGATCCCGCCAAGCCGATCCGCATCTCGGTGCAAAACGGCAATGTGGAGCTGTATGGCGAAGTGGACTCGAAGGCCGACAAAGATACCGCTTACATTCGCGCCAACGGTGTCCCCGGCGTCTTCAGCGTGAAGAATTACCTGCAGGTGGCCGGCCAGCCCGGCGAGAAGCAGCAGTAACGCTGCGCGTACGCGGCAATCCTCCCCGGCCCCGGCTGCTCATTCGCGGCCGGGGCCTCCGCAATAAGGCCCCCAAAATGTATATGCTGTAGAGTGCCTTTTCGCCCGGCACAAACCGTGCGGCAGGATTCCCGTGTCCGTGAAGGAGGCTCGATGGAGCCGGAGGCGCAGCCCGCAGTCGAGAAAGTGCCGCTGGCCGCGCCTGCTTCGGTTGCGGAGCCTGCGCGCCAGGCTGCGAAGACGCTTCATGACGGCCGGGAGCTCCGAGATTTTGAGTGGGCCTTCATCGGACCGCACGGCTTGCGCGCCGGCTGGTCGATCGTTCTCTTCGCCGCGTTGTACTACCTTTTCCGGTCGGTCGTCGGAACCCTCTTTTTCGCGGCTGGGCTTGTCAGCGAAACCAACGGCGACTCAGCCGCCGCCGTGCTGGTGGGAGAGCTGATTCCCTTTTTCGCCCTGGTCGGCGCTGCCGCGGTAATGGGTCTCATTGAGGACCGGAGCATCCTGAACTACAACCTCGCCGGGCCGCGCCGCATGCGGCACTTTCTCTTCGGGCTGGCCGCGGGCTTTGCCGCACTCTCGCTGCTGGTGGGCACGCTGGCCTGGGGCGGCTGGCTGCGCACAGGCCCTGCGGCGCTTTCCGCCGCGCAATCGCTTCGCTTCGCCGCGCTCTGGGCTTGCGCCTTCCTCATCGTGGGCTCGGTCGAGGAGGGCCTCTTTCGCTGCTATGCGCTCTCCACGCTCACCCGTGGCATCAACTTCTGGTGGGCGCTTGCCACCCAGATCGCGATTTGCCTTTATCTCCCCCTTACCGGCGGCGGCAACGGCGCGTGGGGAGTCTACCTGGCCGCCGCGCTTGGCTTCTTCCCTTGCCTCGTACTCCACCAAAGGGCTGCCGCGCGGAGCGCATTCTGGCAAGCCGCGTGGGTCACCTCCACGGTCTTTGGCCTCTATCACACCTCCAACGGTGGCGAGAACTGGATCGGCATCCTTGCCGCCGTCGTTCATCGGCTTCGTGTTTTGTGTGAGCGTCCGCGTCACCGGCTCGGCCTGGTGGGCGATCGGCTGCCACGCGGCTTGGGATTGGGCAGAAACCTTCTTTTACGGCACCGCCGACAGTGGCCTCCAGGGGCAAGGTCACTACCTGACCGCGAGCCCGGCAGGCAATCCGCTGTGGAGCGGAGGCGCCGACGGCCCGGAGGGCAGCTTGCTGGTCCTGGGCGCTATTCTGCTGCTGCTTTTGTTCCTCATTGTTTTCTATCGCCGCCGAATCCGCGGCGAGGGTGCCCCATCCGAACGGCTCTTTGCGTTTGCGGTGGGATCGGACAAATCTTTTATCGGGACACGACGGAACTAGGTCGAAGCAAACTGAGACCGCCATGCGACTGTGGCTAAACCGAAGCGCCGAAGTTCCTCTGCGCGAGCAGTTGATCACCCAGGTTGCGCTCGGCATCCTCACCCGCGAGGTGCTGCCGGGCGAGCGCTTGCCCTCGACCCGCGAGCTGGCGCGCCGCTTCGGCATTCATCCCAACACGGCCAGCGCGGCCTATCGCCAGTTGGAGCACGAAGGCTGGCTGGAGTTCCGCCACGGCAGCGGCGTCTTTGTCTCCAGCGCCCGCCCAGCCATTCCGCTCAGCCCCGAGATGGCCGTCGACCAACTCATCGGCGATCTCGCCGCCAAAGTGCGCAAGCTCGGCGCTTCCGACGCGCTCCTCCGCTCCCGTCTGGGCCGCTGGCTCTCCTTCGAGCCGCCGGCGCGCTGGCTTGTCATTGAACCCGACGCCGAACTGCGCAAAATCGTCATCGTCGAAATGGAATCCGCTCTGGCGCTGCCGGTCACGGGCTGCGCCCCGGCGCAATGCAGCTCCGCCCAGTTCCTCGCGCGCTCCATTCCCGCTGTGCTGCCCAGCAAGGCTGCGGCGGTCCGCAAGCTTCTGCCCGCGGGAACCGAGCTAATTGTCCTTCAGGTGCATCCCGTGGCACCTGCGTTGCTGGCGAATCTGCAACGCTACCTGCCGGAGCACGCCGCGGATCTGGTGGGTATCGCCTCGCGCTGGTCTGAGTTCCAGCGCATCGCGCGCACCATGATCGTTGCCGCCGGCCTCGCCCCCGACAATCTGCTCGTGCGCGACGCCACCCGTCCCGGCTGGAAGCGCGGCCTCGACGCAACCGTTGGCGTCATCTGCGACGTCGCCGTTGCGCGCGATCTCCCCAAAGGCTGTTTCCCGCTCGTCTTTCGCCTACTCAGCGAGGCCGCGCTCGCACAACTCCGCACCATTGAAACCGAGCTCGCCGGCGCGCCCGCTTTCGAGCCAGTAGCGCCGGCCTCCTGACCAGTACCGCCGGTCTCCAGGCTTATGTAGCGCCGGCCTCCAGGCCGGCTGTCGTGCGGGCGTCCTCGCCCGCACACGCAGCACCGAATTTACCGCCGGTCTCCAGACCCGCACCTGCTAACTCGCTCCCCCGCCATTGTGACACTCGCGAAACTGTCCTCATTGCCTCTCCACCCCGGTTTCTTCCCGCCTAGCATCGACAGTGTTCCGAGTCTGAGGTCGATTGAATTAGCAGTTGTCATCCTGAGCGGAGGTCGCCCGCCGCGGCGGACGACCGAAGTCGAAGGATCTGCGGTTGCTTTTTCAAAGGGACTTGGATCTACGAGGCTACCCATGAAACCGTTGGCAATTTTCCTGATTGCGATTCTCCTGCTGCCAGTCGCCGCTCGGCCACAGACGTCGCCAGCCGCACCCGCACCTCAGCCGCAGGCGTTGCCGGACGCACCGTCCCCCGCGCCTCTGCCCGACCCAACATGGGATCGCCTGAAGAACCTAAC
>CAVPBL010000004.1:0-175810 GCA_963701835.1 uncultured Acidobacteriaceae bacterium | reverse complement strand
CGGCTTTGCGGTCGCAGCGCCCACGATGCCACAGTAAAACCCGTAATGATGAGAGGGGCGAGGACGTGAAAGGCGTATGCGCCGTAACCGCCGACCGCAGCGCAGGATGCGGCCGCGCCTGTCAGGTCAAAGAAGATGCCGGCATACGCCCATTCCTTGAGCCGCGGAAAACGCGGCACAAGGATGGCGATGGCTCCAAGCACCTTCCAAAACCCCAGGATGGCAAAGAAGTACAGTGGGTAGCCAAGGACGGGCACGACGCCATGGGGGCTGGCCAGATATTGAACTATCTGTCCCACACCGCCGCTTCCGATCGGCAACGCCACGAGGATCGTCATAGTCCAATAAACAATGGATTTTGTTGTCATGGTCAGTCCAACCCTCCAACGACATTCTCCAGTTTGCCGATGAAGCTCGTCCATCCGTACTTTGCACCTTTGTAGCTGGCGCTTTCTTCCGACGGGAAACCGGAATGCTCCATGCGGAGATGCGTGCCGGCCGCAGTCGGCGTCAACGTCCAGGTGACAACGCTCTCCATCCCCATAGTGGCCCAGCTATAGGAGAGCCGTGACGTTGGTTCGACCGCCAGGACCTCGGAGTCGATGACCCCATTCCAATTCGGCACAGGCGTGGAGCGGAAGTTGAAGCGATGGCCTACGATCGGCCGGAAATCGTTCTTCATCAGCCACTCCTCGATCAACTGGCCTTCCGTGAGGGCTCGCCACACCTTCTCTTGCGGATGAGGCAGTTCGCGCTCGATGGTGAGAGTGCGGGTAATTGCAGCAGGTTCAGTCATTTTTCCATCCTTTGCAGCAGATTTTCGAGTTGATCGAAGCGGTCGCGCCAGAAGGCGCCATAGTGGCTCATCCAGTCGATCAGGGGCGCCAGGGCTTGCGGTTGTGCGCTGTAGTGCGTCTCGCGTCCCGCCCGCCGGCAGCGCACCAGTCGGGCGCGCTTTAGAACACCCAGGTGCTTGGAAACGGCCGGTTGCGATACGCCAGCGCGACCCGTCAAGGCGTGAACCGTCTGTTCTCCATCACGGGCGAGGCGCTCGAAGATCGCCCGACGGGTTGGGTCGGCGAGGGCTTTGAAAACGTCGTTCGCCACGGCTTCCATAGTTGAAAACCATAACCAAACAGTTATGATTTGTCAAGTCCTCGCGCGGGCGCACATCTCACAGACGGTCCATAAAGTGATCCCAATCACAGCCGGGCCCACCCGGACGGTGTTCTTCTGGACCGGAATCGTGGCCCTCGGGAGCGGTTTTCCTGCTCGTGGCGTGGACGGCAAGCGAGTACGCCGCCACGGGTTTTTCTTGAGGAAGCCGCTTCATCCCCAGGCGCCTGACCCGTTGGCGCGCCAACTGCCGCGATTCGAGCAATTTTTGCCGGCGCATTCGCGCCGAGGAGGCCCGATGTCGACGCAGCCGATGCACAACATTCCCGCCCGAGGCGGGATCAACTACGACGAATCGCCTTTTCTCGCCATTTGGGAGATTACGCAGTCCTGCGACCTGGCTTGCAAGCACTGCCGCGCGGCTGCACAGCCCATTCCGCACCCTGACGAGCTGACCCATGAAGAAGGCAAGGCGCTGATCGACCAGATCGCCGCGATGCACATTCCCATCTTTGTCTTTACCGGCGGCGACCCGCTGAAGCGCAAAGACCTCTTCGAGCTGATCCGCTATGCCGCCAGCAAGGATGTACACGTTGCGGTGACTCCGAGCGCCACGCCGCTGCTGACCCGCGAAGCGATTTTCAAGATGAAGGAGGCCGGCGTAGTCCGGCTCGGCATCTCGCTGGACGGCTCAACGCCCGAGATTCATGACGCCTTCCGCGGCCTGCCCGGAGCGTGGGCGCGGACGATTCAGGCGATCGAGTGGGCCAATGAGGCCGGCATTCCCATCCAGGTGCACACGACCGTCAGCCGCCACAACGTGCACGACCTGGACAATCTTTGCAATTTGTTCGAAAAGCTCGCGATCGTGATGTGGAATGTCTTTTTCCTGGTTCCCGTGGGCCGCGGCCAGCTCGGCGACCTGCTCAGCGGCGAAGAATTCGAGCAGGTGTTCGGCAAGATTTACGAGCTCTCGCGGCGGGCGAATTTTCAGATCAAAACCACTGAGGCGATGCATTACCGCCGCTACCTGCTGCAGCACAATCTGGAAGAGAAGCGCATGGGGCACGGCCATCCGGTGCGTCCGGCTCAGGAAACGGGAACGTGTCAGGGCACGGCTTCAGTCGTGCCGATGAGACAGCTCCTAGAAACTCAGGGGCTTTAGCCTCTGCATACGAGCCCGGCGCGCCCACGGCCGACGCCGAAACGCGCAACAGGAGCTGGGCCACACGGCGCGTGAACGACGGCAAGGGATTCGTGTTCATCTCGCACATGGGCAACGTTTATCCCAGCGGCTTTCTGCCCATCCATGCAGGAAACATCCGCGAGACGCCGCTGGCCGAGATCTACCGCAATGCCCCCATCTTCAAAGCCCTGCGCGATACCAGCCGCCTTGAAGGCAAATGCGGCGCCTGCGAATACAAGGAGATCTGCGGCGGCTCCCGCGCCCGCGCTTACGCTGTCACCGGCGATCCGCTGGCCCAGGAACCCTGCTGCATCTACCAGCCGAAGAACTGGGATCCGCTGCTCGAAAACGAAGCCGAAGCCTACCGCCATGCGGCGCCGGCGGGAACGCTGGTGAGGCTGTAAAGACGCAGCCGTCAGCCTTCAGCTTTCAGCCATCAGCTTTTCCGCGCGTTGGCGTGGACACCGCCTCTGCTGATATGGTGCGCGTAGAAACCGTCAGGACTCAAGCTCAGGTTGTTGTTACGCAAATTGCGTAATTATTTACGCTTTTTGCGTAAATGCTCCGGCTTAGCCAGCGCTCAGTGCCCGCCGGCAGGCGCGTCGGCTTTGCCTTTGAAGCGGCTGTAGACAAAGACCACGTAGCCCACGGCCAGGGCCATGCCGAAGAGCCACCAAGCCAATCCCACGGCCAGCGTGTGCGGGCGCGGAGATCGCGCGGTCGAGCGTGATGTCGTTGGCCGCGCCGGTCGTGGCGGGCAGCAGAGTGGGGTAAACGCCCCAGCAGGCCCCGGCCAGCATGAAAAACAGGTAGAGGCACGAGGCCAGAAAGGCTTTCAGCGGCTGAGCTTTGCGATTCCAGAGCCAGATCGCGGTCAGCGAGGCGACCACGCCCGCAGGAACGATAAACGTGACCGGATAGCGGAAGTAATTGTCGAGGCTGGCGGGACGCACGGCGATGGTGGCGAAAAGACTGACGACGGTGAGAGCCACAAGGATCAGCCAGAGGGGCGTGACCACGTTGCGCGCGCGCTGCTCCAGTTCGCCCGAGGTTTTGATCGTGAGCCACAACGCGCCGTGCAGCGTGAGCGCGGCGAGCGCTACCAGGCCGCCGATCACCGTGTACCAATCCAGAATGCCGGGAAGCATGCCGGGCTGCCAGTTGGTCCACAACGGCAGAAAGAAGTAGCCGTCGGCCTGCAAGGGAACGCCGCGCAGCACGTTGGCCAGCGCCGCGCCGTAGAAGATCGTCAGCAGCGCGCTGGCCAGGCCGAAGACGCCGTCGAGCAGCGCCCGCCACACGCCCACGTCGAGATGGTTGCGCAGTTCCAGGCTCACGCCGCGCAGAATCAGCAGCCACAGCACGATCATCAGCGGCAGATAGAATCCGCTGAACGCCGAGGCGTAGAGCAGCGGAAAGGCAAAGTAGAGCGTGCCGCCGCCGGCCAGCAGCCAGACTTCGTTGCCGTCCCACACGGGCCCGATCGAGGCGAGCATGGTTTTGCGTTCGGCCTCGTTGCGCACCAGAAACAGGTGCAGCACGCCGACGCCAAGGTCGAAGCCGTCGAGCACGACGTAGCCGACGATCATTACGGCAACCAGCCAGAACCAGAGAAAACCCATCATGACGAAAACCTCAGTTCTCAGTTCGTAGTTCACAGTTGTCAGTTCGCACATGACGATAGCAATTGCTCAATCTGCAGCAGCGGATTCGGCGGCCGGTTTCTTCGGCTCCGGTCCGTGATCGATTTCGCGATAAATGAGCACCGTGAACAGCAGCCCCAGCAGCGTGTACAAGCCCCATGAATCCAAGCAGCGTGAACAGCCCGTTGCTGGCCGAGACGGTGCTCGAAAAGCCCTCGCTGGTGCGCATCAGTCCGTAGATCAGCCATGGCTGGCGGCCCAGTTCCGCGGTCATCCAGCCGGCGGTGTTGGCGATGTAGGGCAGCGGAAAGCTCAGCAGCAGCGCCCACAGCGCCCAACGCGCGCTGTAAAGCCGCCCGCGCCACAGCAGGAACGCGGCCACGATCATCAGCAGCACAAACCACGTCCCCAGCCCGGCCATGATGTGGTAGGCGTAGTAGAGCAAGCGGCAGCGCCGTGGGCCACTGGTCGTGCGGAATCTGATCGAGCCCCTTCACCTCGGCCTTGGTGGTCCCGTAGATCAGGAAGCTCAGCACGTCGTTCACCACGATGGGATTGTCGATCTGGCCGGTCTCCTCGTTGGGCTGGCCCATCAGCACGATGGGCGCGCCGGTCTCGGTCTTGAAAAGACCTTCCATGGCGGCAATGGCCGCCGGCTGGTTGCGCGCCACATATTTGCCGTGCAGGTCGCCGGTGGGAAAGATGATCAGGATCGATGAGATGACGCCCGCGATCACGCCCACCTTGAGAAAGATGCGCCCGTACTCCTCGCGCCGGCCCTCAAGCAGATAGAACGCGCCCACGGCGGCCATCACAAACGATCCCGTCACTACCGCGCCGGTCATGTTGTGCGCGTACTGCAGCAGTCCCCACGGATTCAGCAGCAGTTGCCAGAAGCTGAGCACTTCAAAGTGCCCGTCGGGCAGGCGATCGTAGGCCACCGGATGCTGCATCCACGCGTCGGTCACGATGATGAAGAATCCGGAGATCCACGAGCCGAGCCAGACCATCACCGCCGAAAACCAATGCATGCGCCGCGAGATGCGCTTTTCGCCGTAGAGAAACAGGCCCAGAAACGCCGACTCCAGAAAGAAGCTGAAGACGCCTTCCATGGCCAGCGGCTGGCCGATGACGCCGCCGGAGAGCCGCGAGAACCGCGCCCAGTTGGTGCCGAACTGGAACTCCATGGGAATGCCGGTGACCACGCCGAAGACGAAGTTGATGGCGAAGATGCGGCCCCAGAACCGCGCCGCGCGATCCCAGGTTTCGTCTCCGGTCCGCAGCGCCACGGTCTTGAGCACCACGATCAGCAGGGCCAGGCCCATGGTGAGCTGCGGAAACAGATAATGAAAGGTGACGGTGAAGGCAAAATGCAGCCGGTGGATCAGCTCGGCGGTCATGCGAGGCCTCCTGCTCGAAAAGCTTACCCGGCGGGCGAGCAAGGCACGGGGAAATCAGCGTCGACGGTCAGGCGGGGACTAAACCACTGCAAACGTTCGGATCGAAAGGGCAGCGGCTTCGAGCTCAACCCGCGATTCTAGCTCTTCGGGTGACTTCAATCACTTGCCGCATCCGGCCCGCGCCTTGATTCTATTCTTAGAGCGGGCGTTTTCGCGAGGCCGCGCGTTTCCGCCTCGCGCAGACGCGCATGCCGCAATTTGCTGTAAAGATGGAGTGAGGACAACGAATGCGGATTGCGATCATCGGCGGCGGCATTGCGGGACTGGCGGCAGCCTATGAGCTGGAAAAGGCGCGCGCAGCGGGACGCATCCGTCGAGTACACGCTCTTTGAGGCGCGGCCGCGGCTGGGCGGCTCGCTGGCCTCGGAGATTGTGGATGGCGCCGTGCTCGAGCGCGGGCCTGATTCCTTTCTCACGGAAAAGCCTGCCGCGGCCGAGCTCTGCCGCGAGCTGGGCCTTGGCGCCGATTTGCTGCCCTCGAACGACGCAGCACGCAAAACCTACATTGTCGTCCGCAACCGCCTGGTGGCGCTGCCCGATGGGCTCATGTTCCTGGTGCCCACCAAGCTGGTTCCCACGGCGTTGACGCGTCTGTTCAGGTTGCGCACCAAGGTGCGCATGGCGCTCGAGCTGCTGCACCCTCCGCGGCAGAACAGCGGCGACGAATCCGTAGCGGCTCTCGTCGAGCGCCACTTCGGCCAGGAGGCCGTCGACCGGCTCGCCGATCCGCTGCTCAGCGGCATCTACGGCGGCGACTCGGCGCAGCTCAGTGCGCAAACCGTCCTGCCGCGCATGGTGGAAATGGAGACGAAGTACGGCTCGCTCACGCGCGGCATGCTGGCCGCGCACAGCAAGATGCGTGCGATGGCGAAGGGCAGGCCGGCCGCGCAACGCTCCAGCAGCAACGGCGCCGCCGGACCGGCGATCTTCACCGCACTGCGCGGCGGCATGCAGCAGCTGGTCGACGCACTCGCCGCGCGTCTCGATCCCGCCTGCCTGCGCACTTCGACAGCCGGTGAGCGCGATGCGGAAGTCGACGGACGGCTGGAGCGTTGAGGCCGGCGGCGCGAAACAAGAATATCGACGCGCTGATTATGGCCGCGCCTGCGTGGGCCGCGGGCTCTCTGCTGGCGCCGGTCGATCCCCTGCTCGGCGGTGAGCTCAGCGCCATCCCCTACTCCTCGTCGATTACCGTCAACCTGATCTACGACGAAGCCAAGATCGGGCGGCTTGCCCGAGGGATTCGGCTTTCTGGTTCCGGCAGTCGAGGGCCGCGACCATGCTGGCCTGCACGTTTGTGCATCGCAAGTTCCTGGGCCGCACGCCGCCGGGCAAAGCTGTCTTTCGCGCGTTTCTGGGCGGCATGAAGCACGAGGCGCTGTTGGCTGAGAGTGACGAGGTTCTGGTGGCGACCGTTCGGCGCGAGATGAGCGAGATTCTGGGGGCGAGGACGATCGGCCCCGCCGTCGAACCCGAACATGCGCAGGTTTCGCGCTGGCGCCGCGCCATGGCGCAATACGCCGTGGGCCACCGCGAGCGCATGCAGCGCATTGGCGCGCGCGTAGCCGAGCTGCCAGGGCTGCGCCTCGCGGGCAACGCGTACGACGGCATCGGCGTTCCCGACTGCATTCGCCTCGGAAGGCAGGCGGCGCGGGAACTGATGGGGGCGGGCGCCATAATAAGCAGCGCAAAGATCTAAGTTCCTGGCCGATCCGATTCTGTGGTATCCCAGGTCCCCAAATGCGAGGGACCTGGGGCACCTATTCTTCCTGGAGGCTTAGGCGGCCAAAGACATCGGTTTCGGCCCATCTTTGTCACCCGTATACTCGACTGAGAGCATGACGACCCGCGCTGACACAGTTCTCTCGACGATTCTGGCCTCGACGCGCGCCACATTGGCGGCGGCCAAGGCCGATGTGCCCGTTGCCGAATTGGAGCGCCGCGCCGCCGAGCATCGCCCGCGCGGATGGGCTGCCGCGCTGCGCCGCCAAGCCGCGACTGGTCCCGCCGTTATCGCCGAGATCAAGAAGGCCTCGCCGTCAAAGGGAGTGATTCGCGCTGACTTCGATCCGGCGTGGCTGGCGCGGCGCTATCGCGCAGGCGGCGCCGCGGCGCTCTCGGTACTCACCGACGAGCCATACTTCCAGGGCAGCCTGCGCAACCTGGAGCTTGCCTCGGCTGCCGCGCCACTTCCGTGCTTGCGCAAGGACTTCATCGTCGACGAGTACCAGATCGTTGAAGCGCGCGCGCATCGCGCCGACGCGATTCTTCTCATCGCAGCCGCGCTCGACAAATCTGAGTTGAAGCGCCTGGCCCAGACCGCGCACTCGCTCTCGCTCGATGTGCTGGTCGAGGTCCACACGGCAGAGGAGCTGGACTGCGTGCTGGACACGGGAATCGCCGCGCTGGGCGAGGCTGGCGCCCTCGCCATCGGCGTGAACAACCGCGATCTGACAACGTTCGAAGTGGCGCAGGAAACCTCGCTGGCGCTGGTCGATCGCATTCCGGCAAGCGTGGTGCGCGTTACGGAGAGCGGTATCTCCACGCGTGAAGACATTGCCCGCCTGCGCAAAGCCGGCTTCGACGCGTTTCTCATTGGCGAGAGCCTGATGCGCCAGCCTGATCCCGGCGTAGCGTTGGCGGAGTTGCTTACCGGAGGCATCCGCCCAAGGCAATGATTGCAATGATTGCAGGATTGCGGTAATATGTAATCATTGCAATCACGGAAGGAGGCGCGCAATGGCAACCAATTTGATTGTCAGAAAAGTGGAAGCCGAGATCGTCAAGTCGTTGAAAGAACAGGCGGCGCGTAACGGCCGTAGCGCCGAAGCCGAACATCGAGCGATTCTGGAGGCTGCATTGCGACGGCCGCGGAAACGTTCCATAAGCGAAGTCCTGGCCTCTATGCCAAATGTCGGTCGCGATTCCGACTTCGAGTTCGACCGGAGCTAGGCATGTTTCTGATCGATACAAACGTGCTCAGCGAGAGACGCAAAGGGCGGAAAGCCGATGCGGGGGTAGTGGAATTCTTCCGCCTCGCTAAGAACGAAGCCTTTGTGCCGGTGCAGGTTGCTGGCGAGATCGGCGGCGGCATTGAACGCCTGCGACAACGTGGCGACCATCCGCAAGCGCAGATTCTGGAGAAGTGGTACCGATCGGTACTCGCTGAGTTTTCAGAGCACTTTCTGGCGTTCGATCTGGAATGTGCCGAGCTTTGGGGAACTCTTATTGGCGCAAACGAACAACACAGCATCGACAAGCAAATCGCGGCTATGGCGTTGCTGCACGACCTCACGATCGTGACTCGCAACACCGCGCATTTTGCGGGAACAGGTGCCAGGATCATGAATCCGTTTCTCGCTGACGCGCCTCCTTCACAGCCAATGATTTGACCTGAGCCGCCCATGAGTCTCTGGATCAAAATCTGCGCCAACACTTCGCTTGAAGACGCGATGATTGCCGCGGAGGCCGGTGCGGATGCGGTGGGGTTTGTGTTTGCGCCAAGCCCGCGTCGAGTGACGACGGAGCAAGTGGCCGCGATTGTGCCGCGGCTGCCGGCAGAGATTGAGAAGATTGGCGTGTTTGTGGATGCGACGGTTGAGGAGATGGTTGCGACGGTGGAAGCGGCCGGACTGACCGGCGTGCAATTGCATTGGGACGCACCGGGGGAGTTGACGGCGGCGCTGCGTGCGCGATTGGGGACGAGGGTGCGCATTGTGGGCGTGTTGCATTTTGATGCGGAGAGGCCGGAGGGACGGGCGGCGCTTGCGTTTAATGCGGATGCGGATGCAATTCTGGTCGACTCGCGAACTGGTTCGGCGGTGGGCGGGACGGGGAAGAGCTACGACTGGGTTGCGGCGCGGCAGTGGCTTTTTGAGAGAGCAGAAGAATTGAAGCTGATTGCCGCGGGAGGGTTGACGCCTGACAATGTGGCCGAAGCGATTGCGATGCTGCGCCCGTGGGGCGTGGATGTGGTGAGCGGGGTGGAAGCTGCGCCGGGGCGGAAGGATGCGGCGAAGGTGCGGGCGTTTGTCGTGAATGCGCGGGCTGCGCGGACGTGACCATTCAGACATGGTCTGCGTAATCGACCGAAATAAGCGATGATTCCTGGTTAAGCGACGAGGTCGATGATGAGTTTTCCGCGGGCGCGCCAGGTTCCCTGGTAGCGCATGGCTTCCGGGACTTCTGCGAGCGTGTACTTCTTGTCGATCACGGGTTTCAGTTTGCCGCTGGCCACGAGGTCAGCGAGGAATGCCAAATCTTCGCGGTTGCCCTTGGCGATGAAGACAACGAATTTCTGGCTGGAAAACAGCGATTGGATCAGGGTGGCGATGAGACCGGCGACCACTGCGAACAGAGACTTATGGTCGGCGAGGACTCCAACGGCGACGAGAATGCCTCGCGGGGTCAAGACACGCTGGCAAGCCGAGAATGAATGGCTGCCGGCCATGTCGAGAATCAGATCGTAGCGGGCCGTGCCTTGGGTGAAGTCCTCCGTGGCATAGTCGATGACGCGGTCGGCGCCGAGGGATCGGACCAGGTCCGCGTTGCGGGCGCTGCAGATGGCGGTGACGTGGGCGCCGAAGATCTTGGCGAGTTGCACCGCGAATGTGCCGACGCCACCCGATGCGCCGTTGATTAGGACGTTTTTGCCGGGTTGAGTTTTCCCGTGATTGCGGAGGCCCTGAAGTGCGGTGAGGGCCGCAACGGGTAAGGCGGCTGCATCTTCAAACGAGACAGCTTCCTGCTTAGGGGCTATTTTTGACTCGGGCGCAACGGCATATTCGGCAAATGCGCCGCGGCAGTTTCCGAACACTTGATCGCCCACCTTGAACGATGTGATGGCGGGGCCGACCGATTCGACGACGCCTGCACAATCGACGCCTGGGCGCTTGAGCTTGCCCCGGCCAAACAGCAGGCGAAAAATCAATGGACCACCCTTCAGCATGTGGACGTCAAGCGGATTGACTGCGGCGGCCTGGACTTTGATCAAGACTTCCTTGTCGGCTGGAACGGGCCTGTCGATCTCCTCGCAGGTGAGGACGTCGGGAGGACCATTCTTGCGATACACGATTGCTTGCATGGAACCACCTCATATCCGTCGAGGCTACTAGAATTGGCGGCGCATGGATTCGACAAGTGCGCTCATCACAGGTGGGGGTGACGAAAATTCAGGGTGAGCTTCCCTCCGGCATTGGACGCGACGGAAAGGCTCGATTGTTCCTCTTGTACACTGAAAGGTTCCCCTATCCGTGGGCAATCGGGCAGGAGTTTGTTGATGGCGTCGATCATTCTTCCGGCAAATCCCACCGAGTCGCGGCCCGGGCGCTTTGGCGTTTACGGCGGGCGGTATGTGCCGGAGACGCTGGTGGCGGCGCTGGACGAGCTGGAGCACGCCTACGAAGAGGCCAAGGCCGATGCGGCGTTTCAGGCCGAGCTCGGTTCGCTGCTCACCGACTACGCCGGGCGGCCCACGCCGCTCTATTTTGCCAAGCGGCTGACCGAACAACTGGGCGGGGCAAAGATTTACCTCAAGCGCGAAGACCTGCTGCACACCGGCGCGCACAAGATCAACAACGCGCTGGGCCAGGGGCTGCTGGCGAAGCGCATGGGCAAGAAGCGCGTGATCGCCGAGACCGGCGCGGGCCAGCACGGCGTGGCGACGGCGACGGTCTGCGCGCTGCTGGGGCTGGAGTGCGTGGTCTACATGGGCGACGTGGACATGGAGCGCCAGGAGCTGAACGTGCAGCGCATGCGGCTGCTGGGCGCGGAGGTGCGCGGCGTTTCGTCCGGATCGAAGACGCTGAAAGACGCCATCAGCGAGGCCATGCGCGACTGGGTCACGAACGTCCGGACGACTTATTACCTGCTGGGCAGCGCGCTCGGCGCGCATCCGTATCCGACCATGGTGCGCGACTTTCATCGCTGTCATCAGCCAGCGAGATGAAAGCAGCAGATCCTCGAAAAGGAGGGCCGGCTGCCGACGGCGGTGATTGCCTGCGTGGGCGGCGGGTCGAACGCCATTGGCGCGTTCTACGAATTCATTCCCGACCGGCAGGTGCGGCTGATCGGCGTGGAGGCCGGCGGGCGCGGCACCGGCGCTGGGCGAGCACGCGGCGCGCTTCCAGGGCGGCGCGCCGGGCGTGCTGCAAGGGCACGTTTTCTTACGTGCTGCAGGATGAGGACGGGCAGATCGCGCTGACGCACTCGGTTTCGGCGGGACTCGATTACGCGTCGATCGGGCCCGAGCACGCGGCGCTGCACGACTCCGGCCGCGCCGAGTACGTTTCGTGCGACGACGCAGCGGCGCTCGATGCGGTGGTGAAGCTGGCGCGGACCGAAGGCATTCTGCCGGCGCTCGAAAGCGCGCACGCCGTGGCCGAGGCCATTCGCATTGCTCCCACGCTTGCCGCCACGTGACATACTGGTGGTGAACCTCTCTGGACGCGGCGACAAGGATATGGGCATTCTGGCGCGCGAGTTGAAGCTGTAGCTGGTGGAAGGCGAGCAAATTGCCGGTGAATCCTGACGCAATGATTCCCTCAGGGGCTAAAGCCCGGTCAGTTTGATTGCGTGGCAAGTCGGCACGACTGAAGTCGTGCCCTGTTCAAGACTGAAATTGTTCGGGGGTTTCCTGAGAGAATCTGCTGGATTTCGATGCCGATCCGTTTCGATCACAAGCCGGGCTTGTCGTCTATCTGACGGCGGGCGATCCGAGTCTCGACGCCACGCGCGAAATCGCGATTGCGGCCATCGATGCCGGCGCGGATGTGATCGAACTGGGCGTGCCCTTCAGCGATCCGCTCGCCGACGGCCCGATCATCCAGCGCGCCAGTGAGCGCGCCCTGGCCCGCGGCACGCGCCTCAAAGACGTGCTTCGCGCTGGCGCGCGAGATTCGCGCCGCTCGCCCCGCTGCCGGCCTGGTCATCTTCAGCTATCTCAATCCGATCCTTCGCTACGGCATGCGCAGATTTGCCGACGATGCCGCAGGCGGCCGGCGTGGACGGCGTGCTGGCCACCGACATGATTGTCGAAGAGGCCGCCGAGTACCTGGCCGAAATGGGCCGCGTGGATCTTGCGCCGATTTTTCTCGCCGCGCCCACCAGTCCCGACGCGCGGCTCGAAGCCATCGCCACGCACTCCAAAGGTTTTGTTTACGCCATCTCGCGCGTCGGCATCACCGGCACGCAGCAGAGCGTGGCCGCGGATGCCGCCGCGCTGGTCGCCCGCATCCGCCGATGGACCCGAAGGGCTGCCGGTGGCCGTGGGGTTCGGCATCAGTAACGCGGAACACGTCGCCCAGGTGGCGGAGTTCGCGGATGCCGCGGTCGTCGGCAGCGCCATCGTCGAGCTGGTGGAGCGCTCGACACCGGAGACAGCGCCGGGCGCAGTGGCTCGATTTATCAAGGGCCTGCGCCTGCCGCATGCAGCGCTGGCCCGGTGAGAAAGACAGCCAGTAGCTTTTAGCCTTTAGCTCTCAGCTCGTCCGCGGCAGATTCGGGCCGTTGAGGCTTGCCTTGGCAGGATGGAGCTAAGGGCTGATAGCTGACGGCTGAGAGCTGGTTGCTGACTCGAGGATGCAATGACCATCGAAGAATTGCGAATCCGAATCGATGCCCTGGATCGCCAGCTCGTCGAGCTGCTCAGTGAGCGGGCCCGCGCCGCGCAGATGATCGGCCACCTGAAGGCCGCCACTTCGCTTCCGGTCTACGAGCCGGACCGCGAAAAGATCATCTACGCCAACGTGCGCGCGGCCAACAAGGGCCCGCTGCCCGACATCGAGCTGACGCATATCTACGAGCGCATCATCGACGTGATGCGGGCGTTGCAACGGAACGAGTTGGCTAGCGAGAGAAACGCCCAGGCCGCCCAATCAGAGGGCGCGGCAGCCGTGGCCACGCCGCGGGACGCACGGACCGGCGCCCGAGACAGGGAACAAACAATGATTGTCGCAATGCAGGAGAAAGCCACCGAAGAACAGATCGATGCCGTCATCAGCGCCATGGAAGAAGCCGGCGTGGACGTGCATCGCACCACGGGCGAGTTCCAGACCATCCTGGCCGGCGTCGGCCCCACCGCCGGCCTCGACCTGACAAAGTTTGAAATGCTGCCGGGCGTGCTTCACGTGCACCGCATCAGCGCGCCCTACAAGCTGGCCGGCCGCGCGTTTCGGCCCGAAGGCACCGTCGATCGAGTTCCCCAACGGCGCGACCATCGGCGGCCAACAGGTCGCGATCATCGCCGGGCCGTGCGCCATTGAAAACCGCGAGCAGATCTTCGCCATCGCGGCCATGCGTGAAAGCCGCGGGCGGGGGCTTTCTGCGCGGAGGCGCCTACAAGCCGCGCAGTTCGCCGTATTCGTTTCAGGGGCTCGGCATTCCCGGCCTCGAACTGATGCGCGAAGCCGCAACCGCCAACGGCCTGGCTGTCGTCAGCGAGGTCATGGAGATTGCGCAGATCGAGCCCATGCTGCCTTACGTGGACTGCTTCCAGGTGGGCGCGCGCAACATGCAGAACTTCAACCTGCTGCGCGAGCTGGGCCAGGTGCGCAAGCCCATCCTGCTCAAGCGCGGCATCGCCGCCACCATCGAGGAGCTGCTGCTTTCGAGCGAGTACATCCTCTCCGGCGGCAACTACGACGTGATCCTCTGCGAGCGCGGCATCCGCACCTACGAAACCTCCACGCGCAACACCATGGACATCGCGGCCATTCCGGTGCTGAAGAAGCTCTCGCACCTGCCCGTGGTCGCCGATCCCTCGCACGGCACCGGCCGCCGCGACATGGTTCCCGCCATGGCCAAGGCCGCCGTGGCTGCGGGCGCCGACGCGCTGCTCATTGAGATCCACCCCAACGCCGACAAAGCCGTCTCCGACGCCGCGCAGACGCTCTACCTCGACCAGTTTGAAAAGCTGGTGGGCGAGCTGCGCGTGACTTGCGGCGGCGGTCGGGCGGACGCTGTAAGATGGAGCGAGTCAGCAGGTCAGCGAGTCAACGGGTCAGCCAACAACCGTCAGCGTCGTTGCGACTTCGCGATGTTAGCGGAGTTCGAGTTTTGCCTAACTCCGCTAGTGTGGTGTCTTAGAAGTTCGTAGCATAAGTCGAAGCCCCTAAATGCAGGTCCTTCGACTAGTTTGGCCGAAAAACTGGCAAAAGCGGCGCTCAGGATGACAGCGCATATATAACGCGAACTTTAGAAAGCTACCGGTAGCACTCGCTGCCGGCTAACGACGACTAGCGCCGCTGCTCGAAAGACATCCATGATCGAGCGCATCGCCATTCTGGGCACGGGGTTGCTGGGCACGTCGGTTGGCCTCGCCCTGCGCGGCGCGGGATTTCGGGGCTCGATCGCAGGCTGGAACCGCAGCGCTGAGCAGGGACAACTCGCGCTGAAGTTGGGCGCGGTGGATTCGCTTGCTGCCGATGGAATTGAGGCGGCACGCGCGAGCCAAGTCACCGTTCTCGCCGTGCCCATCTACGCCACGCTCGATTTCATGGAGAAGCTTGCCCCGGTGCTCGGCCCCGAGCAGCTTGTCACCGACGTGGGCAGCACCAAGCGCGTGATCTCTGAAGCTGCGGCGCGCTTTACAACACGCCAGAGCGCGCGGCGTTTCTTCCCGGCCACCCCATGGCAGGCAAGGAGCGCGGCGGCGCGGCGCTGGCTGACGCCAACCTGTTTCGCGGCGCGGTGTGGCTGTTCACGGACGATTCCGCGGCGAAGCGTTCGCCGCAATCGGCGGAGCTGGTGAAGGAGTTGGCGCGAGTGGGTCGTGGCCATGGGCGCAAAGACGCTCGATCTCGATCCCGCGCGCCACGATGAGCTGGTGGCGTGGGTCAGCCATCTGCCGCAGTTCACGGCCACGGCGCTCAGCGCGTTGCTCGAAGAGGAAGTGGGCGGCGCGCCGGAGCTCAAAGACGTGGGCGGCCGCGCGCTGCGTGAGATGACGCGCCTGGGCGCCAGCCCTTACTCCATGTGGCGCGACATTGCGCATACGAATACGGAAGCCGTGGAGCGCGCGCTGCTTGCACTCGAACAGCGCCTGGCCCTGCTGCGCGAAAACCTTCGCACGCCCGAGCTGCGCAACGAATTCGAGCAGGCCAACAAGTTCCGGCGAGAATAACCGCTCGGCAAGGGTTCAGTAGACGTGAACTTTCGCAACCTTGCCGTTGAGGAACTTGACCACCCAACGGTGGTCATTGCGAAGGTAGTACCAGGTCTCGCTTAGGCTGTCATCCGTGGTGTCGTCCACCTTCTTCTGATCGGGTTCGCCGGCGCTCATCAGCACCATCTTGTAGGACATGCCCTCGATAATGTCCTTGGCGCGAATGGCCTCCTGAAATTCAGGCGCGAGGCCTTCCACTTCCATGCTTTCGCCGATCTTTCCGACGTCGAGAACGCGTTGCAGCAGCGGCAGAAATGCGTCGATCTTGATGTCAACATCCGTTACATCTCTGCCGTAACGAAAATTGATGCGCGAGCCACCGGCCCTTTTGAAACCCGCGCCCTTCTTTTGCGCATTTTTGCTGGCGCCGCCTCCCTCGCCACCGCCGCCCAGATGAATCTCGACGCGGTCGCTGTCGAACTTTACATCGGTGATGGTGACCCATTCATCGCGCTCGACGCCAACGCCTTTGTCCTTCAGAAATTTGGCCAATTCCTTGAGGTCGATCCCACGTTCGTCGAGCCTCTTGTCTGTCTTTGGATAGACATAGAGGTCAACCCCATCCTTGTAGGCGGGCATGTCAAGAAGCGCCTTGACATCCTTGCCAAGCAGGGTCTTGCTCAAAGCGGTTTTCGCCGAATCCGCGGTTTCGGCCATCAGATTTGTTTGGCAAGCGGGAAGCGTGAGAACCAGGAGAATAAGAAGGTGGTATTTCGATAGGCAACTCATATGAGAAGCACTCGCTTTCGAATCCGGTGTTTCCAGCACCAATTGCGCAGCCGTGGGACGGTTGTCTCCATGACGCAAAAACATTCTAGGGGAAGGAGGTGCAAATTATCGCCATTGGGGCAACCCTCTGTCAACCGCGAGCCGGACGAGGGGTGCCAGGGGCAAAACGTGTGCTGACGCCGCGCGTAAAGGAGCAGCGCCTGGCCCTGCTTTGCGAGAACCTTCGCTCCCCCGAGCTGCGCAGCCAATTCGAGCAGGCGAACAAGTTGCGGCGCAAGTAGTTAAGAGCGTTAACGCATCCGCCTCCGGTGCAACGCATGGCTTCCATCAGCTTCCCAACGACGCCCGCAAATCTTTCATGAGCAGCATCAGGTGCAGGTCGTCTGCCGACGACGGCTGAAAGCCAAAATGCCGGTAGAACGCGGCAGCCTCGGCGTCGATGGCGTGGACCAATACGGCGCGCGCACCCACGATATCCGCTGCTGCCGCAATGCGAATCAGCGCATCTTTGAGCAGAGCTTTGCCGAGGCCAGCGCCTTGCTCGGTGTTGTCCACGGCAAGGCGGGTCAGCAAAATGACGGGAACGGGGTGATTTGCAAGTCCTTTTGCCACGCGCGGCGGCGCATCCTCTCTGCGCACGCTACCGGCGGCTATCGAGTAATAGGCAACTACCCTATTGGCGCGATGAACCACGTAGGTGCGCGAGGTCTCGCTCTGCTGATTGACCCAGGCAAAACGCTGCAACCAATCGGAGAGCGAGATGTGGGCGCCACAGTCGAATTGGCTGAGTTCATGCGAACGGGCAAGCGGTTCGACAGCCGAAAGCGGTTTCGAATGCGGCTCAGGCGCGCTCAAGGATGGAGGGCTCCCGCAAAAGCTTCACTAACTGCGGAATACGCCTTGCAGGCCGGTCCAAAGCTTCGGTGAACTCGCGCCATTGCGCGCCGGTCAAGACAAAGTGCCTCTGGTCAGCCAGTGTGCGCTCGGCGCGATCCGTAGCGCTCTCCAAGATAAACGCGCTCACACTGACGCCCGCCGACGCCGCGGCGCGGCTGATCGTAGACACATCCCGCTGCGAAGCGCGCAGGTGAAATCGGTGCTCCTTCCTCTTTACCAGCGGCACTCTTCCCTCCGTGCGTACATTGTACGCCAATTGGCGGGTTCGTGGAAGCAGCCGGCAGGATCGTCGCACCGTCCACCCCCACCAGCTTAGCCAAGCCCGTTCCGCCGCCAAAGTCAGCAACGCTTCGCCGATCGCCTTGCCGGGCCGGCCGATCTTCTTTCGCGGCAGCGCATCAGTCCCGCCACGTTCGTCGTCCCTCCAGGTTGCGTGTGCTATCGTGTTTGCTGTCGATGCAACACCTGCGGATTGCCCGCGTTACCTTGAACTTGCCGAGGAGAAATAGAGATGCGAATGCTACGGATGATCATGCTGTCGATGGTGGTGCTCGTGGCCGGCACTGTGCCTGCTCTGGCCCAGGCCAAATGGGACGTGACAAAAACCGTGCACTTCGGCGGCGAAGGCGGATGGGACTATCTCACTGTCGATCCCTCAACCCATCGGCTCTTTGTCACGCGCAGCACGCACACCATGGTCATCGATGCCGGCACGGGCAGTGTCCTGGGCGACATTCCGGGCCAGAAGCGATCCCACGGGACGGCGATTGTTCCCTCGCTCGGCCGCGGCTTCATCACCGATGGCGGCGGCGACGGTGCCATCCTGGTCTTCGATCTCAAGACGTATGCCGTGCTCGGCAAACTGGCCACCATGCCTGACTCCGACGGCATTATTTACGACGAGGCACAGAATTTGATCCTGGCCGTCTCCGGCGACGGGAACAAACTCATGACCTTCAAGCCGGATATCGATCCCGTAAACGGCAAGATCGATCCGCCCATTGAACTGGGCGGGGCGCCCGAGTTCCTTGCTACCGATGGAACGGGGAAGGTGTATATCAACCTGGAAGACAAGGACCTGGTGGCCGTGGTGGACCTGAAGACGCGCAGTGTGACTGCGCGCTGGCCCGTGGCGCCCGGTGGCCACCCGGTCGGGCTGGCGCTCGACAAAAAGAACCATCTGCTCTTTGTCGGCTGCCGCAATCCGCAAAAGCTCATCGTCATGAGTACGGAGGACGGCAAGGTAGTGGCTGACCTGCCCATCGGCGCGGGCGTGGATGCGACGAAGATCGACGGCAGCCAAGCTTTTGCGAGCTGCGGCGACGGGTCGTTGACCGTGGTCGGCAAGAAAGCGGGGAAGTTCGAAGTGGAGCAGGTGGTGAAGACTCCGAACGGAGCGCGCACGATGGGCGTCGATCCCACCACGCACACCATCTATTTGCCCACGGCCGAGCTCGAGCCGCCCGCGCCGGGAGCAGCGTCGACCCACGCCGAAGCCGGATACTTTCATGATTGTCGAAGTCGGGCAGCAGTAGCAGCTCGGCCAGTACGGCTGCCGTCTGCTATCTTCGAGGTTGCGGACCTCACGCCGCATGCGATTCGAGGTTCCGCCAGTGCTTCGAGGAGTCTCGCCTTCATGTCCGATCCCGTCAGCGCCGCCCATCCGCCTCCGAAGCTGCAGCTCCGGAATCCGATGGGATTCTTTCATCCATCCAGGCGTCCCTACCGCTTCACCATCCTGATGTTCATCAGCCTGCTGGTCCTGGGAAGCTATTTCGCCTACGACAGCATCGGCGCTCTTGCGCCCACGCTCATTGAGGCTCTGCATCTGACCGCAGCACCATCGGCAATCTCTACACGGCCTACTCTGTGGCCGCCATCGTCATCGTCTTCTTCGGAGGCATGCTCTACGACAAGCTGGGCCCGCGCCGGGCGAGCCTCCTGTTCTGCACGCTCGTCCTGGTGGGCGCCACCATCGTGGCCCTTGCCCATTCCAAGTGGCAGCTCTTCGCCGGGCGGTTCATCTTCGGCGCCGGCTCGGAATCGCTGATCGTGGTGCAGAGCGCTATCATCAGCCGCTGGTTCAAGGGCAAGGAGATGGCCCTTGCCTTCGGCATCGCTCTCACCATCAGCCGCGTCGGGACGCTCTTCAGCTTCAACACCGAAGAACTCATCGCCCGCTACTTCGGCAGCTACCGCATCGCGCTTTGGGCAGCGGCGGGCTTCTGCCTGTTCTCCGTGCTCTGCAACCTGGTCTACAACGCCATGGACCTGCATGGCGAGAAGGTGCTCGCGCTGCCGAAGCCGGAGGGCGGCGACAAGATCGTCTTCTCCGATATCCGGAAGTTCAACTCTTCCTACTGGTACGTTGTCTTGCTCTGCGTCACCTTCTATAGCGCCATCTTCCCCTTCACGGCCCTTGCGACCGACATGTTCCACGACAAGTGGGGCATCCCGCTGGTCAGCGAGTCCACAGGCGGCTTCCTGGTCCAGATCTTTGGCAACTTCCTGCACATGTTCTCGACGGCGCCGGGAATGACCAGCATCATCATCTTCGCGTCCATGGTCTTCGCGCCCTTCGCCGGCGACCTGATTGACCGCATCGGCAAGCGGGCCACGCTGATGGTGGTGGGCTCCCTGATGCTGATTCCCGCCCACCTCATCATGGGCATCACGCACTGGAATCCGGTCCCCAGCATGATCGTGCTGGGCGCGGCCTTCGTGCTGGTTCCCGCGGCCATGTGGCCATCGGTTCCGCTGGTGGTGGAGGAGAAGCGCGTGGGCACGGCCTTCGGCCTGATGACGGCCATCCAGAACATGGGGCTCGGGCTATTCCCGTTCCTGAATGGCAAGCTCCGCGACGTGACCGGAACCTACACCGCGACCCAGATCATGTTCGCGTGCCTGGGCGTGGCCGGGACTCATCTTCGCTTTTCTGTTGTTGCAGTCGGATCGGCGTCACGGCGGCAAGCTGGAGCAGGGAAAGAACAAAGAGACGGAGTTGCCCAAAACCGAATTGGCCTCGGAAAGACACTAAGCGCGGTTCCAGGATAGGTGTACCCAGGCTTTTTGCTTTCGTCACCCTTTTCGCAAAGAGCGCGAAAAGGATGGGGCACGGAGTCTGATGGGGTACGGCGATCGTGGAATTGCTACTAGCGAGCGAGGAGCGCGCTCGGGTGAACCACTGGAGCGACGAGCAGCTTTGCGGGTTCGATGGCGTTGCGCCCCTCGGCCCGACTGCTTCAAGCAGTGGCAGCCGATCGCTGCTTCACTCGTCGCGCAGCCAATGCTCGGTGCGGCCCAGCAGGGGGATGCCGATGTAGCCGTGCAGCCGGAGTTTCCTGCCCCCATCTTCAAGTGCGAGCGACGCGCGATAGATCTTGCCGCTTTCGGGATCGAGGACCTGGCCGCCGGACCATTCATTGCCATCCTGCTGGAATCCCCAGAGAACGTGCAAGCCAACCAGAGGACGGTCTTTCATCTCGCCTTTGCAGAGGTAACAGGTGGGATGGGGAACCGGCGGGTCGAAGAGCGTCTCGATGGTTCCGTAAAGTCTTCCGTTCTCCTCATGGATCGCGACGATCGATTTCAATTTGCCAGTTGCGTCGTCGATGGTCTTCCATCGCCCAATCGGAGAAGCAGGCGAAGCGTGCGGCGCGTTGAAGGCCTGCGCCAGCACCGGATGGGAAGGCCCAGGCGGCGCGGCCAGGACAAGAGACAAAACCGGGACACAGACAACACGGAGGCAGGGGAAGAGCATAATCATCAGTTGCGTGCAGAGAATTAGACGGATGGCGCTTGCGAAAGTCTCGTGCGCCTGGTCGCGGTTGGCCGGCGCCGCGCGGGCCTACACCGCTTCCTTCACCGATTCCGCTTCTTTTGCCGTTTCTCGCTCGCCTGCCGGCATATTAACCGGGTCGACCGTCTCCAGGCCCTCCGCTTTTGCCGCTTCCAGCAGGGGCGCCGAAGCGGAGACGAAGGTGATCGCAGTGCCGGGGAACATGTCGCGGGCAGTGAGCGCGGCGCCCAGTTGCAGAGCATCGGGCCAGCGCAGCGTGGTGCGATCCAGGAGTTGCCGCGCCGCTTCAAGCACGCCGGGATTCAGCGGCTGCTGCACCATGCGCGCGGCTTCGATGCGCAGAAGTTCGAGCGCGGTAGCGGCGGCTTCCGACGCGATCTGCCCTGCCCGCTCGCGCCGCCGGATGGCCGCATAAACCTCGAGCGGCGTCGCGGCGGAGATCAGCTTGCGGTTGTCCTCGACGGTCTCCATCAGCCGGATCAGCGCATCGGTGCCGGGCTCGCGGACAAACAGCTTGGCGAAGGCCGTGGCCTCGAGAAAATAGAAGCTCACTCGCTCCCCCGCTCCTCATCGATCGCCACAGCCACCGGCTCTCCCTGCACTTCGACGGGATGAAAGCGCTGCGCCTCCTCGGGAATGCCCGCTTCGGCGCGGTTGAGCCGGATGGTCGTGGTGGGATATGCCGGAGTCTTGGGGTTGGCGATCTTGCTGGTGAGCACGACGCCGCGCTGGATGGCTTCGGCCAGCACGGCCTGCCGCGTATCCGGGTGCTGGTTCCAGCGGAAGGCTTTGCGCGGCAGGAAGGAATCGCGGAACCACTTGAGCGCGATAAAAGCGTGGCCGCCGCGCTCGGCCTCAGCCAACGCCGCGCACAGCTCTTTCACGCGCGCGTCCATATCGGCGGGCAGCGCCGGCTCTTCCTCTTCAGCGTCCTGTCTCCAGGGCGTGACGGCAGTGAGGCGTGGCGCCCGGCTCGGGCGCGGGGCCGGCTCGTCGCCATCGATGCGCTCAAAATAGATGCGGACCTCGTCTTCTTCCGGCGACCAGGTGTCGGCCGAGGCGTTGCGGCGCTTGCTGCGGCCGTTTTCGCTGCACAGCTCCACGATGGCCTGATATCCCGGAGGCGCCAGAAAGCGCAGCGCCCGCACCAGGCCGGGATCCTGCGAAAAGGCCAGCTCGTTCAATGCTCTTCAATAATCTCTTCAGCCGCGGGAATGCTCAGGTTGCCGTTTTCTACGCTGTTTTGCGCAGCTCTCGTCGATTTCATCTCTTTCTTCTCCCTATACTGCCGCCCGCGGCCGCGGAGCCAGCAACTTCACCGGCCGGTGTGTTTGCTCCGGCTCGGAGCTGCGCCGCACGCTTCAAGCGGCAGACTTCGATTTAAGAGTCCCCAAAAACGCTCTTTGGAATGAGGAAGACGGGCTTCAATTCGTCTATTCTGAGCAATAAGAATGCGATATCAGCATTGTGCCGGCTGGTTCTGTATACGGCGTGCATCTATCCAGCCAGCAAGTGAAAAGGCCCACGGCGATTACTCGAAGCTACGGTTAATGATCCATCATAAGCATGGATTTCCCGGCCTGACAACAACTATTTGCCAGTGATTTTGTGAATGGAATCCAGCCCGTACAAGTCGCTCCGGCATTCATTCGCGGGCGAATTCTCTGTGCCTGGAGCGCGGATTCCCCGGCAATGCCGCCAGCGGCTACGCTGACCTCAGACGCCGAGATTCGTAAAATAGAATACATGCGCCGCTGTTTGCAGTTGCTTTTGTCTTGTTGCCTTGCATCTTCCCTACTGCACGCCGATGGCCAGCCCTTCGATCTCTCCGGTCCGAAAGTAGATGTGCACGTCAAGCGCGGCGACGTCACTCTTCCCGATCTCAGAGGTGCCCAACCTGCTGCCCGGAGACCGGCTCTGGATTCATCCCGACCTGCCGGAAAGCCAGGCCACGCACTTTGTGCTGGTCGTTGCCTTCCTGCGCGGATCCACCAATCCTCCGCCGCCGGAGTGGTTTACGCGCGTGGAAACCTGGACCCGCGAGGCCCGCGACGAAGGCGTGTTTGTCAACGGTCCCCGCTGAGGCGCAGCAGGCGCTGCTTTTTCTGGCGCCGGAGACGGGCGGCGACTTCAATACCCTGCGCAACGCGGTGCGCGGACGGCCCGGCTCGTTTGTGCGCGCCGCCCAGGATCTGCAGGCGGCCAGTTGGGAGCGGATGCGGCTTGAAGCCTATCTGGCCGACGTGAAGGTCACCTCGCAGTTCGATCCCGCGGCGCTGAAAACGCGCACCGAGATGGCGGCGCGCAGCCTGGGAATCAAGATCAACGAGAGCTGCTTTCTGAAGCCCGCCGACCAGCAGGCCTCCTGCCTGTCGCAGAACTCCGAAGGCATGGTGCTCGACGACGCCAACGCGCAATCGCTGGTGAACCAGTTGGCCAGCGGGTCGACCCTGGACCTGATGAACCAGCTCAGCTACTCCACCATGGCCGGCGGCGGCGCCTATAGCCCCTACATCGGCGCCATCGTGGATACGGCCAAGATTCTTTCTTCGCTGCACACCGCGCATTTCCAGTACATTCCCGCGCTGGCCCTGCCCACGGCCGACAGCCTGAACCTGCGGCTGAACATGCCGCCCTCGTTTCGCAATCCCAAGTCGGTTGTGGTGGTCGCGCTGCCTCCGATCGGCCCCGCCGCGGCCGGAACCTCTGCATCCCGTGAACCCCAACGACAATTTTTGCGCGCTGAAGCCGGGTCTGGTGCTGCCGGCCGAGGGAGCGCCGCTGGTTTTCGCCACGCAACTGGCTCACGACCTGTGTCCTGCACGTGGAGACCGGCGGACGATGCGAAGGGCCGCGGATTGGACATTCCCCTGATGCCCGACGCGGCCAGGGGCGGACTGGTCCCACGCAGCGCGAATCCCAGCCGCTGCCCGGCAGGCGAGCTGAACGGCGTGGTGCGCGGCAAGTGGGGCTTTGACGATTGGGAAGGGCCGCAATACCATCTGGTCTCGGCGCAGCCCGGCAAGTGGACGCTGGCCGCCGTCCGACCAGATCTGCCCTGGTTGTGGGCCGCGACGACACCCTCCACCTCGACGGCCAAAGCTCAGTTTGCGTCGAGAAGGTCGAAGCGCAGACGAGTGCGGACCGCACCCGTACCACTTGCCTGGAAGTCGCCCAAGCCTGACGCTCTGGAGGTTACCGTTCCGCTCAAAGACGCAGAGCCCGGGCCAGTCGAGCATCGATGTCTACCAGTATCGGACTGGCCAAGCCGGACCGGATCGCGATGGTGGCCTACGCAGCGGCTGCATCGCTGGACGGCTTGACCCTGAGCTCGGGCGACAAAACCGCGCTGCTCCGGGGCACGCGGCTCGATGAGGTGGCAAAGGCGCAAATCGACGGCATCACCTTCACTCCGTCGACTCTGAACCGCGCGGAAAACCTCGATCAGTTGATCGATGAACGCGGGCGGATCCACCTCCAGCCTGGAGGCCGGCAAGGCGTATGTCGGCCTGCGTGGAACTGAAGGACGGCCGCACGCTGAAAGCGCCTGTCACCGTCGATCCGCCGCGCCCGCAGATCACGCTGCTCAGCAAGGGCGTTCAGCAGGACAGCTGCCGCGCCGCTTCAGCCCGTGCAACTGGGCAGCCCCGACGACTTGCCCGTCGAGGGCCGGCTGGTCTTCTTTCTCAAGTCCGACGTGCCGCCGGCCTTTCCGCGCGACGAAAAGGTCGAAGTGGCTGCGGCAGACTCGAGCTTCCATACCATGCTGACGCTGAACGACGGCAGCCTGATGCTTGAGGATGCGCATACCGCCGTGGCCAGCCTGGAACCGCTCGCCCGCTTCGGCTCTTCGGCCTTCGGACCGGTGCGCGTGCGCGCCATCTCCGCAGACGGCGCGGCCGGCGACTGGGTTGCCCTGGGAACGCTGGTGCGGCTTCCCGGCTTCAAGGAGCTGCGCTGCCCGCGTTCGCGCGGCCAAGCCCTGCATGTTGAGCGGAACCGATCTTTTCCTGGCCGCGTCTTTTGCCGCCACGCCGTCGTTCGACAATCCCACGGACGTGCCGCCGCAGTTTACGGGAACGCAGCTCATCGTTCCCCACCCGGTGAACGGCGTCCTCTATCTCAAGTTGCGCGACGACCCGGGAACGGTGCAGACGCTGACGCTGCCGGTAACGCTCATCGTCATCAAGCCCGCGCCGGAGAGCAGCCTGCGCCGCCGGAATTCCAGCACCGGCTGCCGGCGCCCACGGCAGCTGCGCCCTGCGGCGCAGGCCACGCCGCCTGAGAAGACAAGCCCAACCACTGCGCCGGAGACAACTCCACCGTGCTGCCGGCGACGGGTTCTGCTGCCCAGGGCGAACAGCACGCAAACACCTGCGCGCGAAACCAGAACTAGCTCTGCGATCGCAAAGCCGCGAGGAGCCCTACTTGGCCGGGAGTGCAGTCCGGGCCTCAGTTGAAGTACGCCTTGTTCTTCTCGGCGAACTCCGCCTTGTCCGGCGGGCAGCTCATCCAGCGAGAAGATCGCGTTCTGCGCGCAGATGGAGGCGCAGTTGCCGCAGTCGATGCACTCATCGGGATTGATATAGACCTGAGAGACGGTTGCGGCGGCGGGATCGCCCTGAGCGGGCGCAATGGCGGCGGTGGCACACTCGGCCACACAAACAAAATCCTTGGTGCAGGCATCGGTGACGACATAAGCCATGGGAAACTTGCTCCTCGATCGCGGGCGCGCTGTGGTTGGCGCCCTTGCTTAGAGGTTATCGGCAGAGTTTGGCCGCAGACCGTGATCCGAATCACGATTCGCGATGCACGGGGGAATCTACCTGATTACGGTACGCCGGCGATCTCAACCCCTCTGTAACCTTGCCTTGACGCCCCGTTCGCACAATCCCGTCATTATGGAGTCTATGGCCCCAGGCGCATGCGTCCTCCCTTTCTCGCGCAGGTGTTCTCCTGTTGGAACTGGAAGTGCGCGCTGTTGAGCGCAACCGCCCGCTCGCTCGTTTATCTGGCGGCCCTGGCGCGCTCCGGCCCCCACGGACGCCTTTCCATCGTTCTGGTTGAGATCGTCTACGTCGCCCTCACCGCCGGCCTCTATGCGGCAATGCAACAAAGGGCCCTCAGGCTCCGTTCACGCGCCCTGGGCAATGCAATTGTGGCCTTCGGCGTTCCCGCACTCGCCCAGGTGCTCGACTGGCTCGCCCATCGCGCCGCCGGAGCCCCCGTTCCTGTCCGAGCCATTTTCGCGGTCAGCATCTTCGCCGCCGTCTCCGCGCTCTTCCATCTCTTCGTGATGCGGCGTGGCGTCTTTCTGACGGGCCAAGGCCGCTCGCTCCTGATGATTTTCGCCGCATTCCGCGGCTCGTCGCAGGCTTCGTGGTTGCGCCGGTTACGCTGCTTCATCTCGCTTCGTTGGCGCGGAACAGAGAGCGCGTGGCTGAGTGGGAGGCCGGACCCAAGCAGTACTCGCGTGGCTCAGGACGGCGAGCGAGATCACAGGAAGTTACCTGGCGCTAGAAGATGCGCACGCGAAGGCCCGCGCTCACGCCGACCGACGTCATGTTGCCGAAGGTGAACTGGGGCCAGTCCTGATATTCAACATCGGCGGCGCGGACATAGATCCTGCGCGTCCAGTCGGAAGTCCAATCCGCCGCCTGCCGTCACCACGAGGTAGCGCCCATAGGCGTAGTTGTAAGGGAAGTTGAAATCGCCAAAGCCGACCAGGCCCTTGGCGTAGGGCTGAAAGCGGCCGAGATCGAAGTGGTAGCGGCCGCCGATCGAATAGGTCTCGGCGTGAACATTCGCGGTCTGGTGAAACTCGAGCCAGCGGCCTTCGGCCTCGATGCCGAGGCGGCGCTTGGTGTCGAGATCGACGAATCCGGCGATGCCAGCCATCTTCCGCTGGCCGTACTGGAGCGTAGTATCCGGAGCCCATGACGCCAGCCGACAGCCTGGCCCCGCCCT
This sequence comes from uncultured Acidobacteriaceae bacterium, assembly GCA_963701835.1. GTDB lineage: Bacteria > Acidobacteriota > Terriglobia > Terriglobales > Acidobacteriaceae > Telmatobacter. The sequence goes on along the minus strand of CAVPBL010000004.1, from coordinate 148,851 downwards.
GGTCGCCCGGCGGCACCACCTGCGCGCGAGCCTGGCCCGGCCCCATGAGAAAGGACGGAGACCGATCAGCGCAAAAACGCGCCGCCAACCCGAACCCGCAAACCCGGCCTTTCGCTCCGCCGGAAACCTCAAATCTGCAAGACTTCCATCTCTCTCCCGCGCCCGCCAGCGTTTCACGCTTCCGGATCTACTTTGTAATGTCCAGCGAAACGTTCTGGTACTGCTCCACATTGCTGCTCGCGCCCGTGCCGGTTACCTGAATCACATAATTGCCAGGCGCGGCCGTGTTCACGGTGAAGCTGTTGCAGCCGGTGGCCAGCAGCGAAGCCGCTGAGAGAACCAGAGCCAGCGCCATGGTCAGCATCCCGGCGTTGCGCCGGCGCAGCCGCCAGAAGATCCATCCGAAACACAAACTCAGGGGCAAAAACAGGCCGGCCAACGCAGACCTTGCGGCTGCCCGCGCCGGCGTTCATGGCGGAGGCTCCTCCGCTCAACGGATTGTTGGTGTCGATCGTGAGCTGCACGCTGGCGTTGCCGCCCGCCAAAAGCTTGACGCTGGGGCTGGAGAAGTGGCAGGTCACTCCCGCCGGAAGCGATGCGCAGCCCAGTCCAACGGTATCGGTAAAGCTCCCGTTCGAGCTCAGGTTCACGGTGACAGTGGCGTTCTTCGAGGTTGCCATGGTCACGCTGGAAGGCGTGACTCCCAGATTGAATGGGGTCGGCGTGCCGGAGACCGGGACCGCCGGCGAAGAGGAGGGCTGTGATCCGCGTCTCCGCTATACACAGCGACGATGTTGTAATTGACGCCGGCGGTCAGATTCGGGTTCAGCGTCGCCACGCCGCTCGAGTTCAAGGTGGCCGATCCGAGCTCGCTGGTGCCGCTCGTTGAAGGTGACGGTACCGGTGGGCATGGGTCCGGAGCCGCTGTTCACCACGGTCGCCACCAGGACGACTTGCGGATTTGGTCCCGACGTCGCCGACGAGCCCAGGCTGGTCGCGGTTGGAATCAGGCCGACCGTTTCGCTCACTGCGGTCGAGGTGCTGGGCGAGTCGGCCGCATCGCCCGCGTAGCTCGCCGTGATCGAGTAGGTTCCCGGCGCCAGCGTTGAGGTGGTGAAGCTGGCCGTCCCGCCGCTCAGCACCGCGGTGGCGATGATGTTTCCGTTGGCCAGGAAATTCACGCTGCCGGTTGGAGTTCCGCCATTGCCGGTGACCTTCGCGGCGATGGTGATTGCCGTTCCGACCAGCGCCGGATCGGGCGTGACCGTTACCGCGGTGCTCGTGGTGGCCATGCGAGACCGTGAGCGACACCGGCGCCGAGGTGCTGCTGCCGTCGTTCGCATCCCCCGGATAGGCTGCCGTGACGGAGTAAACGCCCGCAGCCAGCGTTGAAGTGGTGAATGTCGCTGACTCCCGAAGCGTTCACGTTCCCTGCGCCGATCACATTCCCATTGGCCAGGAAGTTCACGCTGCCCGTCGGCGTTCCGCCGTTCCCCGTCACGCTTGCGGTAAACGTGATGGGAGCCAGGACCAGAGCCGGGTTCGGCGAGACAGTGAGCGCGGTCTGTGTGGTGGCCTGCGCCACGGTGAGCGGCAATGGCGCCGATGCGCTGCCCAGATCGTTGGCGTCGCCGCTGTACGTAGCCACGATCTGGTAGGCGCCCGCCGCCAGCGCCGGCGTGATGGTTGCTGTCCCGCTGCTCAACGGCGCGCTGCCCAATTGCGTGGTTCCTGAGGTAAACGTGACCGTGCCGGTTGGCGTCGCCGCGCCCGCAGTCACCTTCACCGTCGCCGTGATCGTCTCCAGCCCTCCGGCGATCCCCGGACTCGGCGTGGCCGTCACGGTGGTTGACGTTTGCGCCTGGTTCACCACCTGGCTAACAGGCGGCGAGCTGCTGGCCCCGTTGTACGAGTCGCCCGGATACGACGCCGTAATGCTATGCGTGCCTACGATGAGCGTCGAGATGGTGAACGTGGCTACGCCGGGATTGCCGCTTGAGCGTGCCGGCGCCGATCTGCGCGCCGTTATCGAGAAAGCTCACCGTCCCTGTGGGCGCCGCGGTGGCGCCGGACGGAATGGTTGCGGTAAACGTGACGGGGTCGCCGTAATTCGACGGGTTCAGGCTTGAGGTCAACGTGGTGGTCGTTGGCGCCGCCACGTCCTGACTGAGAACCGCCGAGGTGCTGCCCTTGAATCTCTTTGGCGGGATCGCCGTTATAGACAGCGGTAATCTGGTGTACGCCGTTTGCCAGCGTCGAGGTTGAGTACGCCGCTACGCCGCTTGCGTCGATCGCTTGCGTGCTGAGGAGCCGTGGTTCCGTCCATGAAGGTCACGGTGCCGTCCGGCGTCACGCCTCCGCCGCCTGAGGTCGTCACGGTGGCCGTGAATGTGACGCTCTGGCCCACGGCAGACGGGTTCGCGCTCGAGGTCACGCTGGTTGCCGTGCCTTCCAGAACGGTCTGAATCAGCGCCGGCGCGGAGTTGCCGGCGAAGTGTGTTGTGTCGCCGCTATACGACGCGACGATCGAGTGCTGGCCGACGGCGAGCGTCGAGATCGAAAACGTGGCTACGCCCGAGGCGTTCAGCGCCAGGCCCGAAGCCAAAGTCGTCGTCTTGCCGCCAAAGGTGTCGGCGATGCTGACCGTTCCCGTAAGGTTTCCGGTCCCCGCTCCCGTGACGACCGTGACCGTGAAAGTGACGCTCTGCCCGAATCCGGAGGGATCGGGATTGGAGGCAAGGGTGGTGGTCGTCGAATTGACCGGCTGGGCCGTCCCGACGAGTTCAATGTCCAGAGGCGAGTTGGCCGCGGCAACGCTGGGCTGCGCATCTTCGTTCACGTCGATGTTCGGCGTCTCGGTTTGATCGCCGGTCAGCGTGGGAGTGGCGGCGGGCGCAAAGACCGCGCCGATCGCGCAATCCGCATTCACGGCCAGCGATGCGCCATTGGCGCAGGAGTTGGTGACGGTTGCATCGATCGCGGCATTGGTTGCCGCAGTGATCGTGGTCAGGTCGAGCGCGGCGTTGCCGTCGTTCTCCACCGTCTGGTCCTGGGTCGCGGAAGTCTCGCCCTGGCGAACCGGCGCGATGTATTGGAGCGCGACAAAGTTTCCCTGAATCTCGCGCACCACCATGTCCAGCGTGTCGGCAACGTAAAGATCGCCGCTTCCATCGAGAAAGAGGCCGACCGGGCCGTAAAGCTGCACGGGCTGAAACTGGCCGCCGGCGTAGAAGTTGCCGCAACCGTTCTCGGCCAGCGTGGAGATGAGCCCGGTGGCTGCGCTCACCTTGCGGATGGCGGCGTTCTGTGTTTCCGCGATGTAGACATTCCCCGCCGCATCCACCGCGACACCCGAAGGCGACCACACGTCCGCCTGGTTGGCGGCCACCGGCGTCGCCGTGCAGGCCGTTGCGCCCGCGTTTCCGTTTCCGGCAAAGGTGGCGATGGTGCTGCCTGCCGTAATGACGCCGTTTACCGCCATCACCTCGCGGATGCGATGGTTCGCCGAGTCCGGAATATACATGTTGCCGGCGGCGTCGAAGGCCACTGCGTAGGGAAAGTTGAGCTCCGCGCTGGTGGCCGCGATGCCGTCGCCGTTGTACGCGCCCGTGCCGTTGGCGTTGGTAAACCCGTTGCCCGCGATGGTCGTAATCACGCCTGTCGCGGCGTTCACCTCGCGAATGCGATGGTTGCTGGTGTCGGCGATGTAGAGGTTCGCGCTCGCGTCCAGGGTCACGCCTTGCGGCTGATTCAGCGTGGCCTGCGTGGCCGCGCAACCGTCCCCGACTGCGTCGCTGCCGCCGCAAACCGTGCCTTTGCTGTTTCCGGCGATGGTGCCGATCGCTCCCGTAGCCGCCGTGATCACGCGGATCACGTTGTTGCCGCTGTCGGCGATGTACAGATTGCCCGCGCCGTCCAGCGCCACGCCGCCGGGATTGTTCAGAGTTGCGCTCGCCGCCGCTCCGCCGTCGCCCGTGTAAGATGGATTGCCGTTGCCGGCGATGGTTGAGATGATGCCCGCGCCCGTGCAGCTCGTTCCCTGAATGGTGGCGCTGGTCGCGCTGGCGCAGACCATGCGGATGCGGTTGTGCAGGCTGTCGGCGATATAGAGATTGCCCGCCCCGTCCACAGCGATGCTGCTGGGCATGTAGAGCTCGGCTTGCGTGGCCGGCTGCCCATCGTCCACCGACGTATAAAGACCGTACTGCCCGGCTACCGGCAGCACGTTGCCGGTGACCAGAACGCCTAGTCCTCCGGTTCCCGTGCCGGAAAGATATGCCGTGCCTAAAACGGCTTCGCCCGAGCCGCCGGAGGGTGTGCCCACCAGCACCACCGCGCCCAGCCGCAGACCGGGCGCCGCCGGCGTGAACGTGACCGATTCCGTGCACTTTCCGCCCTGCGCCAGGGTCGCCGATGCGCAGGTCGACGCTCCCGTGCCGGCGGCGAAATCCCCAGCGGGCGATCCCAGCGTGAGAACCTCCACGCTGCTCACCGTGCCCGCCACCGTTGCCGTCACCGTGACGCCTTGGTTGCCCGATGGTTGCACCTACGGGCTGTGCGCCGAACTGCGCTTGCGCCGTGATGGCTGCAAGCAGCAGCGCCGCGCCAGCCATGAAGGTGCGGCCGCGCGCCCCAAAGGGATGCTCTGACAAGATTGCCGGTTGGGAACGATGGCTCTTTCGACCTGTTGGGGAGTCATGTGCAATGAAGAATGGGGCGAATCGATCGATCTCTCAGGCGAAACATCTATGGCTCCGTTCACGGCCTCTCTGCAAGGACTTTCCTCACCCGGCGCACCAACAACGGTCGGAACGGACATGACCGGCAGTGGGGACGCTGCCGACTTGCGGCGCGGAGGGACTTGAGTGCCGTCGCAGTCCCCGGGCCGAAGTCGAAGGTGGCGACTTATCCTCTCATAGTTACCTTTGTGCGAAAATGAAAATCGATAGTAACCCTACAATAGCCATAGTTGTATCTATAGTTCTGTGATCTGGATTACTTATGAACTATTCCGGGACAGTCTGCAGGGGCCAGATTCGCTCCTCTTTGCACTTCGGAGCATTCGATGCGCTTGCTCTCCTGCGATTGGCTGACGCACGCTCAAACCAGACGAGTTATGACCACCGTTAACGCTGCGCGGGACGTGCGACCTCCTGCCGCCGGAGATGGCCAACAGCAGGGAATCGGGAAGATCACCTGCCGCTGGAGCGCCGGTGTTTTTGTCGTTGAGTCTCAAATCTTGCCTGTGCTAGGCTTGCGCTATTTCCCCCCGCTGGCACAACCAGCATCCCCTCGCACTTCCCCGAAAGAGCGAGATCGAGGTTCTAACGATGGCAACTTTGTCGCAAAGCGCGGCTGCGCGCCCCGGCGCATCACTGTCACAGGGCGGGACGGGCTCGTGGACAAGTATTTCTATTTCGCGATGTCGCTGCTGGTCGCCGCGATTGTCGTTTGGGGATTCAACCATACGGTCGATCAGAATCTGTTCCATGCTTCCCCTCCGCGTCCGTTGTTGCTCTGGTTTCACGGCGGCGTGTTTTCGGCCTGGGTGCTGTTCTTCATCTTTCAGTCGACGCTGGTGCGCACGCACAACGTGAAGTGGCACCGCTTCTTCGGATGGTTTGGCGCGGCGCTGGGCACGGCGATGGTTCCGCTGGGCATCGCCACTTCAATCGTGATGGGGCGCTTCGATATCCATACCCTTCACGAGACGGGCGTCGACTCGTTTCTGATTGTTCCCTGGTACGACATGGTTGCGTTCGCGGTGCTCATCGGCTTGGCGATTCTGTGGCGGAAGAAACCCGAATTTCATCGCCGGCTGATCTTCATCGCCACATGCGGCCTGCTCGATGCCGCGTTTGGCCGCATCGACTACATCTTCAATCACAACCTCTACTTCTGGTGCCTTGACGGAGTGATCCTGCTCGGCGTGGTGCGCGATCTGGTGGTGAACCGGCGCATCCACAAGGTTTATCTGGTGGCGCTGCCGGTGTTGACTGGTTGCCAGTTGTTTGTGGTTCACACGTACGCCAGCGCGTCGGCCTGGTGGCTGAGGATTGCGGACGGGATCCTGGGATAGCGTGTATTTAGCACATTGTGTGATTAGGCGGAAGTTAAATCTGCAAAAGCATGGACTCGACTTCAGTGATGCATACCTCGTCTATGAGAACCCTTGTCAATGCACCTTCGACGCTAGCCGCTGAAGGCTTACCGTTGATGGATCGTGGCCTTGGCCGTGTCAGGGCGACTTCTGACGCTGGTCTACGCCGAGCGAGACGATGTCGTTCGCAGCTGATCTCGTTCCAGGATAAAGAGCATACGGCGCGCCGGCAATCTGAACAAGACACAAAGTAAGACCGATTCGGACCGAGTGCTGGCGTAAAGAGGGAGATCGCTGTTTCGCCTGATGAGCCTGAGATGGGCCGCTACGACCTGATCGATGCTGCGGGAGAAGCGCGCGTTCTTCGCACAAGCCGTCCTGAAGCGTCTCGGCGAGTCTTGCGGCGTGGCAAGAGCGGCCCGCAAAAAGCTCCGACCAACAAACTAGTTTCACTTCGTCTTTCGCCGAGGTGGTCGAACATTTCAGAGCCGAGGGCCAGGCTGGCAGACGCGGTTTGATGGCGCGTTGCGGGAGGCGATCAGGAAAAGGGCGTAAATAAAACCTCAGAATTCCGGAACACGCAGGTTGGCGTTCAGCGAAGAAGCCGCGCGCCAGTTCTGAGCGGTTTTGTGTTGTGTCCGCCAGAATGCCGCAGAGCGCGGACGATGTTCCCGGCATCCAGTCGATAGACGGCGGTCGCGACTCGAAATTGGAGAAACGGGTACGACGCGACGCACGAGGTTCTGCAAGCTCGTTTACAACCGCTCCGGCGCCTCAAATGGCGGAAAAGTACGACTGATCTCTGCATCCGGGATGACCTCCATAGCAGACTCATTCGACCATGGAGTTACGCCTTTCAGCGTCTCGAAATGAGGCGGCACATGCGCGAACTCATAGTGACGATTGCGAAATTGCTGAGCTCGAAGTCGATGAAGCACATGACTGGGATAAGTCATCGCATCGAACACCGCGAGGATTTGGCCGCGGCGTTCCTGCAGGCTGCACAGAAAGGCCTGGTCCGTCAGGGAACAGTGAGAGCAGCGCGCGAATCACGCCCCCCACCACGATCCGACTCCGACACCCGAAGACATCTCTCGCGCCCGCACATTGGTCCGAGCGCCGTGGCACTGCGCTACCAGACCTACCTAAAGATGCTGATTCACGAAGCGCTGGAGCGCGAGGAGAAGGCAAGCTGCTAGCTGCCACCTCAAGGCCGGAGGGCGAGGCTGGCAGACGCGGATTGATGGCGCGTTGCGCGTAGGCGATCAGAGAAGAGCGTATATCCCCCTTTAGACTAGATAGGTTATGGCAACATTGAAAGCCGTGCGCGGGACGCGCGATCTTCTGCCGCCGGAGACGGAGCTGTGGAACCGCATCGAGGCGACGGCGCGCCAGGTCTTGCCCGCTACAACTTTGGGGAGATTCGCACGCCGGTCTTTGAAGAATCGGGCACGTGGGCGAAGAGACCGACATCGTTTCAGGAAATGTTCACATGGGAGGCCGGAGAACACCGCCGGCGTGGTCCGCGCCTACATCGAGCACGGGCTGGGCGAGAGCGGCCAGTTGCAGAAGCTCTACTACATCGGTCCGCAGTTCCGCAGAGAACGCCCGCAGAAGGGCCGCTACCGTCAGTTCTGGCAGATCGGCGCGGAGGTGATCGGGCCGCCATCGGCGGGCAGCGAATCGCCGCTGCGCGACGCCGAGGTTCTGGAGATGCTGGCCACGCTGCTTGACGAGCTCGGCATCACGGGCTGGACGCTGGAGCTCAACTCTGTCGGGTCGGCCGCGGACCGCGCGCGCTATAACGAAGTTCTGCGCGCTGCGCTCGTTCCCGTGGCGCCAAAGATGTGCGAGGATTGCCAGCGGCGCGCCGTCACCAATCCGCTGCGCGTGCTCGACTGCAAAGTGCCCGAAGACCAGCCGATCATCGATACGCTGCCGAACATCGCCGATTCCCTCGACGAGGACTCGAACGTCCACTTCACTGCCGTGACTGCGGCTCTCGATGCGGCCGGCGTGCCCTACAAGCTGAATCACCGCCTGGTGCGCGGCCTCGACTATTACACGCGAACGACGTTCGAGTTCACGCACGGCGGACTCGGCGCGCAGAATGCGCTGCTGGGCGGCGGCCGCTACGACGGCTTGAGCGAGGCCATCGGCGGACCGAAGGCGCCGGGCATCGGCTTCGCCATGGGCCTCGACCGGCTGGTGCTGACGCTGCAAGGTCAGTCGAAGCGGCAGAAGCCGAAAAGGCTGCCCCGACGCAGGTAGCTGCCGACGCCTATATCGCGCCGCTCGGCGAAAAGCTGAACGCCGCCGCGCTCGTTCTGGCCCGCGAGCTGCGCCGCGCGGGCCTGCGCGTCGAGCTTGGCGACGGCAGCTTCCGACTGAAGAAGTCTTTTGAAGCCGCCGACAAGATTGCCCGCCGCATCGTGATCCTCGGCGAAGACGAGCATCCAATCCGGTATCCTGACAGTGAAGGACTTCGCCACAGGCACACAAACAAAGGTTCCTCGCGCGGAGCTGGCCGCGTTTCTCGCCCGGCCGACAAGCGTGTAGCCCGCAAGTGAGTGGAAGGATACCGGGAGTGCTCGACTTTTTAGGCAATCTCGAACGGACCCACATGTGCGGCGAGCTGCGCGCCGCCGACGCCGGCCAGCACGTGGTCCTGATGGGCTGGGTGAACCGGCGCCGCGACCACGGCAATCTCATCTTCCTCGACCTGCGCGACCGCTCCGGCATCAGCCAGATCGTTCTGGACAAGGAGCTGACGCCCGAGGGCCACGCCAAAGGCGAGCAGGTGCGGCCGGAGTATGTTGTCGCCGCCGTGGGCAAAGTGCGGCTGCGCGATCAGGACGCCATCAACCCGAAAATGCCGACCGGCGAGATCGAGATTGAGGCCACCGAGCTGCGCGTGCTCAACGACACGCGGCTGGCGCCGTTTTCGCCCTCCGAAGAAGCGATCCAGAACGAAGAAGTGCGCCTCAAGTACCGCTACGTGGATCTGCGCCGGCCCGAGATGCAGCACAACTTCCGCCTGCGCCACGAAATTACGCTGGCCATTCGCGAGAGCCTGAGCCAGCAGGGCTTTCTCGAGATCGAAACGCCGATTCTGACCAAGTCCACGCCCGAGGGCGCGCGCGATTTTCTGGTGCCCAGCCGCGTGCATCCCGGCGAATTCTACGCGCTGCCGCAGTCGCCGCAGATCTTCAAGCAGATCCTCATGATCTCGCGGCTTCGACCGCTACTTCCAGATCGCCCGCTGCTTCCGCGACGAGGACCTGCGCGCCGACCGCCAGCTCGAGTTCACGCAGGTCGATCTGGAGATGAGCTTTCCGCGAGCAGGAGACAGTCTTCGAGGTCGTCGAGCAGTTCATGAAGGCGGCGTTTGCCGCGGCGGGCGTCGATCTGCCGATTCCGTTCCCGCGCATCACCTACGACGAATCGATGCGCCAGTTCGGCACCGACAAGCCCGACCTGCGCCTGCCCGGGCTGACCGACGTGCGGCCGGCGTTTACTGACGCGGCGCTGGCCACGCTGCAGATCGATCCCGCGCTGCCAGTTGTGGCTCTGCGCATTCCCAGTGTGGGCGAGCTGAGCCGCAAGGAGCGCGAAGAGAATCATCCGCTCTTCGACCTGAAGAAGGGCGCGAAGTTCATCGACGATTTCAAGCGGCTGGCGAAGAGCTTTCCTGAGTCCGCGGCGAAGGTGCGCGAGCTGGCGGGCGCGGCCGAGGCCGACTTCGTCATCATCGTCGCCGGCGATCCGGCGCACCACATCAAGGCCAGCGACACCAAGTTTCCCGGCCGCCTTTCCGAGCGCGAGATCAACGTGTACGCGGCCGCCGGCAACTTCCGCGCCGAGCTGGCGAAGAAGTACGCCGACCGGCATGGAGCGTTTCGCGTCACCGAGCAAAGGTGGCAAGCCGCGCACAGCGCATGGAGCCGAGCGACGCGGTTGACGGCAGCGAGGCCTTCCATCCCATGTGGCTCACCGACTTTCCGATGTTCGAGTACGACCTGGCCACGGCGAAGTGGGTGCCCGCGCATCATCCTTTCACCGCGCCCTACGAGGCCGACATGGCGAACCTGGTCAGCGATCCGGCCAGCGTGCGCGCCAACTGCTACGACCTGGCGATGAACGGCCTCGAGCTTGGCTCGGGCTCCATCCGCATTCACCGCAAGGACGTGCAGCAGCAGATCTTCACCGTCGCTGGGCATCAGCGATGAAGAGGCGCGCGCGCGCTTCGGCTTCTTCCTCGACGCGCTCGAATACGGCACGCCGCCGCACGGCGGCATCGCGCTGGGCCTCGATCGCATCGTGATGCTGCTGGCCGGCGCGGCCAATCTGCGCGAGGTGATTGCGTTCCCCAAGACGGCGAAGGCCATCGACCTGATGGCCGACGCGCCGACCACGGTGAGTGAGCAGCAGTTGAAGGAGCTGCACATTCGCGTGGCGCTGAGGGGTTAGAAAAGGAACGACTTCAATCGCTACCGGTCCAGCTCGGCGAACATCTCACTGAGCACTACGCGGATTGGCGTTCCTGGCACGGACAGTTCGCCCGTGCGCACCTCTTCAAGCGCGGCATCAGCGTAGCGGTAGGCGATGCGCGGCTCCGGATCGATGATCCAGATATGTTCGATGCCAAACAGCCGGTACTCCGCGGCTTTTGCCTGCATGGCCCGCAGCGTGTCCTCAGGCGACAGAATCTCAATGGCGATTAGCGGCGGTTCGGTCACATAGCGCTCGAATTTCTCGCCTGCCCGCACCACCAAAACATCCGGAACCCGAAATCGCGTGGCCCTCGTTTGCGTGCGAAGCTCAGGAAAGACCTTTACGCCCCACTCCACCCTTTTCAAATCGAAGAGAAACGTCAAGTACCGCTGAATGATTGAATGCTCTTTCTCGCCCAAGTTCCGCTCCTCGATACGCCCATCCACAAACTCGCGGTCCGGGCTCCAACTCGTGCGCAAGTATTCGCGCACAGTCCAGAGTTCCTCCGTGTTGGGCAGGGTGGCCATGCCCCGATTATCCTCCAAAGCGAACGCACCTGCCAGCTGAGGTCGAGCGACTGTGGCCGCCGGTTACTCGGAACCGCCGCAATCGATACTCATCGCCGAAACCTTACACTCAGCCTTTCGCACTGCCGGGACAAGGAGTATGCTGAACGGCGCACCAACTCCGCCCACGGATGAGACGGCGGAAGGAGCGTACGACGATGAGCACAGGCGCCGCAGTGCAAGCTTCGACCGCCAGCCGCGAGCGGCTTTTGACCACGCTGCGTCACCAGCAGCCGGACCGGATACCCATCGACTTCGGCGGAAGCTCCGTCACCGGCGTTCACGCCAGTTGCGTTGCGGCGCTGCGCGACTACTACGGCCTGGAAAAACGCCCCGTTCGCGTGCACGAGCCCTTCCAGATGCTTGCCCTTATCGAGGAAGACCTGCGCGCCGCGATGGGCGTCGACGTGGTGGGCGTCTTTGCGCGCAACACCATGTTCGGCTTTCCCGCTGAGCGCTGGAAGAGCTGGAGTTTCAACGGGCTCGAAGTGCTGGTGCCCGGAGATTTCAACACAGCGATCGACGCCAGGGGCGACACTCTGATCTATCCCGAGGGCGATGTGACCGTTCCGCCGAGCGGGCGCATGCCGCAGGGCGGCTACTTCTTTGACTCCATCATCCGCCAGGAGCCGATCGACGATGAGAGGCTGAACCCGGAAGACAATCTCGAAGAGTTCAAGCCAATCACGCAGCAGGATCTGGACCACCTGGCGCGCGCGGTGCGCGATGCGGCGGCCACGGGCGCCGGAGTGATCGCCGGATTCGGCGGCACGGCCTTCGGCGACATTGCGCTGGTCCCGGGGCCGTTTCTCAAGCATCCCGAAGGGCATCCGCGACGTGACCGAGTGGTACATCTCCACGCGCAGCCGCCGGAGTTACATCCACAAGGTCTTCGAGCGCCAGTGCGAGATCGCGATTCAGAATCTGGAGCGGATCTACGCCGCAGTCGGCGACAATGTGCATGCAGTTTTCATTTGCGGCACGGACTTCGGAACGCAAACATCCGCTTTTTGCTCGGTGGATACACTGCGCGACCTCTATTTCCCCTACTACAAGCGAGTGAACGACTGGATCCACGCGCACACGCCGTGGAAGACCTTCAAGCACAGTTGCGGCGCGGTCTCAAAGTTCATCCCCACGTTTATCGAGGCGGGGTTCGACATCCTCAACCCCGTGCAGTGCTCGGCCGCGGGCATGGAGCCGGAAAAGCTCAAGGCGGAGTTCGGCGATCGCATCGTCTTCTGGGGCGGAGGCGTGGACACGCAAAAGGTGCTGCCGTTCGGCACGCCCGCCGAAGTGCGCGAGCAGGTGTTGCGCCGCTGCGAGATTTTCGCGCCGGGCGGCGGATTCGTCTTCAACACGATTCACAACGTGCAGGCCGGAACGCCGGTCGAGAACATCGTCGCCATGCTCGACGCGGTGCACGAGTTCAACGGCCGCAAATAGACGCTGCGAAGCACGCGGGATACCTGCTGAACGGCGGGCCTCGACATCCGCTCATCTGGCAGCGCCGCGCCTTGGGAATCGCCCGCATCTGTGGTATATTTTTCAAGGTGCGGGAGGCATTTTCTCTCGCCCGCAGGCCGCGTAAGAAAGCCTCTCGCGCGGCTTTTCAACCCCGAGGACGCGTAGCTCAACTGGCAGAGCATTCGGCTCTTAACCGACAGGTTGAAGGTTCGATTCCTTCCGCGTCCACCATCAAATCAATGACTTAGCTGGATGCGCGCTCTGCTTGGGCTCCCGTGCCTCGGAACGCGAGCCGCGCTACCTTCATCCCCGCCGTTGTCATCTCATCCGTTACGACGTCCGCGTAGCCGTCATCATGCCCAACAGAGGCATCCGGCCCCTTGTGCTCCGGCTCACCGAGGAAGAGCTGCTCAGTATTCTGCCCTTCATGGGCCCGCCCAAGACCACCCCGAAGCGGAAACTGTGCGCATTGGTCGCGTGGCTGGAGCGGCTATGCGGCTTGAAAGACCCGCGCGGCTAGTCATCTTTGATCTACAATCCGAAAAGGTATGCGCGTATAGAGGGGGACTGGATGAACGTACACAATCTCAATGGGACGAGTGAGAACAAGTGCAAGTGTGGTAGCTGGATCCTGCATTGGGAGAAAATCTCCGGCAAGTCGCGCCCTCAGCATTGTGTTGTGGTGGGCTGTACAAACACGCCGGAGTTTGGGGGCCACGTACAAAAGAGGACCGGCACCGCGAGCTGGTTCATTATCCCCATCTGCCGAAGCTGCAACGGGAAACTCGGCGAGGATTTGGAAGTCCAAGCCTCCACAGAGTTTGTGTCCGCAAATAAAGCCGAGACGTGCGAGAAAGTGGTCTAGCGGCCCTCCACGTCCCGCACGTAGAGCGATACCGTTTGACTATTCTTGTGCCAAACAAATGACCAGGCTGTCTTGTCCGGGAGTGCCTCAATTCGCGTGAACAGCTCACTTATGTCAAGAGAATTTTTCATTGTCCTGGACAGACCTCTCTTGTGTCGCCAGAATCCCGGTAAGTCTTCCTAGTAAACGCCAGCTCCCCTCGCCGTTCGGCGTCAAGCTCAGCATCGGATTTTGCTAAGACCCTCTTCCTGGCAGCCTCTTCATCGAATTTGTCCCCGCCGTGTTCATCGACATCTTCAATCCCCTCTCGGATCATCTCTTGACGGTAGGATTCCAGATCGCAGAGATAGGCGGTCGTAGCAAGAGAAGGCCGATAAACTTTGTCCGCATCGGGATGCAATGCTTTTCCGACAATCATGGCAATACCTATACAAATTGCGAGCAAAACGAACCAAGCCCACGCCGGAAGTACACTTTCTAGCCACCCTTTTTGCGCCATCTTCTCCCCTCCTCGTCCAATAAGGTAGTAGCGTACACCGTTCACGCAAATTAGGGCCCTGCCCCCTTTTCACCTGGCAGCCCGTCGCGTCGCGCCAAAAGCGGCGATGCAATTTGCGCGGGAGGAATCCATGGGCGAGCAATGCGAGCTGCAAGAAATGACCGTGGGCGCGATTATAGCCGAGGGGCTTGAGGCTGAGGCGGATCGGATGCCTCCAAGTTGCGAGGCGAAGGCGGAGATTCTGCGCGAACAGGCCGCGAACTACCGGGCCAATGTCACGAAACTTGTTTCAGTCTGGAGACCGAAACAAACATAAGAACCGGGATCAGCCAACCCACTAATCTGAGTGGCAGGGGTCGCTCTGGTTCTATCTGCGCTCCAAACGCGCTCCGTTTGTCTGTGTAGGCGTGATTTCTACGGCTTTTATCGTCATCCGCTGCCCTGCATGTTGTTGATAGTACGTTCGGTCGATAATTCGATTCCTTCCGCGTCCACCAGTCACTCGCCAGCCTGAAATCCTTCCTTTGCCACCCGTGCTGTCCATCACTGCAACGCGTCTTCCCTTGCGTTAGCCATAAGGTACGGTGGAGGGTCGATGTCCGCCGAGGATCCACACTGGGGCTAAATCCTGTCGTTTGAGTTGCTTCAACTGAACTGCCCAAACCGGTCCACTCCTCGGCTCGTTCCTCGCGGCAGATCCTGGCGCGCCGGAGCATCCATATGACCGACCTTCGCGGCCCGAGCCGGCGGAACTTTCTCACGCAGTGCCTCGCGGGCGCTGTAGCCTTGGGGGCCAGTTCGGCTCTGCGAGCGCCGGCGCAGCAGGGTGCACCGGCCGCGAAGTCCGGCGGCAATTCTCGAGTTGTGGTCGCCCGCGATCCCATGCTCCGCGGCACGGGCTCCGCCATCGATCCGCACCGCCTCGAAGCACTCGCCGACCGCGCCATGCAGGCTCTCTTCAACCGCGACCATCCCGCGGCGGCAGCGCCCGAAAACGCAATCGCCGCGTGGCGCCGCGTGGCTGGTCCCAACGACACCGTCAGCCTGAAAGTGAATACCCTCGGCGGCCGCGGCATCTCGACGAATGTCGAGCTTGTTGCCGCCATCTGCGAGCGCTTGCAGCAGGCCGGCGTCAAGCCCGCCAACATCGTCGTCTGGGACCGCGACAGCGAAGAAATGGAGCGCGCCGGCTTTCGCATCGTCGTCGGCGGCAATCGCGTGCAGTGTTATGGCACCGACCGCGTCGACTACGAGGACGATCTCTCCGCCTGGGGCAGCGTGGGCAGCCGCCTCTCCAAAATCCTCACCCGTTCTTCCAGTGTGCTCATCAATCTCCCCGTGCTCAAGGACCACGACGGCGCCGGCGTGACCATCGCGCTCAAAAACATGTACGGCGCCATTCACAATCCCAACAAGTACCACCCCAATGGCTGCGATCCCTACGTCGCCGACCTGAACATGCTGCCCGAGATTCGCTCGCGGATGGGGATCGTGATCTGCGACGCCACCACCGCCATGTACGAAGGCGGCCCTGGATTCAAGCCCGAACACAGTTGGAAGTGCGAACAGCCTGCTCGTTTCTCAGGATCCGGTCGCGCTCGACTATACGGGCTGGCAGATGATCGAGCGCAAGCGCGCGGAGATGGGACTGAAGACGCTCGAAGCCGAGCAGCGCGCGCCACGCTACATTGCCACCGCGGCCGACGACGAGCATCGCCTGGGCCACTGCGACCCCAGCCGCATCGCGGTCGTCGAGGTGTAACCGGCGCAGCCGGGAGGTGCATGATGAATTGCGAATCCGTTTCTCACAGAGAACATGGCGAGCACACCCATCGATCGCCGCATCATTCCTGATGTGCGCGCTGGCCTCGGGAGCGGCTCTCGGCGCCGGCGAACTGGCCGCGCCCGCTGCTGCCGTCCCCATAGCATCCGGCTCCGGGTTCGCAGAGCGACACGCAATTCACCTTCGAGGCGCGCTTCTACGAGAAGCTGCCGAGCCGCAAAATCAAGTGCAAGCTCTGCCCGCGCGAGTGCATCGTGGGCGACAAGGAGCGCGGCTACTGCGGCGTGCGCGAAAATCGCGGCGGCATCTACTACACCCTCGTCCACTCGCGCGTTTGCGCCGCGCACGTCGATCCCATTGAGAAGAAGCCGCTGTTCCACTACCTGCCCGGCACCACGGCCTTTTCCATCGCCACCGCCGGCTGCAACGTGAACTGCAAGTTCTGCCAGAACTGGGACATCTCGCAGTCGCGGCCCGAGGAGATTCCCGCCAACTATCATCTCGCCGCATCAGGCTGCCGCGATGGCCGCGCCAGTACAACTGCCCCACCATCGCCTACACCTACAGCGAGCCGGTGGTCTTTTCCGAATACCTGATGGACACAGCCGATGCCGGCCACGCGGCGGGCGTGCGCAGCATCGTGGTCTCCAACGGCTACATGCAGCACGACGCGCTCGAGCAGGCTTACGGCAAAATGGACGCGGTCAAGATCGACCTGAAGGCGTTCACGCGAGTCCTACTACGCGAAGGTCGTCACCGGCCAGCTGAAGCCCGTGCTCGAGATCGCTCGTCACTCTGCGCAAGATGGGCAAGTGGACCGAGATCGTCTACCTCGTTGTGCCCACGCTCAACGACGATGACGCCGAGTTCCGCGGCCTCGCGCAATGGATCAAAGCCAATCTCGGCCCCGATGTTCCCCTGCACTTCACGCAGTTTCATCCCGAGTATCTGCTCAAGAATCTGCCCATCACGCCGGTGCCGACGCTGGAGCGGGCCAAAGCCATTGCCGATGCCGAGGGCCTGCACTACGTCTACATCGGCAACGTGCCCGGCCATCCCGCGCAGAACACCTACTGCCCGCAGTGCCGCAAGATGCTGGTGGAGCGCGTCGGCTTCACGGCCAGCCAGATGCTCATCCGCAAGGACTCGACCTGCCCGTTCTGCCGGCACACCATCCCCGGAATCTGGCACGCTTGACCGTGCCCAGGAGGTCTTGACCCATGAAGATCGCAAGGAGTTCCACCATGGCTTGGTTGATGACGCAATGTATCGCACTCGTGGTCACCGCGCCCATCCTGCACGTGCGCGCAGCGGCGAGAGCAGCCGAGCAGCAGAAAGTCCGGCCGGCCGCTGTCGCCGGCGCATTCTATCCCGCCGATCCCAAAGAGCTCTCGAAGATGATCGACGACATGCTGGCCAAAGCCACGCCGCCGCCCGTCGATGGCGAGATCCTCGCCGCGGTCGCGCCGCACGCCGGCTATCCCTACTCAGGCCCCGTGGCCGCGTGGACCTACGCCGCGCTCAAGGGCCACAAGTACTCGCGCGTCGTCGTCATCGCGCCCTCGCATTACGTGGGCTTCGACTTCACCTCGGTGTACGACGGCGATGCCTATACGACGCCGCTCGGCACCGTCCCCGTCGACAAGGAGTTCGCGCGCCGGCTGGTGAAGATGAGCTCGACCATCCAGCTCTCCGATAAAGGCCACCAGGCAACCCAGGACGCTCCCGAGCACTCGGTCGAGGTGGAGCTGCCCTGGCTGCAAAAAGTGCTGGGCAACTTTGAGCTGGTTCCCATCGTGATGGGCGACCAGAGCTACGAAAGCAGCCGCGCGCTGGGCGTGGCGCTGGCCAAGATGCTGCGCGATAAGCGAATCACGGCGATACGCTGGTGCTTGCCAGCTCCGATCTCTCCCACTACCACCCCTACGACGAAGCCGAGACCATCGACCACAAGACCCTGCACGCGCTCGAGGCCTGGGACTACTTCAGCATGTCGCGCAACTTTCGAGACGCGCCGTGTGGGAGGCCTGCGGCGGCGCGCCCATCGTGGCCGCCATGATCTACGCCGAGCGCATGGGCGCCAACAAGGCCGAGGTGCTCAAGTACGCGAACTCCGGCGACACCACGGGCGACCATTCGCGCGTGGTGGGCTACAGCGCCGATCTCTTCGTCAAGTCCGCGCACACGGCCGACGCGGCGCCGCCGTTCTCGCTCACCGATGCGGAAAAGGCCGAGCTGCTTGCGGTGGCCCGTAAGTCGGTCGAGTACATGATCCAAAAGAATGAACCTTACGCGCCCCAGGCGAGCACGAGCGAAACGCTCAACCGCGAGTACGGCGCCTTCGTCACGCTTACTGAGGGCGGCGCGCTGCGCGGCTGCATCGGCTACACCTCGCCGGTGAAGCCGCTCTACATGACCGTGCGCGATACGGCCACGCTGGCCGCCCTGCGCGACCCGCGCTTTCCGCCGGTCACCGCCCAGGAGCTGCCGCAACTCGCCTACGAGATCTCCGTGCTCTCGCCGCTGCGCCGCGTCACCGACATTGAGCAGATCAAGGTCGGCCGCGACGGCCTGATGATGAAGAACGGCGACTCCGAGGGACTTCTGCTGCCGCAGGTCCCCGTGGAGCAGAAGTGGGACCGGCTGACCTTCCTGGAGCAGACCTGCCGCAAAGCCGGCATGGACCCGAACTGCTGGAAGGACGAGAACACCGACATCTTCAGCTTCACGGCGGTGGTGTTCAACGAGCAAAAGCAGTAGGCGGAAAACGAAGCAATCAGTCAACTAGGGTAGATTGGCGAGAATACCCAGGCCCTTTGCGATTCTCCTCAAGCTCGTATCCCTCGTCCAAAGCCTCGTGCCTGCGTTGATCAGGACGGACGCTGCCAAATGCGCGTCAATCAGGCCGATCCCGCGATTGTGCAGGGACCGAGCCTCGACCATTCGCCGCACCTCGTCTTGCCGTGCGACTCGAAGCCGCGGCAGATAATCCAGGTACGCCAGCATCCTTTTTCTGTTCGGTAGCGGCCCCAGAGCCAGTTCGCCGACGACGAAAGGATGCATCAGGATCTCGTCGTTGTTCAGTTGCCGTTGTAGTTCCGCGTCCGAGGAGCGGAAATGATCAATCCACACGCTTGTGTCGGCGAGAATCATTCCTGCTCACTTTCCGGCGTGGAATATCGGGAAAATCGGGAGCGATGCCCCCCAGCGCAGCCAGTCTCCGCGCGCTTTCGCGCTCGATAAGCGCCCGAAGCGCCGCGCGAACCAGAGCCGTCTTCTCGGTTACGCCAGTCAGCTCTTGAGCTGTGCCCACCAAGTCGTCGTCAAGCGCAAGTGTGGTCCTCATGGAGCCCTCCTGATGCCTCATTATAGCATCAAATGATGCCGGTTTTGTATGGATTGCTAATTGCGGTAGTGTCCTAATTTGAAATCCACAGGCTTAATCTCCAATCGTGGCAAGCAATGTGCTGCGCACCCACGCAGAGACGGTCTGCTTGCTGGCCTTTGCCGCCGCTTCTACGCGCTTGCGATCCTCTGGGCTGAACCGAACCGGAACAATGCTTCCTTTGGCTTCGGCTTTCGTCAGTCTTGGGCGTCCGGGTTTCCTAGGCTTCGGCTCCTTCGGCATCTCTTAGCTCCTGTTTGTATTACGACATGAATGCAGGCACTTAAAGCAGGCGATCATTAGCGGACCGTCCCCAATGAACCAGATACTTTAGAAAATCCTTTCCACGAATGGTGATTCCAATAGAATTGGCGGGCTGTTCGAGAATCAGACTGTACTCCATCAAATATTTCATCCACAAATCAAACGAACGGTTCGCATATTCTTTCGGGTATTGCCGGGCCGCCGCCTTATAAAACTCTTCAATCTCTTCAATCCGTAGCACCCTCTTGTTTAGTGCTTCAAGCGCCAAAATTTGGCTCCTAAATATCGTCCACCAGATCGTGTCGTAAATATAAGAGATCAGTCCTCCCGCGTAGATTTGTAACATGAGAGCATCGCGGTTCCCAACTGGCAGAGCAGCCTTGGCATTTTGTACGGCTGTTTCCATCTCTGGCTGTAAATCACTTCGATAAGACAGCTCCAAAACTCTGTTGAGATCAAGCGGTGTTACCGTTGTCGAAAGTGCGACCGTTGCAACATTTTGCCCCTTGGAATCTTGAGACCCCGCGATATGCCTTCGCTTCCACCATCCGATCAACAACATCAAAGCGAACCCGATCAATCCACTTAGGATGAGCCAGATTGCTGTCTTCCAATCCGAGGAGAGAGCAAAGAACTTTCCAGCTACCAGTGTCAATGCTTTCCCAATTCCCAAGCCTAAAAGGAGATCGGCTACCCAATAGACATGGTGCGCCCACTCCATAAACTGCGCGAACTTGCTGCGTTCGGACATTTGGTTTTCCCCTGTCTGCAATCCTCCCACTGGGCACCGTGCCACGTCGAGAGGTATTTGTGATACATTTTTGCCATGCGTAAACGTCTGGTGATAATCATTTTGTTGGCAGTTGCCCAAACGGTGCCCGGTCAGGCAAACAAAGCTACCGGCCAAAAAGAGCAAATAGGCCAGAACGCAAATCCTGCCCCTATCGCCACGGATGCCGCAGACAAACACGGCGACAGCCAAGCAAATCAGTCCAAAGCCGAATCCGACCCGCCAGAGTGGTACGCAGCCCTCGAACGGCCCGATTGGTGGCTGGTTCTCGTTGCTGCTATAACCGGCGGCCTCATATCTTGGCAGTCTTTCTCGACTCAGAAGGCAGCGCGAGGGGCTGAGCTTGCCGCTGATGCTGCGCTGCTGAATGCTAAGGCATTCATCAACGCCGAGCGACCATGGATTTTGGTAAAAGCATCGCCATCCAAGCGACGTGAATTTGGGTGGGAATTGCTAGCCGTGAACAAAGGACGCACCCCAGCCGAAGTCGTCGCTCAAGCCGATAATTGCGTTGCCATTGACATCATGGCTTCGCTTCCGGATGTCGCTAAATACGGGAAAAGCAACATTTACCCCACTCCCCAAATAATTCTGCCGGAGGAGACCTTCGTGGTGGGCGAAATTACTCAATATTCGCTCTTTAAGAACGACCAAGGAAGTATCACGAGATTTAGGAACATGGAAACGGAAGGCTATGTGTACGGGAGCATCATTTACCGCGATCTCCTGAGTCCACCTTCCGCTGAACCGCACGAGACGCGGTGGTGTTTCTCCATACTGCCTTGGCAGGATCAAGAAATGTTGTTGCAGGAACATGGATGGAAAGGGAACGAATACACTCGTCACACATAGAGCAAGCAATCCTAAAAACCAAATTAGGACACTACCCTAATTGCGGTCTCTGGTGGTTGCTGCACTCACCCGTACCGCCATCAATAACGCCGCCGCATTGATCGCTGCGGCCAGCCACGCCGTCTTCCAGAAGCCGAACACCGGAATCAGAAAGCCGCTCAGCGCGAGCCCTCCCGCGCATCCGCCGAGCAGGTCGATGGCATACAGCACGCCCAGCCCTGAGCGCTCGCCGCGGCCACGCAGAAAGATCCCTGCAGCCACAACGAATTGATATCCGCCAAGGATGCCTGCCAAGGCGGCGAGTGCAGGAAAGAGGATCTGCGCCGCAACCCACGCTGCTGCCGGCGAAGCAAGACTCCCGATCAGGCTGACTACAAGCAGCAGCGCAGGACCGGCGAGCGCGAGCAGGAACTGCACTCCGGCGAGTTGCAACCCGTTCGGCGCAACGCAATCGCTCGAATTGCGTTGCCGCATTGCCAGCCAACTCCCCATCGCGATGCCCGCCATGAACAGGCCGATTAGCGTCGCCAGCTCGGTGTACACGTAGCCGTAGACCGCCTGAAAGCCGAGCAGCAGAAAAATCTGCAGCGCCATCAACGTGAATCCCGTCGCCGCCACGCACGACCCGGCCGCCGCTCTCTCGCGCCGCTCGCGCCCGGGCAGAAACGCCATCAGCCCCGCGCACAAAAGCAGCGCGATCGCCAGCGCGCCTGCAACCCGGCCAAACGCCACGTGCTCCGCGGCGCGAAACCATTCGGCGTATCCGGACTTGAATTGCGCGCTCCACAACACCACGTCGAAGGCGTAGGCGATGGGCGCGAAGTCCTGGTTCACCGGCGTCGTGGCCGCCGGCGCCAGTGCGGTCTCCACCTGCTCCATGCGGTCTGGCATCATCCGATAGGGAATGAAGTATTCGCGCACATATTGCGTGGCGAGCCGGCGCTCGCGCAGCCGCGCGACAAGCACCTGCGGGTCGCGCGTGAGGACGCCGGGCTCGATGGCCCCGAAAAAGTGAATCGTCTCGCCCGGGATCGCCGCCTGGTACGGAAACACTTCGCCGAGCGTGCGGCGGATGGAGCGCAAAAACTCGGCAAGATCGGGGCTGATCGTCTCCTCCGAGGAGCGCAACTCAACGGCAAGCAACCCGCCCGGCTCAAGGTGCGCGCGCGCCAGGCGGTAGAACTCCGCCGTGTAGAAGCGGTTCAACTGCGCCGTCTGCGGGTCCGGCACATCGACGATGATCACGTCGAATTTTTCCCTGGTCTCGGTCAAGTATCGCCGACCGTCGATGAGATGCAGATGCACGCGCGGATCGGAATCGAAGTCCGCCGTCTCGGCGGGAAAGAACTGCCGGGCGATGGCGATTAAGGCAGGGTCGAGCTCGACATAGTCGAGGCGCGCGACGGTTGGATGTTTGAGCGCCTCGGCCACGCCGCCGTTCACGCCGCCGCCGATGAGCAGCACCCGCCGGGGCGCGGCGTGTTCCAGCAGCGCGTAATCGACAGCCTCCTCGGCCGCGGCCGGATCGGGCGCGTTGGCGAGAATCGCGCCGTTTTCGTAAATGCTGCGGATCGGACCCGTTTCCGTCACCGTCAAATTGCCGTAGATCGTGTCGCGCGCGGCGACTACGTTGAAGCCGCGCCACAACCGCGCCCGCGCCGCCGCGTCGCAATGCGGAGCAACCCAAACCAGCAGTGGAACCGCGGCCAGCGCTGCCGCACACGCCAGCAGCACAATCGGCGCGCGGCGAAGGCGCAGGAGGAGCGCGATCGCCACGCAGAGATTCAGCAGGCCCACGATGGCCGCGATCTGAAAGGCGTCGCAGAAGCGAAGGAGCACCACGCTGGCCAGGATTCCGCCAAGAGCCGAACCCGCCGCCTCAAGCAGATAGGCGGAGCTGGCGGCCGCGCGCGGCGAAAGCCCGCTCTCCGCCTCGGCCATGCGCGCCGCCGCAACAAACAGCGCGCCCGACGCCGCGCAAAACACGCTGAGGCACACAAGCGAGGTGAGCAGCATGGGCACAGGACCCACCAGCTCGCCCGGCACAGTTTGGAAGAGCGCCTTTGCGTCACGCAGCGCCCAGATCGTCGCCGGCAAGCTGGCGGCGAGCACACATTCGAGCGCGGCGACGGCGAGGCGCGGCCGATTCCGCCCAAGGCCCACGGCGGAGCTCAGGCCGCTTCCGGCGGCCGTCCAGAGAAGCCATGTGGCGAGCAGGATTCCCAGGGCGATCTCGTTGCCGTTGAAGACCTGGATGAGCTCGCGCATGAGCACGATCTGGCCTACAACCGCGGAGAAACCGCAGAGCGCAAGCGCCGCACGCGCGCCGAGCGCGGACTGGACCACAGCGCCAGGCGCCAATTCTTTGTGTTGTCCTCTGGATTTGCCGCTTTCACTGGTACGGAATTAAAGGCTGGCAGCACTGGAAAAGCAAGGGCTGCCGGCACATAGAGGCCATGGGGTCGCCAGGCGGTCAGAATTCGCATTCCCGGAGACCCTCTCTCCCCAGCCGCAACCCAGAAGTGCGGTATTCTGATGGAGCGCGCCCGTAGCTCAGCTGGATAGAGCGAACGCCTCCGGAGCGTTAGGTCGGGAGTTCGAATCTCTCCGGGCGCACCATTTTCCCCATCAATCCGCAGAGTCGGCCCGCGGGGTCCTTCGTTGACTCGGGGCTGATTTTCCAGTATTCTAGAGGTCTTGCGCGGTGTTGCGCCTGAGGTCTCGGTGTGCTCACCCGGACCGATCTGGTGGAGGCCCTAGCCTTGTTGAGGCGGGCTCCGCTGGAGCAGGCTACCGGCTGCAGGACTTGAGAAGTGGTCCAGCGCAGCCAGGGCCCCGAGTGGGGCGAACTCCCGCAGCTTCTCACCCGAACAGATTTGTTTGGCAGTGGGTAGATTTCGAGGCCCGTGCGCGTTTGGCGCGGGCGAATGCGGTTTGCGCGAGTTGGTGCGTTCCCAGGTCTCAAACGCAGACTGGCGCGATTGTAGGCATGGGGCAGCCCACCCTAAACGCAACTTGTGCGTTTAGGATGGCGCAGGCGCAGATTTTTTCGAGGGAAGGAGAGAGATGTCGACCTTTATTCCGAGCGGCAAGGATATCAGCCGCAAATGGTATGTGGTGGACGCGAGCGGGCAGACGCTGGGGCGCCTGGCGACCAAGGCCGCGATGGTGCTGAGCGGCAAGACGAATCCGCAGTATGTGCCGTACATCGACATGGGCGACCACGTGATCGTGATCAACGCGGAGAAGGTTCGCCTGACCGGGTTGAAGGACCAGAAGAAGCTTTACCGGCGCTACACGGGCTTTCCCGGCGGGCTGCGCGAGGAGTCGTTTACGCGGCTGATCAACCGCAAGCCGGAGAAGGTTCTGGAAGAGGCGATCAAGGGCATGCTGCCCAAGACCAAGATGGGCCGCGCAGATGGCGACCAAGCTGAAGGTGTATCGCGGCGACAAGCATCCGCACACGGCGCAGAAGCCGGTGGCACTGTAAAGCAGCTTCTAGCTGCTAGCCTCTAGCTCCTAGCTTTTGCTTGCTGGAGCGAAGAGGCGAGGGAAAGAACAGGGACGCCCGACGGGGCTTGGACAAGCTAGCAGCTAGAGGCTAGAAGCTAGGAGCTAACAAGGAATGGCAGAGGATCTGGTTCAGTATTACGGGACGGGGCGGCGCAAGTCGGCGATCGCGCGCGTTTTTCTGCGTCCCGGCACGGGCGAGTGGAAGGTCAACGGCAAGAAGTTCGAAGAGCACTTTGTGACCGAGCAGCAGCGCGTGGCGCCAAGCGCACGCTGGTGGTGGCCGAGCTGGCGGCGAGCTTCGATGTTGTGACCACGGTGAGCGGCGGCGGCGTTTCCGCGCAGGCCGACGCGGTGAAGATGGGCATTGCCCGTGCCTTGATTGAGTTCAACCCTGAGCTGCGCAAGACTGCTCAAGGCCGAAGGCCTTTATGACCCGCGACGCGCGCCATGAAGGAACGCAAGAAGTACGGCCAGAAGGGCGCGAGAAAGCGGTTCCAGTTCAGCAAGCGCTAAAGCGCTTGCGAGCTTCATAGTTCGCAGTTCTTAGTTCGTAGTTGCTGGGCGATCGGGACTTTGGCTCGGCTGTGAAGCTACGAACTGTGAACTGCAGAACTGGTTTTACAAATCTCCCCGCAAGGGGATAAATCCGGGCCACAGAAGTCACCAGCCCGGATGCAGTCCACGAAGGAGGACAATTGGCAACCATCACCATGAAGGAACTGCTCGAAGCGGGTGTTCACTTCGGGCATCAGACCAAGCGCTGGAATCCCAAGATGAAGGAATACATCTTCGGCGAGCGCAACGGAATCTACATCATCGACCTGCAGAAGACGCTGAAGCTGTTCAAGGAAGCGTCGAAATTCGTGACCGAGCTGTGCGGCAGCGGCAAGACGATTCTGTTCGTCGGCACCAAGCGCCAGGCGCAGGATGCGATTGCCGAAGAAGCCACGCGCGCGGGCATGCCCTACATCAACCAGCGCTGGCTGGGCGGGCTGCTTACCAACTGGGTGACGGTGCAGAAGTCGGTGAAGCGCCTTCAGGAACTGGATGAGATGGCCACGGACGGCCGCTACGACCTGCTGACCAAGAAAGAAGTGATCAAGCTGGAGCGCGAGCGCAAGCACCTGCAAGCCAACCTGGCCGGCATCAAGAGCATGAAGCGGCTGCCCGACGCGCTGTTCATCGTGGACTCGAACAACGAGACGATCGCGGTGAAGGAAGCGCGCAAGCTGGGCATCCCGGTGGTTGCGGTGGTGGACACCAACTGCGATCCCACCGTGGTGGATTACGTGATTCCGGGCAACGACGACGCGCTGCGCGCCATTCGCCTGTTCACCTCGAAGATTGCCGACTCGGCCGCCGAGGGCGTGAACCTGCTGGACGACAAGGCCCTTCAGGAAGAAGCCTGCCGGAGCCGGAGGCAGCGGAAGAAGGCGCGGAGATCATCGGCCGAGGCTGCGCCGGGCGAAGAAGTTGATCTGGAAGCAGCGCTGGGCGGTGGCATCCGCAAGGCGCCTGCGGCTGTGGCGGCTCTGCTGGAAGAGGACGAAGTGGCGGAAGGCGGCAAGTAGCGTTCCTGGCGCGGAACCATGCGCATGTCAAGAACGAGCGTGGCCGCTTCGGTTGAAGGGCCACGCTTTTCTTATGCCGGAAATTCTCCGGCGCGCAACATGATTGTAAATTCCTAATTGTTATGCGATGAAGATGGCCGCCCACGGCCAGGAAAAAGAGAGATGACGACAGTGAGCGAGAAGATTGATGCCAAGCAGGTGAAAGAACTGCGCGAGAAGTCGGGCGCGCCCATGGGCGATTGCCTGAAAGCTCTGCAGGAGACCAAGGGAAACATCGAGGAGGCGTTCGTGGTGCTGCGCAAGCGGGGCATGGCCTCGGCGCAGAAGAAAGCCGTCGCGCGTGACCAACGAAGGCGCGGTGGGCAGCTACATTCACGCCGGCGGAAAAATCGCCGTGCTGGTCGAGCTGAACTGCGAGAGCGATTTCGTGGCCCGGACCGAGGACTTCCAGGAGCTGCTGAAGGACGTCGCCATGCACATCGCGGCCAGCGATCCGCGCTACGTGAAGCCCGAGGACGTGACCGCGGAAGACCTGGAGCGCGAGAAGGAGATCTATCGCGCCCAGGCCGCGGCCACCGGCAAGCCGGCGACGGTCATCGAGAAGATCGTGGAAGGCAAGATGGCGCAAGTTCTACGAAGAGGTTTGCCTGCTGGAGCAGCCCTTCATCAAGGACCAGGCCATCAGCGATCAAGGAGCTGATCGCGCAGAAGGTGGGCAAGCTGGGCGAGAACATCACCGTGCGCCGCTTTGCGCGCTTCAAGGTGGGCGCGGCCGACTGGACGGTAGCGCAGACCAAGCCGGTGGAAGCGGCCGCCGAGTAACTTCCGGCTTGCCTGAAATTCAAAAGGGGCAGCCCATTGCGGACTGCCCCTTTTGTTTTGGGCTGAAGAGCCGTTTGCTTACGGCAGGTAGTAGCGGAACGAGGTGAAGATCATGTTGTCGGTGCCATGCGCGCCGCCGCCGGGGTTGAGCCGTGCCGCCCGCACCGGACCAGATATCGCGGCGGATGTTCTCGTACGTGATGCCCTGGCGCAGACGGCCCTTGGGACCGGTGTAGATGTTGAACCAGTAGCCGGCCGTAGAACTCCTGCACGTCCTTGGTGTTGCCACCGCAGCTTGCGGGAGCGGTCTGATTATTCGCTCCGGCTCCCGCTGATCCGGTAGCCTGGGTCTCGATCAAGCAGCCAGACATATTGGCGGTCGTCGTGCCGTAGCCCACCTGTGTCGTTCCACTCAACACGTAGTCGCGGTAAACATAGTCGCCGCCGTAGTTGAAGTAGACGTTGAAACGGGGTGTGGGGTTCATTTCGATCGTGGCTCAGTGCGGAGAAGGCCTTGAGGGGTGCCAGCACGCCGTTGGGACGAAGCGTCACGTCGGCGATCGTCGAGTTGCCGTAACGGCCTACGCCGATGCCATAGAGTCCCTTCAGGCCGATGGTGACCTTCTTGTTGGCAAACGGTCCGCGGAAGCCGCCGCCGATGCCGCCGGCCGGTTCCATGTCGTTGTAGGGCGTGGTCGTCGTCGGCCACGGGCAGGTGGCCGATACGGTGGTGCAAGGATAGATGCGGTCGCGGAAGTAGCGGCCGATGCCGAACGACTTCCCAGTGGCCCCAGCCGGGCTCGAAGGCCATCTTGACCACCAAGTCCGGCGCAATGTTGAAGGAGTAGTTGGCGCCCGAGTTGTAGAGACCGCCGCCGGTTCCGATAGAACCGAACACATAATTCGCGGGCAGGCCCTGGCCGGCCGCGTTGAGGAGTCTCGGCGTTCTCAACCGACATGCCAACGAAGGCCTTCTTGCCGATGTTCTTGCTGACGCGGAAGCTTTCCTGGCGGGCCCAGACAAAGCCCGCATCGTACTGCGCGTCGATGGTGGACGGCAGAACCTCGGTTCCGCGCGTCAGGCCAGAAGCGGTTTCAGCAACCAGCGACCATCCGGTGCCGCCTGAGAAATCCCAGCCGCTCGTCGTCTTGGCATCGGCCCACAGTTGGCGCTGGCGCATGGTGTAGCTGTTCGACTGGTTGTTGTTGGAAGTGGTGCCGGAGCTGAGCCAGTCAGCCTCGTAGTAGCCGGTCATGGTCATGCTGGCAATCTTGCCCGATCGCCTTGAACGCGACGCGCGACTGACGGCCGCTGCCGAAGAACTCGCTCATCTGCGCGCCGTCGGAGTTCTGCAGCGGAACGCTGGTGAGCGCCGGTGTTGATGTCGTCGCCGGTGGCGCCCTGACGCCACACGGTTTCAGCCGCCAGGAAGCTGCCGGCGGGCGAGAGCGTGATGCCCTTGTAATGAAGGGCGTCAGGACTGGCTGATCGCTTTCTTGATGCTCGTGGTCTCGTCGGAGACCGTGGTGGCGAGCGAAAGCTGCGTTGGCCTTCAGGTCGCTCACCGTGCTTTGCAGGGTGCGATACGGCCGCAGCGTTCTCAGTGAACGCCTGCTGCTGCGCCGTGGCGTCGGCTTCCGCCTTGGCTGCCGCCGCCTGCGCATCGGCCGCCGTCTGCTGCGCCTGCTTCAGTTGCTCGTCCTTGGTGGCAAGATCCGCCTTCAGGCCGTCGATCTCGCCCTGGAACTGCTGCTTCATTTGCATCGATCTGCTCTTGCACCGTGGGGCCGGCCGGCGCAGCGGGCTTTCTTGGCTGCGGCGTGCTTCTTCGCCGGCGGCGTTGAGCCGCTGGTTTGTGCGTAGGAAACAACGAGACTGGCTGCCAGATACGGCAGCGGCAGCCACATTCAGTGTGAGTTTCATTTGGGCCTCTCTTTTCCTCTTGGATTGAGTTGGAATGTGGCAGCGCCCGCGTGCGCAACGACGCAGATCTCTCCTGCATCCCGGGCGCTTAGATGAATAGGAAAATCTGCGGTGTTCCCTTCGGCGCGCAAATAGATGAACGTGAAAGCGGGAGTCCTTCGCGCCGGCTGATCTGCCTTCGCCGTTCCGCATCTCAGACTCGCAGAGCAAGATTAAGATTTGACGAATTCACATATTTTTCACAAAGCGGCGAGCAGGCGCGGTTTCGCTGCCGAATGACCGCATTTCGACTGCGCAAAGGCTGGCTGTGAGCGCCCAGACTAATGCCGAAATGGGGTACGAGCGGGTAGGTGAAGGGGGGCAAATTGGGTCGATGGTCCGCGGCGGCGCCTAATCAGAACCAGCGATGCGCCGAGGCCGCGCCGCGCCGCTAATATCTTCGCGCTGCCGGCGCTGAGCAAGTTGGCCAGCAGACGGTAAGCTCCCGGCACTAACTCGGGAAACTGCCGGTACAGCGCGTAAGCGACATAGATATAGATTCCCTTGCCGCGATGCGCGACGAGCAGCCCGCCCCGTTGCGGATCCTGGCCCGGATCGGCGGTCTCGGTGAGCGCCGTGTAACCGGGGTCCCAGTGATCGAGAAAGCCGTGGCCGCGCTCTTCGAACCATCCGTCAAAATCGGCGGAGGTAATTTGGTTGGGCCAGGCGAGCAGCGGGTTGGTGGGATCGAGCAGCTTCACAGGCGCTTGCTCATCGACCACGCGCTCTGGAAAGCGGCCCATCGCGAGCGGCAGCGGAGCCGGAAACGTGCCGCTCTGATACTGCACGATCAGCGTTCCGCCGCGCTCGACAAATTGCTCGAGGCGCGGCTCGGCGGCGGCAAGCGCGGGGCGCACCGAGTAAGCGCGAATGCCGATGACCAGCACGTTCCACTGCGACAGGTCGCCGGTGGCGAGCTCGTCGTCGGTGAGAAGATGCGGCGTGATGCCCAGCGCCTCGATGGCTTCGGGAACCGTGTCTCCGGTTCCCATCACGTAGCCCACGCGCAGCCCCGGCGCAACCTTCACATCCACCTTGCGCGTGCGCAGCTCTGCCGGCTTGTACTGGTTGTAGGGCCGCAGTCCCGGATAGCCGATACTCTGCCAGCCGATCGAGTAGGCTCTTGACGCCGACATGCGCCACGGCCTTGATGGCGTAGGCGCGCGCTTCACGTCGCCGGCCGGCAAAACCGAAAACACCAGCGGCTCCGTGTCGCCTGCGCCCTTCAAATGAAACTCGCGCTGCGCGGGATCGGCGCGCCAACCTTCAGGCAGCTTGAGATCGACCGTTCCGTCGGCGGCGTGCTCGGCATGAACCGTCACGCGCACGGGCAGCGGCGAGCCATCGAGCGGAAGAATGCGCGCCTCGGGTTCGACGCGCACGCCGATCGCCGGCGTCACCACCAGCGGCTCATACACGCCGCCGACCCCGGTGACGTGCGCCAGCGTCTGCACCACCTGCCCGAGGCGGATGGGAACGCCGTCGAAGGTAAACTCCGCCCATGCTGCGAGCGGATACGGCGCGAACGAACGCTCGCGCCACGCCTCATTTGGAATGTCGTAGTACGGCTGCTCGGTGGTGGGCCGCGTGAAGTAGGGCGCTGTCGGCGCGGCGTCGGCCGGGCACGCTGCACGTGAAAGATTCGGTCGCTCCCAGGCGCGCCGGCCGCCGCGCCGGTTGCTCCGGCCGTCGTCCTCGATCTTCCACGGCGCGCCGTCGCTGCTCTCCAGCCACACGCGGCTCAGCTCGCGCATCTCCGAGAGCATGCGCCAAGATGCACGCGCACGCCAAACTCCTCGCCGGGCCTGACGCTGCGCGGCAGTCTCATCCGCCGATGCGCCGCGGCCTGCGAAGCCTTGGCCGCCTCGCCGTTCCCGGTCGTGAACGCAACCAGGTCCAGCCCCAGAAAATCCTTGAGCGCCGTTTGGAACTGGCGATCTTTTCGCCCAGCTCCAGCTCCAGTCCCGCCTTGGCCTCCGCGTCCAGATCGCTCGCCTTCACGCGCGCGTACAAATCCAGCGTCTGGCGATAGATGGGCGCGAGCTTGTGCGCGCCCTCCACGCCGCTTTGGTTTTTGCAATCGCTCGCGAATGCAGTCAGATCCGATTCGATTTTGCGCAGACCATCGGTGAGCCATTCAGGAGGCGCGCCTCCGGCCAGCCGCGCCAAGCCCTGCGATGCTGGTATCGATGTGGACCTTTGGATTCTGGAAGAGGCTCGCGTCGTCCTTGTCGCGGGCCTGCAGCGGCCGCCGAAGCGACCGCCCACAGGTGATAGCTCGACGAGTCCGGCCCGCTGAGCGCGGGATTCGGCGCCGCCGTTCTGCGACTTCTGCTCGCCCCACCCTTCGCGCGCAATCTGCACGTAGGTGCGTCCCAGCGCCGCGTCCCACGTGCCCACCGGAATCGTCACATCGGCCGGCAACGCACCCTCGATCCACTCGCCGGTCACGTAATTGTGAAACTTTGCCGGCGCCGACTTCCCGGTCGCGTAGTCGAACATCTGTCCGTTGGTGATGGGCGCAAACGGCGCGCGCGAATAGACCGCGAGCGGCTGCCACGGCTGCAACCCGGCGCCTCCGTCTTTTACCGGCCGCAACTGCTCGGGAAAGACCTTCGGATCGCCCGCTGCCTTGAACGCTTCCTGCGCGATCTCGCCGGACACCTGGTGCTGGCCGTGGCCGTCGGTCACGCCGCCGACAAAGGTGGACACGATGACCTGCGGGCGCACCATGCGGATGGCCAGAACCGCGTCGTAGAGCACGCGATCGTGGCCCCACTTTTGCAAATGATTCTTCCTGCGTTTTGGAGAAGCCGAAGTCGACCTCGGTGCCCCAGAGTTGCCGCGCGCCATAATATCGTCGGCCTTGAGCAGTTCGTTGGTGCGGATGAGCCCCAGCGCGTCGTAGCTCTCGGCCGACATGGCGTTCTGTCCGCCCTCGCCGCGCGTAAGTGTCAGCAGCGTGACGCGCACTCCCAGTCCGCGCGTCAAATAGGTCGAGCAGCGCGCCGTCTTCGTCGTCAGGATGGGGCACGATGAAAAGCACGCTGGCCGTCGTGCCGAGCCGCTTCAGCGTCTGTTCCAGGTCCGCGGCCCCGCGGTCCTCAGGCAACGGCAGAGCGTCTGCCGAGGGCTCAGGCAACGGAACCTGCGCCAATTCGTTCTCGGGCGAGAGCTCGGCTGCCTCTTGCGCGCGCAGCGAAGCGCGGCCGGCACTCAGCAGCAGGCCCGCCAGCGCCGCGCCCGATGCAAGCCGATGCAGTTTTCGGGGAAAGGAACTCATTACGGTCAGTGTACAGTCCGGCAATCGGGAAAAGCGTGCGAACATGCAGCGCCGCAGTGATTCCCGTGCGAACGGGCTTTCGCCCGCCGTGGCCTTACCGCCAATCGTCGCGCGCGTTGGCCAGTCCCTGGTTCATCACCGCTTCGAAGCCGGTGTTCTTCTTGATGAAGATCTCGCTGAAGTGCCGGTCCTGGCGCAGCAGAATCGCCTGCAGGCGCACCAGCTCAAGCAGCGCCAGAAACATGGCGATCAGCGCGCGCTCGGAGCGCGTGTGGCTCAGCAGGCGGCGCAGCGCCACCGGCTTGTCTTCCATGGTCAGGCGGCGGGCGAGGAACTGGATCATCTGGCCGACCGTCACCGAATCCTCTTCCACGTTGAGGATCGGGCGGTTGCGCGCGCGCTCCAGAATGTCGCGGAAGATGCGCACCAGGTCGGTGGTGTCGGCGGCAATCTCCGGCTCCGCGCTCGGCGTCTTCGCGGAACTCGCGCACGCCGGGATTGGTCCACGTGGCCGCTTCGAGCATCTGCTTCTCGTGCAGCATCTGCGCGGCGTTCTTGAAGCGCTCGTGCTCCAGCAGCCGCTCCACCAGCTCGCGGCGCGGATCCTCGGCCGGCTCTTCCGGCCCGACCGGCGCGCGCGGCAGCAGCATCTTGCTCTTGATGTGGATCAGCAGCGCCGCGGTGTAGATGAAGTCGCCGGCCACATCCATGTCGCTCGCCCGCAGCTGGTCCACGTAGGCCAGAAACTGCGCCGTGATCTTGGCGATGGGAATGTCGTAGATGTCGATGTCCTGCTTGCGGATCAGGTCGAGCAGCAGGTCGAGCGGCCCGTCGTAGACCTGGCCCACGATGACCGAGAAGGGCGACTGCTCGGCATCCTCGCCGCGCGCCTTCAGCGCCGCCGCGACTTTCTCGGCAGTGGTTGGCGAACGTGGCGCGCCGGAGGGCAAAGCAGGTGCGGCTTCGTGGCCGGAAGCTGCGTCTGCCGCCGTCGAGGGTTCCGTGTGGCCGCCGGCGAGCAGCCTCCGCAGGTCGCTTCACGTTGGCCGCACGTTCGTCGGATTGGGGGGAAGCATCTGTCAATGCGCTCACTTCTTCTAATGCCTCGAGCATTTCGGCACGAATCTCGGGTTCAAGCATTCGTCACGGTCGTCAGCGTCATCTGCATCGCTGCACGCACTTCTCGCATGGTCTGCTCGGCGCGGGCCGCAGCGCGGAGCGAACCATCTTCCAGAATCTCCATCGCCTGCGCCTCGGTGGTGGCGGCGCGGCGCTGCTGGATCGGCTCGAGTATTTTCACCAGCGCATCGGCGGCCCAGCCTTTACATTCGATGCATCCGATCCCCGCCGAGCGGCAGCCCTCATACACTTTTGCCATCGTCTCGGGCGTCGAGAAGACCTTGTGCAGGTCGCCGACGGGGCACTTGTCCGGATCGCCAGGATCGGTGCGCCGGACGCGCGCCGGGTCGGTGACCATGGTCTTCAGCTTCTGCCGCACCACCGGCTCGGGATCGCTCAGGAGAATCGTGTTGCCGTAGCTCTTCGACATCTTGCGGCCGTCGGTGCCGGGCAGCTTGGGCGAGGGCGTGAGCAGGACCTTGGGCTCGGGCAGCACTTCGCGCCCGTTCAGCTTGTAGAACTGGTTGAAGCGGCGCGCCACCTCGCGCGTGAGCTCCACGTGCGCCTGCTGGTCCTGGCCCACGGGCACAAAGTCGGCCTGGTAGATGCAGAATGTCGGCGGCCATCAGCACCGGGTAGCCGAGGAATCCGTAGGTCGTCAGGTCCTTGTTGGCGAGGTTCTCCTGCATCTCCTTGTAGCTGGGCACGCGCTCCAGCCAGCCCAGCGGCGTGCTCATGCCCAGAAGCAGCGCCAGCTCGGCGTGCTGCAGCACGCGGCTCTGCAAAAACAGCACGCTCTTTGCCGGGTCGAGCCCGGCCGCCAGGTAGTCCAGCATCACCTCGACCGTATTGGGCGCGATCTGGCTGGTGTCGGCGTAGTCCGTGGTCAGCGCGTGCCAGTCGGCGATGAAGAAGTAGCAATCGTACTCGTCCTGCAGCTTGACCCAGTTGGCCAGCGCGCCCATGTAGTTGCCCAGGTGCAGTTTTCCCGTGGGGCGCATGCCGCTGAGCACGCGCGGGCGTTGCGATCGAATTGCGGGTTCGGGCATGATGCGGTCGATTCCTTGCGGCGGCCCAAAAAGACGGCGCCTTCTCTCAAGAAAGAGCGTTTAAAAAACCTCATTCCATTGTAGCGGGAGCGGCCGTCAGCGGGCGGCGAGCGGAATCAGAGGTGCACAAGGAACGAAAAAACGAGCAATCAGAGCGGGCGTGAGCAGCAGTCGCAGGACGAAGCCGCCCACAAAGATCATCAGCAGGTAGCTGATCCAGCCGCCGATGCGGTCGTATTGCTGCACCGCGTTGTACGGCAGCATGTTGCGCACCACGCGGCTGCCATCGAGCGGCGGAATGGGCAGCAGGTTGAAGAAGAAGAGCGAGAGATTGATCAGGATGGCGAGGCTGAGAAGCAGCGCGACCGGCTGCGCGCCGCTCGCGTCCGCAATGCCCAGTGCGGCAGCAAACGAAATCTGCACGACCGCTCCGCCATTCGGCATCGACCATGGCCATCACAGTAAGACCCGCCAGCGCCAGCATCACCAGAATCAGATTCGAGACCGGCCCGGCCAGCGTGGTCAGGTTGTCGTCGCGCACGATCTTCTTGAAGTTGCGCGTGATGACCGGCGTCGGCTTGGCCCAGCCGATCAGCATGAAGGGAATCCTGAATCCGATGAGCGGCCCGAAGATCACCAGGCGGGAAACAGCAGGGTTCCGATCGGATCGATGTGGTACATCGGGTTGAGCGTGATGCGCCCCTGCAGCCGCGCCGTCTGGTCGCCCAGTCGCGACGCCATCCACGCGTGCGCGCACTCGTGAAAACTGAGCGAGAAAAGCAGCAGGACAAACTCGAAGACGGCAATGACGAAGCGCAGTGGATTGCAAACGATCTCTCCGGAGTCCGGCGCTGCGAGCGCACAGTTCCCGCGTGCTGGAGCAGCAAGGCTCGAAGGTTTAGATTAGCATGATGATCCTGCGCAAACTCGCGCCGTCCCTCAGCTCTCGATGTACTCCCAGAACGAATCGGCCAGATCGGCGCCGAGTTCGGTGGTCATGCGCCGGGCGGCGCGTTCCACCTCTTCCATGAGCCCCTGCAGGTAGTCGCGCGAGCGCGAGATGGCCGCCACGCCCAGAGTCGCCGACTGCCACGTGACCGCCTCGTCCAGCTCCGCCACCGAGACATTGAAGCCCTGCCGCAACTGGTCCTTGAGCGAGCGCACCACCTGCCGCCTGTCCTTGAGCGACTGGGCGTGCTCGATGCGGATCTCGAGGGTCAGTTGCGCCACCGGCATACGGGTAAGGATTGAACACCGACAGTGTAAGCCTGGCCCGTCCGCACCGATCAACTTTTTTCTTGCCTTTCGCCGGAAAGGAGGCGAGGGCCAGACCGCCCCCCGCATTTCTCCGACGAGAAATCCATCTACTTCAAAGCATCATCAGCTTTGCCGCTCAACAGGTTTTCAATCGTTTTGTCGATATCGCAGGCATCGATGCATCCGATCTTGATCAGTGCTACGTCGCCGTCAGGGCGAATGAGCACGAGCGCAGGAATTTGTCCGGTCCAGAGATTCGTCGTGATTCCGAAATCAATCGGCAGTTGCGACATCGGCTGCATCATCGCGGTTGGCCAGCTGATATCGTACTTTTGCTGCATTCGTTTTACGGCCGCCGGCTTGTCGTTCAGCGCGACCATCAGCAGGTTCAGGCTCAAGTCATTATGATCTGCAACACTCAATACCTTCGGTAGCGTATCCATGCACGGCGCACACCATGTGGCCATGAAGTCGATCAGTAGCCACCGGCCCTGGAATTGTTCAAGGGTTAGCGTCTTGCCGTCGATTCCTTGAAACTGCGCGTCCGGCGCGCTGAAACCGGCTGTCACGCGCCTGAAAGGATTGGGGCCGACCGGGTCAAATTCGGAAATCTGGCGGAGTCCGGTCTCCAAACGGAGGTCGCCACGCTCGATGAACAGATGGATTTGCCGGCGATCTCCCTCGTTCAAAAGGTTGGCCATGATCATTGGTCCGGTTTTGGCAGCGTTTCTACCGTCGATGCGAACGATCAGGTCGCCCTTGACCAGGTTGAAGTGGATCGGTGACACTGATGCGCCAGTCACGCGCCAGCCCTTCGATTCGTGGGTGATCGAAAGATTGTCGACTGCGACGATGGGTTCGGATTGCGAGTGGGCAAGATGCGCGCAGAGCACGACGTAGGCACACAGTACTAGCTTTTTCATGATCCTGGTCATTCATTATATGACTGGGCAGGCAGCTGAGCTGTCATTCCGCGAACTTCGCCAACTGCGCGGCTTTTGGCCGGGGCGTGACGGCGTTGACCACCACCAGAGCGGCGACCGCGGCAAACAACGCCGTAAAAATGGCGTCGCGTTGCGCAAGGGTAGGCGGGAGACGCAAAAACTCTTTCACGCCCAGCGCGCCCCAAACCAGCGTAACCATTGTTCCGGCGGCAATCGGGGGCCACCGCGAAGATGGTACCTCAACGATTTTCCTGGAACGGAGAAGACCGGTTCCCGTCGCTTTCCCACTCGTAGAGATCAACCTCGGGCTCTAAATGTACTTTCCATAGGCTTCAATCTGCCTGGCATGATATTCCCGCCGTTGAACCGGCGAAGAGAGCACCGTTGAGGTTGATGTGGCTCCGAGAACCGACAGTTTGTCAATGAGGGCTTCCAAATGGCGGATGGAGACGACATTGGCCTCGATCACAAAAGATTCAGCGCCGGTGATGCGATGGCATCGGCTGATCTCGTTCAGCTCTTTGATGGCAGCGACGGAGCGCTTTATCTGCAAATCGCCGCCGGGGATGGTGAGGCGCACCAGAACACGGATGGGAACGCCAAGTTTGGCAATGTCGAGTTCGACATTGTAGCCGGTGATGACGCCCGCTTCTTCGAGCCGGTGGACACGCTCGGCAACTGCGGGAGTGGAGAGGCCAATCTGCCTGCCGATCTCCGCAAAGGGCCGTCGGGCATTCTGTTGCAGGGCTTCGAGTATCCTCCACGCAACAGCATCGAGTTCGAAGGTGTTGGGGACGGTTCTGTGCGCCATGTGGCTGCAATCCTTAAGCAACAAGTCAATTATGCTTAATTCTGTTAAGCAACGCCAGCCTTTCTTCGATTCAATCGCCATTTTCTGACTTGGTGCGCGGGCCTATGCTAGGGCATAGTCAGAGCGTGTGGGCCGTGGGCCTTTGACGCGCTCTGTTCCCAAGAAGGTGGCTATGAACGCATTCCCCCGTTCAGCTTCCAGGCAAGTCGTGACTCTGCCCGCCGCAGTGCCCTCTGGGGACGTGGATTTTCTTCCCCTGAAAGGGACCGACCATGTGGAGTTCTACGTCGGCAACGCGCGCCAGGCGGCGTATTTCTACCGGGCGGCATTTGGAATGCGGCTGGTCGCCTACGCTGGACCGGAAACCGGCCAACGCGATCGCGCATCCTATGTGGTTGAGCAAGGCAAGATTCGCTTTGTGCTCACCACGCCTCTCGGCAGCCAGCATCCCATTGCCCAGCACACTCACCTGCACGGAGACGGCGTCCGTGTGATTGCCCTTTGGGTAGACGATGCGCGCCAGTCGTGGCATGAAACCACCAGTCGCGGCGCCGTCAGCGTGGAAGAGCCGCACATCGTCTCGGACGAGCATGGGACTGCTGTCCTCGCGAGTATTCGTGCTTATGGCGACACGATTCATACCTTTGTGGAGCGTAGCGGCTACCTCGGACCATTCCTTCCCGGCTTCCGCTCCGTCGACCACGACCTGGTGGCACGCCCGGTTGGCCTTCTCCACATCGATCACATGGTGGGAAACGTCGGATGGCATGAAATGAACCAGTGGGTTGACTTCTATGCCCACGTCATGGGGTTTTCGCTTTATCAGCACTTTGATGACAAGGACATCTCCACCGAGTACTCCGCGCTCATGTCGAAGGTGATGGCGAACGGCAACGGTTACGTGAAGTTTCCTATCAATGAGCCGGCAGAAGGCAAAAAGAAATCGCAGATCGAGGAGTATCTTGATTTTTATCCCGGCCCCGGCGTGCAGCACATCGCCCTGGCAACCGATGACATCCTGCACTCGGTCAACCGGCTGCGCGAACAGGGGATTGAGTTTCTCCGCGTGCCGCACACTTACTACACCGAGTTGCAAAGCCGCGTGGGCAAGATCGACGAGCCAGTTGACGAGTTGGAAGAGCACGGCATCCTGGTCGATCGCGACGACGAAGGCTATATGCTGCAGATCTTCACGCGGCCTGTTGAAGACCGCCCCACGCTGTTCTTTGAGATTATTCAGCGCAAGGGGAGCCGCAGTTTCGGCAAGGGCAACTTCAAGGCGCTTTTTGAGGCCATCGAGCGCGAGCAGCAAGAACGCGGCAATTTGTAGCGCGAGGCCAGCGATGAACACCCCAGTGCTTTCAGCCGCCGCACCCTACCTCATCCAGCAGGATTACGCTGCCTACACCGCCGAGCAACACGCGGTATGGGCGGAATTGGTGGGCGCGCGTGCTGCCCGAGCTTGAAAAACATGCGGCGTGTGAGTATCTCGATGGATTCGAGGTCATCGGCCTCCAGAAAGACACGCTTCCAAATCTCGCAGTCGATCAGCGCCCGCCTCGCGCCCAGAACCGGCTGGAGTTCAACTCCCGTGAGCGGGTTTCTACCGGCGCCGGCCTTCTTTGAGATGCTTGCCACGCGCAACTTTCCCACTACCACATGGCTGCGCAGCCGCGAGTCGCTCGACTACACACCCGAGCCCGACATCTTTCACGATGTCTTTGGCCATGTGCCCATGCATGCTCACAAGGTGTTCGCCGATTTCCTTGAACACTACGGCCGCGTCTGCGCATCCATCTCCGACGCCGCGGTTCTTGAGAAATTGGGCCGTCTCTTCTGGTATACGGTCGAGTTTGGCGTGATTTTCGAGCGCGGCGAGATCAAGGTTTATGGCAGCGGTCTCATCAGTTCGCACGGCGAGTGCAGGAACGTGATCGATGGTCATTGCGCCATCCACCCCTTCTCGCTCGACGAAGTGCTGTCCACGAAGGTAAAAGTCGACGAACTGCACAAGCTGCTGTTCGCCGTCAGCAGTTTTGACCAGGTTTACGAAGCCATGCACGAGGCGGAGCGGCGGGCCGCGAGCGGCTGCCTGTGAGAGGAGCACAATGACAAACGAGATTCGGTATCAGACTGGTTTCGGCAATGAGTTCGCGACGGAGGCGGTTCCGGGAGCGCTGCCCGCCGGCCAGAATGCGCCGCAGAGCCATCCCCTTGGCCTTTATACCGAGCAGTTCAGCGGTACGCCGTTTACAGCTCCGCGTGCGACCAATCGCCGCACCTGGACCTATCGCATTCGTCCGTCGGTCACGCACAGGCCTTATGAAGAAATCCCCATGGGCCTGCTCCGCAGCGGGCCATTCAATGAAACGTCAACGACTCCAAATCAGCTTCGCTGGGATCCGCTGCCGCTGCCGGAGATGAACACGGATTTCCTTGACGGCATCGTCACGCTCGGCGGAAATGGCGATCCCGCCATGCAAATCGGCGTCGCTATCCATCTCTACGCCGCAAATACTTCCATGGAGGGCCGCTTCTTCTCCAATGCCGATGGAGAATTGCTGATCGTGCCGCAGTTGGGAGGCCTCGGTCTGCATACCGAACTGGGCATCCTCGAGGTGGCGCCCGGTGAGATCTGCGTCATTCCGCGCGGCGTCAAGTTTCGCGTCAAGTTGCCCGATCAGCAAGCCCGCGGCTATATTTGCGAAAACTACGGCCTGTCCTTCCGCCTGCCCGAACTCGGGCCCATCGGCGCCAACGGACTGGCAAATCCGCGCGACTTCAAAGCGCCAACAGCGGCATACGAAGATCGCGACGGCGAGTTTCAAATTGTCTCTAAATTCCTGGGCCGGCTGTGGCAGGCGGCCATCGATCATTCGCCCCTCGACGTCGTCGCGTGGCACGGCAATTACGCACCGTACAAGTACGATTTGGCGCTCTTCAATTGCATCAATACCGTTTCGTTCGACCACCCGGACCCGTCGATCTATACGGTTCTCAGTGCGCCATCTGCCATACCCGGCACCGCCAACTGCGACTTCGCCATCTTTCCTCCGCGCTGGCTGGTCGCCCAGCACACTTTCCGTCCACCTTGGTTTCACCGTAACCTGATGAACGAATTCATGGGCCTCGTCTTTGGCGTCTATGATGCAAAGGCCGAAGGATTTCTGCCCGGCGGCGCCAGCCTGCACAACTGCATGGCGGGCCACGGCCCCGATGCCGAAACCTTCGAGCGCGCCAGCAGGGCCGGCCTTGAGCCGCAATATCTCGACGGAACGCTGGCGTTCATGTTTGAGACGCAGCTTGCCGTGCGCCCCACGGAGTTTGCCATGCAAGCCAGGATTTTGCAGCACGAGTACTTTGAATGTTGGCAGGGATTGAAGAAGCGCTTCGTCGCGCCCGATCGCCGCATTGACAGTGTGGAAGAGCCGGCCCGGGCATGAATAGGATTGACTAGCGCGGAAACCGCATGCTGCCGTGATTGCCGGAGAAGTAGCGCCGGTCTCCAGACCGGCTGTAGTGCGGGCGTCCTCGCCCGCACCGATCAGGGACCGATTACGCGTTCATGCGGTCTGAGCACTGGGAGGAGTTAGGATGGGGCTGAAAAGCTGGCTCACCACGGCAAACGATCCCGACTCCGATTTTCCCATCCAGAATCTGCCTTACGGGGTCTTCCGTTCTGCGAGCGACTTCCACATTGGCGTAGCCATCGGCGATCGGATTCTCGATCTCCACGCCTGTGCGCACTCACGGACTGCTTGATGGACTGCCCAGCGGCATCATCGCGGCCTGCGCCACCACGTGCCTCAATCCGCTCATGGCTCTTGGGCCTGCAGCGTGGGCCGCGTTGCGCCGCCACCTCACCGCAATGCTCGCAGACGACACAAGCCCTGAGACGCAGGATCGCGTGAGGCCGTTCTTATTGCCCATCGAGGAAGCGGAGATGAAACTTCCCGCGGAGATTGGCGACTACACGGACTTTTACGCCTCGATCGATCACGCCACGCGAGTGGGCAAGCTGTTCCGCCCCGACAATCCCTTGCTGCCCAACTACAAGTACATTCCCATCGGCTATCACGGCCGCGCATCATCGGTCGTGGCGAGTGGTATCGAGATTCGCAGGCCGTGCGGACAGACGAAACCCGCTGAAGGCGAGCCGGTCTTCGGGCCAACTCGGGCGCTCGATTACGAACTGGAGGTGGGCATCTTTGTGGGTCCGGGCAATCCGCTCGGGCAGAGCGTCCCCATCGCCGAGGCAGAAGACCACATCTTCGGCCTGTGCCTGGTAAACGACTGGTCGGCGCGCGACATCCAGTCGTGGGAGTATCAGCCGCTGGGGCCTTTCCTGGCAAAAAGCTTTGCCACCTCGATCTCTCCGTGGATCGTTTCTCTTGAAGCGCTGGCTCCATACCGTGTCCCCGTCCCTGAACGCGCAGCCCTCGACCCGGCGCCGCTCGCGTACCTGCGTTCTCCCACAGCGGAGCGGGACGGCATCGATCTCTGGCTGGAGGCTTTTCTCGATTCGCGCCGGATGCGCGACGCAGGAGCGCCGCCGATGCTCTTGAGCCGAAGCAATCTGCGCAACCTTTACTGGACCGTCGCCCAGCTCGTTACGCACCACGCCAGCAATGGCTGCAACCTGCGCGCCGGCGACCTGCTGGCCACGGGCACCGTCTCCGGCCCCGAAGCCGGTTCGGAAGGCTGCCTCCTGGAGAAACGGCACAACGCGGAGCCCATTCGTTTGCCCAGCGGAGAGGTGCGGAACTACCTGGAGGATGGCGACCGGGTTACGTTGCGCGCCTACGCGCAAAAGCCAGGATTGCCGAGGATCGGATTCGGTATATGCAACGGAACCATTTCAGGTGCAGTCTATGAATAATAGAGACGGGCTGCTCTCTGCTTCCGCATTTCTCTCGCGCCCCACAGGAGGCGAGATGACCGAAGAGTCAAAGATCGAAAACGAATTGCGTTCGACGATGGACTTCGCATCGGCGCGGGCCGTGGCCAATCGTAAGGCGCTATTGGCGCTGATGGCCGCCCTGCGCGCCGATGAAGATGCGATTCGGCTGGGGGGCGGGGCAAAGGCGACGGAAGCGCAGCACGGCAAAGGACGCCTTACGGCGAGAGAGCGGCTCAATCTGCTGCTCGATGAAGGAACAGAGTTCCTGGAGCTCGGGCTGTGGGCGGCGCAGGGGATGTATGCGGAATTTGGCGGCGCGCCGGGTGCGGGCGTCGTAACGGGGCTGGGAAAAGTGAGCGGGCGTCTGTGCATGATCGTGGCCAACGACGCTACCGTAAAGGCCGGCGCATTCTTTCCCATGACCGCGAAGAAGGTCCTGCGCGCACAGACCATCGCGATGGAAAACCGCATTCCTACGATCTACCTGGTGGATTCGGCGGGCGTGTTTCTGCCCTTGCAGGAGGATGTGTTCCCGGATACTGACGATTTCGGGCGCATCTTCCGCAACAACGCGGTGATGAGTTCGCTGGGAATTCCGCAGATCACGGCGATCATGGGCATGTGCGTGGCCGGTGGGGCGTACTTGCCGGTGATGACGGATACTGTGTTGATGACCGAAGGCTCGGGATTGTTTCTGGCTGGGCCGTCCCTGGTGCAGGCGGCGATCGGACAGAAAACGGGCCCTGAGGAGCTGGGCGGGGCGGCGATGCACGCGGCGATCTCCGGGACGGTTGACTTCAGGGAGCCGAACGACCATCTGTGCCTGGCGCGATTGCGGTCGTTGGTAGCGAAGATGGGCCAACGCAAGGGAGCGGCACCCGGCCCGGAAGTTTTTCGACGCCGGGAGTTCGATGCGGTGCGGGATGCGCCGAAGTTTGCCGCCGAGGATGTGTATGGATTACTGAACCCTGCGCCGGGGTCAAGCAACATATACGATATGCGCGAGGTGATTGCGCGCATTGTCGACCGCAGCGAGTTCGACGAATACAAAGCGGAGTTTGGCCGTACAGTGCTTTGCGGGTACGCGTGGATTGGCGGGCGTGCCGTGGGAATCGTGGCCAACCAGAAGATCAACCAGAACCAGACGGTGTCCGTGGGTCCGGCAGCGGGGATGACGCAGATGGAAGTCGGCGGCGTCATCTACACCGAGGGCGCGCAGAAGGCCGCGCGCTTCATTATGGATTGCAATCAGAATTTGGTACCGCTCATTTTTCTGCACGATGTCAACGGATTCATGGTGGGCAAGGAGGCGGAGTGGTCGGGAATCATCCGCGCCGGCGCGAAGATGGTTTCGGCGGTGAGCACAAGTGTAGTGCCGAAGATTACGGTGATCGTGGGCGGAAGCTTTGGCGCCGGGCACTACGCGATGTGCGGCAAGGCCTACGATCCGCGTTTTCTGTTTGCGTGGCCCACAGCGCGCTATGCGGTGATGAGCGGAGCTTCGGCTGCGGCCACGCTGGCTGAGGTCCGCGCCAAGCAGATGGAGCGCGGCGGTAAGACGCTGACGGAGGAAGAGAAGGCCGCGATTTACGAGGAGATTCGCGCCATGTACGACGCGCAGGCCGATCCACGCTACGGCGCGGCGCGGCTCTGGATCGATGCGATTATCGATCCCGCCCGGACCAGAGACGTGCTGATCCAGGCGCTTGAGGCTTGCGCGCTGAATCCCGATATTCCCCGGTTCAATCCTGGAGTTCTGCAAACCTGAGGCGATTTTTCTTGACGCCGCTGCGCGATTCGCGCGCAACGCAACGGCATCAAACCGTGAAGCAGGAGACCTGGGCATTCGAAATTCCCGCGAAGGAGCCTGAGTATGCAACTTGAAGTGGAGCCGTCCGATAAGACTGACACGTTGTATCCGTTTGTCCTGAGTGAGCAGCAGGAGCATTTGCGCCGTGAGATCCGCGAGTTTGCGGCGCGGGAGATTGCGCCCCACGTAGCGGAATGGGACGAGGCGAGCGAATTTCCCCTGGCCACGGTAAAGATGCTGGGCAAGATGGGGCTGCTAGGCATCATTTTTCCCCATGAGTATGGCGGCGCGGAGCTGGGCTATGTGGACTACGCGCTCGCCATTGAGGAACTGTCTGCCGTCGATGGCTCGTTGGGCCTCACCGTCGCGGCGCACAATTCGCTTGGGTCGAATCACATCTTTCTTGCCGG
Source organism: uncultured Acidobacteriaceae bacterium (assembly GCA_963701835.1). Classification (GTDB taxonomy): domain Bacteria; phylum Acidobacteriota; class Terriglobia; order Terriglobales; family Acidobacteriaceae; genus Telmatobacter. The sequence continues at coordinate 104,334 of CAVPBL010000004.1, read as the reverse complement.
TACGGACGAACAAAAAAAGAAATACCTTCTTCCCCTCGCCAGCGGCGACTGGCTGGCGGCATGGGGACTCACTGAGCCAGGCGCTGGCTCGGATGCGGGCAACGCGCGCACTACGGCGGTGAAGCGCGGCGACCGGTACTTGTTGAATGGCAACAAGACATTCATCACCAACGGGCGCTATGCCGATCTCGCGGTCGTGATCGCCGTGACTGACAAAAGCAAGGGGACACACGGGTTGTCGGCCTTCGTGGTAGAAAAGGGAACCAAGGGATTCCGGCCCGGCAAGAAGGAAAACAAGCTGGGACTGAGGGCTAGCGATACCAGCGAGCTGATCTTCGAGGATTGCGAAATTCCCGAGGAGAACCTGCTGGGCAAGGAAGGCGAAGGATTTATCGATGCCATGCGGGTGCTGGACGGCGGCAGAATCTCGATCGCGGCCTTGTCGCTTGGCATAGCGCGCGGCGCGCTGGACGCGGCGTTGAAATACGTGAAAGAGCGTCGCCAGTTCGGCAAGGCCATCGCCGAGTTCCAGGGCATCCAATGGAAGCTCGCGGACATGGCGACGGAATTGGATGCGGCACGGCTTCTTACGCAGCGCGCCGCAGTGCTCAAGGACGCCGGCCGCAAGGTAACGCGCGAGTCGTCGATGGCCAAGCTATTCGCAAGCGAAGTGGCAGTGCGAATCTGCGATGAGACGGTGCAGTTGTTTGGGGGCTACGGCTTCATCAAGGACTATCCTGCGGAGAAGTTCTACCGCGACGTGAAGCTGTGCACTATCGGCGAAGGCACCAGCGAGATTCAGCGTATGGTGATTGCCAGGGAAATCCTCAAGGTTCACCCTTCGCGCGGGTGAGGGTTAGCAGTCGAGAGGGGCGTGCTGACACGGATTCGGCCTGCGGAATTGAATGAGAAATGGATGACGTGGTCAAAATCGTGGAGTGCCCGCGCGACGCCTGGCAAGGCCTGCCGGTACAAATCCCGTCCGAAAAGAAAGCCGCCTATCTGCGCGACCTGATCGAGGCGGGCTTCATGCAGATTGACGCGGTCAGCTTTGTCTCACCCGCGGCCGTTCCGCAGATGGCGGATTCCGAGCAGGTGCTCGAAATGCTGAATCCTCCTGAAGGTGTTGAGATCATCGGGATCGTGGTGAACCGCAAAGGCGCAGAACGGGCAATTCGAACCGGATCGGTCAGCACTCTGGGTTTTCCTTATTCGGTCTCCGCCGAATTTCTCCGCCGCAATCAACATCAGACGCTGCAAGAATCGCTGCAAGAGCTGAAAACGGTGAGCGCGCTGGCTCGAGACGCGAGATTGGATATGACCGCCTATCTTTCCATGGCCTTCGGAAATCCTTATGGCGAGGCGTGGAGCATCGGCGCGGTTGTCGATGCGTGCGCCTTACTGATCGACGCAGGCGCTAGAGAGATCTCGCTTGCGGATACGGTAGGTTTGGCGGCGCCGGAACAGATCGCGGATACGGTCGCAGCGGTGCTCGAAGCGCATGGCGGAATCAAGTTCGGAGTACATCTTCATGTAAGGCGGGACGAAGCGGCAGCCCATATTCGCGCGGCTTACGATGCGGGTTGCAGGCGCTTTGACGCGGCCATTGGCGGGCTGGGTGGATGCCCGTACGCGCAGGATGCTCTGGTGGGGAACCTGCCCACGGAAACATTGATCGCGGTGTTAACGGAGCGCGGCGCGACGCTTCCCAAACTGGGCCCTCTCACTGGCTTGCTCCGTGCCAGCGCGGAAATCGGCGCGAGCTTTGGGGCTCCGGTGCAATAGTGGGCGAAGCTTTCGGGAGCAGTGCGGGCCGGCTGCGGCGAGGGAGGATCGATTGGACTACAAGACGATTCTGATTGCGGAGAGCGCGTCGAAGCGGACGATCACGCTCAATCGTCCCGAGCGGCGCAACGCGATGACGCCCGAGATGCAGATGGAGCTGATTTCCGCGCTGGAAGACGCTGCCTCAAGCAGTTGCCGCGTGCTCGTGCTGGCTGGGGCCGGCGAGGCGTTCTGTTCCGGTCTGGATTTATCGGCGTTGCAGGCCATGCAGGACAAGAGCGCGGCCGAGCACCGCGCGGATGCTGAGCGGATCGCCCGGCTCTTCCTTACGTTGTATGAGCTGCCGATGCCGACCATCGCGGCGGTCGATGGCGCGGCAATCGCCGGCGGAGCGGGATTGGCCATCCTCTGCGACTTCACACTGGCAACGCCGGCAGCGAAATTCGGTTTCACTGAGGTGCGGATCGGGTTTGTGCCCGCACTGGTGTCGGCTTTTCTCGCCCTTCAGATTGCAGACAAGAGGAGCCGGGATCTGCTGCTAACCGGCCGGCTCTTCGACGCGGAGGAGGCTTATCGCCTCGGCCTGGTAAGCGAGATTGTGCGCGCAGGAACAATTGGCGCAGCGGGTACAGGCACTGGCAGATGTGCTGATCGCAAACAGTCCTCAATCGCTCAAAGCGACCAAGTTGCTCCTTGCGCAGCAGAACAGAGCGTGGCTCGACGCGGCGGTGGCTCAAGCGCTCGAGGCCAACGCGTTATCTCGGGAGACCGCGGATTTCCGCGAAGGGATCGCCGCGTTTCTTGAAAAGCGAAAGCCGGTGTGGGGAAAGGGATCGCGCACTAGCCCAAGCGATCGCTGAAGCGCACGGGCGCCTCGGTTCGCTGTTGAACTTCTTGCGGTGTGACACCGGGGGCCAGTTCAATCAATTCAAAACCCGATGCCGTGATATCCACCACGCAAAGATCGGTGATCACTCGATGGACGACGTTGGTTCCGGTTACCGGCAGGGTGCATTGGCGTAGCAGTTTGGGGCCGCCGTCCGGTGCCGCGTGCTCCATTAGAACCACAACGCGCCGCACTCCTGAGACAAGATCCATCGCGCCGCCCATCCCTTTCACGCGCTTCCCGGGAATCATCCAGTTGGCCAGGTCGCCGCGCTCCGACACCTGCATCGCGCCTAGAATCGCAAGGTCGATGTGCCCGCCGCGAATCATGGCAAAGGAGTCTGCGCTGGAAAACGTCGCTGCGCCAGGAACAAAGGTCACAGTCTCCTTGCCCGCGTTGATCAGATCGGCGTCAACCTCCGATGCGCGTGGAAAGGGTCCCATTCCCAGCAAGCCGTTTTCCGATTGCAGCGTTACCGTGATCCCTGCGGGAATGTGGTTGGCCACCAGAGTGGGAATACCGATGCCGAGATTCACGTAGAATCCATCTCTCAGCTCACGAGCTGCGCGTGCTGCCATTTGCTGACGAGTCCATGCCACGGGCTATCCCTCGCGAGTCGTTATCTTCTCAATTCGCTTTTCCGGATTGGGATTATGCACCAGACGATGCACATAAATCCCGGGTGTATGAATTTCGTCGGGGTCGAGTTCGCCCGGCTCGACAATAATCTCTGCTTCGGCCACGGTAATCTTGCCGCACGTAGCCGCCAGTGGGTTGAAGTTGCGCGCGGTGCGGCGATAGATAAGGTTGCCGTGCAAGTCAGCTTTCCAGGCTTTGACCAAAGCCACATCGGCCTGGATCCCTCTTTCCAGAATGTACGTGATTCCGTCGAACTCCTTGTGCTCTTTCCCCTCGGCAATCAAGGTGCCGACGCCTGTCCGCGTATAAAAACCAGGAATGCCGGCGCCTCCCGCTCGCATGCGTTCGGCGAGCGTGCCTTGCGGGCAGAATTCCACCTCCAACTCGCCAGCCAGAAACTGACGCTCAAACTCGAGGTTCTCGCCAACGTAGCTGGAAATCATCTTCTTTACTTGATGCCTTTCGAGCAATAGCCCCAGTCCCCAGCCGTCGACGCCTGCATTGTTGCTTGCGATTGTCAGGTCACGGACCCCTGTATCGCGCAAGGCCAGAATCAATGCCTCGGGGATGCCGCACAGGCCGAAACCTCCGATCGCAAGCAGAATCCCGTCCCGCATAATCCCTTCCAATGCGGCGCGCGCATCCGGCTGTAATTTGTTCATGCTCAAACCAATCACCTGGACCGGCTATCCATGGTCACGTTGTTTGACCTGTCGCATGGTCCATGCTAAATCCAAGGGGACTTCTTTCGACAGCCCCGAAGGCGATACCGCCGGAGCACTCGCATGAAGGCTCTCTTCGGTGGAATCGGTTCTAACCTGTGGTGGAGCGGATTCCGAACCAAGTTCCGCCCGTAAATCGTAGCCTGCGCGCATCTGGCGCCGTGATATGCTCAACCCAGATTTAAGGAGCATCGTCCGTCACCGCGCCATGGCCCTTCAAGAGTCAAGCTCGCCGCCGCGGCCCCGCCTGGTGGTTCAAATCGGCGTGACCGGCCATCGGCCCAACCGGCTCTCGCCTCAGATCGCCGACGATCTTCCGCGCCAATGCGGACTGGTTCTCAAAGCCATCGCCGGATTGGCCTCCTCCGCGCACGATCCCCTTCTGCATGCGCCGCAATCACCGCTGTTGCGCATCATCTCCCCGCTTGCCGAGGGCGCCGATCGCATCGTCGCCCGAGCAGGTCTTGCCCTGGGCGCAGACCTGCAATGTGCGCTGCCGTTCCATGCCGAAGAATACTGCCTCGATTTTGAAGACGCTGCTTCGTGCGAGGAGTTTCGCGCTCTGCTCGCCAGGGCCTCTGTGGTATTTGAAGCCGACGCCTCGCGCGACGCCGAGGAGGTTGCCTATGAGCGCATCGGCCGCATGGTGCTGGAACAATCCGACTTCCTGATTGCCATATGGGACGGCGAACCGGCGGCGGGCAGAGGCGGCACCGCGCAGATCGTTGAAGAGGCGATGGCGCAGAACGTGCCCGTTCTCTGGCTGCACGCCTCCGAACCCAAGGCCCCGTGCATTCTCTTCGCCGATGAGTCGGGCAAGCGCCAACAGCGATCCTTGGATGAGCTCAAGCCGATCTTTGGCGGGCGTTTCTCCCAACTCGGCGACAGCGAGGAAGGCTTCAACTTAGGCCACGCCTATTTCACCGAGAAACAGCCAAAATTCGATCCCGGCTGGATTTTCCGCATCTTTCGCGATCTCGTCGCCAACGGCCGCCTTCGCATCAGGTCGTGGCACGTGGCGAATTTTGAGAAGTCGCTGCGGGACGAGTGGGAAAAGATGATTGCCAAATCTCCCGGCCTGCCCGAAGATACGCGCCACTACCTGCTCGATAGACTCTGCCCTCATTACGCATGGGCCGATGGATTGTCTGCGTACTACGCCGGCGCGCTTCGTTCGACCTCGCTGGCAACGAGCTTGATGGCCGCCTTCGCTGTTCTGGTTCCCATGGTGGATTACGTTTGCACCAAACACGAGATCGAGTTGGGCCAGGTCCCCGCGTTCACCGAGTTTTCTCTGATCGTGATCATTCTCGCCATCACCTGGCATGGCCGCCGGAAGCGCTGGCACGAGCGCTGGCTCAACCTCAGGCAACTGGCCGAGCTTTTGCGGCAGTACTCCTATCTGGCCCCGCTCGGCTGTGCGCTGGCCACGCCGCCGCCCCCGGCTCACTTCCGCTCCGGCCCTGAACGCTCCTGGGTCGACGGCATGTTTCGCACCATAGCGCGCGATCTCGGCCTGGCGCCCGCCGTCGTCAACCACGCGTATGTTTCCTCCGTCGCCAAACTGATCGCGCATATCCTCGAGGGCCAGGTGATCTACCACGAAGGCAACCACGAGACCATGCACAAGCTGAGCCATCACCTGCACTACATGGGCACGGCTTTGTTTATCTTCACGCTGCTTGGCTGCATCTGGCACGTGATCTTCGGGGAATCGTCTTGGCTGCTTTTGCTGGCCACCGTGCCGCCCGCCTTTGGCGCCGCGTTCTACGGTATCGCCAATCACGGGGAATTCTCGCGCAGCGCCGACCGGTCGCTTGCCATGGCGCGCGAGCTTGAGGCGATCCAGTCAACCGAATTGCACAAGGCGCTCGCTTCTACGCACGAGAGTTTCGCGGCTCTGCGCCAGACCGCCGAGAAGATTGCAAGCGTTATGATTGCCGAGACCATGGATTGGAGCTTCGTCTTCCGCTACCGGACGTTGAACCTTCCCGGATGATCTTTGCCGCAGTTTGCAGGGAGGAGTATGGGTAAGCGCTTCGAAAGGGTCATTCTCGTCGCCTTCGCCATTCTTGCCGTCGGGCTCGGTTTCTGGGGATACGCCATCGTCGGCAGCAGTTACGAGGTCGACCCCAAGGTGGTCTTCAAGCTCACACAGGATACGCCTTCGCTTTATGGGAATGTCCGTACATGGACGGAGGCGCTGCGCTGTCTGATCTCATCCATTGGGCTCATACGCCTCTACGACCTGTACCAGCCCGGCAGGGAGCCATGGCAGCTCGTCGTCGCCCAGGTTCTGGTGCCCGGAATCGCACTGGTCTCCGCCGCGCAACTGTTTCTCGTCGGCGTGAGAAAAAATATCCGTACCGCGATGGCACGCCGCAAATCCAACCACACCGTTGTCTGCGGCATCGGCGATGTGGGCATGCAGATCGTGCAAAATCTGCGCGCAGCGCATCAACATGTGGCCGCGGTCGATCTCTTGGGCGACTCGCCCAACGCCGCGACCTGCGAGAACAGCGGTGTCCCGGTCCTCCAGGGCGACGCCAAAAATCCTCAGGTGCTGCTCGCTGCGGGCATCCGCCGTGCGCGAACGGCCATCGTCACCACCGGCTCCGATAGCGAGAACATCGACATCGCGCTCCAGATCAAAGCCATCTATGACCGCCCAGCCTACATCAACCCTGGTCGAATTCAGGTGCTGGCCCGGGTTCGCAATGACTGGATGCACAAAAGGCTCATCGCCAGCGACAAAAGCTCTCTCGGCTCGGCAGACGTCGGCCTGCGTCTTTTCAATCCATTTACTGATGCGGCGCGCATGTTGATCAAGCTTCTCCACCTGCCGCCCGGCCCCGAATTTGAGGCGCGCACCTTTGTCCTGATTGGCTTCGGGTTGTATGGTCGCGAGATCGCGCTGCATCTCATCCGCTCCTTTCCCGTCGCGCTGGGTCGCGCGCTCAAGATCGTGGTATTCGACCAGGATGCCGATGCGGCGAAGGAGAAATTCTCCATCACCAATCCCGCCGTTGCGGAGATGGCCGCACTCGAGTTCGTCACGGCTTCCGTTGCGCCTGGATCCGCCGACCTGGCGCGCGTCGTCGAGCGCAAGCTCGAATCCGCCGGACCTTTGCTCGGTATCGCGCTTGCCTTGGGCGAAGACGAGATGAGCCTGTGCGCGGCGCTCGAAATGCGCTCGCTGCTCGACCGCAACGGCCATCTCCACGTGCCCATCTACGTGCGCCTTGAGCACTATCGCCGCCTGGGCGAGCTGGTGCGCAACATCGAGGACATCTCCCGCTTCGGCAACCGGCTGCAGAGCTTCGGAACTCTTGAGGAAACGCTCAGCCCGGATGTCTTGTTCGGCGCAAAACTCGATGCCTTTGCGCAGCTTCTCCACGAAGATTACCGGCAGCGCTCGCAAGCTACCATCAACCCCCAGGCCAACGTGCCCTGGCACGAACTGCCGGAGTTCATGAAGATGTCGAACCGCTGGCGCGCGGACCACACGCCCATCCTGATGGAGCTGGCCGGTCTGCACCTGGCGCACGACGTGCAGTCGCCGGCCGTCGCCTCATTGACCAGCGAACAGGTCGAGCAGCTCGCCGCGCTCGAACACCGCCGCTACACCATCGAGCGCCGACTCGTAGAGAGCCGCTTTGGCTCGGCGCATCGGCAGAGCACGCGCATCGCGCAGTGGAACGAACTCAGCGACGATCAGAAGAATTGGAATCGGGAAGAGGTGGCCCACGTGCCTAAGATCATGGCCGCGCTGGGCATCGAGATCCATCCCGTGAGCGCCGTGCGCCTCTACGGTAAGTGGCTGGCAAGCGCGCCTTCGGAACTCGACGCGCTGCTCGCCGCCCCGGCCTCCGCGCACTGCAACCTGATCGTCGATCTCGACGAGCCGCAAGCCGTCCGAATTGCCGCGCGCGCGCTGTCTTTTCCTTCCCTCAGCCTCTGGCTCGTCTCCCGCGAGGAGCCCCGCGAGTTCTCCGTGCGCAAGCCGCAAACCCAGGAGAGCGATCGTGCTGCCCTGATTCAGCGCGCCAACGGCTGGTCGCTCCGGGACCGCGTGGCGCTTGGGGAGTGAGCGGCCCCTGAGAAACCTGAATTGCTTGCCGAAAAAGGTTCCCGCCAGACGGCAAACCGGGAACCCCTCGCCGGTCTCACTGCGCTTCCTTCCGCAACGCGGCGTCAATTCGCTTGCGGCTGAACTGGCAATCTTCAGAAGACCTTGAAGGAGTTCAGGAATTGCTCGGTGTACGTTGCCGGGTGGTCCTTGTTGGAGACAACGACCACCTGGTAAAGGCGCGCCCCGTCCAGGTATAGGTGCGCTGAGTAGGCGTATCCATCCGAACCGTTGGCCACAATCGCGCGCCCTGGGATTCCGTTCAGGCTGATGACCTCATCGTCCGTCAAGGTCCTGCCCTTTGTGGCGCCGTCGCGGGCGCCTTCCAGAATCGTTTGCGGGTCGGTCTTGGTGTATTCGTCAGGATAGTCGTTGTACATCACCGTGTAGGCGATGTTGTCGTTGTCGAGGGAAACATAGATCTGATAGAGGGTCGTCGATTGGCTGGCCGGCAGGTCAACCTGGTGCGTCTGCTCCTGGGGAGTTCCCGGGAACAGTGCCGTAAATCGGCCCCCGCTCGAGGTGTAGGGCTGCATCACCGAGTCGTTCGTTGGCTGCGGAGTGATTTCGCCGGTCGTCCCGCCCGGTGTCGAACCAGACGGCTCCGTCGAGGACGGAACCGCCGGGGGTTGATGCGTGTGGTAATACACGCCGGCGTAGATCGCACACACTACGACAACCGATATCCCCAAACCCAACACCCAGTGCGGAATCTTCGGCGAACTCGAAGGAGCCGGAGGGGTGATCGTTTGCGGCCACACGTTCGGTGGCCGGGCGCCGAAGCCTCCTGCTGGTTCCACCCTCGGGACCTTGCCCATATCGAACGGCTCGGAGATCACCGTCGCCGGTCCAACTGGCGCCCGAAACTGCGGCGCGCGCTGCGGATCGGCAGTTTCAGTTCCCTCTGGCTTCCGAACCTCTGCAGCAGGCGCCTGTCCCGACTCGCGAAGCCTCTTCAATTGCGCCTTCAGCCCGTCCAGAATCTGATACTTGACCTTTGCCCACATCGGGTCGCTTACGGTGTAGTCGATCAAGGGACTGCTGGGAACCATCTGGCGATCGGAAAGGAAGGGGTAGTCGGTCCAGTCGCATGGCTCCACCAGCACTGGAATCACAATCATCTGGCCCCGCGACGCACGTTCTGCAATCCGCGGCATCTCCCGGCTCTCGATAAACTCCGAGTTCAGGAAGTGTTGGCTTACGATCAGCAGAGCGATCTGGGCCTGATCGATTTCCGTTTCGATGTTCCGCTTGAACTCGTCTCCGGGCTTCAGCTCCGTGTCGAACCAAAACACCACGTTGTGCCGCCGCAGAGACTCCATCAGAAAGGGAACCAGGTTGAACCGGTAGTCCGGGTCCAGCCATCGCTTGTCTTCGCGGGCATAGCTCACGAAGACATGAACCAGTTCCTCGTGCAAACCAGGGAATGCGTCTGTCGTCATAGTTCGCCGGTCCAGACTTTAGGTTGAAGTTGAACAGCTACGCCCACTATAACCCAGCCAACCGGAAATGCGAATGGGGAACGTCAAAGATCGACCCGTTCCCGGCGCAACCGCGGAACCGGACAGAAGCGCCGGCACCTTGCGCAAGCCAATTGACGATCGCCGCGCTTTTCTAGATGATGTAGGCACCAACACCGGGCCGCTTCCTTGCGCAATGTCTGGAGGGTGCTATGCGTAAAGCCTTCTCTCTCGTCGGTTGCCTCTTTCCGCTGTGTGTCTCGATGGCCTTTCCGCTGCTGATTGCCGGCGCCGCTCGTGGCCAGACAACCAGGACACAAATCGATTACACCGGCGGCCTATACGGCTATTACAGAATGGAATACAACGAGTCGGATCAGAATCATCTGCCGCCCGTGAAGGGTTTTCTTGACTTTCGCAAGTCTGATCCGAACACGTTGCTGTTGGCCATGGGCGACAACTTCGGCCCGGAGTTTGGAGCCGCCATTCAGCTTGAAAACCTCAATACCCCGGAACCATCCAAGGGCGGCTGCAATCTGCCTCAAACCATCGACCCAGCCACCAGGGAAACCCGCCCGGAGAGCCTTTACAAGGACGACGGTCGCGTCGCTCCCAGAGCCGACTGCGACAACGTACTTAATTTTCTGATGCATGCTGGATTTCGCGCCGTTGTGCCCGGAAGCCAGGACTTTATGTATACCGCGCAATGGCTGCGCGTTTCGGCGCTGCTTCTGTCGGATGCTGGACCGGACCCGAACCAGACCGGGGAGATCGGCAATTTCGATCACAAGACTTACCTTCTCAGCGCGAACCTGCGCATCACCCTGAAAGGTGGAGGCGGCTCGCGCTGCCCCTTGCTGTTCAGCCAGAATCCGTTGGACCGCAACACATTCCGCTGCGTGGGCGATGCCTCCGCGCCCGAACCCGAGCCCCTCGACTGGCTCAGCCGCCTCGACCGTCTCGCCCGCAACGGCGGAAGCAATCCCACCGTTTCGGCACTGCAGACGCTCGCGTCGGAAAGCGCCGCCCAGGCGCAAGGCCGGCCAATTCAGCTCAGCGAGCTTGTGCGCGACGAGGTTTCCATCCTGCAATCGGCCTGGGGCCAGCGCTTCCACATCCCGGCTCTCTCGTCTGGCGAAAAATCAAAACAGGCGCAGGCCGGCAGCCAGCCATTGACTTTGGGACAGGTAGGCGAATTTGACGATCGGTTGAAAGCCATGAGCGATTGCCCCGCTCCAGTTGCCACTGGCGATCAGGCTGAGATGTGCGCATACGTGAGCCGCCTCAGGGACATCCTGAATAGCATGAAAACCGTCCTCGCGCCTCCGGGAAACAATCCAGGCGCAGGCGCGGCGCAGCAGACCGCCGGGGGTCGCAAAGGCATTGGCGCTTCCCTGACGTTGACCGATAGAGAGCGAGATGACGCAATCGATGGCTTGCTGCGCACCGTCGCGATCGAAGAAAAGGACATCGGTTACACAGTGGCGCAGACTGCGGACGGCAGCAATGTCCTCATTGTCGGTCTTACCGGCCAGGGCACCATGAAGGCGGTATCGCAAACCAATATCCGCTTGTGCCCGGGCGCTCATAAGGGTCCCACGAGCGTCTTCGGGGTTTGTGGCGACCGTGAAACTCCCGGCAATGGCGCCGCGGTTGCCACCGATCCTGTTCCGATAACCGAGGCGATCGTGCGCGGCGCCGAACTCCTGGCCGCCGACCGCAATCAGCGCCCCTTCGACAAGATTGTGGTCATGGCCCAGATGCCTCACACCGAAGCGGAGGTTCTGTCCGAACGCGTCTCAACGCTGCTGAAGAACGATGGCGCGCACTTCCACATCGACGCCGTACTCAGCGAAGCCGAGTCCGGATACGGCACTCCGCCACTCTCGCTCAGCTATCCGGCGTCCGCCAAGCGCCACTTCCCCGCTCCCGTCGTGGCCCCCGTTCCCAGCTACAGTTCTCAAACTGGCGACTACCCAGGGAGAGTCTCGCGCCTCACCCTGGACTCCCCGGCCGATTTGAGCTTCTCCATCGCCAACGATCCCGATGGCATCTTTGCGCCGCCTCCGGTCCAGGGTTCTTCTCCCACGACCATCGCGCTGCTTTCTCAATTGATGGCGCAGTTGCAACACTCTTCCACGCCCCCATTGACTGTTGGCAAGGATATGACAAGCAAAGCTGAGTTCGCGCTCCTCAATGACTTGCAGAAAGCGTCACGCCCCAACGCCGACGTCGTCCTTTTGCAGAGCCGGGACGTGGAACTGGACGCAATCGGCCCGGGCTACTCCGGCTATGAGGTGTGCGCCAATGAGACGGAGCATCCCGATCTCTGCAAGTTGCGCGTTGCCCTCGACCGCATCTTCTGGAAGGGCGACTACCTGGAGTATGTCGCCGTCACCGGCAAGAGCCTGAAAAGCATCCTCAGCTTGTCAGAGAGCAAGATGGCCGAACAGGCCCAACTGACCGATACCGGCATCACCCAGGAGTGGCTCATTTCCTATGGCATTGTGCAGTCGACCCTCTCCAACCTGACTCAAATCAACCAGAACAACGAGCCTTTGTGGATTCCTGTCGATCCATCGTGCAATGGCGATGCCCCGGGCAAGGCCACCTATTGCGTTGGCGGAACACCCGTCTCCGACGATGGCTACTATTGGTTGGTGACAAGCGATCAGTTGGCCGAGGATAAAGCTGTCTACGGTGCGCTCCAGAGCCTTCCTTCCGTCAACCACCAGACAACGAATTACTATGTTACCGCTCCCCTTTCGCACTACATTCTCGATTCCCTGCACGGCGCCCCCGCACAAGTTGCGGCTCTGGCCCCGCCCACGGGTTCCGTGGAAAAGGTGATCACCGCCCAAAACGAAGTGTTTCAGCAAATGCCGCTTTGGCAGATCGAATTTGCCAAGGTAATCGCCAGTTTCTCTTCGCGGTCGCCGGTCGGCGGAAATACAAACGTTGCGAACTTCCAGGCGGTCTCCGACTCTCGCGCCGCTGCCCCTACCTCGCAGGAATTGGATCTGGAATTGGCCAACAGGATCACGGGAACGTTCTTCAAGCCGGGCGGCGCTAAGGCGCTCACGTCCCTCTCTGTCGGTGAGCAAACTGCCTTCGCCTACGACCGCGCGGTCATCGGCAATCTCACCAGCAGGCCGATCAACCCCTCCTATTCGTTGAACAATCTTACGGAAGGCGCCTTTCTGCAGGTTCGGCTTCACGCCATGAAGAGTGGCAACACCGTGCGCAGCGTGCGCTCCCTGCCGCGAAGCCTGCTGGTGTTCACACCGCGTCAGTACCAGATTCAAATCAACACCCCATACCTGTTCTTCCCCTTCTCGGGTGGCGCATCCGGCGAACTTACGGTCCAACTCCCGCGCGTCTCCGGTTGGAATGACCGCGCCGGCTTCAGGCGCGAGTTTGGCAGCAACCGCCCCAAATCCCGGTTTTCGGCAGGAAGCTACTTCGAGACCGGTATGGAGTTCAGCCAGCAGAATGGGGTCCTGTCTTCCATCACCCTCGCGAATGGGTCCACACAAAAGCCGTGCTCGGTCAGCGCCACCACCTCGCTGCAAAATTGCTTCACTGCTGCGAAATTCGCCATCAACCTCTCGACCACAGTCGTCGGCTCGCCCGCCGTAAAAACTCTCCACTCTCCCGGCTTCTACTGGACCTTGCACTTCCAGAACCGTCTCTTTGGAAGTACCCCGGGGAAGCAAATCAGCCTCGTCACCGATAGCCAGGGCGACTACTTCTTCGGGCGTCCTCCTGCCGCTGAATTGCCTACGCAAACGGAATATGCCATTCCATTGAGCTTGGCGTTGGCCCTGCCCTCCATCGGCAATCTCACCTTCGCCCCCACTTACTCCGGCTTCTACTACAAACCGCAGATAAATGGGAACCGTCTCGAGGTGAACTCATTCTCGATTGCCGCGCGCTGGTATTTCGCACGCGATGCTCGTGTGCCCCTTCGCCGCCAGATTCCGCTCACCGGTCCGTCATCCGCGGATCAAACCCATACCGGAAAGGGGCACTGAGAAATCTGCCCCAGAGATTTTCCGCGCCCATCACGCAGCCTGGACGTGGTTATGCGGCCTGTCTCTCAATAGGCCGTTGCCCTTGGTCAGCCAGGCGATGCCGAAGGCGATCAGCGCCAGCGATTCGCAGCTTAGACGCGGGTTCATCGGCCTCAGCAATCGCTCCGCGCTGTTCAGGCTCAGGCTGACCATCGCGGCGTCGCAGACCAGGATCACCGTGCCGCACACCGCGTAGACGGTGTTTCTGTGGCGCTTGCGGCGCGTGAGGCTTTTCCCTGGTCCGGTCTTGCGGAACAGATACAAGCAGAAATAGGCGAGCACGACAAACAACTGCGCGGCAAACAAGGTGTGGACCGTATTCAACTCCAACTGCAGCGGCGTGTGTACGGGGTCTCGCGGGTTCACCGAGGGGCATAGTGCGACACCCAAGGCAAGAACTCCGGCCAGGTACCCCGTGATCTCGTCCGTCCAGTCGTAGCCTCGAGAGCACATCAGGAACGCCGCAATCGCGCACAGGCCTCCCACATAGCAATCCCCCATGGCCGTGTAGCGATAGTCGCTGATCGATCGCTGCAAAAGTGGATCGGGCAGCGCATGGCTGGACCCTAAGAGTGAGATCAAAATGGTGCCGCCGGCAAGAACAAAAGGAAGCAGCAGCGCGATCCTGCCGACCATCCTGCGCATTGCGTGGTGCGACAAGACCGCGGGATTCTTGTACGTCGCGTGATTCATCGTGCTTGTCACGACGGGATTCCTCAGGACGAAGCAGAATACAGCATTTGCTTCCATTGCGGCAGCCGCCGAATCCCTGAAGACACCCCCCGTCTCTCTCATCGGCGCCGTTGTTCCCCGCTTTAGCTCTGCCGCGCTTCCACTCTCGCCGCAAACGCCCAGTTGTGTCCCAGGCAGAAGTTCACCAGCGAGCAGCACAGAATCGCAATCGCGTTCGATGCAACGACGGGGATGTGGCCTTCACGCACCAGAAGGGGCATCAGAGCCAGGTTCCCCGCCATCGTAACCAGTCCGTTCGAAAGATGAAAGCGCACAAACTGGCCGGGCAACGCGCTGCGGTCACGCCGGTCTCGCCATGTGTAGTGCAGGTGCCACACGAAGTTGTGCACCAGCGTCACCTCCAAAGCGATCGCCGTAGCCACCAGGTAATGGCCCGCGGTCAACCGATTGAAGAGCGCCAGCGTGGCAAGCTGCACTGCCATGCCCATGGCTCCCACCGCGTTGAACTTGCACCAACGGATTAAGCGTCGTTCACCTGAGCGGCTCCTGCCGGTAAAGTTGCGCCGTGTGCCGCACGGTTACGGCAATCGCCATCGCTGCCATGCCCACCGTCGCAATCGCCCCGCCCAGATCGAACAGCAGCATTCTGTGCCCAAACACCGTCGAATACGGGCTGCGCAGCGCTGCCAGGTTGCCTATCGCCAGCAGAATGCGAATCTCCGTCGGCCCAAAAATTCCCTGCGAAAGCTCGAATCGCCCGAGCGTGTAGGTTGCCAGGTAGCTCTCGCCCGAAAGCACCAGGAACGCGATCAGCATCGCTATCGCCGTCTGCCAGTGCAGCAGCCCCGATGCGCCCAGCCCGCACATCAGCGCCACGGCGCCCAGATATGTCCACGATGTGATCGACGTAAAATCCATAGCGCGGCCGCTCCTGCCGGCGCACCCGCGCCAGTGTCCCGTCCAGACTGTCGCCCAGCCAGTTCAGCGCCAGGCACACGATCGCCAGCAGCAATGCCCGCCGGTCGAAGCGCGACAACGCATAGCAAATGCCCGCTCCAATCTGCGCGCTCAGGCCCAGCACCGTGAGCTGATCCGAACTCACCCAGCTGTGGCGCGCGCTCCGCCATCCACTGCAAAGCGCGCTTCTCCATCCGAGCGGTCAGCGCCTGGTTCACCCGCCGTGCAGTTTGAAACGGCGTCTCGGTCTTCGCCGCCATGATCTGTGCACCCATCTTCTATCTCCTTTCGCACCGCCTCGTGCAAGCCGGCTGACTCGCTGACTTGCTGACTGCCCTACTTCCGCAGCGCGTCGCGCGTCGCACCGAGCGTAAACTCCAGCGATTCCCTCGGCACGCTATCCACAAACGGCCCAATCGCCCATCCCAGGCCTGTCGGAATCGACCGCGTCAACGAAACCGACTCGATCTGGATGATACAGTCCGCCGTCCCGTTCCTCATAGCTCCAGTAGGTATTCAGCCGCCACATAAAACCGTGTTCTTCGCTTGCGCTCAGCGCGCGCTCCCTCGCCGTTTCGGCCTGGGCGATCTCGCTGATCTGTGTGCTGCGCGAAATGCTGTACCCCTGCCGAGCACCCGTCTCTCCGAAATTGCCGCGTCCAAACGTCACGTCATAGCGAATGTCCATCACCACGGTCAGAATGTGCACCTGCCTTACCCGCATCGTGACCTGATAGTGGTCGCCTTGCTGCGCAAGCACTCTGGCCCGAAGCACTTGTGGCGAATAGTGCCTGTGATATGCCTCGAAACCCCGCATCACCTGCTCGATGTCCTCGCCCTTCGCCCCCGGAACAAACGCCGTTCCGCGCCAGTCGTGCAGCATGGCCCCCGGCAGGTCCACTCCCGCCGCCGGCGTAAGTTTCTCGATGATCAATTCACCGTTGCGCAGGCGAGCCGCGTCCACCGGTGCGAGGAACGTATCCGCCGACTGGTGTTGCTTCGCGAGCCGCGCTTCAACCCGGCTCATGTAGGCGTTGAACCCTGCAGTCGCTGCCGCGGTCGGCTCCTCGGCTGCCAGCACCGCGCGAACCAAAAACGAGCGCGCCCACCAGCATCTGCCTTCCCAACTTCGATCTCCAACCGCGTTTCATTCTCCGCACCTTACCTTGCTGACGTTTAGAAGGCAATGCACGGCATCTCACTTGTCGATGAATGTTTCTCACGGTGCAGCGTCCTCCATCCATTGAACTTCTTGAAAGGTCTCACTCGATCCACCGGATTCCGGACCAAATCTCCATCGGCTAAACTGGTGCAAAGACATGGCAGATAACACGACCGACCCTCGCCCAGCCCGGCGCTATCGCTTTGGAATCTTTGAAGCCGACGCCGTCACGGGAGAGTTGCGCAGGCAGGGATTGCGCGTCAAGTTGAACGCCCAGCCCTTCCAGTTGCTCCTCATGCTCCTCGACCGGTCTTTGCAGCGGCCCGGCCAATTGCTCACGCGCGACGAGATCTCGCGCGAACTCTGGCCCGGCGGGACCTTCGTCGACTACGAGCACGGTGTCAACTCGGCAATCAATCGCATCCGCGAGGCTCTCGGCGACACCGCCGGCAGCCCCAGATTTGTTGAAACCATCGCCCGCCGCGGCTATCGCTTTCTCGCGCCTGTCGAATCCATCGCTGCCGGCGATGGTCTGCCTTCCGGACTCCCCGAATCCCCGCCTCCCGCATCCGGCGCGGACGCGTCTGTTCCTGGGGAGCCTGAACTCAAGCTTCGCACCCGGATTCTGGCCACTCCGCAGGACCTCCCCAAAACATCCCATCGGGTGGTGCTAACCCTCTTCGTCCTCTTCCAGCTCATGTATCTGGGGTTTTATGTTGGCGCGCTGGCCAATCTGGCGGAGATTGCGGATCTCCTCTCGCCGCTGCCAAGTGCGACAACAGTCTTCCACGTGCTCATCGTCACGGCCGCCATCCTCATTCCCGTCCGCGCCTTCGTCCTCTGCGCCGTCCTCTTCCGCGCGCCGGGCATCCGCCAGAAATTCCTCCAGCTTTGGCCGTTTCTGCTCGTCTTCGATGAGCTATGGTCGCTCTCGCCCTTCCTGCTTCTGCATCACATCAACTTCGGCCTGGCGCTCGCTTGCACCACGCTGCTCGTCTATTCGCCTTTTGCGCAGCGCTCGCTCGTCCTCATGGGCGCAGGCGGCGCGGCCATCCAACCTCCGCTAACGCGCTTAGTCCCTTAGCCGCTCAGTCCCTCAGTCCGTCAGTCCCTAAGTCCCTAAGTCCCTAGTCCCTGTTCTTATCAAAAGTCCGTGTGGAAGCGAAGCGCGGAAACTGCAACCGGCCCGCGCGCCTGGTTATATCCCGGATTGTTTACGTGCTGGAAATCGTACGAGGCAAAGAACCCCCGCCATAAATGAACGGTGTAGAAGCCCTCGAAGATCTTTTCCCGCCCATACGTCAGCGCGCCGTCGCCAAGAATGAAGCCCAACCCGCCCAACGCAAGATACTGCTGATGGGCAGCCACGATCCCGTTCGCCACAAACGCCGCGCCCGCCCGGTCGTTGTCGCGCCGCCACGCATGACCCATGGCAACCGCGCCAATCTGCATCGTCCGGTCGTCTTCGGTGTAGCAGAACGATTCGTTGTGTCCATCGCTCCAGCCCAGCCTGCCGAACACCCCCACGTTCTCCGCGATCTCCTGCTCCACGTTCACTCCGAACCCGTAGCGATGCCGCCCCTGCTGCCGCGTTCCCATGATCTCCGGCGTCGGCGTCTGGCCATTCTCGAACTCCGCAATCGCCTCGCGGTAGTTGCCCATGTTGGCATGGTTCAAGTAGCCCAGCACCCGCACCACACCCGCACGATGAACGATATGTTTGCCCCGAGCCTCCAGTTCCAGGTTCTCCGCTCGGGCACGCGCCACGTCGGCGTCCAGGAACTTTCCATTCGCAACCTTGGGCATCAGAGCTTCGGCAAATCGAGCCGACCACCAGCGATCGTCGTACTCCACCATCGCGCTGTCGGTGTAGCCCCGCGTGTTCGCGGCAACGTCGTACGTGGCGTTGTTATCCACTGACCAGTTCAGGAACTGCAGGTTGCTGTCGGAGCCATACGTGTTCACATCGAAGAAATCCGTCAAATCGAACTTGCCCAGCCGGAACTCAAGGCGTCGCACGGGAAGCGATGTGGCCAGATCCAGCTCGTCGCGATCTGCATCCACGCGCTCCTTTGCGAGCGGAACGATCTCGCGGATCATCACCTGCGCCAGGTACGGAGCTTTCGACAGCGGCACGCCTTGCACCAGCCGCACCGAATCCAGATTGACGTAGCCTGCCATGCCGCTTGCATTCCCGATGCCGTTACCGGTCGCGTCTTCTATTTCGGCAAAGACTTCGGTCGCTCGCGTGAGCTCATATCCGGCGTAGAGCGCCAGCAGGTGAGTCGTTGTGGTCTGCGACCAGTTGGTCAGGCTGTTCGGCCCGTTGTACTTCGCCCTGAACGCCCCATGACCCTGCAAAATAATGTTCGCTTGCCCTGAAATCCAGTACCGTCCCGTCTCAGTGTGCGGAAACAGCGTGTCGGAATCGCCGCCAGTTTTGTCCTCCGCGCTCGATTCCTCGCTTGCGGCCTGGCCCGCGCGCGCGTCGCTTGCCGCCGCCGCAGCCGGTTCCGCTCCTGCTTGCGTCTTGTCCGCGGGCGCTGGGGCGGCTTCCCCTTCATTTGTTTGCGTCGGTCCCGCTGGCTGTGCGGCCGTGGCCAACGGCCACCAGCACGCGGCTAAGACCAAGCCGCAAAGAACCCTCAGAACAAGTTTCTCGATGATGCGCCGCATGTCTTCCCGAACGGGGCGCTTGTTCAAAAGCTTCCCGTCACAAACTTAAGTAGATCATCCGGCTGCCCCATCCGTCGCTGCAAACGCCTCAATTCTCCCTTGCGGATCATGCAAACTCCGCGCCTGGCACACTTGCGGCTCACGCCGCGCAGCCTGCCGCGTTGCTTCGATATGCCTTTATTTGGGCGGGCTATTGGGCTGAGGATTCGGCTGTTGCCCGTTTTTCGTGATGTCCTGCCCGTTGTAGAACACCGTGCTGGAAGTTCCGAAGCGCTTGTAATCCGTGTATTTGATCGTCTGCCGCATATGCACGTCCTGCGACATGTACCCGTATCCGCCGGCAAAGTGCAAAAAGCCTTCGCCTTTGCTGTAGACCGGGAACCAGTATTCCCCGTCGATCTGTTGCCGCCACGTCATAAATGGCGGGTGCAGGTCCTCGTGGTTCTTGCGTGTGTCGTCGGGCACCATTCGCCCGTTCGTGACCACGATCTGCAGGTCGGTCGCGTCCACCCAGACGCGGCCATCGAAATACCGCTTATTCTTCTGGATCGTCTTGGGGCTCACTTCAAAGACGTAGCACCCCAACTCGTCCACATTCTGCCGGCCCACGTACTTGATGTCGTAATCGGGAAGATTCTCAGTAGTAACGACAAAGGAGTAGCCGTGCTGAAGGTCCTGAAGATCCGAGGGCGAGATCATGATCTGTTGCAGAGTATTTGCCGGCGCATACTCCACCTTCTCGGTGCGTGCGCCTGCGGAATCGAAGATCACATCGTCTACCTCGTACCACTCGCCGCTCACCTTGTTGCCCTCATCCAGTTCCTGCACGCGCACCACCCTGCGATACGTGTAATGGTGATACGCTGCCTCGAACTCCGTCTCCTTCGCCGTAAACTCCTTGATGATCTGCTCCACGGGAATCGGTGGCGGCGTTAGTTCCATGCGCCCAAAGCCGGAATCGAGCGGCATGGGAGTAAACGAGTCCTTGTCCTGTGCCGCAGCCATCAGGGCGCAGCCTGCAACGGCGATCGCCGCAATCCAGTGTCCAATTGCCACCGAGGTTCGCCTCCTCACGCGATTCCCGCAGGGGTCTAAGGGGACCGGGAATCCTTTCTCCAAAACTCCTACCCCTCTGCAACTTTAGACGGATGTACTTTGCATTGGGAAGGCCTCAATCTAGCCTCGGAACGCCCTGTCATGACGCGATGGGCGGAGGTGCCGTTACGCCAGCGGAGGTCTTTGAAGGCGAGAACGGTGCTTGGATCCGCGAGCATCGAGCAATCTGTATTTTCCGTTGATGGGGAACGACATTCGCCGCCTTCATGCCCGATTACTATCACGCTCCGGCCTTGCTCCTGACGGCGCTCCTGCTGCCCGCCTTTGGATACCTCTATCTCCGCTTCCGTGACACGCGCACGCTGCTTTGGTTCTTGGGCTTCCTTCTTGCCCTCGTCTCGATGGTTTTGCGCTACTCCACCGGCCCAGGCGGCTTCTGGGGAGACACCCACCCGTGGCTGGCAGCCTTGGGACAAACCTGCACTCAAGTTGGCACGGCCTTGTTTCTGGGCTCTCTTTCGCCGCAGCGTTTTCGCATAGGCCGGCTCCAGGTCCTGTATGCAATCCCATACGCCTTTCTCCTGGTTGTCTATTCGATCCTTTTCTACGGTGTTTTTCATGGCGTGGCGCCCCGCGGTCCGCTGTCTCTTGTCTTCCCGTTCATGGCGGCCATTGTCTTCATGATCGGCCTATTCTGGAGCGGCACGGGCAAGGTGTTGCCGGTTTGGCTGGGCGTCTCCTTCTGCTCGGTCCTGGGCGCCTTGGCGCTCTTGGTTTGTGTTCGCATCGGACCGGACACGGCGTTGACCTTTGCCGTCTGTGCCAACCTGTTCATGACCGCGTTGGCGCTGGTGTTCGTCTTCCGGCGCTTCTCTCCGGGGGTCTTCCTCAGCGTGCTCGGCTTCCTGGCCTGGTCGCTTTCCTTCCTGCGCATCGTTCCTTGGGTTACCCTCAACACAGCGCTCGACCTCAACTTGATCCGAGTGATCGTCATGGGAAAAGTGGTCGCGGCCGTGGGCATGCTCGTGCTTGTGCTTGAGGATCAACTCAACAGCAACAAGGTCGCTGGCGAACGCGAACACAGGGTGCGGAGGCAGCTTGAGGCTTACGCCAATTTGATGCTCACCCGCCGCCGGGTCGAAGACTTCGACCGCCAGGGCGCCGATATCTGCGAATCCGTGGTCAACAACAGCCGCTTCACCCAGGCCGCGCTGCTGCTTGAGCACAGCGGGCAGTACCGGCTGGCCGGATCTGCTGGCCTGGAAATGGCCATCGCCAGGCCCCTCGGCGAACTGGCGAAGCGAATTTCCGTGGAGGGTTTCCTGGCCCCCGGATCGGCTCCTGCCGCCGTCGAGCACAGCAAGACGCTCCGGCTCGATCTCACCCCATGGCTGCTCCCCGGCGACGACCTCGAGCGCCTCCGCTTCGCATCCGTCCTGGCCGTGCCCATGCTGGGCCGCTCCGGCGTCGATGGGGTTCTGCTGCTTAGGGGAATGCGCCTTGAAGACGGGCGCGTCCCCTGCTCAACGGCCGATGCGCCTCGTCTTGACGACCTGCTCCCCATCGAGATGCTCGTCGCCCGCCTCCAGGCCACGCGCAGCCAGACCATGCTCTTTGAAAAGCTCATTGACTCGGAACGGTTCGCCGGCCTGGGTCAACTGGCCGGAAACGTCACCCAGCAGTTGAACAGCCCGCTCACGGTAATCCTGGGCTATGCCTCGCTGCTCAAAGACTCGGCCTCGCTCGACGCGCAGGACCGCAAAGCCGTCGAGTCGATTGTGAACGAGGCGCGGCACATCCGCTCCACGCTGGAGAGCCTCTCCCGCGTTTCCCACGCGCAGCCCGACCAGCCCGCGGCCGTCTCCGTCTCCGAGTTACTGACCGACATGGAGCAGCTTTATCGTCCTGAATTCTTGCAGCGCTCCATCCAATTCCAGGTCAACGTCGCGCCCGGACTGCCCAGGATTCTCTGTGGCGCGCAGCAGTTACGGCAGGCCTTGTTGCATTGCCTCCAATATGCTATCGGTGCGGTCGAGCGCGAGGGTCTGGGCGCTGCCCATAAAGATTCCAAAACCATCTGCCTCGAGGCTGCCCGCGAAGGCAACTTGGTGCACATCTCCGTCAGCCACTCCGGGCTGGGCTTCCTGCATCCTGAGCGCGCCTTCGATCCCTTTGTCCCTGCGCGTGCCGGCGGCGAGACAGCCGGAATGGGCCTGAGCCTGTGCGCTACGATTCTGCGCGACCAGAACGGCCGCGCCTCCGCTGTGAATCTCAGACCGCGCGGCGCGGCCATCATTCTGGAGCTGCAAGCAGCCTGACAGGCATGTGCCGCCTAGCCAACACGTACCGCCGATCTCCAGATCGGCTGTAGTGCGGGCGTCTGCGCCCGCACATCCGTCGCTTCGCCTGCATCATCCAATCCGTACAATGGAATTGGATGGCTTTTACCGAACAATACGACGTCGTTGTAGTCGGCGCCGGTCACGCCGGCTGCGAGGCCGCCATGGCCGCGGCGCGCATGGGCCTGAAGACCGCGCTCATCACCATGAACCTCGACCTCATCGCCCAGATGAGCTGCAACCCGGCCGTCGGCGGCGTAGCCAAGGGCCACCTCGTCCGCGAGGTCGACGCGCTCGGCGGCATCATGGGCGAAGTCGCCGACGCCGTCGGCATCCAGTTCCGCCTCCTCAACTCCTCGCGTGGCCCCGCCGTCTGGAGCCCGCGCGCCCAGTGCGACAAGCAGCTTTACCGCGTCAAAATGCGCGAGGTCCTCGAATCCCAGCCCGGCCTCCACATCCGCCAGGCCGAAGTCGTCGACCTCGTCATTGAAGACGTGAAGGGTCCGGGCTCTAGCCCGTACGATCAGGCCTTGCCTCCAATCGGCTGTAGCCCTGGGGAACGCAGGTTCCCTCGCAATTGGGGACCGGGAAGGGAACTCGTCGGACGCGCTCGCAGAACTCCCCCGCCCAACCCGCCCTCACCGCCGCGTTCTCGGCCTCAAGCTCCGCGACGGCCGCAACCTCCTCGCCGGCGCCACCATCATCACCACCGGCACCTTCCTCAACGGCCTCATCCACTGCGGCGAAGAGCGCTATCCCGCCGGCCGCAGCGGCGAGCCCGCCTCCGTCCTCCTCGGCGAGGCGCTCCGCGCCCTCGGCCTGCGCACCTGCCGCCTCAAGACAGGCACGCCTCCGCGCCTCGACGGCCGCACCATCCACTGGGAGGCCTTCGAGGAGCAGCCCGGCGACGCCGATCCCACGCCTTTCAGCTTCCGCACCAAGAAGCATCGTCCAGCCGCAGATCAGCTGCCACATCGCCTTCACCACGCCGGAAACCCTCCGCCTCATCCGCGAAAACGTCCACCGCTCGGCCATGTATTCCGGCCGCATCCAGGGCATCGGCCCGCGCTACTGCCCATCCATCGAAGACAAGATCGTCAAATTCCCCGACAAGACCCAGCACCAGTTCTTCCTCGAGCCCGAGGGCCTCAACACCCACGAGGTCTACATCAACGGCATGTCCACCTCGCTGCCCATGGAAGTGCAGTGGCAGATGGTCCACTCCATCCCCGGCCTCGACCAGGCCGAGATGCTGCGCCCCGGCTACGCCATCGAGTACGACTCCGTCGATGCCACCGAGCTCGACCGCACCCTCCGCGTCAAGTGCATGACCGGCCTTTACCTCGCCGGCCAGATCAACGGCACCAGCGGCTACGAAGAAGCTGCCTGCCAGGGCATCATGGCCGGCATCAACGCCGCGCTTTGGCTCAAGGGCCAGCCGCCCTTCACCATGGACCGCACCGAGGGCTACACCGGCATCCTCATTGACGACCTCATCTCCAAGGGCACCAACGAGCCCTACCGCATGTTCACCTCGCGCGCCGAGTTCCGCCTCCACCTGCGCATCGACAACGCCGATCGCCGCCTCACCCCGTACGGCCGCCGCCTCGGCCTCATCAACGACCAGGCCTGGGCCGAGTACGAGCAGAAGCAGGCCCGCATGGCCGCGCTCGACGCGCCTGCTCACCACCGGCAAGGTCGACCCCGAAAAGCTCGAGCGCGCCGGCCTGGGTCGAACTCCCCGCCACCGCCGGCCTCACCTGGGCGCAGCTCCTCAAGCGCCCTGAAGTCACCATCGAGCCGCTCCTCGCCGCCCTCCGCGACGACCTCGCCCGCGACCCGCTCCTCGCCGAATTCATCTCCGACCCTGCGCCAGCCTCGGAAACCGTACCGCCGGTCTCCAGACCGGCTGTACTGGCGGCGTCCACGCCGCCAGCGTCTTCCATCCGCCGCAGCACTCTCCGCAACGAAGCCCGCGCCGTCGAAACCGAAATCAAATTCGCCGGCTACCTCGAGCAGCAAAAGAAGTCCATCGCAAAGCTCAAGGCCGCCGAAGCCGTCGCCATCCCCGACTGGATCGAGTACGGCGCCATCAGCGGCCTCTCGCGCGAGATGCGCGAAACGCTCGAGCGCGTCCGCCCCATGACCATCGGCCAGGCCAGCCGCATTCCCGGCGTCACCCCCGCCGCGCTCTCGCCTCGTCCACGTGTCGATCAAACTGCAGGGCAAACTTCAAAGCAAGCCCCAAGGCGCCGAGGGCCACGCCACCGCCGACTCGCCGGCTCGCTAACTGGCCGATTCACTGTCTCTCCCGCCCGCTGCCCGAATGTAGCGCCGGTCTCCTGACCGGCTGTAGTGCGGGTCTCCAGACCCGCACTCGATCGAGCTCCGCCAACACCGCTGCCTCAACCCGCGTATCCTATTCCCGTATGAATCTCGACGCCATTCAAACAGCTCTCCGCGAATCCTCCCTTGACGGCTGGCTCTTCTACGACCACCACCACCGCGATCCCATCGCCGCCAGCATCCTCTCGCTCGACCCCAAGGCCCACGTCACGCGCCGCTGGTACTACTTCATTCCCGCCACGGGCGAGCCCCGCAAGCTCGTCCACCGCATCGAGCAGGGCCGCCTCGACACGCTGCCCGGCGCCAAAACCCAGTACTCCAGTTGGCAGGAATTGCACGCGGGCCTCGAAAGTCTCCTCCAAAACCAGAAAAAGAATCGCCATGCAGTACTCGCCCAATAACGACATCATGTACATCTCCATGGTCGACGCCGGCACCGTCGAGTTTCTGCGCGGCGCTCGGCAAGGAAATCGTCACCTCCGCCGACCTCGTCAGCCAATTCGAAGCTGTCCTCAGCGCCGATCAAATTGCCAGCCACTCCGCCGCGCAGCGCGCCATCGACCTGATTCTCGTCGCTGCCTGGGCCGAGATCGCCAGCCACCTGCGTCCCGCCCTCCGGCGTCGATCGCGCCGACGGCCTCACGGAGTACGACATGGTCGCTCTGGCTCCGCGAAGCCATGCGCCGCGAAGGCCTGGTCTGGGAGAACGGCCCCGACGTCAGCGTCAACGCCAACACCTCCGACTCGCACTACGAGCCCACCGCCGATCATGCCGCGCCCATTCGCGAGGGCGACTTCCTTCTCATCGATATCTGGGGACGCCAAAACTCGAATGTCGACCCGGATGTTGCCTCGCCCTCCAGCATCTTCTACGACATCACTTGGACCGGCGTCGTGGGCCGCGAGCCCTCAAAGAAAGAGCAGCTCGTCTTCGATACCGTCCGCCGCGCGCGCGACGCCGCCATCGCCGCCGTCGAGCAGGCCTTCGCCGAGAACCATCCCATCCGCGGCTTCGAGGCCGACGATGCCGCCCGCTCCGTCATTCGCGCCGCCGGCTTCGCCGAGTTCTTCACCCATCGCACCGGCCACAACATCGCCCACGAGATTCACGGCCCCGGCGCGCACCTCGATAACCTTGAAACCCACGACGTGCGCCGCATCCTGCCCCATACCTGCTTCTCCGTCGAGCCCGGCATCTACCTGCCCGAGTTCGGCGTCCGCAGCGAAATCAACATGATCACCGCCCCCGGCAAAGCCTGGGTCACGGGCCGCATCCAGCACGAACTGGTGCGGATTTAGCGATACATCGCGACGTTCGCACCACAACGATCTGTCATCCTGCGCGAGTCCCGGCGTGCCGGGACGAGTCGAAGGATCTGCGGTTGTTTTTCGTCTTGTATCAGGGCACGACTTTAGTTGTGCCGAAATCGGACCAACAAAATGCGCGGCGTTAGCCCCTGGGGGCCGATTCCTGTCCCCTAAGACTCCACGCGCATTTTGGCGGGAGCTACTTTGGCAAGCCCGTATAATCCTCTCCGAAGAGTGAGGCATGTATGACTCTCTTGGCTGACCTTTCGCGCGGGGTCAGGCATCATCCGTGGAAGACGCTGCAATGAGCATTCGCGTCGTTCTACGCAGAGGGGAACTCGACGACGTCGACCTGAGGGCGATCAAGCAACATCAGAAGCAATAAGCAGCACGGCTCGGAGGTCGCATCCTAAACGCGCCTTCTTATGTTTTGCCTTGCCCTTCCTGCATCCACGCACGATAATGCATTGCAGATACACAGCCGAATTCCCGGCGATTTACGGGCCCGGCTTTTTCCCCGAACCCCCGCTTAACATTCCGCTCAAGGAGGTCCCATGGGCGCGACACCTCAGCCTGTCCCGACGGCTCCGCCTGATACCGCAGCCCCGCCCGCCGTTCCCGGCAAGCGCAACTGGTACATCGACGAAATCGTCGTCGTGGCGTTCGCTGTATTCGGCGTTGCCGGCGCGGTCTTTCTCCCGCTGCACTACTCGATTGCCCCCATCATCACCGCATACCTGCTTGCTACAGGACTGGCCGCCCTTGCCTACCGTTTTCTCGGCGGCATACAGGGATCCTCGATCACCGTCGGCGTCGTCAAGCTGGGCGGATCGCTCGGGGCCCTGGCCGCCGTCGCCACGCTCATCAACAGCGCTCTGGTCAACCAGCTTCCCAAACCCTACGAAGTCTGGCAGGTCTCGGGCGACGTAGTGGACGAAACCGGCAAGCCCTGGGCCTCCTTCGACCCCGGTGACATTGCCATTCAGCCCTCGGTCGTCTATACCGGTATCGCGGGCGACTACCGGGTCACCATCACAAGTTCGCCCGATATTAACGGCAATCAGCAGTTCCCTAAGCTCTCCATCGGCCACGCCGACTACAGCTCCGACGCCATCGACCTCAACCCAGGCAGCCAAAACGACGTCTCCGTAACCCGCAACGGCCAAAGCCTCGTGGTCGGCCGAGTCCAGTTGCATAAGCTGGCCACCTACTCTCCCTCGCAACCCCTGCAGCCCGTCGCAGCCGGCCTCGAGGCCCCGCCTCTCGCGACATCAACCGCCACGCCGGAGCCCCATCAATGACACGCCGCACCGCTTTTCTTCGTGCTGTTTCTCTGAGCCTGCTCCTCGTCCTGGCCGTCGGCTCTGCCCGCGCCGCCTCGGTCCGCGGCCAGGTCGTGCACCGAAATGGCAAACCGGCCACGGGCATGGCCGTCACCGTCTCTGACCACAAGAAATTTCGGAGCGTGCGGGCCAAAGTGGGCGGCGACGGCATGTACTACCTCTCCAATATCCCTGCCGGAAAGTACTACCTTGAGGTGTGGGTGAACCCGCAGTCGCCGAGCGTCTACCAGGTCACCGTCTCAGAGCCCCACACCGACATGCCGAAGGTGACTGTGCCGTAGAGCACGGGAGGACCGATCCCGCTCAGTGGACGTTCTGAGCGGTCTGCTTGACCGCAGGATTTCCGTTGCTGGCGCTGAATGAAGAGAAGCCGAAATTCCCATAGTCATCGTCGCCGGGTGTCCCATCCGAAACGCGTTCTCTGCGTTTAAGGTGGGCTACCGGAACCGCTCGCTCACATTCGAAGTCGTCCTGACTTCTTTGCTACACACGCCCAGGAATCCATCCCTAACTTTTCTTGGTGCCGCACACACTCATTTCCTGACTTTTCCAAGTTACGGTTGCCCCTAAAACGCAACTTTTCCAGGTACATGTCCCCGAAAAACCTAACCTCTGAAGCGAACATTTGGGAGTCAAAGCTAACCTTTTAAGCGAACATTTGGAGGCCCAGCCGCACCATCTAAGCGAACATTTCACGTGCCTTTCGCTCGGCTGCGATCCATTTTCGCGATCCCTGATCCCTGACCCCTGATCCCCGCTCTTGTATAGTCAATAAAGGAATGTCCACCACTCCAAACAAACCTGCCGCGTCAAAGGCATCCGAGAAAGGCTTCATCTATCTCCCCCTGATCGCCGGGTGGCTCGTTCCCGGCGCCGGCCATTTCCTCCTCGGCAAATGGGTTCGCGGCACACTGCTCGCCGTCTCCATCGTCGCCATGTTCGCGCTCGGTCTCGCCATGCAGGGCAAGCTCTACACCAGCGCGCAAGATATCCTCGACATGCTCGGCGTGGCCGGCGATCTGGGCGGCGGCCTGCTCTACGTCGTTTGCCGCACGCTCGGCCTCGGCTTCCAGCCGGTACAGACCACCGTCGCCGATTACGGCACCAAGTTCATCGTGGTCGCGGGCCTGCTCAACATCATCGCCGCCGTTGACGCGCACAACCTGCGCACCGGGAGGAAGTCTTAGTGCTGCATCCCTCCCACTTCGCCGCCGTCGTGCTGTTCGCGATCTTCGCCTCCACCGTCTTCGGCATCACCATGCGCGACACGCCAGTCCGCATGTTCCGCTACGGCGCATACTGCTTCATCCTCTTTGTCGGCTCCGCCATCGTGCTCAGTTGGGTCATGTTCCTTATCGCGCGCTGAGCCCTCTCGCCTTTAGAAGATTTCCGAACACTTAGAGAATTCCCACCGTCTTAGCGGGTGCAGGGAGCATGGAATACTTGCCCTGCGGTCTGCCAGGTGTTTCGCGTCGGGCCGTGAGGAGGGAAGCGAGCCTTGGCCACCGGCGAAGAGGCGGAGTTCACGGCGCTCGTCCAGCGCCAGTCGCGCTTTGTCTTCCGCGTTGCCTATGCAGTCCTGCTGAACGCTCACGATGCAGAAGATGTCGTGCAGGAGACGTTCTTGAAGCTCTATCGCAATCGCGGATGGCAAGATCTCGAAAACGAGCGCGCCTTTCTGGCTCGCGTGGCATGGCGAATTGCCGTCGATCACCGGCCGCGCACCGCCCCGCGAATGGTGCCATTTGATTCCAGCGAAGTTTCCGATCCGCCTTCGCGCCAACCCGGCCCGGAGCAAGCTCTCCAGGCAGCCAATCGGCATGCTGTTGTTCATTCGATGATCGATGCGCTGCCGGAGGAACTGCGCCTGCCTCTTGTTCTTTCCGCCGTCGATGAGCTCAACTCACGCGAGATCGGCCGCGTTCTCGGCATTCCGGAGGGAACCGTCCGCACCCGTCTTCAACGCGCCCGGCAATTGCTGCGCCAGAAACTCAGCGCGCTCGAGGAGGCCAGCCATGCGTGAAGAAAACGATGTTGAACGCCTGATCGATGCCTCGCTCTCCACCTACGCCGCCGCGGACCCGGACCTGGAACAGCGCGTTCTTGCCCGCATTTCCGCGCAATCGGCCCCGTCCCGTCGACGCTGGCTCCCCTGGGCGGTTGCGTTCGCTACCGCTGCTTGCGTGCTTCTGTTCATTCTTTTCTTCGTCTCAAAGAACAGCAATGCGCCTTCTGTGCAAACCGCTGCTTCTCCAAAGCCGCCCGCTACCACGCCCCATATTGGGCCGCCGGCATCTCTTCCCCCCGTGCCGGCACGGCGTGCAAAGACCGCTTCGCTCCGCCTGCCTAAGCGCGACACGTTTCCCACTCCGCAGCCGCTCTCTCCCGAGGAGCGCGCCCTCGCCGCCTTCGGGGCGAAGGCCCCGGAGTCCGAGCGTCAATCTTTTCTTCTCGCACAGAAGCATTGGGATGAGCCAATCCACATGGCCAACATCCACATCGACGCCATCAGCATTCCGCCACTCGAGCCGCCCCAAGCGGGCGCAAATTAAGGAGGACATCATGCGCAAGATCGCTATCTGCTGCTTTCCGCTTCTCATGCTGCTTTTCGCAGGGAAAGCTTTTTCCCAGGAACAGTCGAATACTGCGGCTCAAAGCGAGGCTCAGGAAACCGCCAAATCGACGGCGCCGCGGGCCCACTACTACCACCTTGATTTCGTTGTCGAAGAGCTGAATGCCGACGGAAAGCCTGTGAACAGCCGCAGCTACTCCACCACGGTCACCACCGACCACAAAGCAACTCCACCACCCATTACGATTCGCACCGGTTCCAGAATTCCGATCGCAACTGGCGTCAACCCTATGGCGCCTCAGGGACAGAATACGCAGTGGCAATACAAGGATGTTGGTGTGAACATCGATATCGATTCCGGCGGCACAATGGAAATCGGTAGCCGGCTTGCACTTTCCCTGACAGTGGAGGTCAACAGCTTGGCTTCAAACATGCGCTTGGGCAGCTCCAACGGCCCCGAAGAGCCTGTGACCCGCCAAGATCGATGGCGCGGCCCGGTTCTTATCCCCGTCGGCAAGCGCACCGTCGTTTTTGCCTCCGACGATCTCGACAACAAAGGCTCAATGCAGCTATCGGTCACAGCGACCCCGCTGCAATGAAACGACGGAAAACCATTGGCTCCTTGCGGCCTCGGTTTGAAGCGTGGGAGGTCTGAGCTGAGTCTTCAAGCAACGACGCCTCCCACGCTGTTGGGTCAGCCTTGCCTACCGCATTGCTGCGCTCTCGGCCTCGGTCCCCAACCTCCGCCTCAACACATGCTTAGACAAAAAATGCCGCCGTCCTTTGGGAACGGCGGCGCAGGTTTCGGCGGGAGTCGCCGAAAAACCTTTGGACTTCACAGAACTTCCGTACAATAAAACACGGGCGCGCCGCAAAAGTTGCGGCTCTGCCACGGCTTTTTTACGCAATGCGAAACCGGGAACCGATGACTGGGATGCATTCGCCGGTCTCCCGGTTGTCTCCCGTTCGCCATGCCTTCAGTTCGCGCCTGTTCCCTATTCCCTGCTGCCTATTCCCTGTTCCTTCTATAATCGCCCCATGCGTTTCCTGGCCGATTCGCGGCATCGCTCCATCGCCCTACTTGCGGGCGGCGCTCTTTTGGTCTTTGGCTTGCTCGGAACGCTTCAGTGGTTCAACACCTCCCAAATCGATTTCCTCAATCCCGAAACCTTCGGGCAGACCATGGCCCTCACGGCCCTGGAGTTGCTGCTCTTCCTTCTGTTGCTTCTCTTGCTGGTGCTTCTCTTCCGCACCGTCTTGAAAGTCTACGTGGGGCAGAGCAGCAGCGGCGTTGGCGCGCGGCTGCGTTCGCGCATGGTGCTGGGCGCGGTCATCATCACGCTCCTGCCCGCGGCCCTCATGTATCTGTTCAGCTATTACCTGCTCAACCGTTCGCTGGAGCGGTGGTTTTCGCCCGACGCCTCGCAGTTGCGCGACGACTCCACCAGCGTAGTTCGCGAGCTGGTGGAGTACGTGGCAGGCAATGCGAGGAGCGAGGCCCAGTCGGTAGCCGAAAGCGGCGCGACGGATCGCGACTCGCAGGCCATCCAGCAGGTGCTCACCTCGCGCCGCCGTACCCTGGAAGGCGGCTTTCTCCTCGTCTACGGCAAGGACAGACGCTTAATCGCAAGCTTTCAGGCTCCTCCCGAATCGAGTCCGGCTACTCTAAGCACTTCAACGGATGACACCGAGCACTGGGGAACTCCGCTTCGCGGACCGCTCTCGGCGGTTCTCCTCTCCGCCGCGCAGAGAACCGGCGGTCCGGCGGTCAATATGGGGGGACAGGAATACGCGCTGGGTATGGCGGTCACCACGTCGGGCAAGATCGTGTTGGCGGTGCTGCCCGTGCCGCAAGGACTTAACCAAGCCACCTCGCGCATCCGCTCCGGCGTGGACGAGTATTGGCAGCTCTTCCGCTCCCGCAGAATCATTCGCACCACCTTGTCCCTCACGCTGTTGCTTGTCACTGTCTTTGTCTTCTTTTCCAGCGTCTGGCTGGCGGTATTCCTCTCCAAGCAGATCACCCGGCCAGTTGAAGCACTGGCCGATGCCATGGACGAGATCGCTGCGGGCAAATACGAGCAACGCGTGCCGGGCGTCGCCACCGGAGAAATGGGCGACCTGGTGCGCTCGTTCAATCACATGGCCGCGGACCTCGAAACCAGCAGGCAATTGGCCCAGAGCGCACAAGCGCAGTTGACCGCGGCAAACATGGCCGTCGAGGAGCGGCGGCGCGAGCTCGAAACGATCGTCGATACCATTCCCTCGGGCGTCGTCACCCTCGACGGAGCCGGCGTTGTGCTTCAGTCCAACCGCGCCTTTGCCGCGCTGATGGGACTCAATGAGGATGATTCCCTGGCCGGGAAACGCTTCGAAACGTTGCTTCCCGCCGAATGCGCCGAGGATCTGGCTGGAGTGATCCGCCGCGCCAATCGTATGGGCGCGGCATCCACTGAGGTAGAGTTTCACGCTCGCGGCCGTACCCTTCATCTTTCCATCACCAGCGTGCGGCTTGAGCTCGGACGCGGGCAGACGGGATCGGTGCTGGTGGTGGAAGACACCACGGAGCTCCTGCGCGCGCAGCGGCAACTGGCATGGAAGGAAGTGGCGCAGCAGGTGGCCCACGAGATCAAGAATCCGCTTACTCCCATCGCTCTCAGCGCCGAACGCATCGCCAGGCATCTCGATCGCGGCCAGCCGGATTCGCCCAACATCATCCGCAAGTGCAGCGAAGTGATTCTGGGCTGCGTCGGCACTCTGCGCACGCTGGTCGATCAGTTTTCGGCTTTGGCGCAGTTCCCGGCGCCTCAGCCCCGCCCCTGCGACATGAATCAGATCGTCGAGGAAGCACTCGCGCTCTTTGGCGGCAGGCTCGAAGGCATCACCGTGCAGCGGAACCTTGAAACCGGCTTGCCGCCGGTGCTGGTTGACCCGGATGCGATCCGCCGGGCGCTGGCCAACCTCATCGACAATGCCGCCGAAGCCATGCAAGGCAGCCTGCTGCGCGTGCTGGGCCTGCACACCACGCTCAGTGAAGACGGCGCCGCCGTTGAAGTCACCGTCTCCGACACCGGCGCCGGACTCAGCGATGAGATTCGCGAGCGGCTGTTTCTGCCCTACTATTCCACCAAGCATCGCGGCACCGGCCTGGGCTTGTCCATCGCCGCCAAGATCGTGCAGGAGCACGGCGGCTCCATCAGCGCCGAGGCCAACAGCCCCAAAGGCGCGCGCTTTCTGGTTCGCTTGCCCCTGATGGAGCCCGGCGCGCAGCCCGCATCCGCCATGGCGGGCGCGGAAACAGTGAAGGGCATCGCCTCATGAATCACATCCTGGTAGTCGACGACGAAGCGGAGATTCGCGGCTCGCTCGAGGAGATTCTGCGCGAGGAGGGCTACCGCGTCGCCAGCGCGGCCGATGGGGACGAAGCCATGGTTTTGCTCCGCGACGCTGCCCTACGATGTGGTGCTGCTCGACATTTGGCTGCCCGGCCGCGATGGTCTCGACGTGCTGGCGGAGATGCGCGAATTGACCCCGGAGACACGGCCTGAAGTCGTCATCATCAGCGGTCACGGCACCATCGAGGCGGCCGTGAAGGCCACCAAGCTCGGCGCCTACGACTTTCTTGAGAAGCCGCTCTCGCTCGAACGCACGCTGATTGTCCTCAAGAATGCTGTCGAGGCGCGCCGCCTGCGAACCGAGAACGAGGAGTTCAAGCGCCAGTTCAGCGCCGCCGCCGTGCTCACCGGCGAAAGCGTACCGCTCAAGGCCCTGCGCCAGCAAATCAGGCTGATGGCCCCCACCAACGGCCGCGTCCTCATCTATGGCGAGTCGGGCACTGGCAAGGAGCTCATTGCGCGCTCCATTCACGCCGAGAGCCTGCGCCGCGACGGCGTCTTTGTCGAGCTGAACTGTGCCGCCATCCCGGAAGCGCACATCGAAGCCGAGCTCTTTGGCTATCGTCACGGAGCGCAGCCCGGTGGGCCTCCCGAGCAGCGCGGCACGCTCGAACGCGCCGACGGCGGCACTCTCTACCTCGACGAAGTGGGCGACATGAGCCTCAAGACCCAGGCCAAAGTCCTCAGCGCTCTCGACGACCAGATGTTCACTCCCGTCGGCGGAACGCAACCGTTGCGCGTTGACGTGCGCCTGATCGCTTCCACCAACAAGGATCTGGAAGAGGAGATCGCCAAAGGCAACTTCCGCGAAGATCTCTTCTACCGCCTCAATGTAGTGCCGTTTTTCGTGCCGCCGCTTGCGCGAGCGCAAGCAGGATATTCCGCTGCTGGCGCGCGAGTTTCTCCTCGAGTTCGGCCGTCAATATGGCCGCCCGCGCATGGAGATCAGCGAAGAAGCGCTTGAGGCGCTGGCCCAATACCGCTGGCCCGGCAATGTGCGCGAGCTCAAGAATGTCATCGAGCGCGTTCTCATCCTCAATCCCCGCGTCATGCGCATCGAGCGGAAACATCTGCCGCCGCTCACGCATAAGTCCGGTTCACGCGTCCACTGAAGAGTTCTCAAGTTTGCAGCAGGCGCGCGACGCCTACGAGCGCGAATACATCCTCAAGAAGATCGAAGAAGCCCGTAACAACATCAGCCACGCCGCCGAGCTGCTCGGCCTCGAGCGCAGCCATCTTTACCGCAAGATGAAAGCCCTGGGCATCGCTGCGCGGGAGTAGCGCTCTAGTCGGTGCCTCGCTGGCCCGCCGAATTCACTCGTCCGGTCCCTGTTGTTGCGGCGCCGTTCCACTTTAATCGCGCGGAGATCGGGAGAGCCCACGCGCCGATCTACTTTGCGGACGGCGTTGATCCGCTTGCCTGTTGGAGGCTGACGCATTCGGCGAGGCGACAGCAGCCTCGTCCCTCTGCGCTCGCGCATCATCGGCCTCCGGCGATCCCGAACGGCTGGTGAGCAATTTGCTCAGGGTCGGCATGTTTGTGCGCTGCATCTCCACAAAGTCCACGCCATCCACAGTCATCGCGAATTCCGCATTGTCCGCCTTGGAGACATATCCCTTCTTCTGCAGATACCACAGCGTAAAGTCCAGGTAGTCGCGCGGAAACCCCATGCGCTCTTCGATCGTGGCGAGGGAAACTTGCGGAAAGTTCGGGTTTGTGCGCCGCCGGTGATAAAGAACCGCCAGCACCGCCAGCCGCCGGTTCAACTCGCCTTCCAGTGTGTCCATGAAGTCGACGGTCTTTGAAAGCGGCTGAGGCGCCCCCGAGTTCGCGGGTCGCATCGTATTCGGCGCGGCGTTTCCGGATCCGACAACACATCGTAGGCAGCCTTCAGCAGTTGAAAGTTCTCGGCATGACCGGTTTCGCGGTTATCCGGATGGAGGCGCGCCGCCAGAAATCGATAGACACGGTGGATCGTGTCGGCATCGGCATTGGGACTGATTTGGAGAAACTCGTAGTAATCGACTAACTGTGTCCCCATGATTCCCCCATCCCTCTTATTCGGTGGCAACTCACCCTCAAGCGGCACGGCGTAGCGCTCTCGTGTCTTGAGTTGTCCCGACTTTCCAAATAACCGGTTGTGTCCTCACTCCGTGTCGTTCGTTGGCGGGCGCCCTTCAGCAAACACACGTCGATATGGTCCTAGTAGGCATCACCGTGTTTCCGGTGGTAAATGCCCGCAAAGTGGGACCAGGGCGAATAAATAGCGAAATGTCGATCGAAAGAGTTTTGCTTGAGGGACTTAAGCGAGGCGCTGCAGGAAAAGAACCTCTCCCTGCAAGCCGCGAAGAAGGCGCTGGCCAAATCATCTGGCAGAACGCCGGCGCATGCTACGCTAAGTCTCATGCCATCAGCCGCTCCCCTTGCGGTCGAGAATCCATCACAACCCGTGCCGCACGAGCGCCCCTGGCTCTTCAGCGTCCTCATCGCGCCCGATGCGGTCATCTCCCTCGGCCTTGTCAGCGGCGCGCTCACGTATCTCCTGCGCAATGAGGGAGTTAACCCTGCGCGTGCGGCCAGCATCTGCGCCCTGCTCGCGCTCCCGCACGCCATCTATTTTCTCTGGGGCCCCATTACCGACTTCTCTGATGCGCCGCCGCACCTGGCTCATGGTTGCGGCCGCTGCCGCCGCAATCACGCTGTTGGTCGCATTCCACCAGTCCCGCCTTGGATCATCGTGGGCCGTCGGCACTCCTATTCCTGGGTGCCTGCTTCGGCGTGCTTGCTCGTCGCTGCTTGCGGCGGCATCATGGGCACGCTGCGCAGCGAAACCAATCGCCGCCGCGCCGGCAGCTTTTACCAAAGCGGTTCGCTCGCCATCGGCGCTGTGGCCGTCTTTGCGCTGGTCTCGCTTTCCGGCCGCCTCTCGCTCGGCTCCCTCGGCTGGATCGTTGCCGCCATGATCGCGTTGCCATCTCTCTTCGCTCTGGCCGCGCCCGCCCAGCCCATAGTCAGCGAGCGCCCTCCGCGAGAAACCGCTCGCGCGCATCTGGCGGGAATTCGATCCACCTTCCTGCGCTGGGAAGCCATTCCCTACACGCTCCTCGTAACCTTCCCCATGCGCCAGCGGCGCCATGATCGGCCTGCTCGGGGAACTCGCTCGCGATTACGGCGTCACCGGCCAGCAGGTTGCATGGATCAACGGCCTCGCCGGCGCGCTGTTGACGGCGGCGGGTTCGCTCTCCGCATCGCTCATTCCCACCCGCGTCCGTGCTCCCATCGCATACCTGCTAGCCGGACTGGTCAATGCGGCCACGCTGGCCATTCTGGCATTCTGCCCGTTGCGGCCCGCAGTCTACTTGATCGGCACCGTGCTCTTTCTCTTCACCATCGGCGTTGGCTATGCCTTGTTCACAGCAGTCGTACTCGAGTTTCTCGGCGGCTCGGGCAAGAGCGGCAGCTCGCGCTACGCCATCATCAACTCGCTCGGCAATCTTCCCGTCGCCTACATGACCTCTCTCGACGGGTGGGGCTATGCCCATTGGGGCCCCCGCGGCATGCCCGCCATCGATGCTGTGGTCACTGTCGTCGGCGTCTCACTCCTGCTCGCGCACTTCGTCGTCAGCCGCCGCCACAAACAGTCCAAGCTCGTAAACGCGCTCTAGTCCTATGCGGCCGCGCTCAGCCGCCGCACTTTCGGCCGCCTTTTCTTTGATGCCACCCAAATATCTCGCTGCGCTTGCAGGCGCAGCCAAAGGTCGGGATCGGTCTGGAACGCCTCCGAAAGTCGCAAAGCCATATCCGCGGAGATCCCAGCTCTACCATTCAAGACGCGCGACAGTGCGGGCCGAGTGACGCCAAGATGCCGGGCGACCTCCGTCACCGATCGGCCTTGCATGTAGTACGCCAGAATCCTTCCAGGATGTGCGGGATTATGCATTCGCATGACGCAGCCCTCTCAGTGGTAGTCCCGATAGTCGACGAGAATTGCGTCCTCGCCGTCGAAAGTGAATGTCAGTCTCCAATTCCCATCTACGCGAACCGCCCAATGACCAGCCAGATCGCGACTTAACTTGTGGAGCCTCCACCCTGGTACGTTCATATGCTGCGGCCCTGTTGCGGCATTCAGGAGCGTTAACTGCTCATTGAGTTTCGCAGCGTGATTGGACTGGATTCCAGCCTTGGAACCGGTCAGAAAGAACTTCTCGATCCCCTTGTGCCGGAAGGTCCGTATCATTGACTCAAATTGTACAGCGTAACGCTACGCTGCACAACAGAAATGAACCCCCACTTCACTCTCGCGGCTGTTTCAGGATCGGCCCGATCGACCGCGGATTATCTCCCAGTCTCGGGTCCACGCGAAAGTCCCACACCGATTCGCTGATGTCCGACGGGGAGATGATCTCCACCAGCGCGTACTCGCCGATGGTCAGCTTCTGCTGCTGGCGCGATGCGCAGCCAGTGCTTGCCCGGCAGCACTTCCACCTTGGTTGGGATTATGTCCTCGTCCTGCGTCACCGTGCCATTGGGGCTCACGTGCATCGCGCCCACAATCCGCACTTGCTGGCGCTCATCCACGCGCACAATCGCAAAGCCCGACTGCGACGAATGTGCGCCATGCTTCCCGTTGTTCACCGCCTTGGCGCCGTTCGTGTGTCACGGTGATGGGGTGGGACAGCACCGGCTCGCGATTCTCTTCCACTCCCAGCGAGAGATAAATCGCCGGATCGTTCACGTGCAGATGCACCTTCGCATGCGCGCCCTGCAGCTCCAGGCTGGCTCGCTGCGTCGCCAGCGGATTCAGCACCGCGATCCCCTTCCGGCTCTTCGTGTTCATCGAGAGATTGGCCGGCGTCAGCTCCACCAGCTCCGGCGTGCCGTGGTAGGTGTCCAGCACAAACACGCCCTCCTCATCCGGCAATTCCAGCCCCGTCGGCCACCTCGGGCATGCGCGCCTTTTGCTCGTTGCGTTCCTCAGCCTCCTCCTTGTCGATCTCTTCGGCCTCTTTCATCGCCGGCGAAGTGTCCTCCTCCGCCAGATCGGCATGTTCCTTTTCCCACTTGCGCGTCGCGTCCCAGTCCACCAGGTCCACGGGCAACTCTTCCCAGTCGCCGCGCTCCTGCGAGAGGTAGCGCACCCGGTCGCCCACGATCTGGTAATCGCGCACCATCTGGTAGGAGCCATCTTTCAGAATCAGCCGATGATTTTTCCCCATGCCGGGAACCCCAGGCTTTAGTGGCAATGGCTTGGAATTCTGGATTCTGCTTCTCCTGGTCGGTCGTACTCCGCGCGGGCTGGGAGCCTCTGGCCGCTCTGCCCCACAGCCGCCGTCGCCCCCAGCAGCAGAACCGCCAGCGAGAGCGCCGCCAAGCGCCGTCCTTGCGCAAAATCAACCATGGCAACACAGTTTAGACGAATCGGACTGGCCAATGTTGGCTGCCTCATCGCGATTCAATCCAGCCGCAATTGCAACCACTTTGAGCCTCGAGCGTCCAATTCTGTACGTTCTTCTGTAGAATAGGAACGGTAAGGGGTATCGATTGACAGCATTGAGGGCATATCTCCACGGCCGCCGCCGCGCCGGGCACAGCTTCCTCCCGGCGATAGCGGTCGTGTGCCTTGTCCTTCTTGCCTTGCTGGCCGTGGCCCAGGTCGCCCACCTGCACGCGAACCAAACCGACGCCGATCACTGCCAGTTGTGCATCGTGATGCACACGGCGGCGCCCGTCGCGGCCGCGGCCGCCGCCATTGTGCTGGTGCAGTTGGGTGCGCTCCGCCTCGCAGGCCGAGCCCTTCGTCGTTGCCCGCCAGCGCCAGTCCCGGCTCTTCATTCGCCCGCCTCCAGCCTCCTGCTAGGGCATCGTTCCGTTTTCATCCAGGCTGCCGCATCGCCCCATCGTTCCATTGATCGGGCGATGACTTCGGCGCATCTTTACAAAATGATTTTGAAGCGGAACGATGCTCCTCCATTGCACTGAGGACGCCGCGGCGGCACGACCTGCGGCTTGCATTCCCCATTTTTCAGCCATTGTTCAGGAGACATTTGCCATGACGTTCCATCGTGGCGCAATTGCCGCGCCTTCTTCCCCTCCTCGCCGTCGTCTTCGCGTCGCTCTCCGCATCGGCGCAAAGCGGAAACGCCGGCGCCGTGCGCGGCACGGTCACCGATCCCTCCGGCGCCGTCATTCCCAACGCAACCGTCCATCTCACCAACGACGTCAGCGGATTCGACCGCACCGCAACCACCGACGCCACCGGCCAATTCGCGTTCCCAACGTCCCGTTCAACCCCTACCTGATCGATGTCTCCGCCAAGGGCTTTGCCCGTCTCAGCCAGAATGTCGAGATTCGATTCCGTCGGTGGGAATCAGCCTCAAGCTGGTTCTGCAAATTGCCGGCGCGAGCCCAGACCGTTACGGTCGAGTCTACAGGCGACCTGATCGAAGACGACCCCACCTTTCACGTCGACGTCGACCGCGACCTGTTCAACAAGGTGCCGCTGGAGAGCGCGTCCTCCACGCTCAGCTCGCTGGTTACGCTCACCACCCCCGGCGTCGCGGCCGACTCCAACGGCCTCTTTCACGGCCTCGGCGACCACGCCTCCAACTCCTTCTCCGTCGACGGCCAGCCCATCACCGACCAGCAGAGCAAGATCTTCTCCAACCAGCTTCCCTCCAACTCCATTCAATCCATCGAGGTCATCAGCGGCGCGCCGCCGGCCGAGTACGGCGACAAGACCAGCCTCGTCATCGTGGCCACCACGCGCTCCGGCCAGGGCGTCACCAAGCCCACCGGCGATATCTACGCCTCCTATGGATCCTTCGGGTCGGCGAACGGGCGGCTTCGATCTCTCCTACGGCGGCAAAAGCTGGGGCAACTTCATCGAGGCCGACGGCCTCAACACCGGGCGCTTTCTCGATCCGCCTGAGTTCACCGTCTTCCACGACAAGGGCAACGAGGAGAATTTCTTCGATCGCGTCGACTACAGCTTTTCGTCCGGCCGATTCGATCCACCTGGACCTGAACTACAGCCGCTCCTGGTTCCAGACCCCCAACGCCTTCGACAACCTGAACGTGCAGAACGTGGTCGGCGGAGGCACCAGCGCCAACCCGGTCTTCGGCAACGTGGGCAATACCGATCAGCGCTCCAAGATCAATACCTACAACATCTCGCCCACTTACACGCACGTCATCAGCACCAACTCGGTCTTCAACCTTGGCGGCTTACGTCCGCAAGGACGACTACAACTACTATCCCAGCGGCAACCCTCTGGCCGACCTCGGGCCCAATTCAAACCTCGTCGATCTCCCAATACCGCACGCTGACCAACGCCGGAGTCCACGCCGACTACTCCTATGTCGCAGGGCATCAACAACCTCAAGGCCGGCGCGCATACGAGCAGACCTTCCTGCGCGAGCACGACAACCTCGGCGTCGTCGAGCCCTACTTACAACTCGCCCTGCGTGGACGCCAGCGGCAATCCGCTGCCGGGGTACGCCAGTCCATCCGCACTGCGACGGCAGTCACATCGTTCCCGAATCGGCAACTACCTCCCCGTTCTGGCCCCCTACGACCTGACCCGCGGCGGCAGCGATTACCACTTCTTCGGCCACACCGACGTCAAGGAACTGGCCCTCTACATTGAAGACGAGATCAAGGCCGGCAACTGGGACTTCAACCTGGGCATGCGCGGGGACCTTTACAACGGCCTCACCGTACGCCAACCAGCCCGAGCCGCGCGTGGGCATTGCCTACAACATCAAGCCCTCCAGCACCGTGCTGCGCGTCTCCTATGCGCGCACGCTGGAGACGCCCTTCAACGAAAACCTCGTGCTTTCCAGCAACGGATGCTCCGATGCCGTGCTGTCGCCGCTGCTCGCGTGCACTCCAGGCGTTTCGGGAACCCTGCAGCCCGGTTTCCGCAACGAGTTCCACGCCAGCTTCCAGCAGGCCGTCGGCAAGAATGTGGTGGTCAGCGGCGAGTACATCTGGAAGTACACCCACAACGCCTTCGACTTCAGCATCCTCGGCAACACGCCGATCTTCTTCCCCATCGACTGGCATAACTCCAAGATTCCGGGCTATGCGCTGCATGCGGAGGTCCCCAACTTCCACGACTTCAGCGCCTATCTCGTCATGTCCTCGGTGGCCGCCCGCTTCTTCCCGCCGCAGTCGGCCGGAGCAGGCGCCACTGTGGGCCAGAGCGGCCTATCCCTTCCGCATCGACCACGACGAGAAATTCAACGAAACCACGCACCTTCAGTACACGGTCTCCCGCGATGGCAGTTGGTTCAACGGCCTATGGGGCGGCTTCAACTGGCGCTATCGACTCGGGCCTGGTCGCGGTCGGTGCCTTGCTACAACGTCACGGTCCGAACAGCCTTGCAGCTACCTCGATCACTCGCGGACAGCCCGGTGTCGACCTGAGCGGCCTGACCCCGGACCAGCAGTTTGAAGCCGGCCTCACCTGCGACGGCGTCGCGGCCACTCTTACCTCGGGCTTTACTCCGTGCGACCCGGCGCGGATACACCTCGAAGCTGGTGCAGATTCCCGCCCCCGGCACCGAGAACGACGACCACAACCCGCCGCGCATCGCGCCGCGCAACCTCTTCGACGTCCCCTCGGCAAGAACAATATCTTCAACAAGGAGCACTTCAAAACCGACCTCGATCTGACGGCCATCAACGTCACCAACAAGTACGCGCTCTACAACTTCCTCTCCACGTTCAGCGGCACGCACTACGTCACCCCGCGCGCGCTGACCGCGAAGATCACTGCTGAACTTCTAAACCTCCCGCTGGAGCTGCCATTGGAGTGCAAGCTTTCGATGGCAGCTCTTCTCCGCCCTCGCCCCCCGGGTATTTATATGGCACGCCCCTACCGGTTTACAGTGATAAATATTGCTCTCCTGATCTTGCCGTCAAATCGGCCATGACCTTGCTTTCTACGAGCTTAGGCGGCAGTTTAAGGGTCAAATCTCTGCCCCGGAGCAGATTCCGGGATTAGACTACGTCATAGCGCGCTACATACCTCTCAAGGGCGCAGTCCACAGTGTCTGACCGAACGCAAAGCTGGCGTGTGATCATCCCGATCGTGCTGATCGTCCTCCTGATGACGACGACGCTGGGGACAGTCTGGCATCACCATGGCAATTGTTCTGCGTGCACATGTACGCTTTGCCATCTCGTAATCGAACCGCCGCTGACTGGCTTTGGTGCGTACACAGCTTTGCCGGCAACCGCCGGATATGCCCAGCCATGCGATAGCTTTATCTCCCGTTCCGCCCCTGCTCAAAGATCTCCACGTTCTCCTCCGGAATAGCCAATCGCTGCTTTCCGTGCCGCTTCGGCACGTTCGTTGGCTAAGTCTCTCTTGGGAGGTTGCACGCCTATGCGTCTGCCATTTCTACGCTATTCTGTTTCGCTGGTTCCGTTGCTTTTCTTTCAATTCGCCGGGGCGCAGTCACCGCCCCCGCAAACACAACCGTCGCCGCCGCAAGCCAGCACGCTTGCACAAAGCCCGGGCGCGCAGACCATCTCGCTCGACGACGCCATCCAAATGGCCATTCAGCACAATCACAACTTGCTGGCCGCGCAAACCACGATTCAGCAAAGCCAGGCCGAGGAAGTCACCGCCAATTTGCGCCCAAATCCTGTGCTTCTGGCAGATTCGGACTTCCTGCCGGTCTTCCAGCCCAGTAATCTCACGGCCGACTACCTTGACAACACAGCGCAGTGGGATCTCGGCGTCAGCTATCTGTTTGAGCGTGGCAAAAAACGCCAGCACCGCTTGCAGGCAGCGAAGGACGTGACGGCCGAAACGCGTTCCCAGGTCGCCGACAACGAGCGCACCCTCACCTTCAATGTTGCCTCGCAGTTCATCGCCGTTGAGCTCGCGGAATCCACCCTGGAGCTGGCCAACCAGGACCTGAAGAGCTTCCAGAACACGGTAGATATTACCCAAGCGCGATACAAGGCGGGGGACATCGGCGAGGACGATCTCCTCAAGGTCAACCTCCAGTTGCTTCAGTTTCAGATGGATGTCTCTCAGGCGCAGCTTGCCAGGACGCAGGGACTTTCTGACCTGCGGCAGTTGCTCGGATATGAATCGGTCGGGCCCGATTACGACGTCGCCGGTTCCTTCGATTACCAGCCAATGAAGGGCCTGCTGGAAGACTTTCAGGCAAAGGCCCTCGAAGACAGGCCGGATCTGCACGCTGCACAGTTCGGTGTAACCGCCGCGAATAGCCAGCACGAACTGCAGAAGGTCATCGGCAAACGGGATGTTACTGGGCAGATCAATTACACCCACCTCGCCTATCTCAATGACGTTTCGCTTTTCGGGCAGATCCAGCTGCCCATCTTCGACCGCAACCAGGGGGAAATTGCGCGCAGCGGATACGCCATCGCGCAAGCCCAGGAGCAGGAGAAATTCGCCAACGGACAAGTGTTGACGGACGTGAGAGACGCATACGAAAACATGCGCGCCAACGATCGGATCGTCACGCTCTATCGCTCCGGCTATCTCGATCAGGCGCAGCAGTCGCGGGACATCACCGATTTCGCCTACCGGCACGGCGCGGCCAGCCTGCTCGACTATCTCGACGCCGAACGCACCTACCGGGCTACGCAACTCGGCTATCGCCAGGCGCTCGAGTCTTATTTGCAGGCGCTCGAGCAGCTTCGC
This sequence comes from uncultured Acidobacteriaceae bacterium, assembly GCA_963701835.1. GTDB lineage: Bacteria > Acidobacteriota > Terriglobia > Terriglobales > Acidobacteriaceae > Telmatobacter. Next base: position 60,104 of record CAVPBL010000004.1, on the reverse strand, counting down.
GAAGCCGTGGGAACCAGGAGCATTCCATGAAGAATCAAGCGATCGATTGCCTTGGCGGCAGAATCGGAGGCGCGCTTGTCTTCGCTTCCGTGCTCGTGCTCTCGGCCTGTCACTCCAATGACAGCGAGCGTGCTGAGCAAATGACATCCTATTCGCAGCGCGCCTCTGCCTCCGCCACTCCGCAGCTCTTTACGATTCCCCAGGATCAGATGGCGCACGTGCAGGTGGTCACGGTTGAATCGGCCACGTTGAAGCACACCCTTCGCCTCACCGGCGCGGTGGAGTACAACGCCTTTCAATACCACTCCGGTGATCACCCAGGTCGGCGGGCCGGTCAGCAGAATTCTGGTGGTGCCCGGCGAGCATGTAAAGTCTGGCCAGCCCATGCTCGAAGTCAGCAGCCCCGATTACGCGCAGCTCCTCGACGCCTATTTGAAGGCCGCGGACTCTTATCGCTGGCAGCAGAAATACTACGCCCGCGCCCAGGAGCTTGTATCAAAACCACGCCATCGCGCAACGCGATCTGGAGCAGGCCGAGTCGGACCGCAACCAGGCCCAGGCCGACCTGAACGCGGCCGAGCAGGGGCTGAAGATTCTCGGCATCAAGAATCCGGCTGACCTGGCAAAAGCTCCGTCATCGGCGCAGATTCCCGTGCTGGCTCCCATCGGCGGTGAAGTCGTCGAGCGGCTGGTGTCGCCCGGCCAGGTGGTGCAGGCGGGCCAAACGCAGGCTTTCACCATCTCAAACCTGAGCACCGTATGGATTCTCGCGAACTTGTACCAGGCCGACCTGCAGCACGTCCACAGCGGAGATGAAGTGGTTGTGCAGACGGACGCGTATCCCGGCAGCTTCCGTGGAAAGATCTCCTATATCTCGCCTGCGCTCGATCCCAACACCAGAACGCTGCAGGCGCGCATCGTGGTGGACAACCCGGGCGAAAAGCTGAAGAAGGATATGTACTGCACGGTTACGGTAACGGCCGGCGTGCTTACCAATGCGCTGGCCGTGCCCAACGCCGCTGTTTTGCGCGATGACAATAACCAGCCCTTCGTCTATGTCCTCGGCGGCGCAAACCAATTCAGCCGGCGCGACGTGGAATTAGGCGAAGTCCAGGATGGCCAAACGCAAATCGCCAAGGGCATCTCCGCTGGAGAGCGGGTTGCAGGCAACGGCAGCCTGTTTCTTCAATTCGCGAATTCGCTGCAACACTAAGGGGAGCAGGATCCGATGATTCATCGCGTCGTTCAATTTGCGCTCCGCCAGCGGCCCATCGTCCTGTTCCTCGTGGCCTTCCTTTGCGTCGCCGGAGCAGTCGCCTTTCACAACATGCCGGTGGACGCCTACCCCGACCTTTCTCCGCCGATGGTGGAGATCATCACGCAATGGCCGGGGCATGCGGCCGAGGAAATCGAGCGGCTGGTCACTGTCCCCACTGAAGTGGAGATGAACGGCGTTCCCAGGCTCACTGTGATGCGCTCCATCTCCCTCTATGGGCTCTCCGATGTCATCCTCACGTTCGATGAAGGCGCCGATGACTACTTCGCGCGCGATGTGGTCTTTCAGCGGCTGAGCGAGGTGACCTATCCGCAGGGCGTCTCGCCCACGCTTGCTCCACTTGCCAGCCCGTCCGGGCTTGTCTATCGATATGTGCTCGAGAGTCCCGACCGCTACGCCACAGGAACTGAAGACCTTCGAGGATTGGATCGTCGAGCGCGAATATAAGCAGGTGCCGGGAGTCGCTGACGATTCCGGCTTCGGCGGCACCGTCATGCAGTACCAGGTACTGCTCGACCCGGCAAAGCTCTACGCCTACCACCTCACGGTACCAACCGTGATTCAGCAACTGTCCGCGAACAATTCCAACGCCGGGGGCGGGTTCTACTCGCAGGGCGATCAATTCTATTACGTCCGCGGCATTGGCCTGGTGCGCGATACCTCCGACATCGGCAACATCATCGTGGGCACGCAAAATGGCGTCCCGGTGCGGATCAGCGACATCGGCGAGGTTGTCATTGGCAACGCACCCCGCCTTGGTGAATTCGGCTTCAATAAAACCGATGATGCCGTCGAAGGCGTCATCATGATGCGGCGCGGCGAGCAGACGCAGAACGTGCTGAAAGGCGTCGAGGCCAAAACTCTTGAACTCAACGAACACGTCCTCCCGCCCGACGTGAAGGTGCGCCCATTACTATGACCGCAGCGATCTGGTTCAGTTGACCATCGACACCGTCGAACACAACCTGCTGCTCGGGATGGTATCTGGTCCTCATCGTTCTGATGGCTTTCCTGGTCAACTTCCGCGCAGCGGTGATTGTGGCGCTTACCATTCCCCTGTCCTTGCTCTTTGCGTTCATCTTCCTGCACGCGCGCGGAATCCCGGCCAATCTCCTCTCCATCGGCGCCATTGATTTTGGAATCCTCATTGACGGCACCCTGGTCATGGTCGAGAACATATTCCGCGAGTTGGGCGCGCGCGAAGGCCAGGACTACAACCTCCAGGAAGTGATACTGAACGCCGCCAAGGATGTCGATCGCCCCGTCTTTTATTCCGTCGCGGTCATTATTGCCGGTTACCTGCCGATCTACGCGCTCAGCGGACCGTCGGGAAAACTGTTCAAACCGATGGCGGATACGGTGGCCATCGCACTCGTCGGCGCGCTGATCCTCACGCTCACGTTTGTTCCCGTCATGTGCGCCTACTGGTTCAAGAAAAGCGTCCACGAGCCACGGAACAAGCCCCTTCGGTGGGTAAGCAGCAAATACGCAGTTTGGCTCGATTGGTGCCTCGATCACCCCAAGGCGACCATGATCGCGGCCACGGCGATCTTTGCCGCCACGCTTCTGTTCATTCCCTTCATCGGCGGCGAGTTCATGCCTCATCTCGACGAAGGTGCGTTGTGGATTCGGGCCACCATGCCATACACGGTTTCATTCGACACGGCAAGCAAGTTCTCACCGCAGGTTCGCGATATTCTCCTCAAGTACCCGATGGTCACCGATGTCGGCTCCGAGCTTGGGCGCCCGGATGATGGCACTGACCCTACGGGTTTCTTCAACGACGAGTTCTACGTGGGGCTGAAGCCCTACGGCGACTCCGCCTGGAAATCCGGTTCCATCCACAACAAGGCGGAGTTGACCGCGGACATTCAGAAGCAGCTCGAGGCATTTCCCGGCGTAATCTTCAACTACACGCAGCCCGCTGAAGATGCCGTTGACGAGGCGCTGACCGGCCTGAAGAGCGCGCTGGCCGTGAAGATTTATGGCCCCGATCTGAATGTCCTGCAAAATACGGCGCTCGAAATCAAGCGCCGGCTGAGCCAGGTGCAGGGATTTACCGATCTCACGGTGGTTCGCGAGCTCGGCCAGCCGAGCCTGCTTGATTGACGTTGATCGCGAGAAGATCGCCCGTTACGGCATCAATGTTGCCGACGTTGAAGCCGTCGTCCAGGCGGCAATTGGCGGCCAAGCGGCTACCCAGGTCATCCAGGGCGAAAAACTCTTCGATCTCGTCGTGCGCATGAAGCCGGAATTCCGCGAAAGTGAGCAGCAGATCGGAAACTTGCTGGTGGGAACACCCACAGGGCAGCAAATCCCCCTGAGCGCGCTGGCAAACATCCATGAGGCCGGCGGCGCGTCATTCATTTACCGCGAGAGCAACTCGCGATATATCGGCGTGCAGTACAGCATTGACGGACGCGACCTGGAGAGCGGTGTCAACGCCGGCCAGCAGGCCATCGCCGATATACAAAAAAGCCTGCCCCCCGGCTACCGGCTCACCTGGGGCGGAGAGTATGACGAGTTTCTCGCCGCCAAGCACGAGTTGTATTTCATCGGACCCCTGGCCGTGCTCATCATCTTCATGATCCTGTTTGCGCTTTACGACAACTTCAAATTCCCGGTGGTCATCGTTCTTGGCGTCATCCTCACGGTTCCGGTCGGCGCACTCCTTGCTCTCAAGCTCACCGGCACGGCGTTTAGCGCCTCGTCGGCGCTGGGCATGTTGGCATTGATCGGCGTTTCGGTCGAGACTGCCGTGATCCTCGTCTCCTACATCAACAAGCTGCGCCTTGAGCAGAACATGGACATCCGCGCCGCAACCCGCGAGGCGTCGCTTTTGCGGTTGCGGCCCATCATGATGACCGCCCTGGTTGCCTGCCTGGGCCTTCTGCCGGCGGCGCTTTCCACGGGCATCGGCTCCGATACGCAAAAGCCCTTCGCCATCGTCATCGTCGCGGGCCTGGTTTCGCGCCTCTTCCTAGGCTTTTTTGTGAACCCAGTGCTCTACCAGATGGTCGCCCGTGAAGGAGACGTTTTGAAAGTGTGACCTTGTAGCGCCGGCCTCCTGGCCGGCTGTCGTGCGGGCGTCCTCGCCCGCACATTGATGCCAGTCGCCCCGATTGTCATGTTCGCCGGGTGCCGCACCGCGGCATCACCGACTGCGGTTGTTCTCACGACAGGCCGTCGACCGCCCGCCGATACGCCTGAAAAATCTCATCCCCAAAGCAGGCAAAAATCACCTTCTGCACCGCATCGCTCGAAACCAGCTCCGCCACCGTCTCGCCCACCGCAATCTTCACGGCTCGCTCCACCGGAAACCGGTACACCCCGCAACTGATCGCCGGAAACGCCAGCGACCTGATCCCCTTCTCGCGCGCAATCTTGAACACAGACCGGTAGCATCTCGCCAGCAGCTCCGGCTCGCCGCGCTCCCCTCCGCTCCACACCGGCCCCACGGTATGAATCACGAACTTCGCTGGCAGCCGGTAGCCCTTGGTCAGCCGCGCCTCGCCCGTCGGGCAGCCGCCAATCTGATAGCACTCGTCAAACAGCTCCGGCCCCGCCGCCCGATGAATCGCCCCGTCCACTCCACCGCCGCCGAGCAGTGAAGTGTTCGCCGCATTCACAATCGCCTCCACCGCCAGCGTCGTAATGTCAGTTTTAAGAACCTCAATCTTGCTCGTCACCGCCGCCTCGCACTCGAGTGCATCCTAGCCCCGCCGGGGGCACGCCGTCACTGCTAACCCCAATACGCTGATTTCAATATCGTTACCAGGAGCGTCACCCACCTTATTATCCGCTCCGCAAATTTTTCTCTTTCGCCGCACCCCCAATCTCTGCCATACTTGTATGTGCCCACCAGGTACGGCCAATCCCAAAAACTGAGTGACGAGGTTGCATCGATGTCGGCAAAGTATGTCTTTGTGACGGGTGGAGTTGTGTCCAGTCTCGGCAAGGGTCTCGCGGCAGCGTCTCTCGGCTGCCTGCTTGAGAGCCGCGGCCTCCGCGTCAACCTGATGAAGTTCGACCCCTACCTCAACGTCGATCCCGGCACCATGTCGCCCTTCCAGCACGGCGAAGTCTTCGTCACCGACGACGGCGCCGAAACCGACCTCGACCTCGGCCACTACGAGCGCTTCACCCACGCGCCCCTCTCGCGCGACAACAACTACACCACCGGCCGCATCTACGAGCAAATCATCCTCAAGGAGCGCCGCGGCGACTACCTCGGCAAAACCGTCCAGGTCATTCCCCACGTCACTAACGAAATCAAAAACGCAATGCGCAAAGTCGCCGCGAACGGCGCCGACGTCACCATCGTCGAAATTGGCGGCACGGTCGGCGACATCGAATCGCTTCCATTCCTCGAGGCCATCCGCCAAATGCGCCAGGAGCTGGGCCGCGAGAACACTGTCTTTGTCCACCTCACCCTCGTTCCGTGGATCGCCGCCGCGCAGGAGCTCAAAACCAAGCCCACGCAGCACTCCGTCAAGGAGTTGCTCTCCATCGGCATCCAGGCCGACGTGCTCCTCTGCCGCTCCGATCGCGCTCTCAGCCGCGAGATCAAGCAGAAAATCGCTGCCTTCTGCAACGTCGAAGAAAAGGCTGTCATCGGCGCCAAGACTGTGCCCTTCATTTACGAGGTGCCGGTGAACTTCGCTGAAGAAGGCGTCGATGCGCTCGTTCTCAAGTACCTGCACAAGGACGTGCCCGAGCCCGATCTCAGCAAGTGGCGGGACCTGGTTGACCGCTGCTACCACCCCAAAGACGAAGTCTCCATCGCCATTGTCGGCAAGTATGTGGAGTACGAAGACAGCTACAAGTCGCTTAAAGAGGCGCTCACCCACGGCGCTATCTCGCAAAACCTGAAGCTCAAGATTCACTGGATCGAGGCCGAAGGTCTCGAGTCCGCCAGCCCCGATGACCGCAGCTACGAAGCGCAACTTGAGGGTTTCGACGGCATCCTTGTCCCCGGCGGCTTCGGCAAGCGCGGCATCGAAGGCATGTTGAACGCCATTCGCTACGCGCGCGAGAAGAACGTGCCCTACTTCGGCATCTGCCTCGGCATGCAAACCGCGTGCATTGAGTTTGCGCGCAACGTCTGCGGCCTCAAGGACGCGAACTCGAGCGAGTTCGACCCCGCCACCCAGCACCGCATCATCTACAAGCTGCGCGAGCTGCTCGGCGTGGAAGAGATGGGCGGCACCATGCGCCTCGGCGCGTGGACCTGCATTTTACAAGAAGATTCGCTCGCCTCGCGCGCCTACGGCGGCGCAAAGGAGATCAGCGAGCGCCACCGCCATCGTTACGAGTTCAACCGCGAGTACGAAGCGCTTGCTCACCGGGCGCCGGCCTGCGCATCAGCGGCGCCACGCCCGACCAAACCTACGTCGAGATCGTCGAAATCCCCGGCCACCCCTTCTTCCTCGGCTGCCAGTTCCATCCCGAATTCAAATCCAAACCCCTCGAGCCCCACCCGCTTTTCCGCGAGTTCATTACCGCCAGCTACAAAAACCGCTTGCAGCGCGGCGCGCCCGAAGCAGCTGAAGCCTCAACCCTCACCAACGCGCTGTCATCCTGAGCGACCGGAACGCAACGCAGGGAGTCGAAGGATCTGCGGTTGCCCTTCAACAATCCATATACTCTCCACACGAGGGCCCATCGTCTTGAAGGCGCAGTACGTTGGCGATATCGGCGACTTTGGCAAGGTGCTTCTCCTGAAGTACATTGCCGCGTGCGGGTTCAGAATCGGCGTGAATTGGATGGTGACTGGAAACGACGACGGGGCGGATGGCGTGCACAGAAACTATGTTGATTACCGCGGCGCCCAGTGCTTGTGTTGTTGTGACACAGAACTTCTGCGTAGAATCGCACCCCTTGCGAGAAAGACGCGCGAAAACAGGTCGATCAATGACCTTGAGGCGTTAATTCAGTCGTTTCTGCCGAATGCCGTTTTCTATGAGGAACCGTTTGACGGAGATGTTCCACGGACCAAAAGAAGCAAAGAGGCCGCCGAAAGACTCTGTCTTGCCAACGTCGATCTAGTCTTCTTCGACCCCGACAACGGTATTCAGGACGGTCAGCCAGCCTCACCAAAGCATGTCTATCTGAGCGAATTGCGGAGTTATTGGAAACAAGAAAAGTCTCTGCTGATCTACCACCACCTTCCAATACGGAGGCCGGCCCAGCCAGCGATCGATCGGTGGACAAGTGAGTTGAGGAGACTCTTCATTGGATGCCAAATGGTCCACTACAGATTTCGGAGGGGAACAGGTCGAGTGTATTTTCTCTGTATCCAAAAAAGACACTTGGATCAGTTTCGGGAAAAGTGTGCGGATCCACCATTTACGCCACTGCTTCTCACGAAGAGCAACTGGGCAAGAAGTCAACGGAGCAAAGGAAGCGTTTGCCACGAAACTCACGAGTGGCTCAGCTGAGCAGCACCGCCCCCTTCGCCCTTCCCGCTAGCGCCTTATCCAGCGTCACTAACTGAATTCCGGCCGCCATTGCAAACGCTGCGAGATATCCATCCGCCCATTGTTTCGTTGAGATCTTGTCGCGCGATGTTTCCTGCCGAAACAGCAGGTCGATGCCGCCTGGCTCATCCATCATCTGATTGTTCGGGTCGGCGAGAAGGGCGTCGAATGCACCCCACGCCTGCGATTGCGTGAGCACATCGGTTTTCATTGCACTTTGATTGGTCAACAGGCGGAGCAATCCAAGTTGCGTAAAGCGGCAAAAGCAAACAATCGAATCGGTATCGAGCGAGTTGCTCCACGCTCTCACCGTCTCGTGATGAGGGTGAATTTCGTGAGCCAGTGCCAGCCAGACATTCACATCAGGGAAAAGGTATGTACTCGTAAACACCCTCCTCGCCAAGCTTCAATGAGCCCGGATTCTTCGACCGGATTGCCGGAAACCGCGGTCCCTGACCCTGCTTTGGAGTCATGCCCGCGCTTCGCAGCCGGACTGCTACGCTCTCCAGCACAATTTCGCGAATTGTTGTCCCCTCGTTCACCGCACGCAGCTTCAGCTGACGATAGACAGAATCGGGGAACTCAATTGTTGTCCGCATAAAAGCCTCTTCGCGACCCACACGTTCACATCAGGGAAAACCGATGAGGTCGTAGATCTGTTCATTGTCGATCCGAATCGAGCCAGGTGCGTAGGATTTCAGGATGGGCTCCATAAGCCGCCGGGCCGGCTGAGCCACCGGTTGCTCGATCTCCCGCAGAATCCCGCGCAAGACAATCTGCCGGACGGCCTCACCCTCAACAGCAGCCTTCACCTTTAGTTTCCAGTACGTCTCATCCGGAATGTCAATCGTCGTACGCATAAATACATATTAGCATATTTATGGGTTCATGTTATGTTTGAATAAATGCTTTTGATTCAGCATATTATCGAACTTCCACCGCCACCAACGACCCTCCCCGGCCCCCCTTCATCGAGTTTTCTCGAAAGATTCTTCCCCAATCCAACCCCCATTCAAACGATTCTTCCGGCCGTCGCGTCTACTACCAACGGAGCGCCCAATTTCGAGCCAGGAATCAGATAAGAAATGCCTCTTCCACAACATTAGGCGGAGTCAATTCTCTGGCCACCGCCGTCTTATGGACCAGTCCGGCACTCACCCGCGAAAAGCCCCCTCCGGGTTATTGACAATGATTTCGCGCCGGGCCTATCGTGTGTAAGTTTTGGGTAAGTGAAAGGAAGGAAATCGAAATGGTTGCCTACTTTCAGCTTCAGCCACCGGAAACGGAGCTGCAGCAGTTGGCAGAACAGTATTGGCAGAAGGCCGGCGAGAAAGATCATGAGCTTGAAAAGGCCGCGTTCGAAGCCGGCGAAGCCATTCGTAATCGGAGACTATTCGCTGGCCAATCTGGAAGCGATCGTACGCTGGAAGTCCGAGCGCGCGGTGCACTATTTGATCGGCAACAGCAACGAGAAGATCCAGCGGGCGCTGGCCATCGCCGCCTCCCCCGATTCCTCCACTGAAGCCGCAGTCAAGGCGCTGGTCGACCTGCACGGCATCGACATTCCCGTGGCCTCGGCCGTCCTGGCCGCAATCTTCCCTGAGCGCTACACGGTGCTCGACTACCGCACCCTTGAAGCGCTGGGCCACGCCCGTCACGACGTGCACTTTTACGAGGAGTATCTGGACTTCTGCAAGCGCTTGGCCGACAGCAACATCGTCAGGCCGCAGAACGATCTGCCCGCGCCCACCCCGCTGCGCACGCTCGACCGCGCACTCTGGGAGTGGTCGCGCAGCCACGGCGAGTAGCGCCGGCCAGCGCCGCCGAACCGCGTGCCACGCGTTCTCCGATCCCGCTTTCGCAAACCGGGGACAGGACGCGTGGACGCATTGCACAGACTCCCGATCCCTTATCCCTTGCCCCCAGCCCCACAGATCACTGATCACTGATCACTGACCACTGACCACTGTAGAATCTCCCTCGTGAGCCATTCGTTCGAAATCGGGCCCGTGCAAGTGGGCGCGGGCCGGCTCTTCTTGATCGCCGGTCCCTGTGTCATCGAGTCCGAGGCCCATGCGCGCTCCATGGCCGACGCCATTCAGCGCATCGCAGCCGACCTCCGCATCCCCTTCATCTTCAAAGCCAGCTACGACAAGGCCAACCGCACCAGCGTCAAAAGCTTTCGCGGCCCCGGCCTCAAGGAAGGCACGCGCATCCTCGGCCGCATCGCCAAAGATACCGGCCTGCCCGTCCTCACTGACGTGCACGAGCCCGCCCACTGCGAAATCGCCGCCGAAGCCGTCGACGTCCTCCAGATTCCCGCCTTCCTTTGCCGCCAGACCGACCTGCTCGTCGCCGCGGGCCGCACGGGCCGCGCCGTCAACATCAAGAAAGGCCAGTTCGTCGCGCCCTGGGACATGAGCCACGGCCTCGAAAAGGTCCGCTCCACGGGCAACGAGCGCGTCTTCCTCACCGAGCGCGGCTCAACCTTCGGCTACAACAATCTCGTGGTCGATTTCCGCTCCCTCGCCATCATGCGCTCGCTCGCGCCCGTCGTTTTCGATGCCACCCACTCCGTACAGCAGCCCTCGGCGGCCAACGGCGTCAGCGGCGGCCAGCCCGAGTTCATCCCCCTCCTCGCCCGCGCCGCCGTCGCCGCCGGCATCGACGGCCTTTTCGTCGAAGTTCACGACGACCCGCCAACGCCAAGTCCGACGGCGCCAACGCCCTCGACCTCAAGCTCCTTAAGCCCCTGCTGGAAAAGCTGCTGGCGATTCACTCGACGGCCGGCGCGTGAGTTTTCGCGCCCGCCACGCGTAAATCCCGCACCACGATCGTCTCTGCAATCCGGTCGTGCACGCAGCGGTGATTGGGATAGAAAAAGTACTGCAGGAAGCCGAATCCCGCTTCGAGAGCGCTGGCGCCGTAGCCAAGAGCGCGCTCCGCGGATTGCCACCACGTAATCTTCTCGTGAGTCAGCGAGACCACGCGGATGCGCGTGAGTCGTTTCCCCAGCGTCAGGCCGTTCGTCTTCCAGACAATCAACCCGAAATAGAGCACCAGCCACAGCACCCACGCCACTTCGGTCACCATCTGGAATTCGAATCGCACCGTCACATGCGCGGAGCGGTACAACTTGTCGTGCATTCCCAGCACATTGAAGAGCAGGAAGCGCAACCCGGTCATCGCCGGCCCGTACGTGCCAAACACCAGAACGATATCGATCAGGTACGCAACCAGCCGCCGTCCGAACGAAGCTAGTGGAACACCCGCGAGCGAGTCCGCCCGCGCGGTTTCATGCGGATTGAACACGTCTGCCTTGCCGGTTTTTTGCATACACAAACTATAAACTCGCTCTCGCCCGCGGAGCGGTTCCGCTCCTTACCCTCGGTCCAATTCGTCGAGCACGCCCTGCATCTCGGTTTTTCGTCTTTTCAGATCCGCCACGCGCTTTACATCGGAGATGCGCCAAACGTAGGATTCAAGCGCCACGAACAGGGCCCCGAGCAGCAAAATGCTCCAGAGTTGCGGCACTAGAAAATGATGAAGAATCGGGAATCCAATTAACGATACCCCGCAAAGAAGCGGAATCATATACCAGTACTTAATGCCTTTTGAAAAACGGATCTCGCGGTCGTACAACTGCAGCAACCGTGCCTGGTATTCCCTGACGCTGAGATCGATCTTCAGCAGAGGCTTCGCCTTGCGATGGTTTACCCATGTCACTACAGCGCCTGCGATCAGCGTTAAGGTGATGACCAGATTGCCGAGTTCCATCACCGGGTTCCGTCGCGTCATCCACGTGATAAGCGCAAAAACGGGCGCGAGGCACAGCGCCAGCAGGTAGTTGTTCGAATCTTCTCCGTGAAGAAACTCTTCGAGCGAACGTTGTTTTTCCTGCGCAATTCTCAGCATGATCGAGTAGTCCTCCTTTACTGGTTTCGTGTCGCAGTTGCGCCAGAGACTCTGCAAGTCATCTGGTTGAGAATGAGACGTGATCATTCGCAAACCTCCTCGCCGCGCAACGCCAAAGTGAGCTTCTGCCGGAGCCGGCTGAGTCGCACAGCAACGTTGTTCGCCGTCAAGCCTGTCACTTCCTCAATCTCCCGTGCCGAAAATCCCTCGAGATACAAGGTCACTAGGATTCTGTCGGCTGGTTGCAACCGCTGAACCGCTTCCACCAGCGCACGGTGCCGTGAATCGTCCTCTGTCGCGGGAATAAATGGAAGCGATTCAATGGGCTGCTCGACGCCTACAAGCCGTCGGTGCTTCGCCGTGTAAGTGAACGCGACGTTATGAGCAATGCGGTATATCCAGGTCCGCTCGCTCGCTTCCCCGCGAAATCTGGGTAGCGCTATCCAGATGGCGATCGCTATTTCCTGAAAGAGATCCTCCTGCTCCGCGGAATCTCTCAGATATGCGCTGCACAATCGGCGAAGCGGACGGCCGAAAGTCTCCAGCATTCGCAAAAAGTCGGACTCAAAACCGCTGGAAAGATCGCTAATCATGCTCTTTCATCTAGGTAGTCTCGTTGCAGGGCCGAAATCTTACAGCATCGCCTGAAAATGGGCTGCCCACTGCGAAAAAGAACTTTCGCGGCGATCACGGCCCTCCGCACCCCGCCGTCCCCGTCGCCGTCTTCCCATCCAGCACAAAGCACGAAATCCCATTGATATCCGTTCGGAAGGTTCGCACATGCGCCTCCTCAAGCTCCTCCAGCACCTCCTCGCGCGGATGCCCATACCGGTTGCGCAATCCGCACGAAATCACCGCCCATTGCGGCGCAACGCGAGCCAGAAACTCCGGCCGCGTCGACGTGATGCTGCCGTGATGGCCCACCTTCAGCAGCGTGCTCGCCAACCCCGGCTCCGTAAGCATCGCCTGCTCGATGGGTTCCTCTGCATCGCCCTCGAGCAGCATTGACGTCGCACCATACGCCACGTGCAGCACCAGCGAATCGTTGTTCGCGGGCTCCGCGCCGGGCTGATAATCGCGAAACGGCGCCAGCACGTTCACCTCCGTGCTGCCGAAAGCGAACGCATCGCCCGCACGAAACGTGCGCACCCGCACGTGCAGCTGCGCAGCCTCGTCCAGCAGCGCGTTGTACGCGCCAAACGGCGGATTGTTCCCCACCCACAGCTCGTCGGGATGGAAGTTGCGCAGCACCGCGAACAATCCGCTGATGTGGTCGGAATGCGCATGGCTCAGCGCCACCGCGTCCAGATGTCGAATACCGCGCGCCCACAGCGCCGGCGAAACCACCTCTTCGCCGATGTCAAAATCCTGCGGAGCCTGCCGCGGGCCCCCGCCGAATCCCCCTCCATCCACCAGCAGCGTCTTCCCATCGGGCGTGATCACCAGCAGCGAGTCGCCCTGCCCCACGTCGATGGCCTCCATCAGCATCGCGCCTCTCGGCCGCTCCATCGGCCGCGGCATCACCGCTGCCAACGCAGCCAGCGCCAGCGCCGCCCACGCCCCACGGCGCAGCCAGCGCCCCGTGCGCCCCAGGCTCTGATGCACCATCACAATGGCCGCTCCCAACAGCGCGCAAAACGCCGCCGACTGCCACAGCACCGGGTTCGGAATTCGGAAATCTCCAAGCGCCATCGAGCCGAACAAACGCACCAGCCCGACCCCGGCGTGCATCACCAGCGCAACCACCATCGCTGGAACCACTGCCGCCGCCGGCCACACAACCAGCATCAGCAGCGTCAGCAGCGCCGCCGGCATCAGCACCACCAGCAGCGGCACAATCAACAGATTCACCGGCAGCGCGAAAATCGTAATGCGATGGAAGTAGACGGCCATGGGCAGCGTCATCGCCAGCTCCACCACGCACGAAACCACCACCAGCTCAACCACGCGGATCGCAAAGCGCACGCACCACGGAAACGCGCGCCATCCTATCCAACGGTTCGCCGCACGCTCCAGCCGCTCCGCAACCATCCGCAGCATCACACGAAACTGCGCCAGTCGCGGAGCAAGCTTGATGTCCATGGCCACCAGCCGCAGGTCGCGCGTCGCGGTTGCGTAGGGATGGATCGTTCCTTGCAGCAGCGGCGCGGCGACGCCGGCAATCGCAATCACCGCCAGCAACGTCATCTGCAGGCTTGAGTCGAACAAGCTGCGCGGGCTCACCACCAGCAGGCACAGCGCGGCAAATCCGATCGTGTTCAGCGGATTGCGCTCACGGTACACAAGCCGTCCCAGCAGATAAAGCGTCACCATCCACAGCGAGCGCTCGACCGGCGTGGCGAATCCGGTGAACAGAGCGTAAGCGAACGACGCAACAATCGTCAGGATCGTCGCCGGCACGCGCGGCAGGCGCAGTCGCCGCGTGATCCAGAAAACGCACCCGGCCATGATCGCCAGGTGAAGCCCTGAAACCACCAGCATGTGAAAGGAGCCTGTGCGTTCGAAGCCCACGCGCAGCGTGTGAGTCAGATACGTGCGGTCGCCGGCCACCATCGCCGCCAGCATGATCGCGTCATCCTCGCTCAGGCGCAAAGGGGCCGGCAGCTTCCGCATCGCCGCAGGCAGGGCCAGCAGCCTCGCAGTCATCGCATGTTGCCAGCCGCTCACTCGGCACGGCAAAAACGCGCCCGGCGTCCTGTCCCACCCGCTCCACGCGATCGGCCGCAACCGTCGCCGTGGACGTGATTCCCTGGTCCAGCAGATAATCCGCGCGGCTCCAGACGCCGGGATCGCGATAGATCTCCGGCGGCAGCAAGCGAACCACGGCCCGCACGCGCTCACCGCATCGGAAGGCCTCTGCGTCGATGTTCGCGGCAGCATCCACCGGCCAGCGCACCGTCAGCCGCGCGCCGCCGCTCACCGGCGCCTGCGCATCGCTCTGGTCCGTCACCACCTCCACCGTCGCCACGCGCAGGTCGATGCGCTGCGAAAGCGCAGTGGCCGAGGGCTCGTCCACATTCTGCTCCAGCTCAGTGCGCACGGTACCCGCGTCCACCACGGTCCCTTCCACAGTGCGCAACAATCCATCGGAGAGCGCGGCCAGAGTGGGCGCGGGCGCCGGGCGCGGCTCCATCTCCCCGCACCACGCGCCCAGCAGCATCCACATCGCGGCCAGCGGCAACCAGGCAACGCGTTGCGCGCGCAACGCAGCCACACTGCACAAAACCGCAACCAGCGCCAGCGCGATCAGCACCACAGGAGGCCGCAGCCACAGTTGGCTCGCCACGACAATCCCCGCCGCAAAGAGCCACGCCGCATGAAAAAGCGGCACGCCGGTAAGGCCGGCGTTCAGGCCAACTGACACGATTCGGCCTTTACCGAACTGCTCGAAGTTGGGCGGATTCGGATTGCATTGGGCCCGAAAAGAAAAAGGTGCTATGGGGATCAAGCCTATCAGGAGCCGGGGTCCCCGGCACGCGAACCGTGCGTGCTGGGGTGGAAGAAACATGGGTTCAAAGCATGTGAACCATTCGTGCCGCGCGTCAGCGCCGCAACTCGACCACCGTCTCAAGATGGAACGTCTGCGGGAAGAGATCCGCCAGCGTGACGCGCTGAATCGAATACCCCGCGCCCACCAGAGCACGCAGATCGCGTGCCAGTGTCGCCGGGTCGCACGAAACATACTTGAGCGCAGCCGCCGCGATCTGTCCCAGCAGGGCAGTGGTCTCCGCGCCCAGGCCGGTGCGCGGCGGATCCACAACAATCAGATCCGGGCGCTCACCCTTGCCCGCGCCACGCAGGAAGTCGCGCGTTGCCGCGTTCACTGCGGTCGCGCTCGTGCCGCTCAGATTGTGCGCCAATGCGGCCATCGCCGCCGGTGCGGACTCAACCGCAACCACGCGGTCAAACTGTTCTGCCAGCCGCCGCGCAAACAATCCGACTCCGGCGAACAAATCCCACGCCAGCCCGCCTTCGTGCCCGTCTCGTCACGCATTCCACCAGTTCGTCTACGAGCCAGCGGTTCACCTGGAAGAACGCGCCCTGATCCACCCGATAATCGAATCCTGCAGCGCGCCCCCTCACGATATAGACCAGGGAACTCGCGCCCCACCTCGCTACACTGCGCGGCGCTTGCCTCTTGCCGCCCTCGGTCACAAGCTCCAGACCCTGCACCTCGGGAATTCTCTCTGCAAGCGCCTTCGCAAAATCCTCAAACCATCTCTTTCCGCCGCCCGCAACCGTCACACTCGCCAGCAGCGCCGTCTCCCTCGCATCGCAGAAGAGCGCAATCTCGCTGGGACCCGAGCCCAGACGCAATTCCCGCGCAATCTCCCCAGCAGCCAGCGCGGCCCGCACCAGCAGCGGCGCCGCGATCGGGCACTCGGCAATCCGAACCACCGCATGCGACCGCCGCCCGCGATATCCCGCATGTCCCTCCGCGTCAAATGCCAGCCGAATCCGGTTGCGGTACGCCCACGGCTCACCCGCCAGCACGACGATCTCCTCCGGCGCGCGAACGCCGCCTCGCTCCAGCGTCTCGCGCAGAATGGCCTGCTTGAATGCGATTTGAGCCGCGTAATCCGCGTGCTGATACTGGCAGCCGCCGCACGCCCCAAAGTGCCTGCACGCAGGCGCAACGCGCTTCGCCGCGGCAGCAACAATCTCTTCGGCCTCCGCGCTCGCATATCCGCGTTTCTCCTCAACCGTGCGCACACGCACCCGCTCGCCCGGCAGCGCAAGCGGCACAAACATAGCCTTCCCTTCCACGCGCGCCAGAAACGCCCCGCCATAAACCGGCTTCTCAATCTGCACAAGCACTGCTTGCCCAGCCGAACGATCAGTGCGAGCCACTGCGGGCGAGCTGGCAACCTTGCCAATTCGCGAACTTGCTGGCTCGTTTATTTCACCTTTTCTGCCGGTCTCAACTGAGGATGTACCGCCGGCCTCCAGGCCGGCTGTCGTGCGGGTCTCCAGACCCGCATCTGTTTTCTCCCGTGCCCCATCCTTTTCGCGTTTTCGGCGAAAAGGGATGGAACCGGAAGGACCCTTCTCAGTGCCAGCTCTTATGGATTTGTTCGCCCGCCTCTTCATTGCTGGCTCATGTAGAACAGGCTCAACCGCGGCAAATTGTAGTGCACCAGCAGTTGCTTCCGCACAAACTGCTCTTTCACCTGGCGCAGTTGCACAGCGCCCATGCGGCTGCGGTAAGGCGCCAATTCGCGGGCAGCGTGCTCGTTCAGTCCCACCAGCAGCTCCTCGGGCGCAGCAACGTTGAGCGCGGCGTACAGCTTGTCTTCGAGGACCATGAGCGATTGCTCCAGCGCCTCGAGATCCACGGCCGCGGCCTCTTCGCCGCCGCCAGCGGCCACTTCGGCAGCCAACTCCCGCAAACGAGTCGCGGTCGTCCGGCACGCCTCCGCGGCAACCGTCGCCCCATCCAGCGCATCCGCTGCCGCCGCCAAATGTCCCGCCACGCGCTCGCGCTCGAATCCCGACTCCCGCGCCGTGGTGGTCGCCGGAGCCGACCCCGTCGACGCCTCATTCATCTCCATGGCCGCCTGCATCACCGCCTGCGCGCACCACGCGAGACCGTTGATCTTCCGCATCCGCGCCCGCTTCTGCCGCGCCTCATACTTATCGAACGCCGCATCGATCCCGCGCAGCACCGCCTCCAGCGGAATCCCCGCCTCACGCCAGGTCTCAATCAGCGCCCAATCCAGCGTCGAAAGCAGCAGCAGCGATCCGCGCCGCTGCTGGAAGCGTTCCTCGATCTCAGTAAAATAATTGAAGTAGTTGCGCACGCTTTCATCTTAAATTCAGCGAGCGGAGACGAGCCTTGGCAACGTTGGATTTGTCTGGCGCGGCATCACCGGCCGCCCCATGCTCAGGAACCTTCTAATGGCCGAGCCACATGGTCATCGCCATGCTTGTTGAATCATCGTTGCGCGTCCAGTGTCCTGTCTCTGAAGTTCGCACCAAAAATGCTCTGTCATCCTGAGCGAGTCCCGGCGTGCCGGGACGAGTCGAAGGACCCGCATTTCCGGGGCTTCGACTTGTGATACAAACTTCTGGGACGCCGCACTAAGTCGAAGCGCCAACGGCATAGCGCGGGATTCGCTCTCAGCTCAAAAACTCCGCAATCGCCTTGGCCACTGCGTTCTGCTCGTCCTCGCGCAGCTCCGGAAAAATCGGCAACGCCAGCACCTCGCGCGCCGCGCGCTCGGCTTCAGGAAAATCGCCTTCGCCGTAACCCAGCCCCTTCAGCGCCTCCTGATGTGCAGTGGTACCGGATAATAGATCTCCGATCCAATCCCGCGCGCCGTCAAAAAGTCACGCAGCGCATCGCGCCGCGCCACGCGAATCACGTATTGATGCCATACATGTTTCGTCGCCCGGCGCTTGATGCGGCAGCACCACCCCATTCGCAGGATACGGTCCACTCTCGGCAAGCCCAGCCTTGGCAAAAAACGCTGCCATATCGCGCCGCCAGTTCGCGCCGCGCCTCATTCCATACGCCGATATATTTCAGCTTCATCGTCAGCACCGCACCTTGGAAACCGTCCATACGCGCGTTCCATCCAAGCTCATCGTGGTGGTAGCGCCGCCGCATTCCCTGATTGCGAAGCATCTTCACCCGCTCAGCCACATCGTCGCGGTTGGTCGTCACCATCCCCGCATCGCCAGCCGCGCTCAGGTTCTTCGTGGGATAAAAGCTGAATGCTGCCGCATCGCCCAACGCGCCGGCCTTCACTCCGTTCCACTCCGCGCCCCACGCCTGCGCCGCGTCTTCGATGATCGTCAGCCCGCGCTCGCGGCCCAGATCCGAGAAAGCCGTGGCGTCCGCGCACAATCCGTAGAGATGCACCGGCAAAATCGCCTTGACGCTCACCCCGCGCTCTCCATCCACAACCGCTTCCACCGCCGCCGGCGACAAATTGAACGTCACCGGATCGATGTCCGCCAGCACCGCTCTGGCGCCGGCGCGAAGAATCGCGCTCACTGAAGCAAAAAAGCTAAACGGCGTAGTCACCACTCCGTCGCCCGGCCCGACCCCCGCCCCGGCTAGAGCCAGCCAAAGCGCGTCTGTGCCCGACGAGCAGCCCAACGCGTGCGCCACGCCCAACTGCTCCGCCGCGGCCCGCTCAAACGCCGCCACGTGCTCGCCAAGGATGAACTGCTGCGTCTCCAGCACGTGCCCCAGCGCCTCCAGCAACTCTTGGTGGAGCGCGCGGTACTGGCGTTTCAGGTCCAGCATCGGCACAGGCGTGCGCGCAGGCTGGCCACCGGGGGCCGAATTCGAACCCGGCGGCGAAGAACGGGCTTCCCTGGCAGTTTCTTGCACACATTGATGCTATCAGCCGTCAAATCAATGCCGTCCCACCCCGGCAAAGTCCGATTCGAGCCCCCTGCGCCCGCCGTTCCAGTCACCAAAAACCTGTCCATCCTATTCATTGTAAATGCGATAACGCCGTGCAGGGACTTGCCATCCAGCCCCTTCGGTTGCCGGTGCACCGCCGGAACGGCCCCCTTTCCGCAGTTGAAATGGATCGCAAATCTCTATAATGTTGTCACATTGCGGGGTTTTGCAGGCGCCGGGATTTCCGGGGTCTTCCCGCTGATCTGATGTTCGACCAAAGGACAGTTGCACACAACTTCAATAAGAAAGTAGGAGATCGGCACATGGAGAACAAGCCGGCACAAAATATTCAGGACACCTTTCTGAACACGGTTCGGAAGGACAAATCCCCAATTACGATTTATCTCGTCAGCGGCGTGAAACTGACTGGGAAAATCCGGTCCTTCGACAAATATTCCGTGCTCCTGGAAAACAACAGCCAGGAACAGTTGATTTTCAAACACGCAATCTCAACCGTGGTCAGCAACCGGAGCGTCATCCACAGTGAGCACCGTCCGGCTGTTGTTTCATCGGGCATCGGGCCGTCTGCGGTTCCGGCAACGGTGCAATCGATATCCCAGGTGACCGCGGAGCACGGTTAGCGCGGGAGCGTCCGCGATTGGCACGCGAGGCGAACAGGACCGGCAGCATCGCTGGCCGGTCGAAATCCGCAGCGGCAGTGGTTGACCGTTGGGGTGGCCGGCCGGAGCGCGCCGTCCTCGTCGGAGTGGACCTTCAGGTCCGCTCGCGTGGCTACCGCGCAGGAGTGAAGGGCGCGAACGCGCCGGCCGTGCGCCTCGATGCCTCCCTTGCAGGCGCCGAAGCGGCGGAAACGTATACACCTCCGCCATCGATTCGTTCGCAAGCCCCAGGGATCCCGCGCCAGGCTACCGGCCTCGACGCCGAGGAATCTCTCGCCGAATTTCGCGAGCTCCTCCTGAGCGCCGGCGGCCAGGTGGCGGCCGAGCTCTTGCAGCGCCATATCCGTCCCGATCCGGCCACCCTCATCGGCTCCGGCAAAGTCGAAGAGATCGCCGCCGTCGCCGCCTCCACCAACGCCGATCTGGTTCTCTTCGATCACGACCTTTCGCCCACGCAACTGCGCAATCTCGAGGCCGCTTTGCCTTGCCGCGTGCTCGATCGCACGCAACTCATCCTCGACATCTTTGCCCGCCACGCCCGCACCCGCGAAGGCCAGTTGCAGGTGGAGCTCGCCCAGCTCGAATACATGCTGCCGCGCCTCACCGGCCGCGGCAAAGCCATGTCGCAGTTAGGCGGCGGCATCGGCACCCGCGGACCCGGCGAAACCCAGCTCGAAACCGATCGCCGCCGCATTCAGCGCCGCATCGATCAGCTCAAGCGCGATCTCGAAGCCGTCCGCCGCGTGCGCCGCCAGCAGCGCCAGCGCCGCGAAGCCGTTCCCGTGCCCACCGTCGCCCTCGTCGGCTACACCAACGCCGGCAAAAGCACGCTCTTCAACTGCGTCACCGGCGCGCAGGTTCTTTCCTCCGCGCGCATGTTCGCCACGCTCGACCCCAAATTGCGCGCTATCGAGTTGCCCAGCCGCCGCCGCGTTCTGCTCTCCGACACCGTCGGCTTCATCCGCAACCTGCCTCACACCCTCGTCACCAGCTTCCGCGCCACGCTCGAGGAAGTCGAGCAGGCCGAGTTGCTCCTCCATGTCCGCGACGCTGCCTCCACCTACGGCGACGAGCAGAAAGCTCAGGTCGAAAAGGTGCTTGGCGAGCTCGAAAGCCTCTCCAAGCCGCGCATCGAAGTCCTGAACAAAATTGATCTGCTGCCCGAAGACGAGCGTGCGGCTTACTTTTCGCACCAACTCAAGTCCGAAACGGGCATCGGGCCAACTCGCCAACCCGCGAGGTCGCGAAGCGACGCCAACCTGCCAAGAGAAAATCTCGTACGCCTCCGCGGGCCGGCAATGACACTCGCGAACAAGGATTTGGATTCGCTTCCGGCGGCATAGACGCCAAGCGGCGGTAGCCGTTTCCGCGCTCACCGGCGAAGGCATTCCCGCTCTGCTCGCCGCCATCGACGCCGCGCTCCACTCCGACCCCATCGTCGAAGCGGAACTCCGCGTTCCCCAGCACGAAGGCGCGGCTCTCGCAGCCATTGAAGCCGGCATGATCGTTCACACGCGCGAATACGAAGGCAATCTCGTCCGCCTCACCGTCAGCGGCCCCGCCTCGCTCGTCGGCCGCATGCGCCGCTTCCGTGCCCAAAAAACCGCTCAACCCTCTTGAGCGTCCGCCCCGGCTCGCTAATCTCTTTGAGCCCCGGCTCGCTGTTCTCGTTGAGTTGTCATCCTGAGCGACCGGAGTCCGCGACATGCGGGCGCAGCGGAGTCGAAGGACCTGCATTTGCCTTCAAGCGGCTTTCTGTCTACACTTCGCGGGCGTCTATTCCGTCAGGTTGTAAATCAGCCCGAACGGATCCTTCACGTAGCACCGCGGAAACTCCGGCTCATCCTTCACGATCTCGCATCCGCTGGCCACGAGTCGCCGCTTGGCTTCTTCCACGTTCTCAACCGTCACCTCCAGAACCGGCCCCAGCGCCGGCCCCTCCTCGATGAACAGGTTGATGTGGTCTCCGTGCAGATCGATCCACTTTCCATGCTCGCCGGTAATCGTGAATCCGAGTTGCTTCACATAAAATGCCGCGGCCGCTTTCGGGTCCGCCGCCTGAATCAAAATGTCCGTGCCAAATGTGTTTGCCAAATGCCCTCCTCAACAACTTCGAATTCACGATTGCGGTTTCCGCGTCGATCCCCGCTTCCACCCTCCGCGCGCCGCGCCCGGCCTGCTGCCGCCGAATTTCCTGCCGCCGCCGCTCTTGCCGCGAAACTTGGCGAACCCGCCTGGCTTTGCGCCAAACTTCGCGCCCTTATCAAAACTCTTTCCGCCTCCACTTTGGAATGGCCGCTTCGCCTCACCGCTCCCGCCAAACGCCGGCCGCTCACTCCGCTCGCCGCGCGGCCGCTCACCTTGCGGTTTGAACGGCGGCCGCTCGACTCTATCAATGTGGATTCCCGGTTGGCGGATCGCCGCTTGCTCCGGCCGCGGCCCTCTGCGAAACGCATCTCCGCCTCTCGCTGCGCCGCCGAACTCGCGCCTTTGCGGCCGTCCTTCTATCTTTCCGCCGCGATCCTCTCGCTGCCACCGTGGCTTCCCGCCTTCCGCGCGAAAAGGCTTTGGCGGCGCATTTTCAAACCGGCCGGCCGCCTGCCCGGGCGGCCTCCCGCCAAACTTCGGCCGTCCGCCAAACCCCGGCCTTGCTGCGAACGGTTTGCTCGGCCGCTTGCTGAAATCTGAACTCGCTCTCAGCGGCCTGCCTCCTCGCTCGCCGAACTCCACCTTCTCTTGGCTTCGCAGCGGCTTGCTTCCTTCGCGGCTACCAAACTCTGGTCGCGCTCCAAATGGTTTCGCCCTCCGCTTGTCAAAGCTCGGCCGCTCTCCGCTCCCCACGGCGCCGCCCTCGCGCGCGCCGCCAAACTCTCGCTCGCGCGGTTTCCATTCCGTCCTCTGTCCTCGCTCCTCCGGCTTCCGGAACGGCTTTCCGCCCCGCGCCGGTGTCCGATTCGAACCGTCCTTCCGCCCGTCCAGATTGCCGCTGTCCACCTGCGTCCCGCCGCACAGCTCTCCGATCGCGCTGTCCCGCCCCGCGGTCGCGCCGATCTCCAAATCTGCCCTGCTTCTCCGCCGCCCTCCCCGCCTCCTTCGGCAGCGAGATGTCCACTCTCATCCGCCGCGGCTTCATCTTGCCCTCGGCCGTCATGCGCAGCGCGTTCACCTCGTCCTCCGAAAGCTCGCGCAGCTTTCCCGGCTCCACGTCCAGCACCAGCGGCCCGTACCCCACGCGGCGAATCTTCTCGGCAAAGTGCCCGATTGCCGCGAACATCTTCCTCAGCTCGCGGTTCCGCCCCTCCGTCAGCACCACCTCATACCAGGGATTGTCGCCCTCGCGCACCTGTCGAATCCGTGCCGGCGCTGTTCGCACCCGCTCCGACCCCGCCTCGTCGCGCTCGATCGCCACGCCGCCGCGCAGCCTCTCCATCTCTTCTTCGCTCGGTTGCCCGGCCACCTTCACCAGATACGTCTTCTCCACGCCCGATCCGGCCTTCGTCAGCAGGTTCGCCAGCTCGCCGTCATTCGTCATCAGCAGCAGGCCTTCGCTCAGGTAGTCCAGCCGCCCCACCGGATAAAGCCGCTCGTGCGTCTTCGCGAAGAACTCCATCACCGTCGGCCGTCCCTCGGGATCGCTCACCGTCGTCACGTAGCCCTTGGGCTTGTTCAGAACGAAATACCGGTGCCGCTCCGCGCCATGCAGCAGCTTGCCATCCACGCGAATGTGGTCGCGCGTCGGATCGGCCTTGCTGCCCAATTGCGTCACCACCTGCCCGTTCACCATCACGCGGCCTGCGACGATCATCTCCTCCGCGCGCCGCCTGCTCGCAATCCCCGCCTGCGACAGAATCTTCTGCAGCCGCTCCAGCTTCGCCGGCGCCTGCGTCTCGGCTGCCGCTCTCGCTTACTCCGCGACGTCAGCGCCGGTCTCCAGACCGGCTGTCGTGCGGGCGTCCACGCCCGCACCCGCCTCCGGCCGCTGCGATCCAGATCCCGCCTGTTCATCCTCCGCGAGCGCCTGCGCCTCGGCGTCTCCCAGATACGTCTTCGCCTCGCCGCTGATCACATCCCCAATCGGATCCAGCACTGGCTCCCCAATCCGATGCCTGGCTGGTTCCTCCGCCTTGGCCTTCGCCTTCCTGGTTCTTGTGCCCGGTGCCTCGGTCTTGGTCTTGGGGTTTATGCCCTTTGCCGCGCGCTTCGCCACCGGCTTTTCCGCCGGCTTAGCCTTTGTCGCCTTCGTCTTCGCAGTCGGCGTCTTCGCCTTCACCGATGCTGTTTTGGCCTTCATGCTCGTGGCCTTGCTCGCGGCTATGACTTTGCCCGTGTCTGCGCTCTTCCTGCTCTTCGGCGCACTTTTTGGCGCGCGCTTGGCCGCCGGCGCTTTCGCCTTCGGCTTCAACTCTTTTTTCATGGGGGAATGCCTCTGTTTCCGCTTACTCCGCGCCGCTTGGCGCGGCCTCTGAAGTGTTTGCTTCCGGTTCCAATGGTTCGCCCGCCGCTTCATCCGCTTCCGCGCTCAAATCCGGATTGAACTCCTCCGCAACTCCGGCAGTCGTTTCTTCTCCAGCCGCCAACTCCGGCTCCTCCAGTTCGCTCGCCGCCATCTTTTCGAACTCTTCCATCGAGGGCAGCTCGGAAACATCCTTCAGCCCGAAGCGCAGCAGGAACTCCCGCGTGGTCTTGTAGAGAATCGGCCGCCCCACCACGGGCTTGCGCCCCGCCGTCACGATCAGCTTGCGCGCCAGCAACGACCCGAACACCCCCGACGAATCCACGCCGCGAATCTCGTTCACCTCCGGCGCCGTCACCGGCTGCTTGTACGCGATCACGGCCAGGGTCTCGAGCGCCGGCAGCGACAGCTTGAGTGGCGGCTTCAGGCTTTTCACAAACGACCGCACCGCGTCGTGGCACTCCGGCTTTGTTCCCATGCGGTATCCGCCGGCAATCTCGCGAATCTCGATGCCGCGCCCGTCGGCTGCGTACTCCGCTACCAACTCGTCGAGCACCTGCTTGATCGCTCCGCGCGCCTCGCGCTCGCGCAGCCGGGCCGCGCGCTTCGCCTCCGCCTCGCCTTGAGTCCCGTCGCCCGCACCGGCACTGGCTTCGTCGCTGTCCTCAGCCGTCGCCTCGCCGCTCTCCGGCCCCGCAGCGTCGGTCTCCCGTTGCCCTGCGCCACCGGTCTCCATTTGCCCTGTACCGCCGGTCTCCAGACCGGCTGTAGTGTGGGCGTCCTCGCCCGCACCGTTCTCGCCTCGTTCCGCGCCCGTTTCCACCGGCCCAGCCGCCGCTTCACCCGCCTCCGCCGGCTCCAGTTCAAGATACGGAAACGCTTCGTTCAGCAGCGGCAAAGCCCCGCTCTCCGTCGCAGCCGGCGCAACCGCCTCCGCCGTTTGCGCCCGAGCCGCGGCTTCCTGCTCCGCCTTCCACTCCAGCGCCTCATCGGCAAACAACGCGCCCAGTTGCGCCAGGTCACCGGCTCTTCGGCGGCGTAAATAACAGCTTCCAGCTTGCTTTCAGGCTCATTCTTCTCGAAGCACCATCCTGTATGGTACCGGATGCGCCTCTTCTTCCGTGCGTTCGCCGCACCGTTTCTCAAGCGCACAAAAAAGGCGTCCGGCCTCGCCGGACGCCTTTTCGCGATCGAAATCCGTCTATCGTAGTGAATGTGTGGAACAGGCAATAAAGCAGGCCCGAAAGCAGCGCCGCGGCCGGCAGCGTGAACACCCACCCCGCCGCAATATTGCGCACCGTCGACCAGCGCAACCCGCTGCCATTGGCAGCCATCGTGCCCGCCACGCCCGAGCTCAGAATGTGCGTGGTGAAACCGGCAGGCCGAAGGTATCCGCGGCGAAGATCGTCGCCATCGTCACCAGTCCGGCGCTCGCGCCCTGCGCGTAGGTCATGTGCTCCTTGCCGATCTTCTCGCCCACCGTCACCACAATGCGCTTCCAGCCCACCATGGTGCCCAGTCCCAGTGCCAGCGCCACGGCCACCTTCACCCAGTTGGGAATGAACTTCGTGCCCTTGTCCAGCTGGCCGCGGTAGCTCTTCAGCGCCGCGCTTTCCGCGCTGGTGAACGCCGGATTGTGCGCCGCGTCCATCAGCCGCAGCGCCTCGGCCGGTCAGGTACATATCGTTGCGGACGTTCGCCTGGTCCCGCGCCGGAACCGACTGGAACGTCTTGTACGCTGCCACTTCGCGGTTCAGCTCGTCCACCAGTTGG
This sequence comes from uncultured Acidobacteriaceae bacterium, assembly GCA_963701835.1. Classification (GTDB taxonomy): domain Bacteria; phylum Acidobacteriota; class Terriglobia; order Terriglobales; family Acidobacteriaceae; genus Telmatobacter. The sequence goes on along the minus strand of CAVPBL010000004.1, from coordinate 34,171 downwards.
CTCGAACCGCCAGCAATCGTGTCCGGCTGCAATTCGCTGGTCTGCGATGTAATTGGTCACCTCGAGCGCGCGGGTCCGGATCGGCGCGTGCCGGGCTCGACATGCCGGTCGAGGATCTGTCCCGCCTGCTCCGATGCGGCGATAAAGCTCTGCACTTCCGCGGGGCTCACCGCGTGGTTCAGCGCGTAGGCCGTGGGCACCGTGCCGATCAGGATCAGCATGATCAGCCCCATGCCCTTTTGCCCGTCGTTCGATCCGTGAAAGAAGCTCACGCCCGTGCAGGTCAGCACCATCAGCGCGCGAATCGGCCACGGCGGCGGCTCTTTGTCCTTCGGCGCCTTCGTACAGCGCCGGAATCTTGAGCAGCCGCTTCGATAGCAGCATCAGCAAACCGGCCAGCGCAAAGCCCAGCAGCGGCGAAATCAGCAGCGCCTTCAGAACCCTCATCACCTGCCCCAGTCCAGCCCGGAGGCGCCGCTGTGCACATTCATCAGTTGGCTCGCCAGTCCCACGCCGATGATCGAGCCCACCATGGTGTGCGAGCTCGACGCAGGCAGCCCAAACCACCACGTGCCCAGGTTCCACAGGATCGCCGCGATCAGCAGCGCAAACACCATCGCGAATCCGGCGCCCGAGCTCACCTTCAGAATCAGCTCCACCGGCAGCAGCGTAATCACCGCAAAAGCCACGGTGCCCGACGACAGCAGCACGCCGGCCAGGTTGCACAGCCCCGACCACACCACCGCAATATTCGGCGGCAGCGAGTTGGTGTAGATCACCGTGGCCACGGCATTCGCCGTGTCGTGGAATCCGTTCACAAACTCGAACCCCAGCGCGATCAGCAGCGCCAGCCCAGCAGCAAATAGGGCCAGATGCTGGTGACCGTCACGTTGTCCAGGTCCCTGGCGACATGCACGCCGATATAGCCGAGGCCGCTCAGCAGCGCCAGCAGCAAACATCCATGCGCCTGCCCGGCTCTGACGCTTCTGTCGAACCTGGCTCAACCAGACTCGGAGACGCTGGGATGACTTGAACTGCCGTCGCGAGGTCGGCCATCAAAAATCACCACGGCGGCCGGAGAAATTCCGGGCCCGCCTGGGCCTCCGGCAGGAAAACTCAACGATCGGTGTGATTTTTCAATGGAAATGGAGATGGATGTGCGGCAGGAGAAAGACGATCCGGAGAAGATGGCGTCCATAAAACCTCAACAACCGCAATAGTTCACGGTTGTTTACCCGGCGGTGAGGGAGTGTTACCCGGGCTACAGACAAGTCTACACCGCGGCGTTCACATGGCTTTCACATAGGGTGTGCAAGACTCGCGGCCTTTCTGCTCGCACGGGGCCCTATTCGGCGCGCCAAGCAATTGCCATATCCCGAATCATTTCAATTATTTGGAGATTTCCTGCCCGCCTGGCCCATGTCTTGGGATGGTCCGTGTTAGCAGCCCCTTGACAGTTCTCGCATCAAGATTAGGGCGCCGTCCATCGGTCCGAGGCGCCCCATCTCGCTGTTTCTTGAAGAGATTATTCCGGCAGATGCCCGCGTCCCCGTCACCACCGGCGCTCCAATCAAAGGATGCGAGTCCAGCTTCTTCGCGCATGGGCGCAGGTTCAGGCGCGCCGGTCCGGTATGCGCCCAGGCCCTTCGCCATGCTCTCCAACTCTCTCAGCGTGCGCGGACAGCCCGCACGGATGGCCCTCCGTCTCGAGCAGGTGCCCATTCTCCCGGATCATGGCAAACAGCGGACTGGCCAGCGCTTCCCGCAGATTCGATTTCCTCACGTTGTGCGTCGCGAGCGCGGAAACGGGACACGCCGTAACGTCGCCGCTCGGATTCACATGGACAAACCCGCGCCCGGCGGAGACGCAACCCCCGAGCGTCTCTTCATCCCCCGGCGAATGGATGATGTAAGCGCCTCCCGTCGACCGGTCGCGGTACTCGACGACGGTCTGCCGGAAGCGCGTTCGTTGCTCCGCGCTCAGCACCGCGCCGTTCTCGCATCCTCCGGTCGGAATTTGCTCGATGAACATTGCCAGCGGTCCGCTGTGGGCGATCAGCGCGTCGATATTCTGCGGCTGCGACCAGTACTCGACGTTTGCCGAACCGATGGTGACCGCGATGCCGGTCAATATTCCCGCCTCACGCAGCCGGTCGAGAGATCCCATCGCCTTCTCGAAAACGCCGCGGCCCCTGCGCAAATCCGTCAGGTCGCGATCGCCCTCCAGGCTGACCACGACCACCGTATTTGCGCAGCCTTTCAGAATTTCGTAATCGGTGGACCGCAAAGCCGTTCCATTGGTGAACACGAGAAAGAGCCGGTCGGGATAGTCGCGGAAAAGATTGGCAATGCCCGGCAACAGGAACGGTTCGCCGCCGGCGATCATGAACGCCATTACGCCCAGCCGAACCGCTTCGTCCACCACTCCGCGCCATTCGCGAAGGCCGAGTCCCGGCTGCACGGGTGCGTTCGTCACCGTTCCCACCGCGCCCGCATAGCAGCCGGCGCATCGCAGATTGCATTTTGACGTAACGCTGAGAACAAGAAAAGGAGGAACCCGCACGCCGCCATCGAGCGAACGCGCTCTCACGCGGCCGACTGCGCAACTGTCCGCGCCAGGCGCATGAACCCCGGCAGGTAACGCCGATGCCGCATTACCCAGGGAACCAAAACCCGCGTTAGCTGCGGGTCAATCCCCTTGATCCGGCGCGTGAGATCGAACAGCCGGTCCGACAGAAAGTCGCCGCGCCGAACGGGCATCTCTTTTTGGGTGGGCATTTCTTAAAGCATACGCGTTTCGAGTTGCTTCGGTTCCGTTTGCAAGACCGATGCAAGCCGTTAATCGCGGCTCCGCGCAGCTCCCGTTCCCGCGCCGGCACGAATTAAATCGTTCAGCATCAACAAGGTTGCACCGGCGTCATGGCTTACTCCGGCAGCGTCACCGTTCCCTTCACGTTGAACGTTCCCGTCACCACCGGCGCTCCGGTATCCGGCTGCCCGCCGCCCACGATACCGTGTACGCGCCTTCGGCCACAATCGGCTCGCCCGGCCTCTGTCACCATGCTCATGTCGCGCGGCTTCAGCTCGAAGTGCACCTTCGTCGACGCGCCCGGCTCCAGGTGCACGCGCTCAAACCCGCGCAACGCCCGCAGCGGCGCGCCGGCAACAGCCGGGAAACTTCAGATACAGCTCCGCCACTTCGTCGCCCGCGCGACTTCCCGTGTTCGTCACCGTCGCTTCCACCACTGCCGGGTCTCCCGCTTCCACCGTTCCCGTAGGAACCGTCAGCCCGCTATACGCGAACTTCGTGTAGCTCAGCCCATAGCCGAACGGATACAGCGGCGTCCCCGTGAAGTACCGGTAGGTCCGCCCCTTCATCGAGTAGTCCTCGAAGTTCGGCAGTTGATCCACGCCCTTGTAAAACGTCACCGGCAGCCGTCCCGCCGGATTGTTCGCGCCCGAAAGCGTCTGCGCCACCGCAGTCCCGCCCTCTTCGCCGGGATACCACGCGTCCACAATCGCGTTCGCATGTTCGTTGGCCCAGTTCACCGCCAGCGCGCTGCCGTTGGTCAGCACCACCACCAGCGGCTTGCCCGCCGCCGCCAGCGCCTTCAGCAGATCCTCTTCCGGCTCCGGCAAATCCAGGCTCGTCCGGTCGCCGCCTCTGAAAGCCCGGCTCGTTCACATTCATCTCTTCGCCTTCAAGCTCGCTGGTGATGCCCACCACCGCCACCACCACATCCGCATCCTTCGCCGCCGCCACGACCGCCGGATCAACGCTCGCGGTCGATCTTGCCCCACATCAGCTTCAGGTGCAGCGGCGCATTGCCCGTCCTCTGGTACTCCACCACGCAGCGGGTACGGCTTGCCCGCTTCCAGGTGCACCTTCCCCGTGATCGTCTCCACGCCGTGCGGATAATTCGCCATCACTCACCGGCTTGCCGTCCAGAAATACGCCGGAAGAATCCGTCCGTCTCGACGCCCAGGTTGTAGTCGCCCGTCTCCTTCGCGGTGAGCGTCGTCTCCCATTGCACCGTCAGCGGATCGGCATGTTCGCGCCGCATCCGGCAGCGGCTGCGCCGCAATGTCGATTCCCGGCTCAATGCGTGTCGCCAGCGGCTGCGTCAACTGCGTCTTCGCTCGTCGCAAAGCTCACGATGTTCTCGGTTCAGATATGTCGCCTTCACTCCCGGCTTTCCGTCCGTCGTCAGCAGCTCGTCCGGCACCGGCGCAGCGTCTGCTTGCTCAGGAAACCCGTGCCCGGCACATAGGTGATCGTGTCGCCCGCGAACTCCTTCTTCAGTCCCTCCAGAATCGACACCGTGTGCGTCGGAATCCCGTTGTAGTTGCCCAGCAGCACCCGCGTCTGCTCCGCCAGCGGCCCCACCACCAGGATCTTCTCGCCCGTCGTCTTCAACGGCAGCACGCCGTCGTTCTTCAGCAGCACCATCGCCTCGTTCGCCAGCTTCAGCGCCAGCGCGCGATGCGCCGCGCTGTCCAGCTCGCTCGCGTCGATCTTCGCGTACGGCACCATCTCCGGCGGATCGAACATCCCCAGCTTCATCCGCGCCGTGAACAGCCGGATCACCGCCGTGATCGATGTCGCTCTCCTTCAGGTAGCCCTGCCTTCACCGCATCGAGATACGGCTTGTAGTCGTGGTCGTCCGTCACCTTGGCCCTGAAGTCGACGCACTCGTTGTCCATGCCGCGCTCCAGGCTGATCGCCGAAGCCTGCGCCTGCGTCGGCTCATAGTGGTGGCCCTCGAAAATGTCGCGCACCGCCCCGCAATCCGATACCACGTACCCCTGGAATCCCCATTTGCCGCGCAGTTGATCCTGCAGCAGAAACTCGTTCGCGCACGCCGGCTGCTCCGTTGATGCTGTTGTACGCGCACATCACGCTGCCCGCCTTGCCCTCCGTCACCGCCGCGCGAAACGCCGGCAGATACGTGTCCAGCTCGTCGTGCTTGCTCACGTCCACGTCGGCAAAGTGCCGCGTCGGCTCCGGTCCCGAGTGCACGGCAAAGTGCTTCGGCGTCGAGATCACGCGGTAATAGTGCGGATCGTCGCCCTGCATCCCCGTCACGTACGCCACGCCCATCCGCGCCGTCAGAAACGGATCCTCGCCGTACGTCTCCTGCCCGCGCCCCCACCGCGGATCGCGAAAGATGTTCATGTTCGGCGCCCAGAAATCCAGCCCGTGAAAGATCAGGCGTGTCCGCCGTTCGCTTCCACCGCCTTGTCATGCACCACGCGCGCTTCGGTGCCGTGGCCACCGCCATCTCGTGAATTTCCGGCGTGTCGAAGGTCGCCGCCAGGCCGATCGGCTCGGGAAACTGACGTCACTCCAGTGGTGTTCGCCACGCCGTGCAGCGCCTCGCTCCACCAGTCGTAGCCCGGCACGCCCAGCCGCGGAATCGGCGCGCGCCTGGTTCACCAGTTGGCTCGCCTTCTCTTCCAGCGTCATCCGGCTGCACCAGGTCGGCCGCGCGCTGCTCGGCAGGCAAATTCGGATTCAGGTACGCAGGCTTCTCTGCATCCGGGGCCCCCAGCGACGGGTTGCTCGTAGAGCCGGGGTCGCTGGAGTGGGCATTCTGCGACCACGTCAGTCCCGTTGCGCTCATCCCCAATAACGCCACCGCCACCATCCGCATTCCACGCATCGTCATTTTCTCCCTCACCGCCCGATCACTTTCATTTGAGCCTTATCCTGGTGCGCAGCTCTTGCGCCCCCAGCGGCTCACTCCAATCAGCGTCAAACTTCTCTGTCAACCAATCGTCGCCGCGGAAAATCGCTTTATATCTGAATTCTCTCACTCAACCCTGGGCCACGTTGAGCGCATATCGTGCGTGCCTGCGCTCGCCCGTACGGGTCAGTGCGCCCTTCTCTACCAGGTCTGCCAGATCGCGGGTCGTAGTGGCCGGCGATGCTCCGGTGATCGTGCCATAGTTCCCCGCGCTCAACCCTCCCTTGAACCCTTCAGGCCCCTCCCGGAACATGCGAAGAAGCGCCTTTTGTTGCCTCTCGTTGATTTGGCTGCGCAGCCGGTCCAGCAACTTTGCCTTGGCGATGATGAATTCTACTTGCCCGATGCCTCGGCGCTGCGCTTCCAACGCAATTTCAGCAAACCAAACCAGCCATTCCGTGATGTCGTTCTTTCGGTTGGCTCTTTCCAGAGCCTGGTAATAGCTCTTTTGTTGCGCCAGGATGGTCGTCGCCAAAGACGACGAGCGCCGGCTGGCCGAAGCTCTGCGTCATCGCTTTTTCAGCGACAGCGCGCCCTATTCGCCCGTTCCCGTCCTCAAACGGATGGATCGATTCGAAATACAAGTGAGCTGTACCCGCGCGTGTGATCGCCGGCAACGGTTCCTTGCCTTGCGGTCCGGTGCGATTGAACCACGAGATGAATCGCCGCATCTCTTGAGGGACGCGTTTCGACGGCGGGGCCTCAAAATGTACCGTCGGCAGCGCCGATTGGACCGGAGATGACCTGCATCGGTTCGTGGCTTGTGCGGTATCTTCCCATGTCGGCGAGGTCCTTCCTGCCCGCAGTCACCATCCGATGCCAGCCAAACAGCATTTCGTCGGAAAGAGGCTTCGAAAACGACCGATAGAGATCGACCATCATCTCGGCAATACCCTGTTCCGCGGGCATGACGCGCCGTTGATCGGCAGACGCCAGTCCGAGCTGACGCAGTATGGAGGATTGCACACTGGCCCGATTAAGGACTTCGCCCTCAATCGCCGATGTGGTTACGGCCTCTCCACTCATCAATTCCACGAGGAGTTGACTGTGTTCGTCTTCACCCAGATGCTTGACCGTGCCGATGGCAACGCCCGCGCCAAGGAGGAACTTCTCTTCGGCAGTGGAAAGCCGCGAGCGGTTCCACTTGAAATGGGGCCAATCCTGGTCTTGCCAGTTCCATGCCATGAGCGATAGCGCTCCTTTCTATCGCTCATTATATCCCTGTTTTATGATCGATACAAACCGTTCCTATCGCTCACCTGCCGATCCCTGACCCCTAATCCCTGACCCCTGACCCCTGGTGTAACCTTTCTGCCAGCGCTCCCGTAAACACAATTAGAAAGGGAAGAAAGATGCCGGACCGATCGGACATCGTACTGGATCAGTTCCGGCAAGGCGATCTCGATGCCTTCGAATCGCTCTTCCGTCAGCATCAGCGGGCCGTTTTCGGTTGGATCCTGCGTATCGTTCGCGATCCCTCTGCCGCCGAAGACCTCACGGTCGAAACCTTCTGGCGCATCCATCGCGCGCACGCCCGCTTCGAGTCCGCGCGCCCCTTCGAGCCATGGGCCCGCCGCATCGCCACTCGCGCCGCCCTCGATTGGCTCCGCGTCCGCCGCCCCGGATCGGGCCTGGCCGCCTCTGATTTCGATCACGACGTTGCCGATCTGCCCTCCCCGTCCGCGGCCGATCCCGGCGTCGTCGCCGAGATTCGCTCGAAAACCGCGCAGGCCTTCGCCCGGCTGCCTCCCCGCCTGCGCATCGCGGCTGTTCTCGCGGTCGTCGAGGAGCAGCCGCACAAGCAAGTCGCCGCGGCCCTCGGCATCTCGGTCCCGGCCGTCAAACTGCGCGTCTTTCGCGCCCTTCGATTGTTGAGAAGTGATCTGGAAAGTCAGGGAATCACGCCATGAATGCACACGACGAAGATCGCATCAAGCACCTGCTCCAACAGGCGCTGCCACCGGCTGATCCCGAAGCCGAACCGTCTCGCGACCTCTGGCCCGCCGTCCTCCGCCGTCTCGACGCTAGCCCCGCCGCCGCGGCTCCAGGCCTGCTCCGCCAGAATTGGTTCGACTGGGCGCTACTCGCCGGCCTTATCGTCTTCGGCGCGTCATTTCCGGCCACCATCCCCGTCTTTCTTTACTACCTATGAAAACCAGTTCTCAGTTCGCAGTTCAAAGTTCACGGTTGGCCGCACCATCGTGAACAACGATCAAAGATCCGGCAACTGGCAACTGACAACTGAGAACTGAGACCTGACAACTGACGACTGACGACTGACAACTGACGACTGACAACTGACAATCGCTCGAAAGGAGACTCCCCATGACCACCCATCCTTACCTTCGCGCTTACCTCGCCGGCATCTTTCTCACCACGCTGATTCTGCCCGTAATGCTCACGGTGTTTATCGTCGTGCGCCTCGTCTTCCAGGTGCCGGTCCCCATCGAGCGCGGACTCATCTTTCCCATGGCGCTCGTCCCCGCCGCCTGGGGTCTCTGGAATATGCTCTGGCTCGGCACTCATGAGCGTACGCACCTCGCCGTCGGCGTTCACGGCGCCATTTTTCCCTTCATCCTTTTGCCTATCGGAGCCACCGTCGCTCGCTGCTTCGGCATTCTCACGTTCGGCCCCACGAGCGTCGACATGGTTTAACGCCTGCTCAATCCCTTACGCCCTCATCGCGGTCGGTTTTTGCTGTGGAGTTGCGGCCTACTACCTGGTCTGGAAGTACATCGTCGGCTTCCTCAACCGCGCCCTCGGCATCGCGTCGTGACCCCGGCCTCTTGTAACGCCGGCCTCTGGCCGGCTGTCGTGCGGGCGTCCCCGCCCGCACTGACCACGGATCACTAATCACTAGCTTTTGAAAAAATCCCCCAGCCCCGCGCGCTCCGCATGGGCCGCCATCGTCGCCTGAATCGTCAGCGCCAGTTCCAGCGCCGCGCGTCCCTGCCGCGCCGTCACCTTCGGCTCGCGCCGCGTCCGCACCGAATCAAGGAACGAAAGAATCTCCAGCTTCAGCGGCTCGCCCTGCGTCACCTCCGGCTTCACGAAGCTCAAGTCCCGGCGCCGGTCCATCGTGGCGCCGCCGGCCAGGCCTCTTCGCAATCTCCTTCAGCTTCTCCGGATCGTTCTTCGCGGCAGCAATCTTCATCACCAGCGCCGCAGGAATCTTGCCCGACGCCATCAGCTTCTGGATCACTGCCGAATCGAGCTTCCCCGTCGCCAGAAACTCGGCCGCCGCCTGCGCTGCTGTGCCGAAGAACCGGGCGGACGATGCTGCTGGCCAACGCTGCTACCCGCCAACTCCGCTAACCCCGCTGTCGTCGATCCGAATCACCAGCACATCCCGCCGCGCATAGTCGATCGACACGTACTGCCGCGGCTCAAAGAACCTCAGCTTCCTCACCCGCTCCGTCGACACCCGCGACGCCGTAAAGTTCGCCACGCAGCCCGACTCTCGAACTCCACGCGCACATTCGCAATGTCCACCTTGGGCGACAGAATCGGCAGCCCCACCGCGCGCACCTCGCGCACCGGCGAATTCGCAAACGTCAGCACAATGTCCAGGTCGTGGATCATCAGGTCCAGCACCACGTCCACGTCCAGCGCCCGCGGCGTAAACACGCTCAGCCGGTGCGCCTCAAAGAACATGGGCCGCTTCAGCTTCGGCTCCACCGCCAGCACCGCCGGATTGAACCGCTCCAGGTGTCCCGGCTGCAGAATCCGCCCGTTTCTTTCTCGGCATTCGGATCAGATCGTCGGCTTCAGCGAGATTCGCCGCCAGCGGCTTCTCCACCAGCAGGTCCAGCCCCGCATCCAGCAGCGCCGCGGCCACCTCATGATGCTTCACCGTCGGCACGGCCACGCACGCCGCATCCAGCTTCAAATCCGCCTTCAGCAGCTCGTCGATCGTCGCGAATACCGGAATCCCGTACTGCTTCGCCGCCTCTTCCGCCCGCGCCGCATCCGGATCAACCGCCGCCACCAGGGCCACGCCGCGGCCCGCCGCGTCAGCGCCAGCCGCCTCCAGCTCGCGCACCACCCGCAAGTGGTTGCGCCCGAACGCTCCCGCGCCGGCCACGGCCACGCGCAACTGTCTTCCCCTGCCTATTTCGCCGCCTCTTTCTCCGCGCCCTTTTCCTTCCACGGCCTTCAGGCACCGGCTGTAGAGCGCCAGCAATTGGTTCACGTGCTCCTCCGGCTTGGCCGCGCCCTGCCCGGTGAACCCCGTCGAAGGCACCGCCGGCTTTCCCACGCCCGCCGTGCCCGCCACAAACTTCATCAGATCCAGCGCGATATCTTCATTGCGCCGGGCCCCAAGCCCCGCGTTGCTCAATGTGTCCATACGCAAATCTCCGAAAACCGATGCTACCAGATCAACCGCCGCCAACTCGCCGGGTGCCCCCTCGCCATGTCGTTGTTCTTGCGGCCAGGGTGGAATCGCGTCAACCTGCGCGCACCGCGTCAAACTGACAACTAACAACTGACTAACTGTGAACTACCTCACCGCCTCCGCTACTCTTGATGCAGCATGCCCCTCGCCTACATCGCCCTCGGCGCCAACCTTCCCAGCCCCGCCGGCCCTCCTGCCGCCACGCTCGCCGCAGCCGCCGAGCGCCTCGCCGCCCTCGGCCGCATCACCGCCCGCTCCTCGCTCTACTCCACCGCCCCGGTCGGACTTACGGCGTCAGCCCCGCTTCCTCAACGCCGTCGTCGCCCTCTCGAACCGATCTCGCCCCGCGCCCCCTGCTCGACTCCCTGCTCGCCATCGAGCGCCACTTCGGCCGCGACCGCGCCGCCGCGCTCCCCAATGGCCCCCGCACCCTCGACCTCGACATTCTTCTCTACGGCGATCTCGTCCTCTTGCGAGCCCGGCCTTGAAATCCCTCACCCGCGCCTCGCCCAGCGCGCCTTTGTCCTCGTCCCCCTCGCCGAAATCGCTCCCTACGCCCGCGATCCCCGCTCCGGCAGCACCGCCGCCGAACTCCTCGCCGCCCTCTCGCCCGCCGCCGATCCTGCCGCCGTCACCTGCACCACGAGTCCCCTCTGGCTCGCGGAATAGGTCGGCGTTCACGCGAACCACACACCAAAAACGAAGCTGTCATCAACTCGTTCACTCCCCAATCAAGCCCCCACCCATACCCCGCCCACCCGTAACACCGAAGTTGTACACCGTGCCTCCCGATTCGGGGGATACTTTGACCAGATACTTCAGGCATCACCACTGGATCCCCGGTACGTAACCCTGCTTTGCGGGTAAACGGCACGTGATCTGCCCATTAGATGTCCGCACCCCGCTGGCGCCGGCAACCCCCAAAAACTGGAGGTGACACCCATGGACAACTTCCTTCTCAAGGTCTACCTCGCCGCCTGCAGCCTCATCCGTCGCGACGACGGTCAGGATCTGGTCGAGTACGGATTGGCGGTGACCCTCATCGCGCTCGTCTGCATAACCGGCATCAACACCTTCGCCACCGCCGTCACCGGCATCTTCAATCACATCGACAATTCACTCTTCTAACCCCTACTCCCTGCCTTTCGTTCCCTGTCTACTAGAATCAATCCGTGCCCCCACCCTTCCATCTCATCGCCGCAACCGCCGCCGGCGGCCGCCGCGCCCGTCTCGACCTTCCTCACGCAACCGTCAAGACCCCCGTCTTCATGCCCGTGGGCACTGCAGGCTCCGTCAAAGCCGTCGCGCAGGACGTCCTCGAATCCCTCGGCGCCGAGATCATCCTCGGCAACACCTATCATCTCTATCTGCGTCCCGGCCACGAGGCCATCCGCCGCATGGGCGGCTTGCACAAGTTCATGAGCTGGCCGCGCGCCCTGCTCACTGACTCCGGCGGATTCCAGGTCTTCTCGCTGAATTCGCTCCGCAAAGTCACCGAAGACGGCGTCCAATTCCGCTCCCACCTCGACGGGAGTTCACACTCTTTTACTCCTGAACATTCCGTGGAAGTTCAAATCGCCCTCGGCGCCGATATTTGTATGTCTTTTGACGAATGCACCGAGTACCCCGCTTCGCGCGCCCGCGCCGAAGAAAGCCTCCGCCTCACCATGGCCTGGGCGCGCCGCTCACTCGATCACTTCCGCGCCCACAAGCACGAAGTTCCCTGGCACGACCAGCCTCAGCACGAAAATGATTTTGTAGCGCCGGCGTCCTCGCCGGCTGTCGTGCGGGCGTCCCCGCCCGCACTCCAACCTCAAACGGTGGACTCAGCAGGTTCTGGGCTGCCCCCGGTCCCTCGCACTTGGGGACCGGGGAGTGCCCCTCCCACTCCGGAAGTGGACCTGGGACCCAATCCCTGTTCGGCATCGTCCAGGGTGGCATGTATTGTGACCTCCGCCGCCAGTGCGCCGAGCGTCTCGTCGAGATGGATTTCGACGGCTACGCCATCGGCGGCCTTAGCGTGGGCGAGCCCCGCGAACTGACCCTTGAAATGATTTCTGAAGTCCTGCCGCTCCTGCCCAAAGACAAGCCGCGATACGTCATGGGCGTCGGCTACCCTGACGAAATCGAGCAGTACGCCCGCTTCGGTGTCGACATGATGGATTGCGTTCTTCCAACTCGCGCCGCCCGCCACGCCCTGCTCTTTACTAGCGAAGGCCGCCTCAACATCAAGAACAAACAATATGCCGAAGACCAATCCCCGCCCGATCCCGCCTGTTCCTGCCCCGTCTGCCGCCGCTACTCGCGCGCCTACTTGCGCCATCTGATGCAGGCTGGCGAGCCGCTCTCCGCCATGCTCAACAGCATCCATAACCTCGCGTTCTATCTCGCCATCATGGATCGCGTCCGCAACTCTCTGGAATCCGTACCCGCCGATCGAGTATCCGGCAATTAATAATCACGAAATCCACGCTTCGTTCTAAGAGCCACCGGCTCCAAGCTAGAAGCTAGAAGCTAGAAGCTAGGAGCTATGCGCCTATCCCCGCTCCCAGCAACTGCCTCAGCGCATCCACATACTCGCCCAGCGCCGCGCGCCCTTTCTCCGTCATCCGGTAGAGCGTCTGCGGCTTGCGCAGCACAAACCGCTTCTTCATTGCCACGTATCCCGCCTCTTCCAGCTTCATCAACTGCGCTCCCAGGTTTCCGTCCGTCGAGCCCGTCTTCTCTCGCAGCCAGGTAAACTCGGCCTCGTCCACTCCCATCAACAGCGAGAGCAGCGCCAGCCGCAGCTTCCCGTGAATCACAGGATTCAACTCCGGCATCTCAGGCATTGACCGCCCCCTGCCTCCGCCTATCACGCGACTCCAAAATCATCGCGTAGATCCCGAACACAATCTGGCAAAAGAAAATCGCCGCCAGAAACGCAATCGAGCTCTGCGTCACGCTGCCGAACAACGAAGCCGACGCGCCGACCCACCACACCACCGCGCAAGCAATTTGCGCCTTCCACTTCAGCAGCATTCCCGACGCGGCATTGGCCGTCCCCAGCAGCGTCATGACCACGGCCACGATCACCTGCTGGTCAGCCCTGCCGCTCATTCCGAGCGGAAAGAGCAGCGCGAACATCGAAATTCCCATGGCCGCCCAGATGGAAATAATTGCCCGCCCCACCGTAGTCATCGGCGCCTTCCCACTCGTGCGCATCCGTGTGGCCAGGCCCCAGCTCAGCAGCCACGTGACTGTCATCGTCACCGGCCACGCCATGTAATGCTGGCCATAGATGGGCCCGCCCAGAAACCCTGAAGACCATGCGATGGCTACGTAAAACGCCACCCCCCACAGCACAATCGTCCATGCCCATCTCGATGTGCTCCGCCGTCCCTCGGCGATCATGCTTTCAATCAACTTAAGCCGCTCCGTCAAATCCAAATTCTCTGCGCCCATGCCTTCTCTCCTGTCCTTCCTCCGCTTCCATCCAGTTCGTTCACCGATTCGTCGAATTCTTGTAGCGGCGGCGTCCTCGCCGGCTGTCGTGCGGGCGTCCTCGCCCGCATGCGGGAAAGCACGAGCCTCAACCCCGCTAACCCCGCTGTTTCACGCGTACTCCCACCGCCGCGCCACTCTCCGCGCAACCACAAACAGCACCACTCCGACACCCAACAGCACCGCCACCTGCGGCCACAGATCCGTCACCGGCAAATCCCGCCAGAACACCTTCGTGAATCCGTCGATCGCCCACGCGTTGATCGTCAGCAGTCCCGCCTTCTGCATACTCTCCGGCATCAGGAACCGCGGAAACATGCTCCCGCCCACCGACGACATAATCAGAATCACTAGCGTCGACAGCGCTCCCAGTTGCGCTCGCGTGTGGCACGCGCTCGCCAGCAGCATCCCGAACGCCGCCACCGCAAACGCCGTGCACAATCCCATCACCGCAAACCCCGGCAGATGGCTGAAGAAGATCCAGCTTGAACACCGCCCATCCCCACAGGAACATCGCCACCAGTTGCACAAACGCCAGCCCCGTATTGAACACCAGCTTCCCTGCCAGCAGCTTCGTCATCGTCACCCGCGTGCTCAGCACCCGCTCCAGCGTTCCGCTCTCCGCCTCGTCCAGCAGCGCCCCCGCCGATCCACTCGCTGTGAACATCAGAAACATCACCCCGATCGCCGCCGCATAAAACGAAATCATCGGGCTCTTCTTGTTTTCGCCCACCACCGCGCGCACGTTCACTGCAACAATCCCCGCACTCGCTCCGCCTGAATTCGACCCGCTCCGATGTCCGGCTCCGTCTTTCCCTCCGCCTCCGCCTTTCGCAGCGCATCCAACTCCTCGTCCACCTTCGCCTTCTGCGCCGGAGTAAACCCGCCCACGTACTTGTCCGCGTACTTCATCCCTTCGTCCGCCATCGATGAAGGCATTGAAGTCATCGCCGCCTTCTGCAGCAGCCCCACCACAATCTGCGGAGCGATCGCGTCGCTCTGGTCGTTCAACAATTGCAGCGTGCTTCCCCCGGCATCCGGCCCAAACGCAATCGGGTGCTGCCCGAATCCCGCAGGAATAATCAGCGCCACCGGCGCGTCTCCCGCCTTCACCGCCGCTTCCGCCGTCGCCGCCGTGTAATCAGGACCAGTCGGGTCGCCTTTTTGGTTCACCGGACTGCGATGTACCCAGAGCGAGCCGTCCTGCTCCAGCGCCCTTATCAGGTTTCCTGAGGCTTTGCTCTTGTCCTGGTCGACAACGATTAACGTGACCTGCGGTGTCGAGCTGTTGCTCCTCCCGAAAATCACCGCGAAAATCGAGAAAAACGCCAGCGGCAACACGAAGCTCAATACCATCGCCCCGCGGTCCCGCCTGCAATGCAATCAATGCCGTCCTTGCCACATTCCAGATCAATCTCGTAACTCCCTTCCTGTCAGGTGCAGAAATACCGATTCCAGATTCGGCCGCCTCAGCGACACATCCACCAGCTCGAGGCCCGCCTTCGTCGCATCGTCCAGTAGCGGAGCAATCTCCCCGGCCTGCTCGATCGTGAACTCCGCCGTCTCATGCGTCACTCGCCCGCCGTGCCGCTGGGCCCACGCTTCAATCGCTCCCGTCTCTCCCGCAAACCGCGCCAGCACCTGGCTGCGTCTCCCAAACGTCCCCTCCACCAGCTCTTCCTTCGTGCCCTCGGCGATAATCCGCCCGTGATCGATAATTGCGATCCGGTCGCACAGCCGCTCCGCCTCTTCCATGTAATGCGTCGTGTACACAATCGCCGTCCCCGCGTCGCGCAGCGCCTCGATCATTTCGAAAATCCGATTCCGCGACTGCGGATCGACGCCCACCGTCGGCTCGTCGAATAGGACAACTTTTGGCCGGTGCAGCATCCCCGCCGCCATATTCAGCCGCCGCTTCATCCCGCCGCTCAGCGTCTTCGCCACTCGCCCTGCTTCTCTTCGAGCGCCGCCCAATGCAGGCACCACGCAATCGCTTCTTTCAGCGCCTGCCCCTTCAGCCCGTAGTACCGCCCAAACGATCCCAGATTTTCCCTGCAGCTGATCCGCGGATAAATCGACAGCTCCTGCGGAACCCATCCCAGCGCCATCCGCGCCTCTGTCGATCCCGCCGCCTGCGCCCATCACCATCACGCGTCCGCTGTCTTGAATCACGCGCCCCACCATGCTCCGGATCAGTGTGCTCTTTCCCGCTCCGTTCGGCCCCAGCAGTCCCAGGCATTCGCCCGCGCGTACTTTCAGGCTCACCCCGTCCACCGCCGTCAAATCGCCGAACCGCTTCACCAGCCCGTCAACTTCCAGCGCCGTCCCCGTCTCGATCTTTTGCGCACTCGCCGTCATCGTCCCTTCCTTCAATTCGCTCATTTTCCGCTCAGCGTTTTTTCCACTCCCTATTGACTACTCCGTGTCTTCCCGTGTACCCGCATGCCAGCCGCACCCGTTCGTTCTTTGTAGCGCCGGCGTCCTCGCCGGCTGTCGTGCGGGCGTCCCCGCCCGTACTTCCCCCGTCCCCTCGTCCCCTGTTCTTCGCCCGCCTTCCCCCACTCCCCCCGTCTTTAGCTCCCGTAGGGAGCGTCAGAGAATAGCCCAGGGCGCGAGCCCTGGGAAAACGTCCCCCACACAACTCCAGCCTCGTAGGGGCGACAGAATCATCAGCTGCCTTGTTCGTTCCTGGCCAGCGAATGTTGGGCGCGTTCCTGATGTGAAGAGTACTCTACAATATAGAGTACTCGATGTCAAGTGAAATCTTTTGCCCAGCGCCGGTTGCAAATATGTTATTGGAAAACAGATAAACATTATCGAAGAACAGAAGAGAATTATTGACAAACAATAAATATTGATCCATAGTAGTGTTTCGTCTGGAGAAAGGAATGTATGAACCTGATTGGCCCGAAGTCGATTGCTTCGAAACTCCATCTAGCGGTGAAGATACTGTTTTGGCTGGCAATTCCGGGTGTTCCGATCTTGGCAATCGCTCCAATTCTTCCTTCCTCCTGGCACTATGTGTCGTTCGTTGTCCAGAGTGGCCCACTGGAATTCTCCTTCGACATGTTTCGAGGCACCGAAGCGAGATGGTGGATCTGGGGAATGGAACTGGTTTCGCGAACCTGCCATGTGGTGGTTCTCTACCTGCTTATGCGACTTCTGGAACCCGTTCGGACCGGAGAGCCGTTTCATCCCAAAACACCGAGCCGCTTGCAGATGATGGGCTGCGCTGTCGTGATCGGCTCTCTTCTGCGGACGGTCTTTTGCGCCAAATTGCTGAACATGGGTTCGGTGGTCGAATCGGGCGCAAGATTCTCCTGGGCGATCGATTTCGACGCGATCTTTATGGGAATCCTGCTGGTGGTGCTCGCTGAGGTCTTTCGGCGCGGCTACGCGCTTAGAACGGAAAGCGAACTCACTGTATAGGTAGGGAGCTATGGCGATTCGTGTACATCTTGACCGGGTGATGCTCGAACGTGGCATTTCTCTGACGGAGCTAGCCGGCCGCGTCGGAATCACTCTGGCGAACCTATCCATTCTGAAGAGCAACAAGGCGAAAGCTGTTCGATTCTCCACTCTCAATGCTCTGTGCCAGGAACTGCAATGTGCTCCTGGCGACATCTTGAAGCATGAGATGGGAGCCGAAGAGACGGAATGAGTCCATACAAAATGTCCCGGCCTTCAGGCCCGGAAACGATCCACGAACCACGAGTCACGATCCACGGCGCCCTCACTCACCAATGCAGCAAGTACACCGGAGCCATCGCCGCCAGAATCGCCGCCACCAGCAGCGCCAGCACACCCATCGCCTGCCTCGGCGCCTTCGGCAGCCACCGAATCCCGAACACAAGCAGTGCCGGCAACTGCGCCGCCATCAGCAGTTGCCAAATGTGCGCGGTTGCTCCCTCATCCGCCTCATGCGCGGCGCCATAAACCGCAATGTGGCCCAGCACCACGGCCAGCGCCGTCAGTGCCAGCGCCAACGGAACCAGCGCGCTCGGCTGCCTCAAAATCGTTCCAAAACTCGTCCGGTATTCACTCATCGCGCCTCCTCAACCCGAGCGTACATGGATTCACGTGTATTTGCTCATCCGCCCCTTCGCGCGATCACCGCCTGCGCAGGAAAGCCACGCTGCCTCCTGCCATCACCGCACTCGCCACGAGAACCAGCACCCCGGCCACCTGGGTCCCTGTCAGGTCGGTAAAGAAACCAATCGCGTACGGCCCCACAAACCCTCCGATATTCGCCATCGTGATCAGCCCGCACGCCGCCGCGGCGACCCTCCCGTTCAGCAGTTTTGTGGGCAGCGCCCAGTAGCACGGGTAGTAGCTCATAATGCCCATCATCCCGATCGAGAACCCAATCACAACCGCTGTCGCGCTGATCCCCGGCAACTGACTCATCGCCAGTCCCGCGGCCGCCATCCCCGCGGCAATCATGGCATGACGTTTGTGCAGTCCCGTTCTGTCCGCGTTCCAACCCGCCAAAATCATCGCCGGAATCGCACAAATATGTGGAAGCGACGCGATCAGCCCCACCTGCCACACCGTCAGGCCCGGCAGCTTTTGCACCATCTTTGGCAGCCAGATGTTCATGCCGTTTCCGGTCAAATTGATAAAGAAATATCCCGCCACCAAAAGCATCACTGTCCCGCTGGCAAGCGCCCTCAGAACGCCGACCTCCGCCTGCCCGCTAGCGTGTTCTCTCTTCTCGCGCTCCAGCTCAGCCACGATCCATGACCGTTCGTCCTCGCTCAGCCAGCGCGCGTCCTTCGGCCGATCCGTCAAATAGAACAAGGTGGCGATTCCGCACAGCACCGCCGGAACGCCTTCGAGAATCAGCAGCCAGCGCCAGCCGGAAAGTCCCAGCCAGTGCACGCTAAGCAAACCGCCGGCAATGATGCCTCCTGTAGCGCTCGAAACCGGAATAGCCGTCATGAACAGCGCGATCGCTTTGGCGCGATCCGCTTGCCGGAACCAGTGCGTCATGTAGACAATCACCGCCGGGAAGAAGCCCCCCTCTGCCGCCCCCAGCAGAAATCGGATGATATTGAACTCGGTTGCCGTCTGCACCAGTCCAGTCAGCGATGCCAGAAATCCCCACCCGATCATGATCGCCGCAATCCACATCCGCGCGCTCCGGCTGTGCGCGAACATCGCCCCCGGAATCTCCAGCAGGCAGAGACCGAAGAAAAAGATTCCCGCTCCGAATCCGAATACTTCGTTCGAGAAGTGAAGCTCGCGAGTCATGTCGAGACCCGCGAACCCAACGTTCACACGGTCGATGAACGCTGTCATATAAATCAGAAAGAGAAACGGCAGAAGCCGCCGCGCGATCTTGCGCCGGGCAGTTGCGGAAGGGTTAGCGAGCGCGAGCGTCACGTGCACTCCCGGCGCCGCGGCGATCATGGAGTCCCAGCAGGCGTGGCGCTTCCGTCGAGTCTACATGAGAGCCGTGATGGCGTACTCTGGCCGGTCCGCCATCTCCGCTCTGTCCGCCTGTCAAGCCCCTTCGGCGCCAAATCATCCCCCATCTCATTGATTCCGCATGAAACATTTCTTTCCCCAACTTTGCAGATTAATTCCGCGAAATCGCTAAACTTAATACCATAGGAGCTCTTGCGATGACCCAAACCAGCGAATCCACCGAGCCTGAAACCGGCGAATCCGAGTGCGAAGCACCCGATCGGCCTACCGAAAACGTGGCCGTTGCGCAGTGCGTGCGCGCTTGGCGCATCACCATCGCGAATCAACGCGACGAGGACGCAGACGAATTCAAAGCCGAAACAATCGCCAACGACGCCTTCCTCGCCGCCATGCCGCCTCTTAGGGGCTACGAGAATATTTGCGACTTTATCGCCTGTGTCACCCAGGCCTACATGTTGGAGGTGGTCCGGCAAAAGGAAGCAGAGCACCTGCTGGCCGCCGCGAAAATCGCTCTGGGCGCCCTACGCCTCGAGCCAAACCCGGCTGGCTCCGTGAAGAGGCGCGCGGGCCGTCCACGCAAAGACGACGCAACGGAGGGAAAATAATTAACTATCTTTTTTGATACCCCCAAGAGGTATCTTTTCTAACCGTAAGTCGTTTGGAATCGACCTTCCGTCCTCAAGAAATACGGTCAAAATAGCCGAAATGGCCTGTTAATTTTCTGGTAAACATTCGCCGCTCGGCTTTGGCCTTTCACTCTCGCGCTCGATCCTTGCCTGGCCGCCCTGCCCATGACTCGCGGCCCTCAGCCCGCGGTCCGCGAACCACGGCTCCGCAAGGGCGCGAGGGAACAAAAGGCAGCGGTCTTGGCCGAGCCGGCAAGGTTGCAAGCAAAGGTCCGGTCCGCTATAAGTAACAGCGAACGGCGAGCCGCGCCACTTGTGCGCCGGGCGGCTCGGTTTCAAATGTCGATGCGAAGGAGACGGAGATGAATCGTAGAGAAATTCTTGCGGCGCTGGCCGCGGCTGCCGTGGCGGGCGATGTATTGGCCTTCGGCGATACAACGCCCGCCGCCGCGCCGGTCATGGGATCGAAGCTGTTCGACTGGAACTCGATGGTCGACAAACCGAATGCCACGGGGTCGGTGCGGACGGTTTGCAGTACGCCGACGGCGACGCTGGAGAATCTCGAGATCCACATCACCACGCTGAATCCCGGCATGTCGCCGCACCCGCCGCACAAACACCCCAACGAGGAGCTGATCATTATCCGGCAAGGCACGGTGGAGACGCTTTCGAACGGCGAGTGGATCCGCGTGGGGCCGGGATCGATCATCTTCAACGGCTCGAACCAACTGCACGGGTTCAAGAATGTGGGAACGGAGCCGGCGATTTATCACGTGGTGAATGTGAAGACGGCAGCGACGCCTTCTGCGTAGCGGAGTTAGCGGGGTTAGCGAGCTAGCGGCGCCACGGCCCTATTTCCTGTGGAAGCGGGCGGCGAGGTTGGTGAGGTTGGCCGCCAGGATGCTCACGTCGTTGCCGACAGCGGTGAAGTTGAAGCCGAGTTCGAACATGGCTTCCACCTCGTCGGCATTTCCAGTCAAAAAGCCGGCGGATTTGCCCGCGGCGCGAATGCGCTTGACCGCTTCCTTGATCGCGGCCTGCACCTCAGGTTGTTTTGGATCGCCGAGATGACCGAACGAGGCGGCAACATCGCTGGGACCGATAAAGATTCCATCGACGCCTTCGACGGCGGCCACAGCTTCGATGTCGCCGAGAGCAGTCCTGGTTTCAAGCTGAACAAGGACGCAGGTGTCGAGGTGCGCGTTGCGGTGATAGTCCGCGGTGCGGCCGTAGTCGTTGGCGCGGATGACGCGAGCGACGCCGCGAATTCCCATCGGAGGATAGCGCGTGGCAGCCACGGCGCGGCGCGCTTCATCGGCATTCTGCACCCAGGGGATGAGCAGCGAGCGTGCGCCCACGTCGAGCGCGCGCTTGATGATGACGGGCTCGTTCCACGGGATGCGAAAGACGGGCTCGGCTGTGCCGCCGTGCATGGCCTGCAATTGCGGCAGTAGCGTGGTGATGTCGTTGGGTCCGTGCTCGCCGTCGATGACGATCCAATCGAATCCGGCGCCGGCGGCGATTTCAGCGGCAACGGGGCTGGCCAGGGAGCACCACAGGCCGACCTGGCGCTCGCCGCGCGCGAGAGCCTGTTTGAATTTGTTGGGAGGGAATTTGCCGGGGCGGTCGGACATGGGATGAATCTCCTTTGGTGATTGTAAGGGGCGGCGTTCAGGACGAAGCGGGCGAAGGCGTGCTGAAGTCGAGGCGCTTGATTTCGCCCACGATGGGGCCGTAGCTGACGATGGCGCAGAAGGCGATGAGGCCGACAAAGACGAGTGCGCCGTTGTAGGAGTGGGTCTTCGCGACGATATAGCCAATGACGAGCGGGGTGGTGATGCCGGCCAGATTGCCGCAAAGGTTGAAGAGCGCGCCGTTCATGCCGACCATTCCCTTCGGCGAGGTATCCGAGATGACGGTCCAGCCCAGCGCGCCAACACCTTTGCCGAAGAAGGAGATCGACATAAACAGGAGCATCAGGCTCTGCGACGGCGCGTAGTTGCAGGCGATGATGGTCATCGACAGCGCCATGCCTGCCATGATGGGGAGCTTGCGCGCGAAGCTCAACGAGTGGCCGCGATGGAGCAGTTTGTCGGAGATGACGCCGCCGAGAATGCCGCCGAAGCCTCCGCAGAGCCCCGGTATGGCGGCGGCAAGACCGACCTGAAGCACCGACATGTGGCGGGCCTGCGCAAGGTACAGCGGGAACCAGGTGAGAAAAAACCACGTCAAGGTATTGATGCAGTACTGGCCGATGTAGACGCCGACCAACATGCGATAGCTGAGGAGCATTTTGACGGTGGCCCAGGTGAGCGTGTTCTTTCTCGCGCTGGAGGGAGCGTCGGTATTGACCAAGCCGCCGCCGCGCTCGATGGTTTCGATCTCGGCGGGCGAGATGCGCGGATGGTCTTTGACGCCGTAGATGTTGGTGTACCAGACCGCGGAGAGCACGCAACCGAGCGCGCCCAGGAACCAGAAACAAGCGCGCCAGCCGGCAATGTGGATCAGCCATGCGAAGATGGGCGCGAAGATGGGCAGCGCGAAATATTGCGCGGAGTTGAAGATGGCCGAGGCGCGGCCGCGCTCCGAAGTGGGAAACCAGGAGGCCACGATGCGGCCGTTGCCGGGAAAGACGGGGGACTGGAAGAGTCCGGAGAAAATGCGAAGGATGAAAATCGCAGTGAATGCGGCGCTGGCGGCCAGGTAGCCCGCGAAGGCGGTGAGAAAGGCGCAAAGCGACCAGCCGATGATGGCGATGCCGTAGACGCGTTTCGATCCGAAGCGGTCGAGCAGGCCGCCGGAGGGAAGCTGGCCGAGCGCGTAGGCCCAGCCGAATGCGAAAAGCAGATAACTCATTCGCGCGGCAGTCAGGTTGATGGCCTGAGGCATGGCGCCAGCGGCCTGCGAGAGGGCCGAGCGGTCAGCAAAGCTGAAGCAGCTCACCACGAAAAGGATGGCGATGATGAGATAGCGAACGCGAGATTGGCGGGCTTCAGCCAAAGGGAATCCTTTTGACGCGGGCGGTCCGCGCTCGACTCGTGATTCGTTTTTCACGGTACCATGCCGGCGCCGCGCTCCGGCATTCCCGGCGATGGACTGACGAGGCGCGACCATCCACCTGAGTGGAACGCGAACCATCGCAATTAACCGCAGCCCGGAGTTTATGATCGAGACACAGCGAAGCCGCTGCGGATGCAAGAGCATGAGCGGCGGCGCGTGTGCGGCGGTGAATCACCGAATGCATCCTCGAACTCTTCGGGCCAACGAGCGAGACAACGTGGCTGTGGTGGTGAACGAGGGCGGACTACCCGCGGGCAGCCGATTTCCCGGCGGACTTGTGCTGGCCGAGACGATCCCCGAGGCGCACAAGGTGGCGCTGGCGGATCTCGCGAAGGGCGATGCGATTGTGCGCTACGGCGTGACGATCGGCTACGCGAACCGGGCGATTGCGTGGGGCAGTTGGGTGCACGAGGGACTGGTGACGCCGCCTGACGCGCCTCCGCTTGCCAATTGTCCGTTGGCCTCGGCGACGCCGAAGCCGCTCGCGCCGCTTGAGGGGTGCACGTTCGAGGGGTATCGCAATCGCGACGGCTCGGCGGGAACGAAAAACATTCTCGGCATTACCACCACGGTGCAGTGCGTCGCGGCGACGGTGGAGTATGCCGTGCGGCGCATCAAAGCCGAGGTGCTGCCGCGCTATCCGCACGTGGACGACGTTGTGGCCATCACGCATCCGTACGGCTGCGGCGTGGCCATCGATGCGCCGGGAGCGGCGATTCCGATCCGCACGCTGCGCAATTTGAGTTTGCATCCGAACTTTGGCGGCGAGCTGCTGGTGGTGAGCCTGGGATGCGAGAAGCTGCCGCCGGCGAGGCTGATGCCTGCCAGCGTACTGGCGGTGCTCGAGGAAGAGCCGGGCATCATGGCGCTGCAGGATGCGCACGATGGATTTGGAGAGATGGTGGCGACGATCGTAGCGCTGGCCGAGAAGCGGCTGGAGAGACTGGATCGGCGGCGAAGGGTGACGTGTGCGGCGTCGGAACTGGTGGTGGGCTTGCAGTGCGGCGGGTCGGACGCGATGTCGGGCGTGACAGCGAATCCCGCGGTGGGATTTGCGGCGGATCTGTTGGTGCGCGCCGGGGCAACGGTGATGTTCTCAGAGGTGACGGAGGTGCGCGATGCGGCGCATCTGCTGACGGCGCGCGCGGCCACGCCGGAGATTGCGCGGGATTTTGTGCGCGAGATGGCGTGGTACGACGAGTATTTGCGGAGGGGCGGAGCGGACCGAAGCGCGAACCCGACGCCGGGGAACGAGAAGGGAGGCCTCGCGAATATCGTCGAGAAGGCGATGGGGTCGATCGCCAAGGCGGGCACGACGGCGCTGATGGGAGTGGCCGGGCCGGGCGAGCGCGTGACGCGGGAAGGGTCTTGTGTTTGCGGCCACGCCGGCCAGCGACTTTATCTGCGGCACTCTGCAATTGGCCGCGGGAATGAACATGCATATCTTTACCACGGGGCGCGGAACGCCGTATGGGCTGGCGATGACGCCGGTGATCAAAGTGGCTTCGAACAGCGGGCTCGCGCGCCGCTGGCCCGATCTGATCGACGTGGACGCGGGAAGCATTGCGACTGGGGAGGCCACCGTGGAAGAGGTTGGGCGGGAGATTTTTTCTTTGGTTTTGGAGGTGGCCAGTGGGCGCAAAAAGACCTGGGCCGACCACTGGGGGTTGCACAACGATTTTGTGTTGTTCAATCCGGGGGTGGTGACGTAAAAACAGCGTAGTTAGCGGAGTTAGCACAAAGCCGATTGATCCGTTGCTAGCTCCTCTAACTCCGCTAGCTCCGCTATCACTTCGTCTGCACGACGGGCTCGCCTGCGATCAGCAGATGGACGCGGTAGATGCTCGAGCTGGCGCAGATGTAGAGCGTCTTGCGATCGGGTCCGCCCCAGGCTACGTTGGCGACGCGCTCGGGAATGAGGATCGTGCCAAGCGGCTTGCCTTCCGGCGAAAGAATCAAGACGCCGCCGGGACCTGCGCTATAGATATTGCCTTCCACATCCACTTTCATGCCGTCGGGGCCGCCGGGACGCGGATCGGACGTGGCGTCGTAAAGCAGCTTGGGATCGGCGAGCGTGCCGTCGGGGAGCACGCGATAGCGCATCCAGATCTTTTTGGGCTCGGAGTTGTCGACGTAGAGATATTTTTCGCCGGGCGAGAACGCGATGCCGTTGGGCCGCGGCAGATCGGAAATGAGGAGCTGCAACTGCTCGCGATCGGGCGGGCTGCCGGCTTTGTGGGTGAGCGCGTGCGGAATGCGATAGACGCCGTTGACCTGGAGATCCTTTTCGGGGTCGTTATCCTTCTGCGTGCGCAGGCCGTAGGGCGGATCGGTGAAGTAGAGCGAGCCGTCGGAGCGGTAGACAAGGTCGTTGGGGCTGTTGAGGCGCAGGCCCTGATAGCGATCGGCAAGGATGGTGACGGGGCCTTCGGGGTTGAGCGACTCGAAGCGCAAGACGTCGCGCTGCGCGTGGCCTGCGACGGTGAGGCGGCCGAGCGCGTCGAGCGTCATGCCGTTGGTACCGGGTTCGCGGCCGTAGTGGTCGGATCCCTTGTAGCCGCTGGGCTGAAGGAAAATGCTGACGCCTTTGCCGGGCGTCCAGCGTTGGATGCTGTTCGAAGGGATATCGGCGAAGAAGAGACTGCCGTGGACCCAAATCGGGCCTTCGGTCCAGGTGAATCCCGTGGCGATCTGCTCGAGTTTGGCGGCGGCGGGAACGATGCGGGCGATGGAGGGATCGAGGCGATCGACTTTGAGCGGCGTCGAGGCGGGGAGGCTCGCGGCGGCGGTCTGCGCAGGATCGGGGGCGGCAGCGGCGTTCTTCCCGCCGGCGAGGCAGAGACAGGGAAGTACCAGCGCCATCAGTCCCAGCAGTCGCAGCGGTCTCGTGCGGTTCCTGTTCATTCGCTTCTTCCTCAAGAGAAATTCAAGCGGCCGAAGATCCTCGGCAGCCATGCATCTGCCCGCTGAGTGGCTTCGACCATCCGGCGCATTCATCTTTCGCTGGAGGGCGCGGGCGTGTCAAGGAAGAAGGAAGATAGAGCGGGGCTGGCGGTGCTAACGGTGTTAGCGGAGTTAGAAAAACAGCGGATCACCGGAGAATGGTCGTTGCGCGGGGAAGTGGACGGAGTTATCTTCGGGTTGCGCGGCGGAACAGCACGGTGGGCGTCATCGCGCGAGAGGAGTCTTCCATGCTGGTTCGAAGTGCGTGCCGGCGGTTTCATTTGGGGTCCTGGTTTTTCCCCATTGCGATCTTGCTGCTGATTTGCTGTTCAACCGTGGCGTACGCGGCGACCCAGGTGGTCACCGACAAGGACAAGGGCTCCACGGTGCATCTCAAGTCGGGAGACGTTCTTGAGGTTCGACTCAGTTCCAATCCCACAACCGGATACGAGTGGTATGTGCATAAGCAATCGACCACGTTGCTGAAGCTGAGCGGCCAGTCGCAGACTGAGGCGACGCAGCCGGGAGTGGGACGGCCGATTGTGCAGATCTTCAAGTTCGAGACGAGGGGCAAGGGGACGGGAGTGTTGCTGCTCCATTACGTCCGCTCCTGGGAAAAGCCGGATCCGAACGAGGAGCAATTCGATTTGCATGTGACCATCGAATGACGCGGTAGCGCCGGTGGCGCGCGCCTCGCCCAGGCGTCTGCGGCCGGTGCGCCGGGGGCACGGCGGCAAGTCCGTCAAGGTCCAGCCAAAAAGCCGGTCAAGCGCATAGAATGCTAGTTGGAATGGCGAAGAACAAGGACAAAACGTTCGAGGTGGCGTGCCCGGATTGCGGGGCTATGCTCAAGATCGACGGGACAACCGGGCTGCTGGTGAGCCATACCCCGGCGCCACGGAAGCGGATGTTCGAGGACCTGGAGACTGCGGCCCAGGCCATGCGTGAGCATGGGGAGCGGACGGAGTCGATCTTCCGGCAGAGTGTGGACGCCGAAAAGAACAAGGCCGATCTGATGGAGAAGCGATTTGCCGAGGCGCTGCGCAAAGCCAAGGACGCGCCCGACGAGAAGCCCTTGCGCGAGATCGACCTGGATTGAACGTTTTCTTGCCGCCGAGACAGGGCGCCTTTCCGGACCGGCGCCCAAGAAAAGTCGCCGCGTTGCCGGTTTTCGAGTGATACTTGATAGAGCGTGTTTCAAAAACCAGCTTTGTGTCAGGGCACGACTTTAGTCGTGCCGGAATAAGTCCGAAAAACAAAGGGCTTTAGCCCCTGCGGGATCTCGGCTCGCGCCTGCCAGGCCATTTTTGAAACAAGCTCTAGGCAATTCTGCTTCCGCGTCGGACTTCGGCCGGGAATGCAAGGAGGGGTCATGGTGGTTGTGCCGCTATCGAAAGAAACCAACGAATTGGGTGGCGCGCCGCCCGCCGGTGCCGCCAGTGCCCCGAACTGGATTCTCATTGCCGCGGCGAGCACTCTTGCCGCCAGCGGGGCGATGCTGCTAACGGGCAATCGGCGCGCCGGGCTGGTGGCCGCCGCCGCAGGCACTGCGCTGGCTATGCTCGATCAGCGGGAAACCGTGTGCGCCTGGTGGGGCACTCTTCCCGGCTACCTTGAGGAGCTGCAAGGGCTGCTCAACCGGGCACAGCTCGCCGTCGACGATCTCTCGACGCAGAGCCAAAAGCTGCGCAGGGTAATCGGAAACTTTTAGACGCGCGGGGCTGGCTGCGTGGCCCATCATGCAGGATTCAAACAGAACCGCTCAGCTCTTCCGCTCGACCAGATATCGCGCCACGGCTTTGAGGCCATCGGCGCGGCTGCCGTAGGGTTCGAGGGCGGCAAAGGCCTCCTCAACCAGTTGGGCGGCATCGCGCAGGCTCTGCTCAACGCCATAGACGGCCGGCCAGGTGGCTTTCTCGGTGGCCTGGTCTTTCCCGGCAGTCTTGCCTAATTGCGCCGAGTCCACCGTCAAGTCGAGCACGTCATCGACAATCTGAAAAGCGAGGCCGGCTTTGCGGCCGAAGCGGTTGAGCCGCACCACATCGTTCGCAGTGGCCCCCGCAAAGACGCCGCCAGTTACCACGCTCACGCGGATCAGCGCGCCCGTCTTGGCGCGATGGATGGCCTCAACGAGCTCCGGCGTTGGCTTCAGGTGCTCGCTTTCGAGATCGAGCACCTGGCCGCCGATCATGCCATCGACGGTGCCGACGGCATTGGCAATCAGGCCGATGATCTGCAGGGCGGCGTCAGGCGGGCACTCCAGGCCGGATAGCACCTCGAAGGCACGGGTCTGCAACGCATCGCCGGCCAGGATGGCGATGGCCTCGCCAAAGGCCACGTGGCAGGTGGGTTTGCCGCGACGCAGGTCGTCGTTGTCCAGGGCGGGCAGGTCGTCGTGAATGAGCGAGTAGGTGTGGAGCATCTCGATGGCCGCGCCAAGACGTGCGATTCCCTTTGGCAGATGGCCTGCGATGGTGACGCCAGCCTGCATGGCCAACACCGGCCTGAGCCGCTTGCCCCCGGCGAAAACGGAATGGCGCATCGCGCCGTGGATCGACGCCGGGACTGTGTCCTCTGAGGGGATCAGGGATTCCAGCGCCCGATCGGTCAGGTCCGCGCCCTCTTGGATCAGCGATTTCACGTCTGCAGGCATGGCTTTCATCTTCGACGGGGACTGGCGCTCTTTCTTTCCAGTAAGCATAGCGCAAAGAGCAGCAGGACGCTTATGCTGCTCAGCCATCGGCCGAGGGGAGTATCGGGGGTGGTGGTCCAATCGACGGTCAGGTCGACCGGGCCTTGCGCGACGGGAATGGCGATGAGGCCGTCGTCGCGCTTGATCACGTCGCGCTTGATCGCAGCGTTGGAGCGATCTCCGGTGAGGAGCTGGCCGTTGAGGCGAATGGTCCATGCGGGATAGCGGAGGAGGCGCAGGACAAGATAGCCGGACTGAGGGGCCGTGCCGGCGATGCGCCGGTGCTCGGGATTGGTTTGCAGACCGCCGACGGTTGGGAAGACGGCCAGGCAGGAGTCCTTGCCGGGATCCCAGGCGGGGTTTTGGTCGGGATCATCGAGGTTGGGCTTGCCGAACGCGACGGATGGATCGCTCACGAGGCAGGCATCGGGGAAGCCTGTGGCGATTTGCGAGATGTCGGCGCCGGGGGGCTCGTACTCAGCCAAGCCTTCAAAGCCCGTGCCCGCCTGGTAGGCGGCCAGCACGGATTGGACCGTGTCCTCCGGGTTGCATGACTGGAAGAAGGTTGTCCCGGCGTAGACCGTGGCCGCGACAAAGAGCACAGCGCATGTAGCGACGGTCACCCAGCGGCCGCGCCGGCCTCTGGGCCAGATCGCAGCAACGAAGAAGATGGCCATGGGCGCCTCGACTGCTTCCAGCCAGCGCCAGGGATACTGCAGGAAGGGCATCTCGGGAAGCAGATGCCAGAGCGGCCGTGAGATCGGGAGCAGGAAGAAGAAGATGACGATGGGGATGGCCGCCAGAGGAATTTTTTCTGGTTTTGGAAAAGAGTTACGGAAATAGCAGACGATGACGGCGGCGAGAGCGACGGCGATCATGGAGACGGCAATCCAGGAGACCTGGCGCAGGACCACGTCGTGCAATGCGAGCACCGGGTCGGCGTGACGCGCGAAGAGCCAACTGTTCTCGAAGCTGTAGCCGGGGTCCTGGGTCGACTGGCTGATATCGACCCAGTGCCGTTCGAGAGCCGCGGGGAGCCAGTAGATGGCGGCGAGACCCAAGCCCAACACAGTCGCGAGCGCGGCGCGAAGCACCGGCGCCCAGGTTTTGTTCACTACGGCCCAAAGGACGGCGACGCCGGCCAACAGATAGCCGGCCATTATCCCCAGCGGAAGGTTGGAGAGCCACGCGGCGGCGAGCAGGACGGCAAGCGGCGCGGTGGACCCCGATGAAGGCGCGGCGAAACAGTGAGGCGGACGGATGGCGGTCACGCAGCGCGAAAAAACCAGGAGCGGAAGCCAGACGCCGCCGGCGAATTCAGGGAAGGCGCAGCGCTCGTAGGCAGTGAACAGCGCGTAACCGGAAAAGATGGCGACGCAGCCGGCCAGCGTGGCGGGCAAATCGTCGAGCGCTTCGAGACGCGAGGGCGCGAGTGGCCAGGCCGGTTCCGGCCAAGGTGAGGAACGTGAGCGCAATGGGCGCGAGATGCCAGGGAAGAATGGCGCCCAACGCGGCGCCAAGCATCCACGTGAGCGGGGGATAGAAGACGAAGCGCGGCTCGCCGGCTCCGTAGTTGGGGCTGGGCGCCCAGTGCGGATAGGGAATGCCGTGACGCCACGCGTTGAGGCAATCGAGCCAGGAGACGAGATGAACGTTGAAGTCGTGGCCGCAGGAGTTGCCGCGAATGAGCTGCGGGAACAATGGCAACGAAGGCGGCGAGGAGGATGAGCGCGGGGCCGGACAAACTCCCATGTCTCGAAGTCAATGCCGGGACCGCTGTCCCTGATGCCTGATCTCTGATCCCTGATCCCTGTTCTTTCATGGCAGCAGGCGCAAAGTATGCCGTGTCTGCGCAGCGACCGCAGCCGGGGTGAAGGGCAGCGCGAATGTGGTTCCGTTGTACCAGTCGTTCCACTGGTCGCGGAAGTATGGACTGAGCGGATCGCCGCTTTCGCCCAGCACGATGTTCTCCGTTGAGCCATCGATGTTGCTCCAGTCCATGGTGAAGCGCTGCGACGAGCCGAGCGTGCGGCCCACCTGCTTGACGGTGGTTCCGTCGCCGCTCTGCGGCTGGGGGCCGGTTCCGGCAATGCGGCCAATCAGCGGCAGAAACCCGGCCAGCGGGTGCTCGATATCGACCACGTGCCAGCCACCGTAGCTCCACTCGGCCAGGTCAGCGGGCGCTTTGCCGTTTTCCATCCCTTTGCGTACGGCGGCGGTGAGCAACTCATCCCAGTTCTTGTAGCCCGGCGGCAGCCACTCCGGCTTGGCGTGCATCACGATTTCTTCTTCAGCAAAAGTGCGCCTCGCTCCAGTGGTAGTCGGAGGCGAGCTTGCCGAGTTTCGGCTCGAGGATCATGGACCACAGCGCGGCGCGAGTTTGCGTGACGATGGATGCGGCGGCGGATTCGGTGGTGAGCCGGCCGTCCCAACTGCGCATCAGGTCGGCGGCCTGGCGCATCCGCGCATCGCCATTGCCTTCGGGGCCCGGCGTGTGGTCGATGGCATAGGCAAAGCGATGGCCCATCTCCTGATCGACCTCGCTGTAGATGTCGGTCTGGACGGCCAGCATGTCGGCGGGCGTCAGATGGTCGCGGCCGTCGAGCACTTTGTAGATGCGTTCGACGCGGTAGGGATCGCCCCACTCGCCAGTCAGCGGATAGGGCGATTTGTCGGTGGTGACGCGGGAGTTGGCCGTGGCGAGAAAGCCCGAGGGCGGATCGAAGGCGTTGGGCATCTGAGTCGAAGGGGATGTAGTTCGGAGGTTGCCATTGCCCGATGAAGCCCCCACTCGAGCGGATGGGCACAGTGTCGTGCGAGACCGGCTGTTGAAGATGCCTGCCGTCGGCACCTATCGGTACCCGGCCGATGGCGTGGTAGGCGATGTGGCCCTGGTCGTCAGCGTAGACGAGATTCTGCGTGGGCCAGCACCACTGGGCGAGCGCGGCGGAGAACTCCGTCCAATTTGAGGCCGCGTTCATTTCGTAGAGCGGAAGCGTGTTCAGCGCGGGATCGTAGAGGGTCCACTTGAGAGCGATGGGCGGATCGCTCGCGGACAGAAGCGGGTTGAGCAGCGGCCCATGCGCGGTGGATTGAACGTCGAGCTTCGACATCTTTGCCGCCGCGCACGTGGATGACTTCGTGATCGACGGCGAGCGGATGCCATGCTGCGTCGTTGCCCTCGTAGTTGCCCTTGCCGTCGAGCTTTTCGATGTAGAGATCCTGCACGTCGGCATAGAGCGCGGTGAATCCCCAGGCCACGTGCTCATTGTGGCCGGCGATGATGAGCGGCATGCCCGGCAGTGTAACGCCGGCGGCATGAAAACCGGGCGCGCAGACCAGACGAATATAGATCGGCGATGTACCACGTGTCGGGCTCGCGGAGGGTCAAGTGCATATCGTTTGAAGGAGCGGCTTGCCGCTGGCGGTGTGCGTGCCGGCTATGACCCAGTTGTTCGATCCCACGGCGCAGCCGGGGCAGGCGGGCTGGCCGAAAACGGCCATGAGTGCTTGCGTATCGACGGGAACGGCGTCAGGGGATAAAGCCCGTTCTGTTTGACTGGATGTTATGGCCCGGCTAAAGCCGTGCCCTGATACAAGATTCTCCTTCGAACGGGTTCTTCTATGACTTCTAAGATCGCGCACTTTCAAAGCTGCTGCCGCGGCCTGCGGAGCCGCATGGATGAAGGGCAGGGCGCGGGTTTCGGTGTTCTCGTTGTCGTCCTCGTCTTCGCCGTTCTTGGGGGGCGGTGGCATCGGCTGCGGCTCGCTCAGGTCCACTCTGATGCCGGTGGGCGGACGATCGCGCCAGGAGCCGACGGGATAAAGATCGGCTACGAGTCGGGGGTCGTGCAAGCGGGCGGCGACGCGGGCGCGGGAGAGCTTGGTAGTGACGTGCATATCGAGAGTCTGCACCATCGCCAGGCCCACGCTGATGGAATCCACGCCGCGCCAGGGCCGCGGGCGATAGTGAAGCAGGCGGAATTCGACGGGGAGCGTGTTGGAGCTTTCGCAATGCGCGATGAAGAGATTGACGCCGCGGGCGTAGTCGTCGAAGATGCGGCGCGCGTCTGGCGTCGCTGTTCGTAGACGCGCTGGGCGGTGAGGCGGATCTGGAGAACGCGCTGCGTTTTGTCGTGCTCGACGAGCGAGGGGCCCATGATTTCGGCCAGCTCGCCGTTGGCGCCGCGGCGCAGGCCGTCCATCTGCCACAGGCGATCCTGCGCGGTGACGTATCCCTGAGCGACGAAGAGGTCGTCCTGCGTGGCGGCATCGATGTGGGGCACGCCGTGGGCGTCGCGGCGGACGGTGACGGGCGCGGAAAGGCCGGCCAGATGCACGTCGCCGTCGAGCTGGGGCAGCGCGGCTTTGGCGGCGGAGCGAAGCCAGAGCACGCCGGCACACGCGGCGAGTAGGAGCAGAGCCACCAAGCTGCCGAAGGACCAGAGGAGGATGCGGGGCCAGCGGGGTTTGCGGCGCGATTGGAGCGGCGCGGACGGCGATTGCAGGGAACTTGTTGGAGGTGAGTCGGACATTGAGCACGTACAGGATACCGCCGTGGAATAGGGAGAAAATGCAGGGATTGACTGAGGCTGCGCGAGGCGTTCTCGATTGTGCAAAAGAAGCAGCCCTTACTCAATGCGCTTCCGGTGGCCGATCCTGTTGCGATGAGCACAGGACTGCTTGAGCATCCGGCTGCGCTGCTGGTTGAGACACGTGAGGCTTTGGTTTCCTAACGGAATCATGATCGCTCGATAGGATCATTAAGTCCCGTGCGAGGAAGCCGTAGCCAGGCGAGCAACGCTCCCTCACGTAGTCCTTCCCGGCCTCCCGATAGTCGCGATTTTCGATCGCGGTCTTTGTCAAAACGAGGAGCATCAACGGGCCGAAGAACGTCCACATTGCCCAGCAAGCGCCAAAATCCTCACAGGAGTCTTCGCCGGGCCGGTATTCGCGCAGTTTGAGTCTTGTCCCATCTGCAAGCATGAAATCGATAGGTTTAATCACGAAGAACCCGTTGCGCTTTTGCGGCTTTGCCTTACGAATTTCAGTGACTTCTCCTGTCGCGAGGCTTCCTCTTGGAATCACGATCGCGCCGTTCAAGGTCACGTCTTCTGCGACGGCCATTCGGACCTTCTGTCCGTTTTTCGCTGTCGCCGACGAAATCGTTTCGAACAAAACCAATTTCACTTCAGTTCCCTTTTTGAGCACGACCGGTGTTGAGATGGGCGAAGCCACTTGCTGCGCGACGACCAGCGGCGATAGGCAAATGCACAGGGCGGATTGAATCATCCTGCGGATCATGGGGATTCCTTAACGTGCGTGGAAAACACGAGGAAACGGGCGCGGGTGAAAACCAACAAGCGGAGAATGCATGCGTGCGAATCCTCGCGGCTGGTAAGTGAAGCCTGAATCCTGCCAGTGCGGGAGAAATGCGAGCGGTGCGCCGATGGCTGCGACCACGAGCGCGCCGATAAGGCCCTCGTCGGCGGCTGTTGCGCTATCGGCGGTCTTTGTGGCGACGATCCCCACGATGAGGCCGCCGCCGATGATGCACGCGAGATACGCGGGGTGATAGTTCGGATGCGGGCGGTTGAAGCGCGCGACGTTCTGCGCCGGCAGGTCGAAGTCGACGCCGATCACGCCGGCGCGATCGAAACGGAAGCCAACGCCCAGCGGATTCCCTGGTGGGTTGCAGAACAGGTAGGCATCAGTCGCGCCAGCGAAGAGGCAGTGGACGGGCGGGCCGTTGTCATTGCGGACGACGATGGGCTCGCCGTTGGTCAGGTTCTTC
>CAVPBL010000003.1:0-41409 GCA_963701835.1 uncultured Acidobacteriaceae bacterium | reverse complement strand
CCGACACCGCGCTACCGTTTGTCGACGACAAGCTCCTCTGACTGGGCCGCCAACCGCGCCTTCCACTTCGACGGCTGAGCCATCAGCGCCCGCACAACGCGCACAGCCCGGCCACGGAACAGTGACATCCCGGATCTGCATGGCTCTGCGTTCGATTGCAAGGTTGCAAACCGGCGGCACGCCTCTGGAAACCGCCGCTGTCGCCAATCCCGCGAGCGGCGCTTCTACTTGGCGAGTGGCGAAGTCCCTACGGGCAGATTGGGAAGCGGCCCTTGCGTCTTCACCAGCGACATTTCTTCAAAGAGCATCGCAGGCGCGACGCAAGAAACCACGGGGACCTGGGACGCCGACGAAATCCCAAGAGAGAAAAGCGCCTCCACGCGCGGGATGAACTCATCCGTGTACACGACGATTCGTTCGCCCGCAGCCACGATATCCTTGAACAGCGCCGGACTCATGTCCGCGATTTCGACTCCCTGCACAAGTTCCTCGTGCCCATCGGGATAGAGCTTGTACACCTCCGCAAGCGACGTTCCCCCTGTTGCCGCCGCCCTGCGCCATCCTCGCCGCCATGCCGATGAATCGAGGCCGCGCCCCCGCGCCTCCGACGTGCCGCACCACGATGCCGTAATGGAGACCGCTTTCGCTCGCCAGACGCAGCAGTTCCTTGCGCAGGTCGGCTTCCGTCTTCGATTCCTCGGCTGTAGACAAACAAGTTGCTGGGCGCCGGCCCCCAACCTCGGCGGCTGCCCGTACTCTGCGGCACGGCCTTGGTCGGCACACGCGTCGCCAGAAGCGTCTTCAATCGCCCGTGCTCCACCAGTTTTGTTTCCTGGGTCTCCACCGCGTCGTCGTCGACCGCGCACGCGCCCAGCAGGCTCAGGCCTTGAAAGCGCGACAAGCGGGGATTATCCGAGACGCTCAGGAACTCGGGCAGCACGCGCCCGCCGATCTTGTCGGCAAAGGAGCTGCCCCCCAGCTGGTTCATCATCTGCTCGAAAAACTGCGCAAAGCGCAGGATCGTCGCTCATCGGCGCGCTCACCGCCATCAGGCCCGGGGCAAACTGTCGGCGAAGATCTCCGGCGCCGCCTCGCCCTCAAACAGTACCGGCCCGTTGTAGCGCTCCAGCAAGGGCGCTGCGCAGCTTGAGGATGCGGTCGCCCATAGCCTGCGTCCGCGCTACCAGATCGTCTTCTTTCGAGGAAGATCGCCAAGGCTATGGCCGAACAATTCGATCGCATCTGAGATCGGCGTGCCGTCCGGCGCCTGCATGTCCGCATTCACTTCCAGCTTCAATCCGGCTGCGAACGCGTAAACGTCGAGCCATCGCTGTTCATGTAGCGAGTGTAGTCGGCCCGATATTCGATGTCCACCGACGAGTTATAGATTTGCGGAGCCCCTTGAACAGGGCCGAGAAGTCGCGCGCCAGTTTCTCCAGTTGCTCCTTGCCGGCGCTCGGTTTTTCCGGCGCCTGCAATCTGACCAACGCCGGCTCCTTGCTGAAATCGGGCGTCTTCCCGGCCTGACTGTGCGTCGTCAGCGCGGCGCGCTTTGCCGACAGGTCCTCCAGCGCCTTCTTGTATTGCGCATCGGTGGCCAGCCAGAATGCGCGTCGAATCTGCTGATAATTATCATCCAGCGGCGCCTGGCGCACGCTGCCCATCATCCCCGTCATGCCGCCGGCGAACGTCCGCGCCGAAATGTAATTGCTATTGTCTACCGCGTACTCTCCCACCCGGACCTCGACCCCGATGAGCCGCATGCGCGTCGGCTGCCTCTGGGTCACGCTGCCCAGTGTCGCCGATATGTCGGTCTGGTCGATGTCGTCCATGCGGTACGCGACAAAGTACGGCTTGTCCATCTTCATCAACTGGATCTGCGACATGGTGCGCGCCAGCTCGTCCTTCATCGCCCGCATGGCCACATCGTCCTGGGACTGCGCAGCCGCACCGCAAAAAAGAGCCGCCGCGCACGCAGCCGCAATCTTCCAACTCATAAGCCTTGCTGCACCTGGCATCATTTCAATTCTCCCGAACTGCAGGCGGAGGCGGCAGAATCGGCGCGCGCTCCTGCGACTTTTCTTTGCGTTGCACTTCGATTTGCGAAACCAGCAGCCCCGGCGACGAAGCCGACACGGGCACCCATCCGGACTCGGCGCCGCACATTCCGTTGAACACCGCCGGCTGGTCATCCGCGGCCACGATCTTGCTGAAGGCGATCAGAGGCGTGCCGATCAGGTCTACGCCCCGCACCAGCTCTTCCCGTCCATCCGGATACACGCGGTACACCACGGTGGGCATCACGTTGAATGCGTTCGGCAGAATCCGCTGCGTAAACGTGAATCCGCCTTCGATGTCGTCGAAGAGCAATCCATACGGCTTGTTTGCCGCCTTGATTTGTTCGATCAGCAGTCTTCTTCAAGCTCCGCGCGCGAAACCTGCTTCGACGACTCGACCACCAGGTTCGATTGCCGCGCCACCACGTTGAATCCTTGTTGCCGCCGCCCGTGCCCGTTGGAATGGTCGAAACCCTCGATGGGCGCGCGCGACATGAGGAAGTTCTTCAGCACACCCTTGTCCACCACGGTCACGCGCCGCGCTCTTCACGCCTTCGTCGTCGTAGGGGTAGTAGCCCACCAGGTCCGTCCCGGCCAGTCGACTTCAAACCCGGATCCGAATAGACCGAGAGAAAATCGGGAAGCACCGCTTGGTTGACTTTCTTCTTGAAGGTCTGGGCCTCGTCCTCGCCCTTCTGGCGCTGGCCCTCGATGCGATGACCGAAAATCTCGTGGAAGAACACCGCGCTGGCGCGGCCCGACAGAATCGCCGGCCCGGTGTACGGGTCGGCCACCGGCGCCTCCACCAGCGCCAGCAGCGTGTCGATCATGTGGTCCACGTCCTTCAGCACCGCCGCTTCATCGGGCAGGCCATCCGGCCGGAACGACATGTACGTCTGGTGCAGCGGCAGTTCCATACCGTCATCGGCCTTGGCCGTCGCCGAAATGACGATGCGGTAGAACGGCGTCGAGATCTGGATCCGGCTTCCGTCGCTGTTTACGTAGCGGCGCGTCTCCACTTCCGCCATCATCTGGGCGCTACCGTCGATAATCTCCTTGTGCTGGGCAAACGGTGCGGTCAACGTTCGCAGGCTCTGCTCCCAGGCGGCCTGGTCGATGGAGAATGGCGCCGGCACCTCGTAATACGTCTCGGCGGGTTCGTGGGAAAAATCCGCCGACTTGTCTTCCGCCTCCACCTTAACCTGCACGTTGGCCTTGACCTTCTGATAGCGCTCAACGGCCCTGTGATACCGGCTCTCGGTCTGACGCCAAAGCGCCACCCTCAGCGCGTCGGGATCGTTGTCGAGGGGAATCCTCTGGCGTTCGAACGCGTCCCCGAAATCGGGGCCCATCTCCCCGCCGCGCAGCGGATGCGTATTGTCGAGCGAGTAATCGCCCACCCGCAGATCCAGATCGAGCAGGCGCGTGGTCACGTCGGTGCTCGCCGTCATCGCGCCGAAAGAGCTGTGATATCGATCGCGCGATTATCCGTGAGCTGGTACGACAGAAAATAAGGCGGCACCGGCGCCTTCTTCAGGTTCGTGAATGAGCGCTTCAGCTCCTGCTGCATCCCCTTCAGAACCGGATCTGCCTCCGTCTGTTGCGCCGCCAAGGGCAGTGTCGTGATTGCCAGGATGGCGAGACCGGAAAACCGGCGCAAGCATCTCACAGGAACCCCCTCCAAACCGCGTTTCCCCCGTCAGGCGTACCACGCCTCCCGGCACTCCAGGCCAGGCATACGACGCCTCCCGGCACTCCATGTTGGAGCATAGGAATATCGAACGATCCGCGTTGATACCCCATTTAACCACGGAACCCGATCTCCACGAATGAATTCCACAGGAACCGCTCCGCACCTTTACACGCGGGTGCCCCGTCCTAGCTCTGCTAGGGCGGGGTATCGCCATCCACCGCGCCATCCGCATCGACGGCTTCGGCGTTCGCTGACGCGAGCGCCGAAACCCAACTCCGCCAACTTGCCAACTCGCCATGTGCGCGCAGCGCACGCCAACCCGCCAATTCCCCTTCCTGGCTCCTTCTTTCCCCGCTCCTGTGGCTTCGGTCACATTCGCACGAATCCAGAAATCGTAATATTATCTTGGCAGCTTCTATGATGGCCCCCCCAGCCCGCTCGCCCCGCCGCCCCGAGTCTCGGAGTCCCGTAGTCCCGGCGTCCCGGCTTCTTCATCCCGACTGCGCACCCTCTTCGACGACGCTGCCGGCAATCTTCGCAGCAAAGTCATCGGCATCTACGGCCTGCTCTTCGTCTTCAATGCGGCCGCGTGGCTCTGGGCCGTCGTCGCCTTCCACCACTATCCGCTCCTGCTCGGCACCGCGCTGCTCGCCTACAGCTTCGGCCTGCGCCACGCCGTCGACGCCGACCACATCGCCGCCATCGACAACGTCACCCGCAAGCTGATGCAGGAAGGCAAGCGCCCCGTCGCCGTCGGCCTCATGTTCTCGCTCGGCCACTCCACCATCGTCGTCATCGGCTCGGCCCTCATCGCCGCCGCCGCTCTCGCCCTGCAGCACCGCATCTCGACGTCGGCGCGCGACATCGGCGGCTTCATCGGCACGCTCGTCTCCGCGCTCTTCCTCTTCGCCATCGCCATCGTCAACATCGTCGTCCTCGTCTCCATCTATCGCGCCTTCGCGCGCGTGCGCAACGGCGCGCCCTACGTCGACGAAGATTTCGATCTGCTCCTCGCCAGCCGCGGATTCCTCGCCCGCCTCTTCCGGCCCATGTTCGCCATGATCCGCCGCAGTTGGCACATGTATCCGCTCGGCTTCCTCTTCGGCCTCGGCTTCGACACCGCCACCGAGATCGGCCTGCTCGGCATCTCCGCCGCCGAAGCCTCAAAAGGCTTCCGCTCGTGGTCGATCCTGGTTTTCCCCGTCCTCTTCGCCGCCGGCATGTCGCTGATCGACACCACCGACAACATCCTGATGCTCGGCGCTTACGGCTGGGCCTTCATCAAGCCGGTGCGCAAGCTCTACTACAACATGACCATCACCTTTGTCTCCGTCGTGGTCGCGCTGGTCGTCGGCGGCATCGAGGCTCTGGGCCTCCTCGCCGGACAGCTCCACCTCGACCGGCAGCTTCTGGACCGCCGTGCTCCGCCTCAACGCCAGCTTCGGCACGCTCGGCTACCTCATCGTCGGCCTCTTCGCCCTCAGCTGGATCGTCTCCATCGCCATCTACAAATGGCGCCGCTTCGACGACCTCGAATTCGGCGACTGAGCGGCGATGTAGCGCCGGTCTCCAGACCGGCTGTCGCGCGGGCGTCCCCGCCCGCGCAACTCGCACGAAATGTTCGCTTTTGCGCACCTCGACCCCGCGAAATGTGAAATCGGCGTTTCACAAATACCCCCCAAATGGTCAATGATCCTTTCGCGAATCTCTGAGTGGTGCACAAGAGAATTGCGCGAAATAGGGGCAAATGGTGCATGAGAATTTCACGAATCGAGGGAAAAGGTCGTAGAGAATTTCGCGTTGAATTTGTTTGCGCGCGCTAACTGGGGCTTGGAGGCGCTTAAGATGGCTTTCAGCGCATTGTTTTTCGCGATTTTGCACACTGGGGCGCTGAGCAGCGATTCGAAAGCCTGCCCTGAGCGACGATCGTCCGCCGTGGCGGACGATCGGAGTCGAACGGGGTCCTGCGGTTGCCTTTAGCCTGGTATCGGGGCTTGGCTGGTAGGTCGGGGATTCATCTCCGACATCATGCCGCCCCCCCAAGAAAGAATCGGGGTTCAGCCCTCGCCGGCGCGCGATTCCTTGCGCATCGCGCGCAGGGCAAACGCATCTAAATTTGGACTCCGAGTAGGCGGAGCAAATATTCGTGGTCCCAAGCAGCCTGCAGGCGTTTGCCGTGGATGCCCAGTTTGCAGGTTTTGTCCTGTTTGAGCATGTTGAGGGCGATGCGCGTGAGGATGGAATAGTTCTGCGCGGCGTGTCCGGCGCGTTTGCGGCTGAGGTCCTCGCCGAAGCCGACATCGAGTACCCAATGCAACTTGTTTTCAATGCCCCAGTGCTGGCGGATGGCTGCGTTCAACCGCGCTGCATCGGGCTTGAGGCTAGTGATGTAGTAACGAATTTCGCGTTCTGTTTTCCCCGTCGCCTTGTGATAACGCTCGGCCTCGATCCGCACCAGTCCTTGTAAAGACGCCCACTCTCCGGGGGCATCCAATAAGCTCAGATCTGCGAGCACCGAGCAGGTGCGGCGCTCCACGCGCCCATGCCCGCAGTCGATTTCTTCATCGACGCTATCGGCAGCGAGCATTTGAAACGAATCCTTGATATCGGCCAACAGGGAGGGCTGATTTTCCTTCACCGCCAGCACGTAGTCAGCCCTTTGCTCGACGATCTGGCTGGCAATAGACTTCTGGCAGCCGATGGCATCGATGGTCACCACCGCTCCACTCAGTTCCAGGGCTTTGAGCAGCTTGGGGATGGCCGTAATCTCGTTGCACTTGTCGTCGACCTTGCGCTGGGCAAGCACCAGGTTGTTGGAGTTGGCCCAGGCTGAAACCATGTGCACCAGCGCCTTGCCTGCCGTGGTCCGTGTGCCACGCAATGTCTTGCCATCGATGGCCACCACTTGGCCGGCGGTCAGACGGGCAATCGAGCCAACCCAGGCGGCAAAGCTTTCTTCCAACTCCTCGGTGGCCAGAGCCGCGAAGACACGGTTGAACGTGTCATGAGACGGAATTCCGCCCGGGAGGCGCAGAAAACTGCTCAGCCACTCGCGCTTCGCCTTGCCATAGTTCTCAATCTCGTTCCAACCGTTGGCGCCGCTCAGAATCGCCGCAATCGCCATCAAAAGAATCTCTTCCAGAAGATGCTCCCGCGTTCGCTCCACTCGCGGGTCCTTCAACTCGGCAAAGTACTTCAGGGGATTTTCCATATCCCCATCTCACTTCTACATAGCCGCTTGGCATATAGCGATTAAGATGCGTTTGCCCTGGCATCGCGCGCCGGACGCCGAGTCATGGGCGCAGCGGTGGAGTAAAATATCTACCGACCTAAAGAATTCGGAATCGTTCGCTCGCAGAGGCCCTCGGGCCAATTTCGGACCCTGCGATGTGTATGCGCTTCAATGAACGTTGGAGGGAAATCATGCAGCTCACATCGGCGAAGGTGGGTCCTTTCAAATCAATCAGCGATCCGCAGGACGTTCCTATCGACCAAGAAATCACCATCCTGGTCGGCATGAACGAGGCGGGAAAGACTGTGTTTCTTCAGGCATTGCACAAGTCAGCCGATGCGCTCAAAATAGCGAAATTCGAGCCGGTCGATGACTACCCCCGTAAGAACCTGTCGGCTTACCTAAAACGCCATAAAGATTCTCCCGAGGCCGCAACAGAACTTACCTATAAGCTCAACGCCAAGGAAGCGGAGTACGTAAACAAGCGAGTCGGCACGGAATTGAAAGCCGGCTTCACCTTCTCTGTAACGCACAAATATGACAATCTAATAGCCCTTGGCCTGCAAGTGGACGAGAAACCGATCATCGCTTCGCTGGTTAGGAGTTCGAGCCTAAGCTCCGATGCGGCCACCGCAATAAAGCCCGCCAAGAATCTTAGGGCAGTCCCGGCCCTTTTGAAAGAGCTCAGCCTCACTGAACAGGATCAGGCGTTCTTGGGCGTTGTGAATTCACGCATTGAAAAATCGAAATGGGATCAAGTTGGCGGATGGGAAGTGTGGGAGTCCCTGCAGGCGAAGATACCAAGGTTCGTGTATTTCAGCGACTATGACCTCCTGCCGAGCAAGATGAACCTCACCGACCTGTCAGCGCGCATCAACCAGGCCAAGCAAAATCCGAATCAGCTCACTGCACAGCACCGAGCGATTCTCGCCCTGCTCAGAATGGCCGACATCTCGATCGAGGATTTCACGGCGGTTAGCGGATACGAGCCGATCAAGGCCAAGATAGAGGCTGTTTCAATCAGCCTGACCGATCAGGTGATGGAGTTCTGGAAGCAAAACGAAGATTTGGAGGTCGAGGTTGACATCAAGCCCGATCCCAATGATCAGCCGCCGTTCAATAATGGCCCAAACCTCTACCTTCGCATTAAGAATCGACGGCATAGGGGTGTAAGTACGCCATTCGATCAAAGGAGCCGGGGGTTTATCTGGTTCTTCAGCTTTCTAGTGTGGTTCGACAGCGTCCAGCATCAATTGGCAATCGACCAAGCAGAGTCGATTGACCTTGTGTTGTTGTTGGATGAGCCGGGACTGGCACTTCACGCGATCGCACAGGGAGATTTCCTCCGATATATTGATCAACTTGCGAAAAGACATCAAGTCATCTACACGACGCATTCACCATTCATGGTCCATTCCGAACGGCTGCACCAGGTTCGTGTCGTAGAGGACAAGGCTGACAAGGGCACTGTAATTTCGGACAACGTTTCATCCTCTGACCCCAAGACTATTTTCCCGCTGCAGGCAGCCCTTGGTTGGACCGTCGCGCAGAACTTGTTTATTTCCGAGAGGAACCTTGTAGTGGAGGGTCCGTCTGACCTCATCTATCTG
Organism: uncultured Acidobacteriaceae bacterium; assembly: GCA_963701835.1. Taxonomy (GTDB): domain Bacteria; phylum Acidobacteriota; class Terriglobia; order Terriglobales; family Acidobacteriaceae; genus Telmatobacter. Next base: position 32,817 of record CAVPBL010000003.1, on the reverse strand, counting down.
AAGACAGTTTCGGGTTTGTTGGAAAAGGAGGGAAAGACTTCGTTGCGGGATGACGTCACTATTGTTCCCGCTGGCGGCTTGGACAAAGTAGTCACGTTCATCGCTCTTCTTGGCGCAAGCGGGCTCAAACTCGCGGTCTTTCATGATTATCACGGTGCCCCTGAGCAGAGCCTTCTCGACCTCGCTAGACAAAAGATGATATCGCCGAAGGCAATCCTCAATGCATCGCAGTTCCGCGACGTCAGTAACATCGGCACGACCGGAAAATCGAGCGATACTGAGGATATGTTCAATCCGGACCTGTACTTGGATTACTTCAATAGGGCGTACGCAAAGCAACTCAAAGGCAAGGTCCTGAAACTCACCGATCTTCCTCCTGGCGACAGAATCATCGACCGACTCGAACGGTGCTTGGAGAAACAGTCCATTAAAGTCAGACCTAGCGGAGGATTCAACCACTATCTGGTGGCTACGCAGTTTGCAAGTGTCCCGCCCGCATCTTTGGAGGAAGAGACGCTAGGGCGGTTCGAGGCGCTGTTCGACGCCATCAATGAGCTGTTTGTCTCATAACTAGGACGAACCAACGGAAGACACCGGCGCTCTGTGAGCGCTATGCGAGCCGGTCGACCCGCCGCCCCCGCAACCCACTGAAAACACGCCCAAAATTCTTTGCCCAACTTTGCAGGGAATTATGCCCGTTTGGCGCACCATGGCCCAAAAACGTTCACCCAGGCCCTAATTGCGGCACACTCAATCCATCGCGTCTTCAGGGCGCGGCGGCTCGCCGCCCTCCCGATTCAGGATGCGCAGGAACGCCGCATCGTCCGCCCGGCCGCGCCGCTCCGCGAAAAACCTTTCCGTCTCCATGGCGGCAATCTTCTCCGCCGCCGCAATCCGCCGGCCTTCGAAATCTTGATCTGGCATATGTCAACCTTATACTCTTACTTATAGTTCAACCTGCAACCCGCTGAAAACACGCCTAGAATCCTTTTCCAAACCAGCCCCGCCAACCCCGCTAACTCCGCTTTCTCGCCGACTCACTGCTTCTCAAGCCTGGCGACTCTGCCGTCGCCCTCATCAAGGCTACAGAGTTCATGATTATCCGGCTATAAAGTCTTGCTCCGAGTAAGTTCCTGCGACAGACCGCGGGGTGACCGAAATTTCCCGCCGAAATTGTGGATCATTTTCCCTTTGCCCAATAGGACCGCCGAGTGCTATACAGGTCGCTGGATTCCTTCCAATTGTCCAAAGGGCCCATTCCATTCGACACCCAGGTGCCAAAGGAGTATTCCTCGTGCAGACTTCCTTGAATGTTGCGGCAGTTACTTGTGCCCTTCTCCTTCTCTCCGGCTGCTCCGTCATGCCGGGAACAACAAAACTGGGAACGACATCGAATTCCGTTCAAGGCGCGGCGATTCAAGGCAGGGTCCACGGCGGCCAGACCGCGATTTCGGGTGCCAGCATCTATCTCTACGCGGCCAACAACACCGGTTACGGCGATGGTTCTGTCTCGCTGTTAAATAGCGGCGGAAGCAACACGCACAGAGACAACAATGGCAACTACTACGTGACCACCGGCTCAGACGGCTCATTCACTATTACTGGCGATTACATCTGCCCCAGCTCAACCGCCGAGCTTTACCTCTACGCGGCGGGTGGAGATCCGGGCGGGGGAGCCAACTCCGCAATCGGGTTGCTTGCCGCATTGGGTCCGTGCCAGTCCAACGGAACGCTCTCGTCTGCTCTTTATATCGTCATCAACGAAGTCTCGACCGTAGCTACGGCATATTCCATTGCGGGTTACGCCACCGACGCTTTGCATGTTTCCGCTCCCAGCAACTCGCTGGCTCAGCATGGGATTTTCAACGCCTTCAACACGGTGACGAATCTTGAGACCCTGAATACGGGCTTGGCGCTCGCATCTACGCCACCGCTGAATGGAGGCAACGGTCAGGTTCCGCAGGCCGAGATCAACACGCTGGCCAACATTCTGGCGGCGTGTGTCAACTCAACCGGGCCGTCGTCGACCCAGTGCACCACGCTGTTCGGCAACGCAAAGAACGGCGCGACAACGCCTACTGACACCGCGACTGCGGCAATCAACATCGCGCATAACCCAGGGGCAAACATCACGGCACTTTATGGCCTACAGGCCGGAGTTACCGCATTCCAGCCGACGCTGAGCGCCCACCCGAACGACTTCACGATCGCCGTCACCTTCTCCGCTTCCGGGGTCAAGACGCCTTATCTTCTGGCCATTGACGTCCAGGGCAACGTGTGGTTCACAGACCTCAATGCGAACAACATCAATGAGTTCAGCCCCACGGGGCAGGAGCTCTTTCCTTCCGGCATCGCGACCGGCGGGATCAACAAGCCTCGCGGCATCGCCATCGACAGGAACGGCAACATCTGGGTGACGAACAAGAACAACACCATCAGCGAATTCAACGCGACTGGCACCGCCAACCCGGCGAGCCCCTTCAGCGGAGGCGGCTTAACCACTCCGTTCGGCATCGCGGTTGACGCTTCGGACAATATTTGGATTGCGAATAACAACACAACAACCATCAGCGAGTACATGTCTTTGGGCTGGGCCACCGGTTCACCTTTTACTGGCGGCGGCCTGAATTTTCCCCTTGCTGTCGCCGTCGACGCTTCAGGCAATATCTGGTTTGCGAACGATAATGCCGACAGCATCAGCGAATTCAACTCAAGCGGCGTAGCGGTTTCGGGCTCCGGCGGCTATACCGGCGGCGGGTTGGACTTTCCCGGCGGCATCGCGGTGGATTACTCGGGCAATGTGTGGGCGACCAACTCGAACACATCGATCAGCGAATTCAACTCAAGCGGCGTAGCGGTTTCGGGCTCCGGCGGCTATACCGGCGGCGGGTTGGGGACTCCTTATGGAATCGCCGTTGATGGAGCCGGCAATATCTGGGTCGTAAGCGAGAGTCCTGACACTCTCAGCGAATTCAGTCCTACGGGGTCGCCGATTTCCGGCTCGGGGGGGTACACGAGTCCCGAGATCACCTTGCCCACTTACCCGGCCATCGATGGCTCCGGAAATGTCTGGATCACGAATACCGGAAACGCCAGCGTGGTGGAATTCGTCGGCGCGGCTGCGCCGACAGTGACGCCGATGGTCTCCAATCTTGCGAGCCCGTATGGCTCGCATACGGTGAATAAGCCATGATCCCGGTCGGTTGGGCATAAGCTCGTCCGGTCATTTGCCGTCCTCACAATTCACTTCAGGGCCCGTCGCAAATCGTTCTGAGGAGACCACGAACTTGAAAAAGGCCGCTCTTGCTTTTGGATTCACTCTCGTTCTGGCGGCGGTTCTCCCCCTGCGCGCTCAAAGCGGCTGTGTTGACTCGCCGGAGGATCCAACTCTCGTGCTGGCGCTAGTCGCGGGTGCAGGCGCGCTCGCCACTGGCATTTGGAGATCGCGGAGACGCAGCGAATAGCCTTGAAAGGACCGCCGCGACCAATCGCGTGGCCTCGACTTCAAGAGGCAGCCTGGCAAAGTGATTGCCGCCGGGTGCCGGGTGCCCCATCCTAGCTCTGCTAGGGTGGGATCGGAGCCGAAAGCTGACGGCTGTATCGCCAACTCACTGCCCTTCGAGCCACCACCCACCCTCACCGCAGCGGATACGCGCCGGGCGTCTCTGCTTCCACTTCGTTCCACCCCAACAGCGCGCGAACCTCCGCAGGAAGCAGGTTGATGGCAGGCGCACCCGGCAGCGCGCGCTGTAGCTCGAAATGCCCCACGTCGGGCCCTTTCAGAACCGAGCGCGGAGAGCGATCGATCTCAACGCCGTTCTCTTCGAACGCAGGCTGCAATTTGCGGAAGTCATCGAGCGAAGCCAGCCGCGTGGTGCAGTTCTCTCCCGCCGTCGGGGCATAGACAATCAGCGGCAACGGCGCGCCTGAAGCCGCGCCCGAGTTGGCCCCCGAGACGGCGCCAGACACAGCCCCTGTGCCACCGCCCGGACCGCCGCCCGAAACGCCCGTCGCCGCCTCACGGACATACACGTTTCCGTCCACCGCTTTCGCCTGCGCGTGAACCAGCTTGCCGCAGAGCGACGGCGTCCTCTGCAAAAATTCCAGCAGCGGATCGCGATACGAATCCGAAGCCGCCATCAGGTTATGCACAAAGATATGGCCTTCGCGCTCGTCCAGGCCCGGCCCCGTCGTGGCATGCCAGTCGAAGGTGTCGCCCGCGGCCACGCGGTCATTGCGCTCGAAAGTTACGCGCGCATTGACGAAGGTGTTGTTATAGGCATGAACGTCGGCCGAGTTCAGCACACTCAGCCCGCGCGCCGAATTCACCACCACGTTGCCGGCGACGGTAGCTCCGCGCGAGATCTCGATAAAGATGCCGTTCAAAGCGCCTTCCACATAGTTGTCCACGATCACCCCATCGCGGTTGCCCACGTCAAACCACACTCCGTTCGAGTAGGGCTGCTCCTGAATCACGTTGTCGCGGAAGGTGACGCGATGCGTCTGGTTGAAGATCTTCACCGCGGCGGGAAAGTAGCCGGTCAGTTGCTTGATGTTGTTGCGGCGGATGATGTTCCTCTCCAGCAGCACATCCGACGAGCCGATCACGTAGATGCCTTCCGTGCTGGTATCGCTGACCAGCGAGTTGCGGATGATCAATCCGTCGCCGCGGAAATAGCCGGCCACGCGCGAGCAATAGGTGATGGTCACATTCTCGATCAGCGTATTCCTCACCTCTTTGCCATAGGTCGCGGGATCGGAGATGCCGACCGGCTCGTTGGTGGGCTCTTCGTCCGATGTGAAATGCTTCTTGCCCTCGATCTCCAGCGCGCGATACGCATACTGCGTGAAGGCGATGCCGCGAATCACCGGCCCCTTTCCGTCCGATACTTTGCCGTGCGCCGGCCCGCTGGTCCTCACCAGCGCGCTGTCCCACGCGGTAATTTCCACCAGCCGGTGCGTGGGGTCCGCGCCGATGGACACAGTCCCGTTCTTGTAGTCGACGTAAAAGGAGTGCGCATCGAGTTCTCCTTCAGAGCCCTTGGAGAAGAGAAGCTCGCCATCGATGAAAACCATATCGAGATTGAAACGGTCGAGCGGCGTTTTCGTCCCCTCGCGTTTGCGATTCCACCACGGCTGAGGCTGCGACGGAAAAAGGTGCGGCCATGCCGTCCTCCACACGTTGTTCGGCAAAGCCTCCCACTCTGTCGCGATCTCGGTGCCCTTCAGGACGGGATGCTCTTCTTCGTAGGGCTGGATCGTGATGCCCTGATTCAGCACCAGGCCGCCGGTTCTGTACGTGCCGCCGCGCAGGACGATGGTGTCGCCGGTTACCACGCGCTCCATCGCCATCTCGATGGTGGTGGGATGGGCAACGTCGGCGCCCGCCGCATCGCTCTTGCCGTCCGGCGCAACGAAGTACGCCGTCCCCGTCTTGGGAACCTCATAGCGCTGGTCGATGGGACCGTACGGGCCTCCGGAGGGCTGTGCCTGCGCCAACCCGGCAGCGATAAACAACACGAGAAGCGAGAAAACTTGTCAATCGATAAGTCCGCATGAGACGTCCTTGATGTGACCTTTGCCTGTCGCCTATGTGAAATTTGCCCGGCGCTTTTGCGGTCATCGCCCGGCGAACTGCCTGGCGACGATGCGCGGCAAGCCACAACAAGCTGCATGTCCATAGTAGGGCACTCAGCAGCGCCGCCTCGTCCTCAGTTGGATCGTCTCTATCGCCATCGACTAATTGGCGGCGCCTCGACGCCTCGGATTCGGCGATTGAGCAAACCGGTTCGTCGCCCAGAAAGGTCATCCTGAATCATCAATAGCGAGCCTGTGAGTGGGATGCCAGAAGTAACCGCTTGCTCCGCATTCACTCGAATAGAGATCGGTAACTTCATGCTAAGCTTCCGAATGGTAGCTTCCGATTTGCCGCCAAACCGCCAGAATACCGGCTTCCCGCAGAAAACCTGGCGCCCGCAGATTGAATGGGCGTCGTCGGCGCGACGGCTCAGTTGAGGTATTTATGTGAAGACGATGGACTGTCGAGGCGATTCCCTCTCGTATCTTGCTCCGCGGTCGATCGCGTTTCCGGCCTGAATCTCAAATGGATGAGATTTCGGTCCATGCTCGTCTTGCTTGCTGCAGCGGGCGTAGCTGGCCCTGCGCTTTCCGCGCAGAGCGCCAACCGAATTTCCGAGAGAATCGATTCTGCGCAAGTGCGCGTGCTCCCCAACCATCATCCACTGTGGGCAGTCTCAGCCAACGATGCCGGGGCGGTCGCCGGCCAATCAGGCTTTCGAGAGCCTGACGCTGGTTCTCGCGCGCTCGCCCGAGCAGGAGCAGGCCTTCGAACAGTTTCTGGCCGACCAGCAAAATCCAGCATCACCGGACTACCATCATTGGCTCACTCCCGATGAAGTCGGCCAGCGCTTCGGCCTCTCCGACCAGGACATTGCCACCATCACCGGCTGGCTCCAGTCCCAGGGCCTGCACGTCAATTGGGTCGCGCCCACCGCATCTTCATCGGATTTGGCGGCACCGCCGCGGACATCGGCCGCGCCTTTCAGACTGAGATGCACTACTACAAGGTGAATGGCGCCCAGCGTCATCTCCGTCAACTCCGACCCCATGATCCCCGCGGCGCTCGCTCCCAGCGATCAAGGCCGTTCGCGGTCTCTATACCATCGACGAGCAACCGAACCACCGCATCAGCGCCGTCCAATCGGCTTCGCCGCAGTTGACCGCTTCCGACGGAAGCCACTACGTCACGCCAGCCGATTTCAACACCATCTACGATGTCCCATCCAGCCTTACCGGCGCCGGCATGACCATCGGAATCGTGAGCTGGTCGCGGACAAACTCAGCGGATTTCGACAACTTCAGGAGCAAAACCGGAGCCACATTCTCCAACCCCACTGAGGTCGTTCCCACGGCTTACGGCGGCATCGACCCCGGCCCAGCGCTCACCTCTCCCCCTTCAGGCAGCAGCTCAACGCTCGGAGGCCAGGAAGAGGCTACACTCGACGTGCTCCGCGCGGGCAGCGTCGCCCCGGCCGCCACTCTCTTGCTGGTGGTCTCCTCCCCGTCCGGCGCCAACGATGGCATCGGCGCCGATGCGCAATACCTCGTGAATACGAAGCCCGTTCCCGCACAGGTCATGAACATCAGCTTTGGAGCATGCGAATCCAGCGCCGGTGCGGGAGGAGTTGCTTTCTGGGACGGCCTGTTTCAGATCGCGGCCGGCCGAGGGCATCTCGGTCTTCGTCTCCTCAGGCGACTCCGGCGCCGCTGGATGCGATACCGCGTTCTCCGCGCCACCCAGCTCACCCAAGGCCAACAGCCCCAACTACATTTGCTCCTCAAGCTACGCCACGTGCGCCGGCGGCACGGAGTTTGCTGACACCGCCAGCCCCTCTACCTACTGGTCGTCCACCAATGGCGCCGGCTTCCTGTCGGCGTTCGGTTATATCCCCGAGGGCGCGTGGAACGAATCGACCTCCACAGATGTTGCCGCTACGGGCGGAGGCGTCAGCACCGTCATCGCCACCCCATCGTGGCAGACGGGCACCGGCGTGCCCTCGGCCAGGGCCGGGCGCTACACGCCGGATGTTTCGTTTTCCGCCTCCGCTCACGATGGCTATTTCGCTTGCATGGCCGCCATCTCCGGCGCCGGTTGTGTCACCTCGGGCGGGAGTTTCGGCTTCATCATCTTCTCCGGAACCTCGGCGGCAGCTCCCGGAATGGCCGGCGTGGCCGCGCTGCTCGACCAGAAACTTGGATCCGCGCGAGGCAACCTGAATCCGCAACTCTACCCGCTGGCCGCTTCTGTACCTGCGGCGTTCCACGACGCGACCATCGTTTCCAGTGGTGTGAGCGGATGCAGCGCGAATACGGCCAGCATCTGCAACAACAGCATTCCGAATGCGAGCGGAAGCGGCGCCCAGGCCGGGTTTCTGTTGAACACCGGTTATGACGAAGCAACCGGTCTTGGCTCCCTCGATGTGCAAGTCTTCCTGAACAACCTCAGCGCGCCGAAGATCACGCCCACAGTGACGGTCACGCCGGCCTCCTCCAGCATCACCACGGCGCAGCCTCTTTCGGTCACCGTGGTGGTGAACGGCGGAAGCGGTAACCCGACGCCCACCGGCTCCGTGACGCTGACTGGGGGCGGCTACACCTCAGCGGCCACAGCGCTCAGCGGCGGCAGCGCAACGATCAACATTCCGGCGGACTCTCTGGCCCCTGGTAGCGATACGCTGACGGCTAGCTACACGCCTGACTCCAGCAGTTCCTCCACCTACAACAGCGCATCGGGATCGGCCCCGGTGACCGTCAGCGTGGCTGCGGCCGCGATCACCAGTCCAACGCCCGGCAGCACGTTGACCGCAGCTTCGACCACCTTCACCTGGAATGCCGGCTCCGGTGGCAGTGACGGGCTACTACCTGTGGGTCGGCACCTCGCCCGGCGCTGCCGATCTGGTCAACATCGGTCCTTTGTCGCGGCACCAGCGCGACCGTCACTCTGCCCACCAACGGAGCCACGATCTACGTGCGGCTCTGGACCTCATCAACGGCGACGCACCTACTTTACAACGACTACACCTACACCGAGGCCACTCTCACGCGGCCGCGATCACCAGTCCGACGCCGGGCAGCACGTTGACCGTCGGCTTCGACCACCTTCAACTGGACTGCCGGCACCGGCGGCGCGACGCCTACTATCTCTGGGTCGGCACATCGCCCGGCACTGCCAATCTGGTCAACATCGGTCCGCTGTCGCGGCACCAGCGCGACCGTCACCCTGCCCACCAACGGAGCCACGATCTACGTGCGGCTCTGGACGTTCATCAACGGCGGCGCACCCACTTCTACAACGACTACACCTACACCGAGGCCACGCCATCCGCAGCCGCGATCACCAGTCCGACGCCGGGCAGCACGCTGACTGTCGGCTTCGACCACCTTCAACTGGAGTGCGGGCTCCGGCGGAGCGACGGCTACTATCTCTGGGTCGGCACATCGCCCGGCACCGCCAATCTGGTCAACATCGGTCCTCTGTCCGGCACCAGCGCGACCGTGACCCTGCCCACCAACGGAGCCACGATCTACGTGCGGCTCTGGACATTCATCAACGGCGGCGCACCTAGCTCTACAACGACTACACCTACACCGAGGCCAGCTCTCCGCAGCCGCGATCACCAGCCCGACGCCGGGCAGCACGTTGACCGGCGCTTCGACCACCTTCACCTGGAGCGCAGGCTCCGGCGGCGTCACCGGCTACTATCTCTGGGTTGGCACATCGCCCGGCACCGCCAATCTGGTCAACATCGGTCCTCTGTCCGGCACCAGCGCGACCGTGACCCTGCCCACCAACGGAGCCACGATCTACGTGCGGCTCTGGACATTGCTCAACGGCGGCGCACCCAACTTTAAAACGACTACACCTACACCGAGGCCACGCTCTCAGGAGCCGCGATCACCAGTCCGACGCCGGGCAGCACGTTGACCGGCGCATCGACCACCTTCACCTGGAACGCGGGCCCCGGCGGGACGACCGGATACTATCTCTTGGGCTGGCACGTCCCCCGGGGCCTCGACCTGGTGAACATCGGCCTTCTGTCGGCACCAGCGCGACCGTGACTCTGCCCACCAACGGAGCCACGATCTACGTGCAGCTGTGGACATTGCTCATCGGCGCCACCTTCTTCTACAACAACTACACCTACACCGAGTTCCATTAGTGCGGCGACTGTCTCCCAGTGACCGGTGCTGTGTTCGGCGCAGCCGCCAGCCAGCAACTGCGAACTGTGAACTGTTCCTTACACAAAGCATGAAGGCCGCCCGTTCCCTGGGCGGCCCTCCTGCTGCTTCTGTCCGTGACGCCGGTCTTACTTCGACGAAATGATCTGGTCTTCCACCTTGTAAAGGACCGTATGGTCGATGGTGCATGCCTTGTCGATCTCCGAAAAGGCTTCGTCGGGGGTCATCTCGGGATGGACCTTCTTCCAGCGGGTGGTGAAGTCGGGGCCGAAGTAGGTGAACATCGAGTCCCATGTGGGGAAGATGTCGACGCTGCTCACCAGGCTGGGATCTTTGTCGCCACGGGGCATGACCTGGATGTTCACGGCCCAGCCGTCCTGTGCGCCGTCCTTCACCCCTTGCTCGGCGAAAGGCTGCCATAACCTCTTTTGCAAGGCGACGCACTCGTCCACATCGGCAGCCTTCATCGAGTTGAAGATCAGGTAGTCGCCCTTTTTCGATCCACCAACCAGCACCTGATACTGCGTGATGTTATTCGAGACCAGTTCGGCTACTACGGCGAGACGATCGCGCCACTGCTGCAGCGTGGAAGTGACGCCGGCTTTTTGCAGGACGGCCGTCATCTCATCGTCGCCGAGAGGCGCAGGCGGAAAGCCGGGGTAGAAGCTGACGAGGACGTAGTCGCACGCCGCGTCGGTCCCTGCGGGGATGACGGTGCGCAGTGCAATAAAGCCTGAGATCCTTCCCGAGTCTACGCCGGCCTGTTCAACCTTGTGGTAGTCGCCGTTGAGAAGCGCGCGAAAGTCAGCGGATTTCCCTGGCTTGACCTTGACGCAGGAAATGCTGTGATAACCAACCGGCGCTTGTTGAGCAACAAGCGGCACGGAGAGTGCCGCAGCCAGCGCGGCGGCAAAAGCCATGTGACGTATTCCCATTGCAAGACCTCCTTGGTCGTTGCTGTTTCGAGTTTGGCGTGTGATGCTCGACGTTCGAAGTGGCGGGGGAGGCAAACTTGAACGATGGCTGGGATTTGCTCGGGGAAAGATTTAGGGCTTCGGCCGCCGGCCCGTAACTCCGCTAGCTCCGCTGCTTCTCAACTTTTGAGCCAGTCCTTCACTTTCTGCGCCATCACGTCGCGGCCGACGTCGCTGATGGCGTTGGTCAAGGGAATCTGCTTCGGGCACACCTTCACGCAGTTCTGCGCGTAGCCGCACTCCTGGATGCCGCCTTCGCCGGCCAGCGCCCGCAGGCGGTCTTCCTTGAACACCTTGCCCGTGGGATGGTTGTTGAAGAGTTTGACCTGTGCAATGGTCGCCGCGCCGACAAAGCCGGTCGACATCGTTGAATTGCGGGCAGACCTCCATGCAGCAGGTGCACGAAATGCAATTTGACAGCGGGTAATTCGCCTCCTGCTCTTGCGGGTAGACGCGCGGCCCCGAGCCGAGATCGTAGGTCCCGTCCACCGGCACCCACGCTTTCACGCGCATCAGATTTTCAAAGAGCACCGACCGGTCAACCTGCAGATCGCGGACCAGCGGAAATTTCGTGAGCGGCTCGACGCGGATCGGCTGCTCGAGTTTGTCCACCAGCGCCGAGCAGGCCATGCGCGCGCGGCCGTTGATCCGCATCGCGCACGACCCGCAGATTTCTTCGAGACAATTCGAGTCGTAGGTGATCGGTGTGGTCGGCTTGCCCTCGGCCGTTACCGGGTTCGTGGCGATCTCCATCATCGCCGAAACGACATTCATCCCCGGCCGCCACTCCAGCTCAAACCGCTCCCAAACCGCCGGAGCCTCCGGGCTGGCCTGGCGCTTGATTTCAAAAGTGACCGTCCTCGTCGCCATGATCCCTTTCTACTGAATCGCACTCGCACTCGCACTCGCACTCACACTCCCGTGCGCATATGTCACTTCACCGCGTCGTATCGTCTCGGCCGCGGCTTGATGTACTGCGTATCGACCTCTTCGTACTCGAAACGCGGACCCTCCACGCAACCCGTGAAGCTCGCCATTGTGGTCTTGAGGAATCGCTCGTCGTTGCGCTCGGGAAACTCGGGCTTGTAGTGCGCGCCTCGCGACTCGTCGCGAAGAATCGCTCCCCCCACGACGGTGCGCGAAAGCTCCAGCATGTTCTTGAGCTGCCGCGCGAAGGCAAAGCTGGTGTTGGCCCACTGGCTCTTGTCGCTCAGGTTGATGCGCTGGTAGCGATCGAGCAGCTCCACGATTCTCTCGTCGGTTTCCTTCAGGTCCTTGTTGTAGCGGATCACGGTTGCGTGCTCGGTCATGGCCTGGCCCAACTCGCGCCAAAGCTTGAAGGGATTCTCTCCGCCCTCGTTCTTCAGTAGCTTGTCATTGATCTCCGCCTGCCGCGCGACTTCCCGCGCGGCGCCGCCGTCGCCTTCGGCGCCCGGCATGCTCTTGGCGTACTCCAGCGCATTCGGCCCCGCCTGAAATCCGCCGAAGATGCAACTGACAAGGGAATTCGCGCCCAGCCGGTTCGCGCCGTGGTACTGGTACTCGCACTCTCCGCAGGCAAAGATGCCGGGAATGCTGGTCATCTGGTTGAAGTCCACCCAGAGCCCGCCCATCGTGTAGTGCATGCCGGGGAAGATCATCATCGGCTCAACGCACGGGTCAACGCCGACGAACTTCTCGTAGATTTCCAGAATGCCGCCGAGCTTGTGGTGCAGTGTCGCGCGGTCGATGTGCGTCAGGTCGAGATAGACCATCGGCTGGCCGTCGATGCCGAGGCCGAGCTCGTAGACCACCTTGTGAATGGCGCGCGTGGCCACGTCGCGCGGCACCAGGTTGCCGTACTTCGGGTACCACTCTTCCAGGAAGTAGATGCGCTCGGGTTCGGGGATGGCCTTCCAGGCGCGCTTGTCGCCCGGCGTGCGCGGAACCCACATGCGGCCGCCCTCGCCGCGCGCCGACTCCGACATGAGCCGCAGCTTGTCCTCGCCGGGAATGGCAGTCGGATGCACCTGGATGAATTCGCCGTTGGCGTAGTACGCGCCCTGCTGGAAAACGGCGGACTGCGCCGAGCCTGTGCAAACCACGGAGTTGGTGCTCTTGCCGAAGATGGCGCCGATGCCGCCTGTGGCCAGGATGATGGCGTCGGCCGCAAAAGCCTTGAGCTCCATGGAGCGCAGATCGAGGGCTACGATGCCGCGCGCGTTGCCCTTCCCGTCGATGATGGCGGAGAGGAACTCCCACCCTTCGTATTTGTGTACCTTGCCCTCGGCTTCGTAGCGGCGCACCTGCTCGTCGAGCGCGTAGAGCAGTTGCTGGCCCGTCGTGGCCCCGGCAAACGCCGTGCGATGGTAGAGCGTGCCGCCGAAACGCCTGAAGTCGAGCAGCCCCTCGGGTGTGCGGTTGAAGGGAACGCCCATCCGGTCGAGCAGATCGACAATCCCCGGCGCCGCCTCGCACATGGCCTTTACGGGCGTCTGGTTGGCCAGGAAGTCGCCGCCGTAGATCGTGTCGTCGAAGTGCTGCGCGGTCGTATCGCCCTCGCCCTTCAGGTTTTTCGCGGCGTTGATGCCGCCCTGGGCGCAGACCGAATGCGACCGCTTGACGGGAACGATGGAGAACAGATCCACCATGCCGCCGGCCTCGGCGATCTTGATGACCGCCGCAAGCCCAGCCAGCCCTCCGCCAACCACGATGATTCTGGGTGCTGCCATGTCTTTCCTCAAGAGGTTTCAGGTTTCAGGTTTCAGGGATCAGAGATCGGAGATCAATGACCGGGAACCAACTTTCCTCAGCGCTCTATCAAACACCGGGTCCGGTGAATCGGATGTGCCCATCAGATTCGCAGACAGCGCGCAGATACAACTGATCTCTGATCTCTGATCTCTGATCTCTGCTCTCTGATCCCTGAACCCTGATCCCTGAAACCTGATCCCTGAAACCTGATCCCTGAAACCTGAAACCTGACACCTGACACCTGATAACTGATTGTCGGATTCTCCGGCGCATTCTGATACTTCGGCCCCACAAACGCCCAGATGCTGGCGATTCCTATGCCGGCAAGCAACACACCCAACGCGATGCAGACGTAGCCAAAGCGGCGGCGCGCAGTTTCGCCCGATGTGATGCCCCACTTGGCAGCAAAGAGCCAAACCCCGTAAGAAAAGTGCCAGCAGACGGCAATCATGGCAATCCCGTAAATCGCGAGCATCCAGGGGTTCGCCAACTCCATTTGCACTTTGTGGAAGGCGGCGCCGGGATTCTCCGGCAGGCTGATCCCCATGAAACGCTGCCTCAGTACGTGCTGAATGATGTACGCAAATGCGATCAGACCGGTATAGCGCTGCGCCAGGTACATCCAGTTCCCCGCCCACGGGTAATACACGATGTTCGCCTTGCCGCGCAGCCAGATGTAGACGCCGAAAATGCCGTGGTAAAGGATGGGCAGGAAGATGAACGCCCACTCCAAAACCCGGACCAGGGGCAGGCTGTTGAGGAATTTCACCTGTTCGCCGTAAGCCACCGGGCCCTTCAGCGCCTCGAAGTTCGACAGCAGGTGCTCAAGAAGAAAAGCTCCGATCGGGACGATGCCGAGCAGCGAGTGCAGCCTTAGCAGGAGGAAGCTCGCGCCTTGCCCTGTGCGTAAGGGCTGCACTCCGCGGCGAACACTATGCGCAGAAGGGGGTGCGGCGGACGGCTGAACGGTTGCCATGGAGAATTTGGCTCCTGAGAATTTGGCCCCTAAGAGATGCGGGCCGAAGCAGTCTTAGCCCATGCGGTCCTATATTGAGGGACGGAAGCTTGCGCTTTGATTCTCATGCATTATTCGAGGCTGGCGCTAGGTCCGTCAAGGCGCTCCGTGCTTTTGGGTTTTGGAGGAGAGCAGTGGAAGGTCAGCTCGACAGCGTCCGCAGCAGCGCGGCAATCGCCCGCCCACGGTGGCTCACCGAAAGCTTCGTTTCGAGATCGATCTCGGCCATCGACTTGCCCAGCTCCGGCACATAGAACATCGGATCGTAGCCAAATCCGCCGGTTCCGCGCGGCGCATCGAGAATGATGCCTTCCACCGTGCCATCGGCGACTTGAACCACCTCGCCATCGCGCGCGGCAACCAGGGTGCAATGGTAGCGAGCCGTCCGCAGCGCCGCCGGAAACGCCTCCAGCTTTTGCAGCAGTAGCATGTTGTTCCACACATCGGTGTTGTCGTTGGCGTCTGCAGAGTCAATCAGGCCCGAGTCCGCGGCAAAGCGCGCCGAGCGCACACCGGGCGCTCCGCCGAGCGCATCCACTTCCAGACCCGAATCGTCAGCGACGACTAGCTCGCCGGGCACGAAACGAGAATAGTGAACCGCCTTGGTCGCCGCATTCGCGAGGAACGTGTCGCCATCCTCTTCCGGCGCGGGGATCTCCTCGATGCCGGGAAGAGCTTCAATGCTGACCGCGAACGCCTGCGCTGCAGTGCGAAAGTCGCGCAGCTTGCCCGCGCTGGTGGTGGCGGCGTAGAGGCGGAGAGCCATAGAAAGAGTGTAAGGCGATACGCCGGCGGTCTGATGGCGGGGAAATTTGATTGTGCTTTGACAGCGCACGACATTACAACTTGCGATAAAATCCCTTCGGAGTGGAGTTTTGTATCAGGGCTTGACTTCAGTCATGCCGCAAACATTGCAAAAAATGTTTCGGGCTTTAGCCCCTGCTCGCCTTCACCTGCAGCGTCTGTGCCGCTCCCCCGGACGCCTTGTATCAGGGCTTGACTTCAGTCATGCCGCAAGCGTCGCAAGATTTGATCTGGGCTTTAGCCCCTGCTCGCCTTCCGCTTCGCTAGATAACCGTAGCAATAGGGATACTGCCCCGGCGATTCGGCCAGCCCAGCCTTCACCGGATTTTGGGCGATATATTCGCGATATCCCGCAATGCTTTCCTTGGTGTCCGCTCGAACCTCGGAAAAGCCGGCCTGCCAGACCTCGCCCGGATATCCGAACTCCTTCTTCAGACGATAGGAAAATCTTCCCTTGATGAGTTGCATGGTCTTCTCAATCGTCATCCCGCCCGGAACCGTGATGAGCAGATGCACGTGATTCGGCATCACCACGAAATCGAGCAGTTGGAACTTTCGCGCCGCTACATAGGAGCGAAGAACCTCAATCAAAAGTGTTGCATTGCGATCGGACTGAAGCAGGCGGCGCCCTGCATATGTTTTGGTGGTCGCAAAAAAGGTGCGCGCTGTGCTGAGAACCTCGCCCGGGAACGCGTTGCGGTCTGGTCTCGCAATGGCGGGGGCTAAAGCCCGGTCCTTTCTTTCGAATTCTACGGCACGGCTAAAGCCGAGCCCTGATACAAAGCACGTTTTGGATTTCGTATATCGTGACGTCTCGGTTGGATACAGTGCGCAGAGCCGTTGGTCTCAGCGCCCGGACGATTTCGTATTTCGTGACATCTCGGCTGGATACAGTGAACAGCGCAGGATTCGGCCAGTGGGACGCAATTCTCTCTACTGTACAAACGCCGCACCCAACCGATAGGCTTTGAGTTTGTCCGCGGATGGCAAGCCCAATTCGACCGCCGCGCTCAAAAATGGAGACAGAATGCCAACTGTGATCCTGGCAGGAATCGGATGGCACATCATCGGAGCAGCCTGCGCTGCCTCGTTCTATGCGCCCATCGAGAAAGTTAGAAAGTGGTCGTGGGAAACGACCTGGGCCATCGCCGGATTCTTCTCCTGGATTCTGCTGCCGATCGGCGTCAGCTATCTTCTCCTTCCGAGCTTCCCCAGCTTCTACGCCTCGCTCGATCCCAGCCTCATGGTTCGAGTGGCGCTCTTCGGCGCCATGTGGGGAGTGGGCAATGTCAGTTACGGGCTCACCATGCGCCACCTTGGAATGTCGCTGGGCATTGGCGTGGCCATCGGCGTCACGCTTATTGTCGGCACGTTGGTCCCGCCCCTCATGCACGGCCAGGGCGCGATGCTGTTCTGCACGCGTAGCGGCCTGCTCACCATGGCAGGCGTTCTGGTAGCGGTGATCGGTGTGGCAGTGGTCTCCTATGCCGGCCATCAGAAAGAAGTGGAACTCGGCGCCGAGGTGCGCGAGTTCAACGTCAAGCTGGGCCTCGCGCTGGCCGTCATGTGCGGGATCTTTTCGTCGGGCATGTCCTTTGCCATCGACGCGGCCAAGCCCATTGCCGCGGCGGCGCAACACGTCGGCGTCAATTCGCTCTACGCAGCGCTGCCCAGTTATGTGCTCATCATGGGCGGCGGCGCGGTCATCAACATGAGCTACTGCTTTATCCGCCTGGCCTTCAAAAAAGAGCTTTCTCTCCGCGCCGATCTGGCGCAGCCGCGCGCAACGCTCATCAGAAACGGATCGTTGGCCGCGGCCGGCGGCATCATGTGGTATCTGCAGTTCTTCTTTTATGCCTGGGGCGCGGCCAACATTCCGCAGCGTTTGGGCTACGTGAACTGGATGCTGCACATGAGCATCTACGTGCTCTGCGGCGGCCTGGTGGGCCTGGCGCTGGGCGAGTGGGCGGGAGTCCGCAGAAGGCCCATCCGCCTGCTTATGGGCCGGAATACTCGTCATCATCGCCGCAGCAAATCTGGTGGGCCTGGGGATGGCATCGTGATCCCGATCATTCAGACACCGCTGCGGATTTGAAGCTTGTCTCGCGAAACGCCTTCCACCTTCGCGGATTTGCCAACTCTGTCGCTGTCGTTGTGCGAGTGCCTTGTCAAGGTCAAGTGTCGCCATTAAACTGACCCAAATATCCTTTCTCCCTGGCGTGAAGTTCCTCTGGCTCTCAAAAAAATGCCCCGCTCTTCGATTCGGTATAGAATGTGCGGCTCTCTCTACGCCTTAGCGTTTGTTCGCCGCCGCATTGCCGGCAATCCGGCCTCGCGCTGCTGTGCGGTGTTGCTTTGCTTTGCCTTGCCGCGCCGCGGCTCGCATGGGCCCAAGATGCCTTGCCCGCGGCAGACATTTTCGCAACGCCCCTGATCGCAGCCACGAGCACGCCGGTCCCAAGCCACCGGTGGCGAGCGAAATCACCGTCGAAGGATTGGTTTCTTACGGCAATTACCACATCTTTGCTTCCGGCGAGAACTGCAAGATCTACATCGTCGGCATCGAATACGACCGCCACTCCTGGGGCCATTTCCTAAGTTCACGCATGGATTACGTGGCCGAGGTTCATGCCCATGGTTCTTCTGAACCAGCCGACGCAGATGGACATCTGGGGCAATACCCTCAGCCACGGCCCGCAAGACCGTGCCCGGAATCGACATCGCGCCAATCGGCATTCGCTGGCTATGGCGCGACGGCAAGGCCATCAAGCCTTACTTGATGGCGAAAGGCGGCGTTCTTGTCTTTACGCAAAAGCCGCTTTCAATCAAAGTCAACCTACGAGAACCTCAGCCTGCAATCGGCCGCGGGCATTGCAAGTCCGCATCAACGAACGATTCGATCTGCGCCTTGGCTTGTTCGGCGACTTTCATTTTTCCGACGGCTTCATCGTGCCCGTCAATCCCGGCCTCGACGTGATGAACGCAACCATGGGGCTCACCTATCATTTGACAGCAAACGGCAATTCGCCGCGCATTGACGCGCCCTGCCTCAGGGCAGAGGCAGCTCCGCGATCCAGGCCTGTTTCCACCAGGTCGGAGCGCAGCTTTTCCACGGTCGAGAAAACCATTCCCCTCATTCCCATTGCGATCGGCAGTTTCGACATTCTCTGGCTTGTCGTCGAGGAACATCGTCTCCTCCGGGCTGAGTGCCGAGCCGCTCCAGCGCATAGCGATAGATGGCCGGGTCGGGCTTGGCCACGCGAAGTTGATAGCTCCACACAAGCACATCGAATCGCGAAAGCCAGTCAAGTTCGCGCTCCATCTGCTCGATGCACGGGTCGCCCATATTGGAGACGATGGCCGTCAGCAAGCCGCGTTGCTTGATCGCGAGTTGCCATGCCAGCATGGCGGGGTCTCCGCGGTCCACATCCGCGCGTCCCACCGATTCAGCTCTCCGATCGCCGATTCGCTCAGCTTAAGCCCCGCATCGCGCACGAGCTTCCGCCAAAACTCCAAGGCCGGTCAGCTTTCCCTCGTCGTAGGCGTGCCGATCCGTCCAATAAAAGCTGTCCAGGCGATCCGCCGAGAGCCCGGTGATGCGCAGCAGCTCGGCATGCGCAACGGGGTCCGGGGGGCCCGTCAACACTCTTCCATAGTCGAAGATCACTGCGCGCAGAGCCAACGTCACCTCATCCCATCGATCGCCTTGGTTCCCATGTATCGTTGGAAGAGGCGCTTCTCTCATTGTGCACGATCGAGACTCGTGCGGCCCGATGGATCATGCGCGGCGAATGCCGCAGATCCGAATCCCATGCGCTTTTCGCAACGCACCAGACTGGAACACGGAAGAAAGCGAGCTGGCGCGCGCGCACCGCGAGCGTCGGCAGCCGGTCTGCCCATCGCCGATCTGACGGCTTCCAATCCCACGCGCTGCGGCTTTGCGTATCCCGCCTCCCTGCTCGCTGCGCTTACCAACCCGCGCGCGCCTCCACTACGATCCCCAGCCCAAGGGCCTCCTCCCCGCTCGCGAGGCGGTCTGCGCCTACTACCGCGCCCACGGCGTCGCCCTCGACCCCCGAACAGATCGTCCTCACCACCAGCACCAGCGAGGCCTACAGCTTCCTCTTCCGCCTGCTTTGCGATCCGGGCGACGAGATTCTCATCCCGCAGCCAAGTTATCCGCTCTTCGATTTCCTTGCCGCCCTTGACGATGTGCGCCTGAAAGCCGCGCCGCTGGTCTACGAGAACGGCTGGCAGATCGATCCCGACGGCATTCGCCGCGCCATCACGCCGCAGACGCGGGCCATCGTCGTGGTGCATCCGAACAATCCGACCGGCCACTTCACCAAGCCATGGGAGGCCGAGGAACTCGCCCGCCTGTGCCGCGAGTTCCACCTTTCGCTCATCGTCGACGAAGTCTTTCTCGACTACAGCTTCGGCGCGGAAGGCCAGAGCTTTGCCGCCGGCCTTGAAGACGTTCCCGTTTACGTGGTCAGCGGGCTGAGCAAGATTGCCGGCCTGCCGCAGATGAAGGCGGCCTGGATCGTGGTTACCGGTCCGGAGCGAGATCGGGCGCTCGCTCGCCTTGAAGTCATTGCCGACACTTTCCTCTCCATGAACGCTCCCGTGCAGTGGGCGATGCCGGCGTGGCTCGAGGGCCGGGCGGCGATCCAGGAGCAGATTCGCCAGCGAGTGGCCACGAACCTGGCCGTGCTCGATCGCGCGCTTCAGGCGGTCAAGGCGGTGCAGCGGCTGGAGGTCGAAGGCGGATGGTATGCGATTCTGCGGATTCCGGCGCTCGAGCCCGACGAGCAGACGGTTCTGGCGCTCGCTCGAGCGCGGCGTCTGGGTTCATCCAGGCTACTTTTTCGGGATGGCGGAGTCGGGCTGGCTGGTCGTAAGCCTGCTCGCCGCCGGAGCCGGAATTCAGTAGCGGAGTCGCCATCCTGATTGACTACTTTAGAACGAATCAGCAGGGTAACATTCCCGGCGGCGGGCTATAAGTTGTTGTTGAACAAGCCGCCATTCCACCATGAAAATAATGACTTTACTGTGGAGCGGCCCTTCGCTGGCGCGCATTTCTGGCGCGGCGCAAAAACCTGTACCGCCGGTCTCCAGACCGGCTGTAGCGGGGGTCTCCAGACCCCCGCAACGCAAACGACGCCTGCAAAATCCGCAATCTTCCCCACCGTCCTGGCGGCTGAGAGAAATGCGGGCTACCGCGTTTGCAGAAATGGGTTGCTCCTGCGTTCTTCGCCGATGGTGGTCGAGGGCCCGTGGCCGGGGAAAACCCTCGTTTCATCGGGCAAGGCCAGCAGCCGCGTGTGCAGCGAATCGATGATCTGGTCGAAGTTGCCGCCGGGCAGATCGGTGCGGCCGATGCTGCCGGCAAAGAGCGTGTCGCCCGCAATGAGCAGATTGAGCGGGGCAAAGTGCAGGCAGACCGATCCCTGCGTGTGGCCGGGCGTGTGCAGCACCTGCGCCGGATAGTGCTCCAGGCCGACAACCTGGCCGTCCGCCAGGCTCTCATCGGGCGGAGCAGTTTCCGGGCGGGCTCACGCCGAGCCACGCCGCCTGCGTCGTCCATCATCTCGAGCAGCGGCAGGTCGGTCTCATTTAAAAGGATCGGCGCGCCGGTGAGCCGCTTGAGCTTCAGCGCTCCGCCCACATGGTCGATGTGGGCATGCGTCACCAGGATCTGCTTGAGCTTGAGTCCCAGCTCGGTGAGGCGCTTGGCTATGCGGCCCACCTCGTCGCCAGGATCGATGACGATGGCCTCGCGCGTCTCTTCATCGCCCAGAATCGTGCAGTTGCAAGCCAGCGGACCGACGGGAAACGACTCGAAGATCATGGCTTCATTTTAGGCGGAGTTGGCGGAGTTAGCGGAGCTAGGCAGGGTTTGGTGAATCTACAGCCGAGCCAGTCTTGTATCAGGGCATGGCTTTAGCCATGCCGGAGAAGCCGAAAACCGAAGGGGTTTTAACCCCTGAGGAATGCTCGCTCTGATGCAGATATCCTGAGCGCGATTCACCAAACACTGCCTAGTCGCTACCAGCTCCCGGCTCCCGGCTCGCTGTTCTCTGCCTTCTTGTCAAGAGCAAATTCCCCCAACCACAATCCCATCAATAACTTAGATTTGCAGATTCTCTGTCGAAATCCGCTACTCTAATACTACCGCCCCATATTCATTCATCTACTGGGGGCTTCATGACGACGAAACTGACAACGACCAAAGCAACGAACGACAAAACCCGCAAATCAAGAACCGAAAGAGCAAACAACCTCAAATCCTCGAAGCTCCGTGACCGCAAACCGGGGCCTCAGGCCATAGAGATCTCCGACGAGCCATCTGAGCTTCTCGGGTTGGAGGCGACAGGTCCTCGTCGGCGGGGCGGTAAATCCACGGGCCGCAAACGGTTGCAGCCCACCCTTGAATTCCCGCCCGCCGATCCCGGCCAGGGCGCATCCCGCCTCCGCAAATCCGTCAACTCGCTCCTCGTCGGCGGAGGCGATCGCCTCGCCGGCGCGCTCTTTTCCAAAGCCATCGCCGGCAACATCCCCAGCGCGCGCCTCCTCGTCGAGCTCTCCGGCGCAAACAAGCCCCCCACCGAGGAAGACGAAGACGCCGACCGCCCCTCCGTCGCCGCATGGCTCGCCTCCCAACCCTGCTACGTCTTTCCCGGCAGCCTCGATACGCTCCAACTCCCTTCCGGCGAAATCTACGTCCGCCAAAGCCGCGAAGACTCCGCCGCCATCGACCCCAGCAAACTCCCCTTCGGCAAC
The DNA here is from genome assembly GCA_963701835.1 of uncultured Acidobacteriaceae bacterium. GTDB lineage: Bacteria > Acidobacteriota > Terriglobia > Terriglobales > Acidobacteriaceae > Telmatobacter. Next base: position 10,749 of record CAVPBL010000003.1, on the reverse strand, counting down.
CCCAAACTCCTCTCTACTCCCAAGCCCGACGATCCCGAGTTCGACGACCCACCCGAACCCGGCCTCCGGCACGGTCCACGCTCCATGCGCTAGAGGCTAGGAGCTAGCAGCTAGAAGCTGTCTTTCGTCCACTGATCCCTGACCTCTGCCGTCTTGTATCAGGGCTCGGCTTCAGCCGTGCCGTAAATCGCGCCAAATAAATCTGGGCTTTGCAGGCTGCGGAAAAACTGCCTCGGAGGAGCACGAAGTGTCAGGGCACGACTTCAGTCGTGCCATAAATGCTGCAAATTGAATTCGGCTTTAGCCGCTGAGGGATGGGTTTTTTGCCTTTGGCGTCTTTTTCCGCACCATGTTTAGGCCCGGACCTTCGTCCGCGCTTTCGCCTCGAACTGCACACCAAAAGCCCCAACAGGCGCGTCGATCATCGACCATTGTGCGCCAAGCGGGGGAATGAATCGGCAAATTTGCGAGAGAAATCGGGGAGCGAGGATCCGTTGGCGGATCAAGGGGTTAGCGGGTTTGCGGGGCGGCGGGCCGCGATTCGGGGGTTGGGTGGGACCGGAGAGTTTGGCCCTGATGGCTAGGGCGACGGGGGTAGGTGGGTGTGCCGCTGATCACTTCTTTATCATCGCCAAGAATGGTTCCAAGAATTTCCCGAGCGGTTTCAGGATCCCCTCAAAGAGGTCTCCTGATTTCCCTTCGCCCTCAGCCGTCTTATGCGCGGTCGGCGGAGTGAATACCTGATTCACAGATCCGATCAGGAATGCGGTGTATTTGGACAGTTCCTCGGGTTTGCTTGGGTCCAAGACACGTCTTACGAGGCGCTCATAGGAATCGAGCGAAATGGAGATGTTGCTTTTAAATGCGTACTCTTCCTCCAGGGCGCGCTCGCGTGAGTATTGCAGGTTGCAAAACGCAATGATGTAAATGATCGGGAGGGAGATCGAAAGCTTCAAAAAGAACCCAGCGTTATATTCATGCACGAACTGAAGGGAGTAGATGAACCAGCTGGATGCCGCAAGCGAAATGGATACGCTAACCGCGAGAGCAATTGCCCAGCCCTTTTTTGCCTTTGCCAGTTCTTCCTGGCGTTTTTGGAAGGAATGGAACAGGGAGAAGCCCGTTGCCCTGTTGATGGATTCCCGTATTCGGCCCTCGAGTGCCTCCAGTTCCGACGTGAGGCGCTTCAATTCGGCGTCGTTCTTCTCGACGCTGGCGCTGCCTTTCGCTTCAACTTCGGTGGCAGCCTTGTGAAATTCTGTATCTATTTCCTTGAACTTTACTTCGCGGAGTTTTTCGAACTGTTCGAGCGACCCATCGAGGGCAATCTTCTGGGTTTTTTCGGCTTGGTTCAGGCGGGCCTCAGAGTTGGCGACAATGTCCCCTATTGCCTTCCCTTGCTGTTCGGTCGCCTTTCGGAATTCCGCTGTTGCGGATTCGGCTTCTGCCCTCGCACTGTCCCGCGATTGCGATACCGATTGGGTGAGGCTCTCGACTGCTTTCCTTATCTCCTCTTTGCCTTCGATGGTCTGGTTTGATGCCGCCTGAATCGCTTCGTCAAGCTTCTTTAGGTTCTCCGTGGCTTGCAGCCTCACTGCCTCCGCTTCTGCCACCAGCGAAGATGACTTCTCCGCCGCTGCGGTGCAGGCCGCCGCGCTGTTTGAGGCCGATTCCTTGCTAGCTTCGGCCTCCGCTAGCGTTGCCTTGGTGCTCTCTGCGTTCTTGGCAATTTCGCTAAGGATGGATTCGCACCTTGACGATGCGTCCGCGATTGCGGTGGAGATGGCGTCCGCTTTCGAGCCCGTTTCCGAAAGCCTCGATAAGACTTCGTCGGCCGTCTTTTTTGTTTCCGCAAACGCCTCAGCCTCGCGGTGAGCCTGGCGGATTAATGTCTCCTCACTCTTCAATTGATTCATTTTTCGAGCGAACCCCAGGACCTCGCCGCTCAGATTCTGGAGGTTGTACTGCCAAATTGAGGCCGTGAGGTCGTCCACGGAGTCCTCAAGCGCTTGAACAGCGTCGGTGCCGCTTATGAGGGACTGGAGGGTCTGGCTGATCCGCTGGGCCTGTGACAGGAGAGAATATTGGAGCTTCAGTGGCAATTGGCTGAGTTTCTTCTTCTCGGTGATGTCCAGGAGGGTTTCTCGGGCATGGTTCAGGTTGATCAGCGTTTCTGCCAGTGGGATTCGGCCGCGATTCAGATCGAATGCAAGCTCCTGGGCCTTTTTTAGTCCCGCTTCCTGCGCCTCAGGGGTCAGTGTTGTCGCCGCATCCCAAATTTGTTGAGAGAGCTCGCTCTTATCAGGTGATAACGGGGTCGTTCCCATTGGCGCTCCTGTCTGGCCTGGCTTGGAATGGAGCCAGTCTATACCCATAAATGGTTGAAAGGAAGGGCTCGCTCCGCAAGGTGGCGGGATTAGGCGCGGCTCCGCCGCGTACTTGATTTCTCGAAAAACGGGTCGGCGATTTCGGCACGAGTGAACTCGCGCCCTGATACAAGGCGAAAAGCGACCGCAGATCCTTCGACAGCGAGCCGCACGGGGCGCGGCCCGCTTCGCTCAGGACGACACCCAATTCTCGATCGTTCAGCGCAACGACACATACCGGCCAGTCGGTAACCGCACAAACCGACCTCTAAGCTACTGCGCTGCCCCGTTCCAACTCCGCCAACTCCGCTAGCTCCGCTAACCCCGCTAACCCCGCTGCCCGTTCCAACTCCGCCAACTCCGCTAGCTCCGCTAACCCCGCTGCCCCGTATACCTCTTCCTCCACAGCTCCTGCTCCACCAGCTCCAGCGCCCGGTCCTCCAGCGACCGCTCCCACGGAACCAGCCCGTACACCAGATCGCACCCCAGCGCCCGCGCCATCTCTTCCAGCCGCTGCAAACTGATCCGCCGCTTCTGCTCCGCCCGCTCCATCTGGAACACCATCTTCGCCGAAAACTTCATCGCCGCCGCAATCTGCTCCGCCGGAATCCCCACCGCCATTCGCATCGCCCGCAACCACCCCTCCGGTGGCCGCGCATGGAGCCGCGCCCTCCGGTACCACCGCACCCTCCGCTCCAGTTCCAGCCTCGCCTTCTCCCGCAACACTCTCCGCATCGTTTTTCCCTTATCCCTCTCTCCCAGCAACGAATCAACAACGGGCCGCGCCACCTTGGGCGGGGGGCGACAGGGGCAGGCCCGAAGGGCCTCGGGGTCGCCGAAATGCCCGCGCGGCCCGACGCTTTGCAAGCGCGCCATCGCGCCCACCGTTGACGGCTCACCGCCCACGGCCCGCGCAAATCCCTGATTTTCTGGGGTTCTAATTCCAGCGTACGCTTTTCTTCGAATTAAACTGCAAATTTCAAAAAACATTTCGTAACTTTTTTGGGTGCGTGTCACCCTCAAAATGGAACCTTTCCAGGTTACAGTCGCCTCTAAAATGCAACTTTTCTTGGTACATGTCCCCGCAAAATGCAACCTCTGGAGGTTACATTTGGGGGCCAAAGCTAACCATTTAAGCGAACATTTGAGGGGTATTCCGCACCACTTGAGCGAACATTTCGCTTGATTTTGCAGGCTTTACCCGCCCTCGCGAAACTCCTGCCTTTGCCATCTGTTTTCGCGGGACCGGGTGTGCCAAAAAAGTAACCAAAAAGCGAAAACAGGGCTTGCGATTCGCTTTTTATTCGCTATAATGCGCCCATGGCTGTTACACGCAGGCAAAAAGAGGTTCTCGATTTCCTGGAGGCGTTTGTGAGCCGCAACGGCTATTCGCCTTCCTTTGAAGAGATTGCGCGCGGCATGAGCCTGAAGAGCTTGGCCACCGTGCACAAGCACATCACCAACCTGGAAAAGAAGGGGATGCTGGACCGCGTGCACAACCGCAGCCGGTCGATCGACGTGCTGCCGCCGGGGACGCGGACGCGCTCCAGCCTGAAGCTGCAACTGGCTGGGCGCATCGCGGCGGGGCAGCCGGTGGAGGCGATGGAGAGCCCGGAGACCATCTCGCTGGCCGACGTGGTGGGCAACCGCGACGTGTTTGCGCTGGAGGTGCGCGGCGACTCCATGCGCGACGAGCACATTATCAACGGCGACTACGTGCTGGTGGAGCGCACGCGGACGGCTCGCCAGGGCGAAATTGTCGTAGCCCTGGTGCACGGATCGGAAACAACACTGAAACGATTTTTCCCGGAGGGAAATCTCGTGCGCCTGCAGCCGGCAAATCTGGAGATGGATCCCATCTACGTTCCGGCGGCGCAGGTGGCGATCCAGGGCCGCGTGCTGGGCGTGCTGCGGAAGTACCGGTAAAGCAGTGGTCAGCGGTGAGTGATTAGTGGTTAATGGGTGGTGATTAGTGGTTGGTGATTAGCCAGTGCGGGGATTCGGAAAACCCTGCCTCAAGTCAGTTTGAAGCTCCTTTCCGTTTGATGATTGCCACGCCGAGCCCCGCGCCCAGCGCCACTCCAATGGCGATCCCGACTGCAAGGTTGACCTGCCCCCGATTTCTCAACCACTGATAACTGGAGTTTCTCGGTTTTAGTTTGACTCCGAGATTATCTCGCAGCCGCCGTCGAGGCTGTGTAAATGTGGGAAGCGTTCTGTGCTTTCCACATTTGCATAGCCTGTTCTCTGCCTGAACTCCTCTGGCGTTCTGTAGTCGAGCGAGCTGTGCGGACGGTCGCAGTTGTACTCCTGCCGCCAGCTTGCCAGGGTATTCCTTACATCCTTCAGCGTGCGAAACCAGTTTGCGTTGAGGCACTCGTCGCGCAGTCTCCCGTGGAAGCTCTCGACGTGGCCATTCTGCATCGGCCTTCCCGGCTGGATGTGCACCAGCCCAACCTTCCAGTCCTCTGCCCAGCCCAGCATGCGGCGCGAGGTAAATTCCGGGCCGTTGTCCGAGCGCAGATTCTCCGGCCGCCCACGCTCCCCGATCAGCCGCTCCAGCACACGCGTCACGCGCCCCGATCCCAGACAAGTGTCCGCCTCCAGCGCCAGACACTCGCGCGTGTAGGTATCCACCACGCTGAGGATGCGCACCATCCTCCCCGTCGCCAAGCCATCAACGATGAAGTCCATCGCCCACTCCTGGTTGGGCCGGATCAGTCGCGGCGCCAGGGCACGATCCCGCACCAGTCGCTTGCGCTTCCTGCGCCGAACCGACAGCCTCTCCTCCAGATACAGCCGGTAAACACGCTTCACGTTGACCTCGTGGCCTCTACGCTGGAGCAAGACATGCAGCCTTCGATAGCCATAGCGCGGCTTCTGCCGAGCCAGCTTCACCAGCGCCTCGCGTAGTTCGATGTTGCGGTCCGGGCGAGGCTCATATCGATAGCTCGACCGCTCCACGCCCAACAGCTTGCAGGCCGTGCGTTCGCTCAGCCGGAACTCGACCGAGATGAACGCCACTTCTTCTCTCAGACCGGCAAGCTCCACCCGTTTTTTCTTATGACCGCCTTCAGCGCCTCGCCATGCAGGCTCAGCTCTGCCACCAGCAGCTTCAGACGACGGTTCTCGTCCTCCATCGCCTTCAGCCGCTGTGCCTCGCTGACCTCCATGCCGCCGAACTTCGACTTCCATCCATAGAATGTCGCCGAGCTGATCCCGTGCTCCCGGCAAAGGTCCGCCGTCTTCACCCCTGCCTCATGCTGCTTCAATATCCCGATGATCTGCTCTTCCGTGTAACGGCTCTTCTTCATTGCTACGTCCTCCCGCTTAGATTACGAGAGAACTCCAGTTTCAACTGGTAGAGTTTTCAGGGGGCAGGTCAAGGTTATGAATCGCCACTCCTATTGCAACTCCCAGGGCAATTCCTACGCCAACTCCCATGCCGGTGTTGTTCTTCACGCTATCGATTCCTCTGGAAGATTCCCCAGACTCTACACCCTGCGGCTAGCGGCGTCCGGAAAATAATCCTAATGCTTAGTGCTGAACTCATTAGAACTCATCTACATTGATTGAAACATTCCGCTTTTCAGCTTGGTTTCCCGGCGATGCGTTGGGCGCGCCAGAGCGCGCCGTCGAGGGCGACCGTCTCAGCAGCGCCGACGGGCATTGCGGGTGCGGCGTCGTGGAGGCCGGCGAAGAATGCTTCGCGCACCATGCGCATTTTTCCGATGACGCTGCCGGTCCAGGCTACGGGAACTTCGCCCGCGATGGCATGCTTGCGGCGCAGCTTGGAGCGCACCAGCAAGCACATCCTCGATCAGGTCGGCCGCGGCCTGCTGGAGAACTCCCACTGCAACCGCGATCGCCAGACTCGGCCAGCTCGTTGATGGCGGGCGCGAGCGCGGCAAAATCCGGCCCCGGTGTGCCGTCGCCGACGTTGATGAATTCGTCCATGGTGGGCGTGCCCCAAATCTCTGCCACTTTCTTCAGAACTTGCAGTCGGCTCCTCGCGATCGTAGGCGTTGAGCGCGCGGCGGATGGCGTGCAGGCCGATCCAGTAGCCGGAACCCTCGTCGCCGAGGCGCGAGCTCCAGCCGCCGGCGGATTCGAAGGCGCCATCGGGCGCGCGGCCGATGGTGTTGGTGCCGGTGCCGGCGATCTGCAGGATTCCCGGGCCTCCGCTGAAAGGCGGCGTCGAGGGCGATGATGTGGTCGCCGACAACCTCAGAACGCGCGACGCGAAAATCGTCGAAGACCGCGGTGATCCATTCGGTGATGCCGGGCATGGTGGCGCTGGCTACGCCGCACGATGCCGCGCGCACGCCTTTGACGCCGGCCTGCGCGTAGACATCTTTGAGCACAGCGCGCAGGTTAGCTTCGGCAGCCTCCGCGCCCACGCGCAGTCGCTTGATGGAGCCGCTTTCCGCAAAGGCGAGCACCCGCTCGCCGTCGACGATGGAGGCGCGCGTGTGCGTGCCGCCGCCGTCGATTCCGAGAACTATGCTCATTGATTCCCTTCCCTCTCCAGGTTTCTCACCGTAGGAATCTGTACTGTGAGAATTGTCTGAAGCCCAGGTCTCAAAATCGAGTTCCTTCGATAAGCTCAGGGCAGACTCTGGGGCAACGCGTTTTTGTCAGCGAGACTCAGATTCGCCCTATCCCACCCAAGCAAAGCTTGGATGGGGCGACCCACTCTTAGCACCCACTCTTTGTGAAAGAACGATTCATTCATGAGCCTTGTTTTCGGGCGCGACGCCGCCATCGCGCAGCGTTCCCGAAAGGATGTTCAGGCTGCCGTCGGATTTGGGCGGATGAAGGCCGAGCATATGGGCGATCCATGGATAGAGATTCACGTTTTCAAACGGCGCGACGGTTTTTCCGACACAAGGTCCGGCCCGGCGGCAAAGAAACTGGCCTTCATCTCGGGCATGTTGTGCGGATCGAAGCCGTGCATGCCGACGGTGGGCGGATGATCGGCTTGCCCCGCTGCGGGAGAGTGCGCGCGAATGGCATAAGGGCCCGGTGGCCACGACGACCGGGTCGCCTTCGCGCGGATTCTGGTTGAAGTTGAGATCGGCGGGAACGTTCTTGAGCCGATAGACGACGAACTGCGATGAAGCGTGCTTGAGTTGGTTGTAAACGCGGGCGCGATCCTCTTCGGTCTTGCCGTAGAGGAGCGAGCCGACGGTCGTCGAAGCCGGTCAAGTCGGCGAATTGATCGAGGTCGATCCAATCGCCCTGGGACTTCACCATGCCGTGATCGCTGACGACGACCAGATCGATGGGCAGGCCAGTGGCTTTGAGCGCGGATCCGAGTTTGCCCACGATCGCATCCATCTTGAGCTCGGCGGCGCGGGTTTCGGGCGCGTCGGGGCCGAATTCGTGGCCCGAGTGGTCAGGCTCGGAGAAGTAGATGGCGATGAAGTGCGGGCGATCGGCGGCGGGGAGGCGCAGCAGGGCGACAGTATCGTCGATCCGCGCCTGCTGGACTTCGGGTGTGGGCTCGTTCTTGTCGTAGTGCGCATACTACGAGGGCCGGAAGCCGGCGATTTTGGCTTCGCAGCCGAGCCAGAGAAGGCACGCCGTGCGCATTCCCTGGCTCTCGGCAAGGCTCCACAAGGGAACGCCGCTGTACCAGGAACCATCGGTCGTGGCCTGCGAATCGGTGTAGGAATAGCGCGCGCCGCGCGCGGGATCGAGAAAGCTGTTGGCGACGATGCCGTGGTGCTCCGGATAAAGGCCGGTGACGATCGTGAAGTGATTGGGAAAAGTGAGCGAGGGATAGCTGGGCATCATGCCCTCGGGCGCCCAGACGCCCTGCTTGCCGAGCGCCAGAAGATGCGTGGCGTTGTCGCGCTTGGCGTAGTCCCAGCGGAAGCCGTCGAGCGAAACCAGAACGAGATAATGCTGGCTCTGCGCCCAGGCCGAGTTGGGGCCGTTGTCGACGTGCGTGAGGGGCAGCGCGGGACTGAAGCCGGTTCCCTGCCCTGCCAGAGGTGCGCGGAGTTGCGGCCAGCCCGAGAGCGAGCAGAAAGCGAGGCAAGAGCAAACGGCGCAGGGCGCGGAATCGCATGAAAACACCCCCGCATCAGGTTATCGCATGGAGATCGCTGCGGATGCGCTGTACAGCCTGGTGACGGACCGCAGTCGCTAATCGTCGAAGACTGCGCGCCCATGCCGATCCACGCCAGCCCGACGGCGAGGATGGCGAGCTTTTGCAGCAGTGGCACGCTGGCGCGGCGGGTGAAGACATCGTAGTTCGCGCGCTCGATGCGCTTCAAGCAAGGCGTGGTAGATGGAAACCAGCACCCACAGCGCGGGACGGCTTGCGGGGTCGATCAGCGGCAGCAGTTAGCGCGCCGGCCGTAGTAATGTTCGGCGCGGCGGCGATGGCTGCAAGAGCTCGCGCTCGGCCGGCGTGGGCGGCGCGGCGGGCGCGCGATGAAGCAGTGATTCGAGAGACACTCCGTGTGCGCGCGAGATCTTTAGAGGCAAATAGACGCGGTTGCGCGCGGCGTCCTCGGCCACGTCGCGCAGGATGTTGGTGAGCTGGAAGGCGATTCCGGTTTCCTCCGCCAGCTTTTCGGCGCGCAGGTCGCTGTAGCCGAAGATGCGGATGCAGACCAGGCCGACGACCGACGCGACCAGGTAGCAATAGCGGTAGAGATCGGCGAAGGTCGCGTAGGTCTCGGGCGCGCCGTCGGCGGCGTGGTCCAGATCGAGGGTGACGCCGGCGACGAGTTCGTCCAGCAGCGCGAGTGGAATGGTGAAGCGGCTGGTCGCGTCGCGCACGGCGAGGAAGACGGGATCGATGGTCGCCGCGCCGTTCGCAGCCTCGCGCCAGGCCGCCAGCCACGCATCCAGGCGGCGCCGGCGCTCCTCGCGCGGCAGGATCTCGTCGTCGGCCAGATCGTCGGCCTGGCGCATGAAGGCGTAGATGGCGCAGATGGCGTTGCGGCGCTGGAGGGGAAGCGCGACGAAAGCGTAGTAGAAGTTCTTGGCCTCGCGCTTGGCGATTGCCGCGGCATACCGCATAGGCGCGGGCCACGTCGAGGTCGTGCGATGGAGCCTTCGGCGTCAAGCGGTCTTTCCTGTGATCGAGCGCCGAGGCGCAAGAACGGCAGCGTCTTGCCGGCCAGTGCGCGCAGCGGCGAGTGCGAGCTTGGTGCGTTTGGAGATGGCCGGCCGCGCGCTGAGCACGTCGTACTCGCGGCGCTCGATGGCGCGCAGAATCTCAAGGCCGCCGCGGCTGAAGAGATCGAGGTCGAGCGCGAGATCGCGGTTGACGCTGCCGATGAGCGGCAGGCCCTGCTCAAAGAGCGCGCGCGCGTAATCGACTTCGTGACGCAGCAGTGCGCGAAACTCCGGAGTGGCAACGCCGCCGGCGATGGTCTCGTCGGTGACGCCGAAGCGGCGCATGTCGTCCTGCGGAATGTAAACGCGGTCTTTGGCGAAGTCGACGCGCACATCCTGCCAGAAGTTGGCGAGTTGAAGTGCGGAGCAGGTCGCGTCGGAGAGGCGAAAGTTTTCTTCATTCACTTCGCCGCAGGCGTAGAGCACGAGGCGGCCGACGGGATTGGCGGAGTAGCGGCAGTAGCCGAGCACTTCGTCCATGGTGGCGTAGCGCGTGACGGTCTGGTCCTGGCGAAAGGCGACGAGCAGATCGGCGAACGGCTCTTTGGGAATGGAACAGGCGCGGATGGTTTCGGCCAGCGCGACAAAAACGGGATGGCGCGCGCGGCCTTCATAGCAGGCGTCCAGTTCCCTGCCCCACAGATCAAGAAGCGCCAGAGCCGCGGATTTGTCGGGGACTTCGTCGCCGAGATCGTCGGAGATGCGGCAATAGGCGTAGATGGAATGGAAGTGCGGCCGGAGCGCCGGGCAGGAACCACGTGGCCACGTGGAAGTTTTCGTAGTGCGTTTCGACCAGTGGCGGCAGTAGGCGCGGGCTTGATCGAGCGTAGGCGCCACTTCGGGGATGCGGTAATCGGCGGCAGGGCGGCCCAGCCGCGGGCCAGCAGCGCATCCTGATCCGGCGCGCTGTTTCCCGATTGCACAGTTGCCGCATTCATGGCGTGGCCTCAAGGCACAATGGCGGTTTTGATTTCGGTGGAGCGGTTCATCAGCTTCTCAAAGACGCGATTGAGCTCGTAGAGGTGGGCACGGCCGGTGATGAAGGCGCCGGCCTGGAATTTCCGCCGGCAATCAGCGCGAGCGCCTTGCGGCACATCGCCGGGGTGTGATGGAAGGTGGCGCGCAGCGTGATGTCGCTATAGTGGACGCGGTTTGTGTCGAGATTGACGTGGGTGTTTGGGCGCACCCGCCAAAGAAGTTCACGGTTCCGCCCTTGCGGACCAGCTCGACAGCCTCCTGCCAGGTT
>CAVPBL010000002.1:0-34851 GCA_963701835.1 uncultured Acidobacteriaceae bacterium | reverse complement strand
CTAAGTGGGCAACTAAGCGGGCATTGCGCACATGGGCTGCTTCCCGCAATCGCAGTGTGCCGTTCAAGCGCCGCCGAAGTCAGCGAAGGCCATGCACACATCTGATTTCGGAGACGGGTTTTTTTGCGAAGGGCCGCAAAACGCGGTAAATCAAGGCAAATGTTCGCATTGATGGTGCGGAAACCCCCTCAAATGGTCGCTTAAATGGTTAGCTTTGGGGCCCAAATGTAACCTCCAGAGGTTGCATTTTGCGGCGAAATTAACCAAGAAAAGTTGCATTTTAGGGGTATTTGTAACCTGGAAAGGTTCCATTTTAAGGGGTAGTCGCACCAAACAAAGTTCCGAATTGCATTTGAAGCGCGCGTTTCGGCCTGCCGGGTGCTCCGTCGATCTGATCCCTGATCCCTGTCCTTCGCTTTGTGTCAGGGCGCCAATTCAAGATCTGTCGAAAGACCCAATCGAATGGAGCTTTGTGTCAGGGCCTGACTTCAGTCAGGCCGCAAACGCCCGCAAAATGAATGTGGGCTTCAGCCCCTGAGGGGCAAGCAGGTTGGCCGAGCCGTATTTCTGCAACCGCGTCTAGCTCTTAGCTCACAGCGCAGCCGTTGAGCGCATTCCTCCACCGCAAACAGAAGCGCGCCGACGCGGCTCGGAGCGTCTCGGCGAGTGACTTGACGATTTCGCGCGAGTTGAGGTTGGAGCCCCGGAGAACTCCGGTCCGAGAATCTCTACAGGTAGTTTGGCGAAGAATAAGCGAATATGGCAAACTGAGGAATGAGCTTTCTCGCCAACTGCGGCGCTTGCAAGGGGTGGACTCACAGCACATGGCCCGAGGGCATTTGCGTCTACGTGCAGGAATACCAACAACCTGGTGCGCTCAAACATCTCCTGGGTGTTAGAATTTGGCCTGTCAATTGCACAGTCCTTGAGGCACTCTTTGCTTTGATCTCGCACTCCGAGGCGTATGCGAAAACGCTAGCCGCGCTGACTGGAAATGCGTTCCAGGCAGAAATTTGTGCGCGATTGCAAAGTGTCGTGCTCGGATTCCAGACCATTCCATCGAAACCGCAAGGCGATGCGGGTCTTGATGGGTTTTCGCATTCCGGAACTCAAGGATATTGCTGCTACGGTCCAGAGCTAAAGTCCTATAGACAGACACGTAGTATCGAGAAGGCTCTTATCGAAAAGTTCAAAAGCGACTTGCGACGCGTGCTCGAATTGGAGTTCAAGAAGGCCGTTCTCACGTGCTGCGAGAATACCGAAATGGGATCAATTCTGCCCGTAGGCAAAAAGCTGATCCACATAGATCTCATTTCTAATTGGTTTGAGAGCCACCGGGTGGTGGGACCAATTCACACTGCATTTCTCGAATGTAAAGGGCTCAGTAAGCTGCGATACGTGGAAGCCGACGCAACAGTCGCAATAATCGGGCCTACCGAATTCGCGAATCGGTGGTCAGTTGATGAGTTAACTTTGGCTCGAGCGCAGCAGAAGAGCTTTTACCAGGCCGTCCAGGAAGCCGCAAAGACCGTCGTTATCTCGGATCCGAAGACCTTTGACGAAAAGATGACCTTGTTAAGGGACATCCGCCCCGATCAGCTTAAGGCGATTGACAACCTTATCGACCAGCTTTTAGTCAAGTGGCGGCTGGCGCTTGCTTTCGACATCAAGCTCAGCGAAACCATGTCAGGTCGCCACCAAGTATTTGAGGCCTGTAGAAGCCGAATCGTGACACGAATTGCAGAGTTGATGCTCGCGTCCTCCACTCCTTGGGCCGAGCTAGGCAACGCGGGGGAAATCTCCCGAGCAGTGCTGGACGCAGACTTCGGTTCGACTTACGGTTCAATGATGGAAGATATCGCGGCGGGCGAGGTCGCGCGGCTCATTGGGGAATGTTCTATCGGTTGGACACGACCGGGGAGAATAAATGCCAACTGAAGCTCACATTCTCTCGGATTTGCTGGCCGGAACCTCAGCGGCCCCGTATGCCAACCCTCAACGCATAGCCCCTTCGACCTTCTACGACCTGCAATATCGTATGTTCGTCATTTCCGCGTGCCTCAGTATTGGCGGAAAGTTGGAAGGGGTCTTTCAAAGACTTGCCGGCCCTAAAATGCGCCTTCTCCAATTCATCGCTATGCGGCCATGGCTTCTATGCGTAGTGGAGGAATGGAGCGCTTCCCGCAAAGATGCCCAGCGCTCGCTCCAATCATCGCAATCATTGCGCCGTGGTTTCTTGAGTGACGGGATGCACGACAATGTAGTTGACTACTTGGTCGCTTCTGGGCAGCTCTTCAAGCAAGGAGGGCAGCTGCAGCACCCGTACCATCTGGAACACTCTCAAGGCTTTACGACCAGTCGGAAAAACGCGGCCTCTTCGCCACAGAAATCCAAACGCTTCGGAAGCTAGACGGAATAGTGATTACAAACGACATGCTGGAGGGTTGGTGATCACTCTCGAATCCATTAAGGTCTTTGGCAAGGCGGGGGCTGGTGGCTTCTCAGGGGAGCTCCTTTTTCGGAGCGGCCTACAGGTTATCTCCGCTGATAACGCATTTGGGAAGTCGTTAAGCGTGACAGCGATCGCATGGTGCCTGGGCGCAGAAACTGTTTTCGGGTTGCCAGACAATGATCCGAGTTGCTTCCCGCTCGCCGTTCGAGACGAGATTGAACTTGATGAGAAACGGTCATCTGATGTTGTTTCTTCGTCCTGCTCCGTCGTTTTTCTTCACAAAGACGGAAGACGCCTGCGCCTTACTCGCGCCATAAAAGGAGATTGCGCCAAGATCACAGCGGAAGAGATCGGGGGCGACGGTGCGTCGAGGACAAGCTCGTTCAGGGCTCGATATCAGACAATGCAAGACCAGACTGGCGGCTTTCAGCACTTCTTCTTCGAGTGGTTAGGTTGGCCCCGCCAAAAGACCGTCACCTTTAAGGGGGGCGAGGCGGAGATTTATGCGGAGAACCTGCTGCCACTCTTCTATATCGATCAAGATGAGGGCTGGACTGATATCCAATCGTTACAGGTCACCCGATACGGGCAACAACAGATTGGTGAATTCGCCGTCGAATACTTACTCGGAGGACTGGATGCCACCGCAGCAAGGTTGGCACAACTGCGCTCGGCCCAAGTAGTAGGAGCACTCAAGGAAAGAGCCCGAGTCATCGCTGATCGTGTAGTGGCAGGTCTAATTGGATACGGGTGGAGAATGGAGATGTCGTCATTCGGCCCCGTGTCAGAGTTGGTATCTCGTTGGGAGCGAATATCGTTAAAAGACACTCTCGCGAACGATTTCGGCGTAAATCTTGGCGAACGACTCACGTCCCTTCGCGAGCGTGTTGAGACCTTACGGAAAGCTTTAACAGAAGCTCCGATTGATGCGGAGGATGCGTCTGCGGCCCCAGCAGTATCGCAGCGAGTCATCGAATTGAAACGCCGCAGGCACAAGCTCAGCGAAGACGCTTCGACCACACGCGCCCAAGTCGAACAGACGGAAATACTCCTCGAAAGCCTTAGAGATCGACTAGGCGCGGCGGAAGATCTTTATCGCCTCAAGACGGTTGGGATTGGACGTATCGATCACATCGAGTGTCCGACTTGCCACCGCGATCTCGATCCAGCCACATTTGCCCTTAGCTCGCAATCCGCGGAGTCTGTCGAAAATCATATCGAAGCGCTTAAGCGCGACCGCGATCTATTAGCCCACAATTTAGTGTCGATGAAGGCAACACTGACTACCATTTACTCCGAATTAGAGGTCGTGAGCAGTGAGTTCAGAGAAGCAGAGCGCGCCTTAATGAACGTGACCAGCGCGGTGGGCACGGTTCGAGAAAAGCTCGCTGAAACGGCATCCGAGCTGGCCTCAGCCGAACGATCTGTCGATCGAACACTAGATATAAGTAAGGCTATAGAAGTGTGGCAATCGGAAATAAATGCATGGGTAAGTGAGGCAAAGGGTGGGACACTCACCGCGATGGTATCCAGCGACTTCGCCGTCAAGAGAAACGCTTTCTCGCAAGCCTTAGCGAACTATCTATTAGCCCTCGGACACAGTGCGATCTTCCCCGACAACCTTGCCGCCGTGTCTCTCAACGATCAATACACGCCGATGCTTAGCCAGAAGAGACTACGCTCGCTTGGGTCTGCCAGCGACCAGTCGCGACTCATCGCGGCCTATACTCTCGCGTTGGCTGACGCGTCCAGCAAGGTAAATGGACTCCATCCTGGACTAGTGATTCTTGACGAGCCGCTCCAGCAGAATCCAGACCCGCGGCACCGTGAGCTATTTCTCTCATTCTTGAGCAAAGAATTGGCCAAAAAAGCCCCGTTTCAAGTTGTCATTTTTACAAGTCTTCGCCAAGCCGAGATCACCCAACTGCGTCGCGGCGGTGTTTCGGTCGTTACTCCTGAAGGCGTGAAGTTCCTGAATCTTGACACTCCGCGAAGCCCCATGAAGGCCGTCAACTGACGCCTCCAGCCCAATCCACTCTTTGACCGTTTGCGCTCGCTTCCCAATCCCCTAAGCTCTATCGCGAAGCGAAATTCGGGCTCCGAGAGTCCGGCTCCGGAAAAGTGGCGCGCGCGAACCGCTACCGCAGGCCGGTGTCCGCCGCCAATCCGCCCAAACCCCCATCGGCCCCCCCCAAAACCTTATCGCGCACCCAAAATGCGACGATTTCACCCCATTCCGACGACCTGTAGGTCATATTTTGCGCCGATTCGACGACCTGTAGGTCATATTTTCCGCGAGCTCCCGATGCGACGATTTTTTCCTCGCGCCAAGTTGCCAATTCGACGACCTGTAGGTCGTCGGTTTTGGGTGCATGGGAGAGCACTCTCGCGTTGCCCCATCCTTCGCGCAGCGAAGGGTCGGAACCCGCAAGTCCCCGCCACCGACTCGCTGACTCGCTGACTGGCTAACTCGCTCCCTTGCTCCCCGCATTCCCCATCAGCCGCTCCACCTCATCGTGCAGCCGCGCGGTGATGGCGGCTTCGGTCTCCTCGGGGGCGAAGCGGATGGCCTCGCCGATGCGCACCTCGAGGATGCCCGGACCGGAACCAGCCTCGCTTGCGCGGTCTTCAGCTCGCCCAGCCCGCGGATGGCCACGGGCAAGCACGGGCACGAAGCTCTGCTTCGCCAGCAGGCCGATGCCGGGCCGGAAGCGCGCCAACTTGCCCTCGGCCGAGCGCGTGCCCTCAGGGAAGACCATCACGTTGTAGCCGCGGTCCAGGGCCTTGCCGGCGTGGGCAAAGCTGCGCCTGGAAGTCGCGCTGGCGGGGCAGCGGAAAGACATTGAAGAGCGCCGTGACCAGCCAGTAGGCGGGCGGCCCGAGGAGGTAGAAGCCCTTGTGTCCCGGCGGCCAGTCGGGATTGCGCCAGTGCCGGTAAGTCGTCGAGCATCTCGCCCACCATGGCCGCGGCGATCCGCCGGCGGAACGGCCCGGGCAGCGCGTATACGATCAGCGGCCCGTCGTAGGCCGTGACGTGGTTGGCGACGATGAGCAGCGGCCCCTCGGGAAGCGGCTTGGCAGGCCCAACGACGCGCGGCGCGGCCAGCAGCCACGTCAGCGGCCGCATGCACCGCTTCAATAAAGGCGACGCGAATCCACTGGAACGGCTTCCACCACGGCCACTCGGGATAGAGAAAGTGCGGTCGCCGCGGCTCCTGGGCGGCGACGTCTCCCGTGGCGGCTCGGTACGGATTGTTGCGCTCGTCGCAACGGTCTCGCCGCTTTCCCGATGCTCTCGTTCTCCGATCTCTGTTCTCTGACCCCTCGATCCCTGATCCCGATCGCCTGATCCCTGCTCCCTGGTCCTCGCTTCCGCTCGCCCGCCACCAGCCTGCGCAGCTCTCCCAGCGTCTGCACCTCTTCCAGCAGGCCGGTGCCCGAGACGATGCCCAGCCGCTCCTCGATGGCGGCGGCCAGCTGCACGCGCCCCAGGCTGTCGAGATGGAGATCTTCGGTCAGCCGCAGTTCGTCGCCCACGCCGGGATGGGCCTCGCCGGTGATCTGCGCGATGAGCGCCAGCAGCCAGTCCGACGAAGGGCCGAAAGCGTGGTCGCCGTCGGTGTGCGCCTGCCGCTGCTGGCGTGTGCGGCCGCGGCCTGGATGCGCGCCAGCCAGGCGGCGACGGGCTTGCGCCTGACCTTGCCGGTCGAGGTGCGGGGCAGGTCGGGCTCAGGCCACAGCACCCAGCGGCTGATGCGCTGAAACTCCGGCAGCCTGGCATTGGCGCGCTCGATGGCTGCCAGGCGCGCAGTCTCCCGATCCGCGGCAGGCCAGCACGGCGCAGGGCTCCGGCCCCGCCGGCGTGTCCATGGCCACCACCGCGCAGGCGGCGACTTCCGGCTGTTCCTCGATGGCCGCTTCAATGTCCTCCGGGTGGATGTTTACGCCCGCTGCCGTGACAATCACCTCGCTCTTGCGGCCCAGGAATCTGAGCTCGCCGGACTTCCTGCCGCTCGGCAATGTCCCCCGTCGCCAGCCACTCGTCCTCGCGCGGGCGCAGGGCGCCGTCCTGCCAGGTGGCGCCGGAGATCACGGCGCCGCGCACCAGCACCTCGCCGTCGGGGCCGAGCTTGACCTCGCGTCCCGGCAGCGGCTTGCCGATGGTGCCCTCGGCCACGTGGAAGGGATGATTGAGCGTGATGAGGGCGGTGGTCTCGGTCATGCCGTAGCCCTGCACGAGCACGAAGCCGAGCGCGTTCCAGAACTGCTCCAGCGGGCCCGGCAGCGCGCCGCCGCCGGAGACAAAGGCCCAGAACTTGAGGCCGAACTCGCGGTGCACCGCGCGGAAGCGCCACCAGCGACGCCAGCGGGCCGAGCTTCTGCGAGCGTGGCTGCGCGTTCGGCCAGGCCGGCGTGCGTCGACTTCAAGATGCGTCTTGAGCAGCGCCAGCACGCGCGGCACGGCGGCAAGCACCGAGATGCGCTCGTCGCGGATGAGCTCGATGAGGCGCGGGGCGGCGAGCCGGCTCTCGAAGTGCAGCTCGGCGGCGAAGATGGGCGGAACCCAGAGGCCCATGGTCTGGCCGAAGACGTGGCTCAGCGGCAACGTGTGCAGAATGCGCAGCGGATGGACGAGGCGCTCGTAGCGCATGTAGGGCTTGGCGCCGTCTTCGATGGGTCCCATGCTGGCCAGCACGTTGCCATGGGTGAGGACGATGCCTTTGGGATCGCCGGTGGTGCCGGAGGTGAAGAGAATCTGCAGCGGGGTCTGGTTCGAGAGGCCGGAGATGGCGCCCATCTCCGCGGCGGGCAGCTCGCCGAGCCAGTCTTCGAAGGCGAGCGTAGGAATCGGCAGGCGCGGCGCGGGCTGCGTGCGAGCTTGGCGAGAAGAACTGCGTCGCCAACAGCGAGCTTGGGGCTCACGTCCGCGGCCACGCGCGCCACAAATTCAGCGGTTCCGAACGCATCGAGCGGCACGGCCAGCACGCCGCGCAGCATGCAGCCGTGAAAGGCGGCGATCCACTCGGCGCTGTTCTCAGCCCAGAGCAGGACGCGGTCGCCCTGCGCCGATTCCCTGTGCGGCGAGGAGCGCGGCAAAGCGGCCGGCAAGGCGCGCCAGATCGCCGTAAGTGGTGACGCGGCGGCGGTTGCCCTGGTAGCGCACGACGGCGATCTCGCGGTCGAAGCGGCGAAAATCGTCGATCAGTGTAGCCAGGTGATCGCGCATATTTGTTGCGGCAAGATCATGGTAGCAGCGGGAAGTGGAGGGCCTGCGCCGCGGTTCCCCAATCGCTTGACGGAAGAATGGCGGAAGGACGGGGCGCGGAGGAAGTCTGCTTTTTGACTCGATGGAAGCGGCAACGAACAGCGACTGCGGAGCCATGGCCCTAGTACACTGGAGGCGAAGGATTTCCCCATGAAGAAACTCGCCATCGGTCTTTATATTCTGATCACCGTCGCGTTGCTGGCCTGGGCCTACTATCAGGCCATTTACGTGGCGCCGAACGACGCCGCACAGGGCGAGATGTTCCGCATCATTTACTACCATGTGCCGTCGGCATCGGTAGCGTTTGTGTTTTTCGCCATCAGCCTGCTGGGATCGATTGGCTACCTTGCTTCACGGCGCGATCATGCCGAGCGTGCGCAGATGTTCGACGCCTGGGCGCTGTCCGGGGCCGAGGTGGGCGTCGTTTTCTGCAGCGTGGTGCTGGTGACCGGGCCGCTGTGGGGCCGGCGCGCATGGGGCATGTGGTGGACCTGGGACGCGCGACTGACGACGACGCTGGTTCTGTGGCTGATCTATGTGAGCTACCTGCTGTTGCGCCGCTTTGCCGCCGGGCCCCAGGTGCAAACGCTGGCCGCGGTGCTGGGCATCTTCGGCGCGCTCGACGTGCCGATTGTGTATATGTCGAACCGGTGGTGGCGCACGCAGCACCCGGCGCCAGTGTTTGGCGGCGGAGAGGGATCGGGCATGGACCCGTCGATGCTGCCCGCTTTTTTGTGGAACATGCTGGCCTGGTTTGCCTGGGGCGTGCTGATCCTTGCGCTGCGTTACCGCGTGGAGCGGGAACACCAGAAGATCGCCGCCGAAGAAGCAGAGCGAGCGCTGCAGTTGTGACTGTGCCCGACAAACGAGGAATCCGATGAAAAAACTTGGAATCGGAATCATGATTGCCGTCCCCATCGCTCTCTTCTGCCTGGCGTGTTACCTGGTCTTCTCCGCGCCGCCCGAGCCCCAGTTCGACTGGAGACTGCAGATGTCTCAGGCGCAGCACGACACGGTGGTGGCTCTGCTGAACCATCTGTATACGAGGGCAGCGTACACCGTTACGTGGGCTATCCAGCTTGGCTATCTGGCGTGGATGGGGTTGAGATGGAGTTCGCTGAAGCGGAGATCGGCGCGATAAAGCGGTTTCGGAAATGGCCTATCTGCACTCACGGCAGCCAAGTCGTCGCGACCCCAAGAAGCGACGACCCTGAAGACAGCTCTGATCGGACACAGTATTTCCGAAACCGCCGTAGCCGCAGCTTCGCGCATTTGACTCATATCTTTGTGCGCGGAATCACGGGACATGCTGAGGAAGACTTGCCCGCATTTCTCACAGCCGTTTCGACGGTGAGGAGAACGGCTGATTAGCAGCCGCTATTTGCCTTGCGGGGGTCTGGAGACCCCCGCTACAGCCGGTCTGGAGACCGGCGATACAGGTTTTTGCGCCGTGGGAGAAATGCGTGCCAGTTTCCATAAACTTGCGTCGCAGTATCTTTCGTTACTTCCCAAAGTGGTAGGCGATATAACACGGTCGCGCCCGTAGCGGGCTTTTGTGCTATTTCAAGACTTCCCTCATCCCGCCGATGATTCATAGGTAGATTGGCTGCAGAACGGTTCTTCGGCCTCAGTTTGAGCCTTGGACTCTCGCGTTGCGGTGTTTCCTCCTCACAAACGAGGCGAGTGCGCCGCAGGGGCCTTCGCAGGTGCGAGGGAGAACCGCCGAGCGCCGAGTGGGGACAGATCGTATGCATGATTTCTTAATTGCACTTGCCTTCATAGGGATGGTGATTGCTCCCGCGATCATGGCCACAAGTACCCATCCTGAAGCCACTGACGACAAAGAGTAAGAGGCGCGGCGCCTCTACCGAGGCGCGCCGGCCCGGACATCGCCGAAATTGGGAAATGTCCCACTTCAGCCGTGCTGGCGCCGCTGTCCCTATGCAGCCATTCCATCTTTCTTCATGCACCATTTTCGATCCCCCGTACCTTGTCAAGCCGATGCGAGAGGTGGAAGGGCTGTTGTAAAAGCGCGGAATTTCAGATAATCTGCCTACATTGATGCATGTTGAATCCATGAACCGGAGAGTTAATTATGGCAAGCACGGCGCGGGCAAAAATTCAAACAATTCGCTCCGGTCGGCCGGAGGTAAAGCTCTCCCGGAAGCAGGCGTTGCGGGAAATCGCCGCAATTATTGAAAAGCATATGACCGATGAAGGTCTTAGTGAGAAAGAGAAGAACGCTAAAGTTGCGCTATTCGCTTCGATGGTGGATGGAGAGATTAGCGCGAAGAAGCCGCAGCGCGCCACGCCTTTAAAGCGTCATCGAACTGTTGGGAGCCGGGCTTAATACCAAAGGCGTTTTCCAGCTTTTCCTTAAACGATTCTTCGGTGCTCTCCGACAACAACGCACTCATCTTTTCCATCATTAGCTTTTCACGGGCTCGCGCCGCGCCCTTAGCCGTCCTTGGCTTCGCAATATCGAACGGTCTGTCTTCTCGCATCGTAATGTACCTTGCCTCTTAGACTATAGTTGCTTCACTCTTTTCTCTCTAATACTCTGTGTCAGAACGATTGATACGGAGAAATCTACAGTACACTTCGCATATCCGCTTACTGAAACGCTCCCCTACCCCTGCTAACCCCGCGCGGACAGGGACTGGGCGCCCAGATGGCCCACCCCGCCTGCCCCGCAAAGTATTGTCAAGGGCGATCTTCTTGCTCCGGTTTCAGTTTCATTGGATCGTCCGTTTCAGTTCGGCTGTCGGGATTGGGTGGGGTAGGGCCAGGTCAGCGGATCGGCGGAGGCGTAGCAGTGTTGGCACGGCACCGACATTGCCCTTCGCTCCTTCAGCCGGTAGACTGGGGGTTCGGGGGCGAGTGATGCTGGTTGTCATGAAAGCGCAGGCTACGCCGGAGGAGATCCAGGCGGTCTGCGACCACATTGAGCAGTTGGGTTTCCGTCCCCATCCCCTTCCCGGAGCGCAGCGCACCGCGATCGGGATCACCGGCAATCAGGGTGAGGTGAACCGTGGAAATCTGGAATCGCTCTCCGGTGTCGCGGAAGTGATCCGCGTCTCAAAAGCCTACAAACTGGCCAGCCGCGACGTGAAAGAGGAAGACACCGTGATCCGGTTTGCGGGAAGCAGCGCCGTTATCGGCGGGCCGCGACCTGGCTGTCATCGCGGGCCCCTGCTCCATCGAGAGCCGGGAGCAGGCCTTTGCCATCGCCGCACAGGTGGCCGCGAACGGAGCGCGATTCTTCCGCGGCGGCGCCTACAAGCCGCGTACTTCTCCTTACGCCTTTCAGGGGCTGGGCCTTGAAGCGCTGCGCATCATGGCTGAGATTCGGGAGAGATTCGGACTGCGCATTGTCACCGAGGCGCTGGACACCGAAACCCTTGACCTGGTGGCCGAATGGGCCGACGTGGTGCAGATCGGCGCGCGCAACATGCAGAACTTCTCGCTGTTGAAGAAGGCGGGAAGGCTGCGCAAGCCGGTGCTGATCAAGCGCGGCATGAGCGCCACGCTGGAAGAGTTCCTGATGGCCGCCGAGTATGTGATGAGCGAAGGCAACTACGAGGTGATTCTGTGCGAGCGGGGCGTGCGCACGTTTACCGACCATACGCGCAACACGCTCGACCTGAGCATAGTGCCCGCATTGCGGCACGTGAGTCACCTGCCGATCCTGGTCGATCCCAGCCACGGAACCGGCCGCCGCGACAGCGTGCTACCCATGGCCAGGGCTGCCGTGGCCGCTGGGGCCGACGGGGTCATGGTGGAAGTTCACGACCATCCTGAGAATGCGCTCTCCGATGGCCCCCAGTCGCTATATCCCGTTCAGTTCGCGGCCATGATGAATGAGATTGAGCGCATCGCGCCCATCGTCGGACGCCATCTGCCCCGCGGCGTAGCCGCTGCCGCTGTTGCTGGCGCGAGCGGGCAGTGAATAGACAGTGAACAGTGGACAGTGAGCAGTGGACAGTTGGCGCAGTTCGGGGTTTTGGGAACCGGCTCGACTCACTGCCGTGCTGCTTGCGCTGTCTCTGCTTTTCCTGTTCTTGACTGGTTGCCGCCCGCACGATTTTCCCCAGTACGCGCCCAACTACCGCGAGTACGTCTATGTGACCAACGGCGGCAGCGACACCGTCACGGTGCTGGATGTGGTGGATGTTCGCGTGGAGCGCGAACTGGCGGTGGGACACGATCCCGTGGCCGTCGCCGCCAGCCCGACGCGCAACGAGGTGTACGTGGTGAACTCGGGCGCACCCGGCGCAAACGGCTCGATCTCGGTGATCGATGCGGAACACAATGCGGTGGTGGCCACGATTCCCCTGCACCGGCAGCCGGTTTCGATCGATCTCGACACGGCTGGGAATTTGGCGTACGTTGCCAACTCCGGCTCCAATTCCGTCTCGGTAATCGATCTTAAGGCCCGCCGCGAGATCGCACAGATTGGCGCCGGCGAAGAGCCTGTGGCGGCGCGCCTTTCGCCGGATGGCAAAACGCTGGTGGTGGCCAACCGGCGTGGAGATTCGGTGAGTCTGATCGATCCGGCGAGCGGCACGGTGCGCGCGGTGTTTGCGGGTTGCCCTGGAGCGGCCGGCGTAGTCATTCTTCCCGATTCATCCAAGGCGTTTGTGCCGTGCTCGGGTGGACACCAGGTGATGGTCATTGCGCTCGCGCAGCCTGGGGCCCACCCCGCCGAACCTGATCGCCTGGAGACGCTCATGGATGTAGGCCGCGCGCCAGTCGACCTTGCCATGAAGCCCGACGGCGGCGAAATCTTCGCTTCCAATTCCCTTTCCGACTCGGTGTCCGAGATCTACGACACCACCGACGAGGTGGGGGACACATACATGATCGGCAATGAGCCGGTCCGCGGGCTGGTCTCGCGCGACAATTCGCTGGTCTACGTGGCCAACCTGCGCTCGCAGGAAGTGACCGTCTACTCGATCGACGATGGCAAGCGCATTGGTTCGATTCACGCCGGCGATGGGCCCGCGGCATTGGCATTTTCGGCAGCGGGGCACCTGCTGTTTGTCGCCGACAGCCGCTCCGGCGATGTGGCGGTGGTGCGCACAGCATCGCAGTCGCTGTTCACCATGCTCCCCGCGGGGCGCGATCCCAACGCGATCGTGGACAAAGCGTTCAAGCTGCAGTGATCGACCGCAGCGCTGCTATGGCAGCCAGGCTATTCAAGAGGGCTTGCGTTTACTGCTTGGCGCTCACGCCGCCTGTGGGGGTGGTATCCGCCGGCGTTACCTGCGGTCCCACGAGCACGCCATCGTCGAGCGAGGCCGCCACCAGGCGATCGCCCGCCGCGCGAATCAAGACGATCTTATAGCCCGTCTGCCACCAATCCCATGTCATGGTCTTAGGGTCGATCGCGTACACCTGGTCGCTGGAGCGCGAGCTGACCAGGATTCTCTTCGAAGCCGCGGAATAGCTCAGGTCGTCGATATCGCGAAAAGGAAGGCGATGAATCCACATCCACGTCTTGCCCAGGTCGCGGGTAAAGTAGACGCCCTCGCGCGCGCCCAGCCAGAGCGTGCCGTCGGGCGAGAAGACGACGCGATGAATGCGCGTGAGCATCGTCGGCAGACCCATCGGCCACCAGGATTGTCCTGCGTCCTTCGACAGACACAACGCCGTCGGCTCGAGCCGCGGCCATCGTGTCGCCATGAACGGTCACGGAGAGGTAATCGCCTTCGCCCATCACCGGCCCGCCCTGCCAACTGGCGCCCTGGTCGCGGCTGGTGAGCAGCCCGTAGTTTGTGGCCGCCACCCAAACGTCACCGGAAACGTCGAGCGCGCTCACCGGACTCTCGAGCTGGATGACCGGAGCCTGAACCTGCTTTTCGATGTTGACGCGTGTGCGGGAGTGCGTCTCAGTGATGGTCTTGGTGACGGTGTTGACGATGGCGTTGCGCGGCTGCCAGGTGGGCGCCGCGGGCTGCGAAAGAGCCGGACCATCTGCGGCGACCGCGGCGGGCGCGGCGTTCGCGCCGCCGGCTGGTGGCGCAGGATCGCTCCCACCCGAGGTGTCGAGGACAAAGATGCCGTGGCTGGTGCCCGCGATCACGGATCCATCTTTGGTCTGCGCCAGGGAAAAGACGTCGCGGCCATCGAGGCCCGAGCCCAACTGCTCCCAGTGCGCGCCGCCGTCAGTGGAACGGAACACGCCGCCGAAGTTCTTGTCGTTGACGACGCCGGCATACAGGCGCTGGGGATGCTCGCGGTCCACCAGCAGGGCCGCGACCTTGCGCTCGGAGAGCCCCTGGTTCGACGGGGTAAATGTGGCGCCGCCGTCCTGGCTTGCCAGCACGCCGCCTCGATCGGTGGCAAGCAGCACGCGGGTTGAGTCATCGGGATCGACATAGACGCCGTTGACCACGACGTCGGAGCCCGTCATGAGCTGGAAAGTCTTGCCTCCATTCACGGTCTTGTAGAGACCCTCGGTGGTTCCGGCGTAGACGACCTCGCGGTTCTCCGGATCCTGCATGAGGCTCCGCGTCCTTCTGGCTTCGGAGGGAATGCCCTCGAATCTTGTGGAAGAGAGTGCCTCCGTTCTCGCTCTTGTAGATTCCGCTGCACGCGCTCAGGTAAACGATGTTGGTGCGCTCGGGATCGACGATGATCGAGAACACGTCGGAATCCTCGATGATGCCCTTCTTGATGTTGTGCCAGGTCTTGCCGCCGTCGGTCGTCTTCCACGGCAGGTGCCAGGTTCCCGCGTAAACGATGCCGGGATTGCCGGGGTCGACCGCGAGCGACTCAATCTCGTGAATCTCGAGGCTGCCGGGCGGACTGATTTGGGTCCATGTCGCTCCACGGTCGCTGGAGCGGAAGACTCCTGTGAGTGTTCCGGCGACGAGGGTGCGAGGATCGGAAGGCGCCTGCACCAGGGCGTGAACGGGCTGCCCCTTGAATTGCACAGGCTCTGTCCAACTGCGGCCGTGGTCATGGGTGATCCACAATCCGCCGTCGTCCGAGTTCTTCCATGCCCCCACGTAAATCGTTGCGGGGTCGGCGGAGTCGACGACGATGCTGTCGAGAACGAAGCCGTCCTCGGGGCCCAGCTTCGCCAGCCGATGCCAGGTGGCGCCCTCGTCCATCGATTCGTAGAGCCAGCTATTCGTTGTGCCCAGCAGTAGATGCTTCGGCTGCCCCGGAAACGATGCAAAGGCGCGCGCATCGCCGCCCGCCGGGCCCACGATCGTCCAGGCGTCTTCGGCCGGCAGGCACATTGCTCCCAGCAAAAATGCAACGGATAGAATGAATCGCGCCGGAACCCCACCCCGGCACAATTCACTTCGAACGCACCCCAAACGGCTCATCCAGACGGCAAGCTCCCACTCATCTCCTTCAAGAATAGACAATTCCAGGCGCAAAAAGCGAAGAGGCTAACCAGGTTGTATACCGGTCAGCCTCTCTGCGCTGCAAAACGATCTGTTCTGGGCTGCGCGGGCTCGTGTGAGCGCACTTCGAACCCGCGGATTCATTGACCCGTCAAAGCCGGCCGCGCGATCTACTTCGCGGCCTTCTTCGGCTGGTGACGCTCGCGCCAGCGGCTTGCGCACCTGCGGCTTCACTGCCGTCTCGTCCACCGGCGTCGTGCTGCTCACGTCTGTGCTGAACGTCGCGCCCGCGGGCACCAGGTAGTTCTCCAGCGTCGGCGCGTCCGTCATCGGCCCAGTCGCCACGCTGATGCGCGAAGCATCGATGCCCTGCTCCGTCACCAGGTAGTCCTTGGCGTTCACCGCGCGCTGCGCAGCAAACTGGTCCACCGTGGCGTGCTTGTGCTTGGCCTGGTACTTCTGCTCCTTGGCGGTCTTGGCGTTCTCGTCCGCCGTCGGCCTCGCCCACCATCACCGCCTTGGCGTCAGCCTGCTGCTTCAGATCCAGCGCCACCTGGTCCAGGCAGGCCTTGGCTTCGTTGTCCACGCGCATCGGCCGCTTCTTGTCGGTGGCAAAGCTGATCGTGCACAGCGCCTGCGTGTGCGGCGGCGGAGGCGGCGGAGGCGGAGCCAGAATGGTCACCGTCGTGTTTGCAGACGCCATCTGGTTCTTGTCGTCTGAAACGCCGCACGTGATCCCTACCGCTCCCGTCGGCGCACCGGCCGAGGAGTACGCCGCCGTCGTCCCGGTGCCCGTCACCGTGCCCGCCGTGGCAGTGTAGTTGTAGGTCAGCGGACGGTTCTGCGGGCTCATGCCCACCGAGGTGACGGTTGCCGTGTCGCCCGGCTTGATGGTGGCGGGGCTGGTCGAGCAACTGATCGTCGGCGGCTCAAACTGCTTCACCGTGTAGCTGGCGGAGCATTCGGCGGTCTGGCCGGGTTTCAGCCCTTCCTTGCCCTTCTTGCCTTCCTTCACGTCAGCCTTGGCAGTGTACGAACCGGGAGCCATAGCCGTAGTGTTCACAGTGGCTGAAGTGCCATTGCCGGTTGCGCCGTCTCCGCTCCAGCTGTAAATCACATTGGTGTTCTTCTTCGGGTCCACCGATCCGGCCGTAGCCGTAACTGACAGGGGATCGCCCGGGTAAACGGTAGGCGCGCTGGCGTTGCAGGATAACGTGATCGGCGGGGCCTTCTTGCACCCCATCGGCAGAAAGACCAAACACGCCAGGGACAGAATCGACCCGGCAGACTTGAAACTTTGCGAATACATGCTTTTGCGCCTCATGTTTCCGTTGATGTACGGTTGGAAAGACGATTTGAGAAAGGGCTCCACAGCCCCCTCATTTCGACTGCACAGACTAGACAGCCCTGACTGCTAAATCGAGCACTATCAACCCTAGCACAGAGGATTCCACACAGCACACCCTTTCGGTAAGCCGTCACTTTCATATCCTGAAAGCCGATAACGATGTGCCGACAACGAAAGGGTCACCCAATGACCCTCCAGGGATTCTCGCCTCAGACGGAGTTCACCCGACATTCAGGGTCTTCAGCAGGCTCCGGGGCTCGCGCTGTATCTTCTCTTGTAGAAGCGAAATCGCGTAGATGAGTTGCTCGGGGCGTGGCGGACACCCGGGAACATAAACATCGACGGGGACGACCTGATTGACGCCTTGCAGCAGCGCGTAGTTATTGAACACGCCGCCCGAAGTGGCGCATGCGCCCATAGAGATTACCCACTTGGGCTCAGGCATCTGATCGTAAAGCCGGCGGAGCACGGGGGCCATCTTCTGCGACACGCGTCCCGCCACGATCATCAGGTCGGACTGCCGCGGGGAGGGCCGGAAGACCTCCGCGCCGAAGCGGGCGATATCGAAGCGCGCCGCACCCGTCGACATCATCTCGATGGCGCAGCAGGCCAGCCCAAAGGTCATGGGCCACACGGAGTTTTTGCGCACCCAATTGACCGCAAAATCCAGCGAAGTGAGAAGGACGCCCTCCGGCTCTTCGTAGCCGTAGTTGACTTCACCCACCTTGATGCGGTTTTTTGCGCTGCTTTCAAGCGAGCCAAAGAGATAATGGTCGCGCTCTAAGGGGGCCGCCATGAATTCATTTTACGCCGAGCCCCAGTGAACGCCGTACCGCTGGGATCCAGACCGGCTGTTGCGGGGGTCTCCAGACCCCCGCAAGGCAGATCGCGGCTGCAAAACCGCCATTTGCCCGCCGTCAAGACTGCTGTTAGAAATGCGGGTTCGCCGTTCTTTTTTGAGCGTGCTCCTCAAACGCGGGGTGTCGGGTCAACGGTCATCTTCGTCGCCAGCAACGCCCCAGTGATCGAGAACACTTGCATTCCTGCAGGGCCTTGGGGAGAATGGCCTAAACACACAATCCAACTGAACTTCTGACCCGGGTCTTTCGATGTTCACCGGTTGCCTTCAGGCGACTGCACAAGCCGGAACGCGGGAACACATGCCCCCCGGCCGTTCGTGGTTCAAGTGCCTAGTTGCGAGCAGATTGGAGCCGAAGCATATGCGCATTTGCCGTCTCTATTCATTGATCCTGGCCATTGTCCTGGGTCTCCCGCACTGGCGCTGGCACAGGCTGCCGCGTCAGCGCCTGCCACACAGGCTCAGATCGCCGCCCTTCAGCAGGAAGTGCGAGATGCGCAGTCTGCCGGCGACAATGCCTGGATGCTGGTCTCGGCGGCTTTGGTCCTGCTGATGACCGCGCCAGGGTTGACACTCTTCTACGGCGGGCTGGTCCGGCGCAAGAACATCCTGGGCACCATGATGCAGAGCTTCGCCATGATGGGCCTGATCACGGTCCTATGGGCGGTTGCAGGCTATTCGCTGGCCTTCGGCCACGGCAATGCGTTCATTGGGGGATTCGAGCATCTCTTCCTGCGCGGCGTGTCGCTTTCGCCCAATCCCGACTACGCCGCCGACCGTTCCTGAACAGACGTTCATGGTCTACCAGCTCATGTTCGCGATCATTACGCCGGCGCTGATTACGGGCGCATTTGCCGAGCGGGTAAAGTTCAGTTCCATGGCCGTCTTTCTGTCTCTCTGGTCGCTGCTGGTCTATTGCCCCATGGCGCACATGATCTGGGGCGCCGGCGGGCTGCTGAATCTCAACACCAGCGGCGTGCGCTGGCCGGTCTTCGACTTCGCCGGCGGCACTGTGGTTCACATCACCAGCGGCGTTTCGGCGCTGGTCACCTGCCTCTACCTGGGCAAACGGATCGGCTACCCCAACACCGACATGCCGCCGCACTCGATGGTGCTGAGCTTTATCGGCGCGTGCCTGTTGTGGGTGGGCTGGTTCGGGTTCAATGCCGGCAGCGCCTTGTCGGCCGGGCCGCTCGCCACCAGCGCGTTCATTAACACGCAGTTTGCCGCCGCCGCAGCGGCCCTTACTTGGACCACTGGCCGAGTGGATTCACAACGGCAAGCCAACCGCGCTGGGCGCGATCTCCGGCGCGGTCGCCGGGCTGGCTACAATTACCCAGGCCTCCGGATTCGTGCAACCGATGTCGGCGTTGGCGATCGGCGCCATCGCCGGACTGGTTTGCTCGTTCATGGTCCTGAAGTTCAAGAAGATCTTCGGCTACGACGATTCGCTCGACGCATTTGGCGTCCACGGGGTCGGCGGCACCGTCGGCGCGCTGCTCACCGGCGTCTTCGCCTGCGGGTGCGATTAACGCGGTCTTTGGCAGGAGCGCGAGCGGGCAACCGCGGCCCACTGGCGCCATCGACGGAAACTGGCATCAGATTCTCAACCAGGCGGATTGGCGCAGGCATCGGCTGGATGCTTGCGATTGCCGGCACGCTGGTCCTGCTCTTTGTGGTCGACAAGGTGATGGGACTGCGCGTCTCTCCACGAGTCGACGAAGCCTCTGGCCTCGACCTCTCGCAGCATGGTGAGGAAGGCTACGAGTTCAACGCTTGATTTCAATCCGGCCGCGCTCGCACGACGCGGGTCTGGCCGCGTAATACTGAAGAACGAGGAATTCACAAATGGTCAAGATTGAAGCTGTGATTCAACCCGCCAAGCTGGACGCGGTCAAAGAAGCCCTCATCGAGATCGGCATCGAAGGAATCACGATCCTGGAAGCCCGCGGCCACGGCCGCCAGAAGGGGCACACCGAGTTCTATCGTGGGCCGCGAGTACACCATCGATCTGCTTCCCAAGATCAAGCTGGAGATCGTCACCACGGAGGCGCTGAAGGATAAGGCGGTGGCGGCGATCCTGGGCGCCGCCCGCACCGGCCACATCGGCGACGGCAAGATCTTCATCAGCCGCGTCGAAGAAGCCATCCGCATCCGCAACGACGAGCGCGGCGAAACGGCTATCTGAGCATGGGTCTCGAATCCGAAGTTCGAAGAGCGACGGCCAGGAGGCCCTCGTGACGAGTTACCGGCCAGTCTGAGGCCAGGCGCTCGATTTACGCCAGTCGACGGCTCCTAGACACATGAACTCGTATAAGTCGTGCTGCATCATAGCCTCGGAATTTCGCACAGAACTTATAATTTTCCATAGGATTTCTCATTTCTTCATGGAATCCTTATACGGAGCATGGAATATTGGGCTAATAACACCCTTTAGAAGGGAGCAGGCGCGAGCCGTGCCTGGCTGTTTTCATCGGGATTCTTGCTCCGGCTCCGGCCCTCGTCGATACAGCCTCGTAATGCCGGCGCATTCTCCTGCATTTCATCCGGAACGGCGGCCGGAATTCCGCCGCATTGCATGGCGCTCAACTGTCCATGCCGCATGGGAGTGGAAAGACTATGTTCGGTAGAGCAATAAAGGTGCTCTTACTTGTTCCGTTTCTGGCCGATTCCGGCCTTGGCTCTGGCTCAGCAGCCCGGCGGCCTCAGACACGCAGGCGCGGATCGCCGCGCTGGAGCAGGCAGTGCACGATGCACAAGTCGCCAACGCCAGCGCCCAATCGGCCGGAGACAATGCGTGGATGCTGACCTCGGCAGCCCTGGTGCTGCTGATGACCGGCCCCGGCCTGGCGCTTTTCTACGGCGGGCTGGTGCGCAAGAAAAACATTCTCGGCACCATGATGCAGAGCTTCGCCATGATGGGCCTGGTGACCATTCTCTGGGCCATCGTGGGCTACTCGCTGGCCTTTGGCCATGGCAACGTCTTCGTGGGCGGATTCGAGCACCTCTTCCTGCGCGGCGTCTCGCTCAATCCCAATCCCGATTACGCCGCTACGATTCCCGAGCAGACCTACATGATCTACCAGCTCATGTTCGCCATCATCACGCCGGCGCTGATCACCGGCGCGTTTGCCGAGCGCATGAAGTTCAGCAGCATGGCCCTGTTTCTCTCGCTCTGGTCGCTGCTCGTGTACTGCCCCATGGCGCACATGGTGTGGGGCGTAGGCGGACTGCTGAATGCAACCGGCAACCACATTCCCAGCCTGGACTTCGCCGGCGGAACAGTCGTGCACATCACCAGCGGCGTCTCGGCGCTGGTCTGCGCGCTGTATCTAGGCAAACGCATCGGCTATCCCGCACACGGCCATGCCGCCGCACTCCATGGTGCTGAGCTTCATTGGCGCGTGCCTGCTGTGGGTGGGCTGGTTCGGCTTCAACGCCGGCAGCGCCCTGGCAGCCAGCCCGCTGGCCACCAGCGCCTTCGTCAATACGCACTTCGCCACGGCCGCCGCTGCCCTGGGCTGGACCATCTTCGAGTGGATTCACAACGGCAAGCCCACGGCGCTGGGCGCTATCTCCGGCGCGGTCGCCGGCCTCGTGGCCATCACGCCGGCTTCGGGGTTTGTCCAGCCGATGTCCGCGCTTTGCTCATCGGCCTTGCGGCCGGCTTCTTCTGCTCCTTCATGGTGTTCAAGGTGAAGTCCATGTTCGGTTACGACGATTCTCTCGACGCTTTTGGCGTTCACGGAGGCGGAGGAACGCTGGGCGCGGTACTGACCGGCATCTTTGCCGCGAGCGTCATCAATCCCATCTACGGCAAGGGCGTGCCCACGGGCGCGCATCGACGGGCATTGGAGCCAGGTGCTGAATCAGCTCGCCGGCGTCGGCATCGCCTGGGGAATCTCCATCGTCGGCACGCTGGTTCTGCTCTTTGTTGTGGACAAGATCGTGGGGCTGCGCGTCGCTCCCGAGCACGAGATGGCCGGGCTCGATCTTTCGCAGCACGGCGAGGAAGGCTACGATTTCAACACATAACCCAGCGTTCAGCCGTCGGCTTTCTTGCAAGAACCAACCTTATCGCCGCTGGCGCGAAAAGGCCAGGAACCAGAAGCTGAGAGCTGAAGGCTGAAAGCTCTTAAAAAACTCCGGCGGTCACAGGCCAATTGACGGCCCCACCTGATACGCTATCGAACGAGGAATTTCTGTTTATGCTGAAGATTGAAGCTGTTCTCCAACCCTCAAAACTGGACGCCGTGAAAGATGCGCTGCTGGAAGCGGGCATCGAGGGCATGACCATTCTCGAAGCCCGCGGCCATGGCCGCCAGAAGGGCCACACCGAGTTCTATCGCGGCCGCGAATATACCGTCGATCTTCTGCCCAAGGTAAAAATCGAGATGGTGATTCACGACGATCTGAAGGAGAAGGCGATTCAGGCCATTATCGGCGCCGCCCGCACCGGGCGCATCGGCGACGGAAAGATCTTTATCAGCCGTATCGACGAGGCCGTCCGCATCCGTAACGACGAACGCGGCGAAAACGCGCTTTAGCGGCCTGCGCACAGAACCGGGTGCTCTCATTCCGCCGGGTGCGCTGGGTGCGCGTCTTCAGCCACGGGCCTGTAGCGCGAGCTTACGGAACTCCGAGAACTCGGGCAGAACTCCCAGCGTCTCCAGGCACGTCCGAACGGGCTCATCGATCTCCAGTCCCGTCGCACCCTGCGGATGAGCTTCCAGTTCCTCGTCCAGCAGGTCGGCCACATAGACGGCCACCGTGCAATCGAAGCTGGAGTGCGGGATGCGGGCAGGACGGTGGTGGTGCGCAATGGCCTCGACGGCAAGGTTGGGCAAGCCCCACAGCCCGAGCAGGTAGGCGCCGATCTCGGCGTGCGAAGTTCCCAGCAGCTCCTCTTCCGCTTCAAACACCTTGCATCCGCGCTCGGCGGCCACAGCGCGCGCGGTACAAAACGCATCGGGCATTGCCCCGGCCAGCACAAGGCTGCCAACGTCGCGGAGCAGAGCGGCCACCACCGTCGCATCGCGGCTCTCCGGCTCCAGCGGCAGCATGGCGGCAATGGCGGCTGCGCGGTGGGCATGACGCTGAATGGCCTCGCATTCCGACAGCGGAACTCGCGGATGAGGCACAAACACCCTGAAAGCCTCTGAGGCCAGCGCCAGGTTCTTGATGGTCTCCATTCCCAGATAGCACACTGCGGCCTGCAACGTGGTCACTCTCTGCGCCAATCCGAAAAACGCGCTGTTCACAAGCTGCAGCACCTTGGCTGACATGGCCACGTCCTGCTCGATAATGTCCGTGACCTTGTCCACGGATGCATCCGGGTCCCTCACCGCCCGCGTAAGCGAGGTGTAGGTAATCGACAGCGAAGGCAATTGTCCGATGGTTCCCACAATCTTGCGCAAGCTCCGGCGCGTAGAGCAGATCCTGCAGTGCGCACAAGCGCTCGATGGTGGATCGAAGCTCGCTCGCATTGCACGGCTTGGCCAGAAACCGGTGCGCCACTGAAACCGCTCTGGTGGCCAGTGCCGGCTCGGAGTATCCGCTCAGAATCACCCGCGCGCTGCTCGGATAGCGGTCCCGAATGTGGCCCAGAAGCGTGGCGCCATCCATTCCCGGCATGCGCATGTCGGATACCACTACGTCGAATGCTCCTGTCTCGCAGGCCTGTAAAGCGGCTTCTCCGCCCAGGGCAAACTGCATGTCCCAGCGCGCTCGCTCTGTATACATCATGCGCCGGATTCCATCCAGAACCCTGCTTTCATCGTCCACGAACAGAATGCGTCTCATGCCGCCACCGCCTTTGTCAGAAGAGCCTTGCCGTCGTAAGGAAGGCGAATGATGAAAGTGGTGCCCTTTCCCGTCTTCGGTTTCAAAGTGAAGACTTCCGCCGTGTTTGTCCACGATGACCGAGCGCGCGATGGCCAGCCCCTGTCCGGTTCCTTTGCCGATCTCCTTGGTCGTGAAGAAGGGATCGAAGATGCGCGTGCGTAGCTCTTCCGGGATTCCCGTGCCTGTGTCCTGGATGCGGATCTCGGCCCACTCCGCGCATCTCCGCGTTTCCACGCGGATTGTTCCTCTTTGCTGCCCCCCGTTCCGCGCCACGTCTCCAATCGCGTGCGCGGCATTCACGATCAGGTTCAGAATCACCTGGTTGAACTCGCCCGGATGACACGACACCAAAGGCAGCGAAGGGTCGAAATCCGTTTCCATGTCGGCCACGTACTTCCACTCGTTCCGCGCCACCGTAATCGTGCCGGCTATGGCCCGGTTCAAGTCCAGCGGCGATTTTTCTTTCGTGTCCGGATGCGAAAACTCCTTCATCGCACTCACCAGCGCTGAGACCACGCGGCTCACGCCTTCCAGTGTCTGATCGATGGCCTTGGGAATCTCTTCCAGCAGATAAGCGGAGTCCGTGTGTTCGACCGCGGCCACAACTTCCGCAAGTATTTCGCCGGACAGCGTATTGTCCTTGGCCGCCGGCAACAGCCGCTCATAGCTCGTCAGCAGGCTCTTCAACTCCTGGAACGCGTCCTTCAGGAAGCGCACGTTGTCCCCGATGTACTGCGTCGGCGTATTGATCTCGTGCGCGATTCCGGCCGCAAGCTGCCCTACCGATTCCAGCTTCTGCGCCTGCAAAAGCTGCTCTCGCAGCACTTTGCGCTCGGTGATGTCTTCGCTCATCCCTTCATAACGGACCACTCTGCCGTTTTCACAAATGGCGCGGGCGCTCATCGAGAGCCATATCTTGCTGCCGTTTCTGCGATAAGCTTCATATTCAAAGTTCTGTACGGCCCCGTTTTCTTCCATGAGCCGCTTGAATTCCCTGCGGCGTTCGGGGTCGACATATACCCGCCCTGAAATGTCGAATGAACTCGCGCTCGCCATCCCCTCTTCCACGGAATCGTAGCCGTAAGTGAATGCCATGGCAGGGTTTGCGCTCAGCAATCGCCCATCCGGCGTGGTCTGAAAAATGCCGAAAATGGCGTTGTCGAAGATGCCTCGATATTTCTGCTCCGCTTCCCGCAGCGCGTTCTCCATCTTTTTGCGCGCGCTGATGTCTTCGCACATCCCTTCATAGCGCACCACCACTCCGTTCTCTTCAACGGCACGGGCGCCGATCGACAGCCAGATCCTGCTTCCATCCTTGCGAAAGACTTCGCCCTCAAAATTCTGCACCACCCCGTGCTTTTCCAGAGCGAGCTTGAACTCCTCGCGGCGCTTAGGGTCCACATAAACTTGTCTGGCAATGTCGGAGACGCACTGCAATGCCTCATCCGGAGAGTCGAAGCCGAAAATCGTGGCCATGGCCGCATTCAAGCCCAGCAACCGCCCATCCGGGGTGGTCTGATAGATTCCGATAATGGCGTTGTCGAAGATGCCTCGATACTTCTGCTCCGCCTCCCGCAGGGCGTCCTCCATCTTTTTGCGCGCGCTGATGTCTTCGCACATCCCTTCGTAGCGCACCACCAGGCCGTTCTCGCGAATGGCGCGTATGTTCATGCTGAGCCAGATCTTCCTGCCATCCTTGCAATAGACCTCGCATTCAAAATTCCTCACGCCTCCGATTTTGTCCATCACCAGCATGAATTCCACGCCCAGCTTGGCGTTGACAAAAAGCTGCCGTGAAATGTCGGTAACGCTTGCCACCATCTCTTGCGGGGAATCGTAGCCGAAACTGGAGGCCATGGAAGGGTTTACGTGCATCAAGCACCCGTCCGGAGTGCTCTGGAAGATGCCGACGATGGCGCTGTCGAAAATTCCCCGGTACTTCTGCTCCGCTTCCCGGAGCGCGTCCTCCATTTTCTTTCGCGCGCTGATGTCTTCGCACATCCCCTCATAACGGACCACGACGCCGTCCTGATAAATGGTGCGAACACTCATGGCCAGCCAGAGAATGCTGCCGTCCTTGCGCAGCACCTCGCATTCAAAATTCTTCACCCCTCCGAGTTTTCCCATCAACAACTTGAATTCTTTTTCACGTTTGGGGTCGACATAAAACTGCCGGCCAATGTCGGTGATGCTGGCGACCATATCCTCGGGGGAATCGTAGCCGAAAGTGAAGGCCATGGAACGGTTCACGCTCAGAAAGCGGCCCTCCGGCGAACTCTGAAAGATTCCCACTATGGCCTTGTCGATGATTCCTCGATACTTCCGTTCCGCTTCCCGGAGCGCATCCTCCATCTTCTTTCGCGCGCTGATGTCCCGCCCGACCCCGGCGATGCCGATCACCCTGCCTTCTCTGTTGCGCAACGGAACCTTCGTGGTAAGAACGTGGATCTCGTTTCCCGCGTTGTCGATGGATTTCTCCTCCCGGTTGTAGAGCGGTTGCCCGGAACGAATCATGTTCTGTTCAACTTCATTGAAGGCGGCGGCGGTCTCCCGCGGGTAAAAGTCGAAGTCCGTCTTTCCCAGCAGTTGTTCCGGCGTCTCGGCACCCATCCCGCGCGCCACTTGAGGATTCGCCACCACGAACCGGCCCTCGGCGTCCTTCACGTAAATGAAGTCCGGAATGTTGTCGATCAATGCGCGCAGCATATTGCGCTCGCTCTCCTGCATGGAATGAGCCTCATGCAGGATCTCGTCTTCCCGCCTTTGCACGGTCACTTTGATCAGCGAGCGAATTCCGAAGAACAGGGCGCCAACCACGCCAACAAACACCAGCGCCTGGAGGATTCCCTCCACGGTCAGCAATGTGTCGATCAAGGCCAATTCGGTTTTGAAGTCGCTGGCCAGGTCGTTCTCGAGCGTCTCCAACGCCGTCTCGACTGCTTCATTCTCCTGCGATAGATCCGCCAGGTCCTGTTGGCTCGGCGGAGTGCCGTCGTTCTCCGCCCCCGCCGCGTAGTCGATTCTCGATCTCGCCTGCAGGCTGGACACCCGTTGCAGCAGGGAGAGAATTTGACCGTGCCGGACGGAGTTGAATGCCATGAACTTCCCTGCGCGGTCGAGGGATGCGATCACCGTGGCAGCCTCCTGTCCGGCGCCGGTCAGCGATGCCTTGTCCTGCATTACAAAGGCGTCGCTATAGTCGCGATTCATCCTCTCGAACGCGGTCCCGGCTCGCTGGCTGTCCAGCGCCGCGGGGAAAACGCACAGCGATGCAATGCCGACGTGTCTGCGCACGGAGTACGCTGTCCACTGCATGATGGCCAGGATCCCCAGCGCCCCCAGCACAACCACTGCCAGGCTCAACTTCATCGTCCCGGAGAACCTGATTCCGGAAGAAAGGCGGATCCGCCGCATCGTGGACATTCCTCTCCGCCTGCGCCGGCGCCGCCGGATGAATCCCGGAGATCCCGGCCGCTGTCGCTGTTGGCTCCGCTCATGCCGATCCAGGGTGCGCAATGCCATACGGGCGCAACCGGCAATCGCGGCTTCTGGCTCTGGCTTCGTCATTCATCGGCACATCGCGCGATCTTCTTCAACCCGCCGCGCCGCCTGCCCGGCGTCATGCGGGCAGGCATCGGATTTTCCCTAATTGGTTGCCGGATTTCTGCCGATGAATCAATCGAGTCTCTGCGCCGTTCTCGCTGTTCTCGGGGCGCATTGCTGGGGGAGGCGATGACCGACCGAATCCTCTTCGTGGACGACGAGCCCCTCGTACTTGACGCCTTCAGGAGAATGCTGCGCGGCAGATTCGAAACCTACACCGCCGACGGCGGCGAAAACGGGCTGGCCTCGGCCAAACTAAATGGCCCCTTCGCTGTCGTCATCTCCGACATGCGCATGCCGGGCATGAACGGCGCCCAGTTCCTGGCTCAGATGCGCAAGAATGCGCCCGACACCGTAAGAATGTTGCTCACCGGTTTTACCGACCTTGACGCGGCTATCGCCGCGGTCAACGAGGGAAACATCTTCCGCTTTCTCACCAAGCCTTGCCGGAAGGAAGATCTGGTAAGCGCCATCAACCTCGGCCTCGATCGGTACCGGTCCGTCGTCAAGGAAAAGGAGCTGATCAAAAAGGCCCATGCCGTGGAACGTTCTCCGTCCGAACGGGATTCCCTGGATATCTGCAAATGGGATCAAAGCGAGAGCACCACCGGCCTGCCCGGTCCGTCGCAGGCCAGAGAACTCCTGGTTCCGCTCTTCGGCGTCGACCCCCAGTGCTATGTCGCCCTGCTTAAGCTCACGGTGCTGCAAACCATTGAGGAGCGCTACGGGGAGGAGGCGGCTGCCGACTATCTGAACAACGCGGCCCAATTCCTGATGCAGGCTTTGCATTCCGACGATCGGTTCTTCCATTGGGGCAGGCACGTCCTGATGGCTGTGATCCGGCGAAAGATGCCGCTTGGCGCGGTGCGCATGGAGTTTGCCCGCGTGACCTCGGCCAGCCGCGAACACGTCTTGCAAGTGGATGGCAGGAGCATCATGATCAACACATCGATCTCCTTCGAACTATTGCCCGTGTCGCAGTTCTCCAAACTCGATGAGATGCTCGCGGCATTCGATCCGCAATTCAGTGGAAAGAGCGAAGCCAAAGCAGCCGCGGAACACATGAGCCTGCTTCCATCTCCGCCGCGTCCGATCGCGGCCTTCAGCCCGCGTCTTCGGCGAACCTGCAGCGTTCCCTCGCAACCGGAGTGACAAACCTTCCCGGTGGCGAATTATCCTAAAGACCGGAGCCGACCGGTTCCCGCCCTTCAGCCCCTTCGAGGAGCAACCCACTTGCATCGCCGACTACAGCGGTTCCGCGGTTACCGTGTCCTGAAGCCATCGCCGCTAAGTGGATTCTTCCTCAAGAAGAATCCACCCTGCACAGAAGCCGGAACCGGCTGCAAGAACCGCGGAATCGCTCTGGCGCTCTTCGCGCTCCTGCCGCTCAGTCAGGCTTGCATGCCTCTTCGCGCAGGACACGCGCACCGTCATCGAGCCGCTTTTCCCCCAGCTTTGCAAGACGCTTGACGCCCAACTGCAGACGAAGGGCGAATCGCTGGCGGCGGCGGACGAGCAAAAGCTCGACACCGCGCGCATTCAGAAGGCCATCGATAAATGCGGCAAGGGGCGGGCCGTGCTGCTGCACGTGAACGAGGCCAACGATGCGTTTCTGAGCGGTCCGCTGGAACTGCGTCCCGACGTGACGCTCATCGTCGGGCTGGGCGTCACGCTCTACGCATCGCGGGATCCGGCGCTCTACGCCGTGTCGCCCGGCAGTTGCGGGATCGTGAGCCACGGTCCAGGCCCACGCGGCTGCAAGCCGCTGATTTCCGTCGACCACGCACCGGACTCGGCAATCATGGGAGACGGCGCAATCGACGGCCGCGGCGGGGAAAAGATGCTCGGCTCGCAGTATTCCTGGTGGGACTTGGCCGAACAGGCGCGCGCGGGCGGAGGGCAGCAGGTTCCGCGCCTGATTGTCGCCAATGACTCCGACAACTTCACGCTCTACCGCATCACGCTGAAGAACTCGCCCAACTTCCACGTCGTCTTCAACCACGCCGACGGTTTCACCGTGTGGGGGCTGAAGATCGACACGCCGCAGCGGCTGGCGCGCAATACCGATGGCGTCGATCCCGGCAACGGCGCGAAAAACATCACCATCACGCACAGCTTCATCCGCACCGGCGACGACAACGTCGCCATCAAGGGCGGTCCGGGCGGCGCAACCAACATGACCATCAGCCACGATCACTTCTACTGGGGCCATGGCATGTCCATCGGCAGCGAGACCAACGGCGGCGTCAGCAAGATTCGCGTCTTCGATCTCTCGCTCGACGGCCCCGACAACGGCATCCGCATCAAGTCCAACGGCTCGCGCGGCGGCCTGACCGAGGACGTGGTCTATGACGACGTTTGCATCCGCAATTCGCCCAATCCCATCACGCTCGACACGGCGTACTCGGCGAACGGGCCGCTGCAGGGCGACTCGCCGCCCCCATGCGCGATATTATGCTGCACAATGTGCGCGTCAGCGGCGGCGGCAAGATCACCTTCAACGGCTATGACCACACCCACCGCATCGCGGCCACGCTCAACGGCGTGCAGATCACCGACGATGCAAAGTACACCTACGAGGTGAATCACGCCGACCTGACGCTGGGGCCGGATCCGACAAATCTGCAACTGCCCGCAGGCCCGATGACGATTCAACCGTCAGCGATAGCCCGCCGAAGGCAATCCGCCTCCTGCGCCGAAAGTTCGTGCCCTTCCCGCAATAGAGTCCGTTCGCCTGCGCCGAGAAGTTGCGTGCCTTTCCCAGGCAATAGCGCTGAAGTGAGTCCTGATAGCGCCGGTCTCCTGACCAGCTGATCGTGCGAGCCTGCAACGAAAAGGCTCCGCTCCTGACCGTTTGTCGGCTCACCACGCGGCTTCACTGACCCCTGAAACCCATCCCTGCCTCATCGTTCACCGGCACGCGCACCACAATCTTGTTTCCCGGTCCGCAC
Organism: uncultured Acidobacteriaceae bacterium; assembly: GCA_963701835.1. GTDB lineage: Bacteria > Acidobacteriota > Terriglobia > Terriglobales > Acidobacteriaceae > Telmatobacter. The sequence continues at coordinate 5,167 of CAVPBL010000002.1, read as the reverse complement.
CACCATCCGCGAAAACGACTCGTCGCTCACATTGCTGAGCGAGACGTAGCCTGCCGTTCAGCGCCGTCACGTCGCCGCGCATCTTCGCGTTCGCATCGGCGGGCATGGTGAAACTGACGCGCACATCGGGACTGCCCGTCGCCGTCGAGATCGATCTCATCATTACGCGCGCGGGCAGCGCATCCGCCGGCTTAAACACAATCTGCACGAAAGGCTCGATGCGCTCGAGCATGCGCGGCTGCACCGGCTGGTAAACCTCGATCCGGTATCCATTGCGCTGGATCGTCCGCGCAATCGTGCCGCCGCTGTACGTGGCGTCGATGTGCAGCCCGGCGTGCGCAACGACGCCGCTGAATCCGCCAATGAGGACAAACGGAACACAGACGGCGACGAGCAGCGTCAGCCCCGCGCCCGTGTAAGCCAGAATCGCAAGAATGCGTGCGCGCATGCGTCCTCCTTCACTCCAACTTTCACTTCCACGGCAGCCAATGGAGCATGGTGGCTATCGAGTTGGCCAGAATGCTGCCGCCGAACATCGTGGCCATGGCCCAGGCGCCGTAAAGAAACAGCAGCCGCGCGCGCTCCGGCTTCACCGCCACCGGCGTCCCCTTCAGGTGCCACACCGCCGCGTCCTTCTTGCAAACGTCCACGCAGGCGCCGCACTTCATGCAGTTGAGCAGCGTCTTTCCTTCGCGAATCGACTCCTTCGAGAGCGCCACCGTCGGGCAGCTCGTCTGGCACAGCGTGCAGTCCACGCATTTCTCGCGATCGAATCGAATCTCGAAGAGATTGATCTTGTTGAAGAGCGATTGAAACGCGCCGAAGGGGCAGAAAAATCCGCACTGCGTTCGCTTCTTCGTCAGATACGGCAGCACCACCACCAGCCCCACGAACAGCGCGACGAAAATCCCCATCTGGATGGCCGTCTCCACGTTGCGCACCGCGGGAAACTCCGTGACCGCCTTGAACGGGCACAGCCACATGCAGTAGACAGGCTCAAAGATCGCCGCCGAAACCAGCACCACGAAAACCAGAATGGCCCACGGCACGAGCCGCAGAATGTGGCCATAGCGGGCAACAAATCTGTGCAGCCTGGGCCGTTTGGCGAACGCGGCAAAGCCCTCCTCGATGCCGCCGAAGAAGCAGGCGTAGCTGCACCACGCCTTGCCCAGCACCAGCGTCATGGCGAACCAGAGGCCGATCATGACGGCGATCGAGTGCGGATTGCTCGCGCGTGGGCAGAATCGAGCCCGGAAAAATAATCGTCCGCGCGAACGCCGCCGGCAAAATCATCGATGGCGTCACCATGAAGCAGAACGGCGTGTCGCCCGAGACCATGCGGCTGACGGGAATGCTCATGGTGCCGCGCTCGGCGATCAGCGCAGCGATGAACCCGAACGGAAACAGAAATCCCAGCGCGACAAAGAAGATCCGCCGCCAGCGATAGGTCTCGCCCGTCCGCATCATCAGGAAGAAAAGCGCCGGTCATGAAGACGATCGTCAACGCCGCGCCGATGTGCAGATCGCGGCCCGCCTTCTGAAACGCAGGCGTGAACATCAGCAGCGCCCACAGCGCCATCGGCAGCGTCAGCAGAATCGATCGGCCCACGCCGCGAAAGGCCTTCGGCCGCGACAAGCTGGATGGAATGACTAGCCATAACATGTCCTCTCGATCAGGATGGAGACTCCGGAAAATCCGTACCAGCACGCCAGCATGACAGCAACCATGCGGGCCACGGTGACCACCGCCGGCGTTCGCCGCACCAAGCCCATCGAAAGAAACGGCAGAAACCAAACCGCGGTCCCGGCGAAAAAGCAGACGAAGAAAAGCAGCGCCGCCGACAGATGCTCAAGTTGCGCCGCGCGCAACCCTGCCACAAGAAACGGCGGGCAAAGATTGATTCCCGTCAAAAATCCCAGCGCCAGCGCGCCCGACCGCATCGGCCGCGGCGCCTCGCCAATCCGCACCAGCTCGCTCGTCGTCCCATGCCGCGCCGAAGTTTGAGCGTAGGCGGGGTTCGCCGCCGCGCATTGCCGGTGCGGCCATCCCACCGCGTACACCACCAATCCGGCAGCCAGCAGCACTTGAATTCCGCCCATCAACCACGTCCGCCCGATCCACGCGTCGCGGAATCGACGACCCCACCATCCAAACCGCCGCCGCGAACACCATTACCCGGCCAGCCGCGCCGCCAGAAACAACAGCAACTGCCGGCTGTGAGTCCGCACTCCCCGCGGCTGAACCATCATCCACGGCACCACCACCGGCCCGCAGGTTGCCAGGCAAACCGGCCCCGTCGCGAGTCCCAGCACAAGCGCCTCCCCGGCGCTGGCCGAAAGAGAAAGTGCCGCCATCGTGCCCGAAGTCTAGGTCTGTGCGCGGAGTTTCCCTTCGTGACAGTGGTCACGCCCGGTACGGAACGCCCGAACATTCGCCAATGCACGGCATCCGGCGGCCACTCGCCACGTCCATTGCTTCTGTGGCTACGCTCGTCCAACACGCACTCAATTCCCCCACGCCGCACCAAATCTCCCCCGTTCCGGCATTTATCGCTTATGCTTGTAACAATTCCTTCTTGCTTCGGCAGGCCACGCAAACAATCTCTATGAATCCAGTCGTTTTAGCGGTTGACGATCTTCGGGAGCAGTATCTCAAGGAGATGGCGCTTGTGCGCCAGACCTGCGAGCGCACCGGAGACGGCACGGCCGCCATCCGGCGGCGATCGGCGGTCGTGGACCGCATCCTGATTGAAATGTGGCGCCGGGCCTTTGCCGATCTGCCTGCGCAAAACGTCGCCCTGCTGGCGCTGGGCGGCTACGGGCGCAAAGATCTCTTCCCTTACTCCGACATCGACGTGCTGTTCGCCTTTGCCGACGATAAGACCGAGGAGCAGTCGCGCGAAGCGGTGCGGGCCATCATCCAGGGCATGTGGGACATCGGCCTGCGCGCCAGCCCCAGCTCGCGCACGGTGAAGGAAGCCGGCCGCTTCGATCCCGACAACCTGGAATTCACGCTGGCCACGCTCGATCGCCGCTTCCTGGCCGGCCAGTTTCCGCTCTACCAGCAGCTTCACCAGGTCACGTTTCCCGGCCTGGTGCTGAGCGAGTGGAACGACCATCACGCAGAAGCTGGGCGAGATCGCCCGCGCCCGCCACGCCAAGTTCGGCAACACCATCTTTCATCTCGAGCCCAACCTGAAAGATTGCCCCGGCGGCCTGCGCGACTACTCACCTCGCCGTCTGGTTCGCGGTGCTGTTCCATCTGAAAGAGACCAAGGAGTGGCCGCGGCAGCGCGGCGGCGTCTTCCAGAGCGCGCGCGGCGATGCCGAAGCGGCATTCGATTTTCTGGCCGCGGCGCGATGTTTTCTGCACTTCCGCCACGGGCGCGACGACAACACGCTCGACTGGCAGTCGCAGGACGAAGCCGCGGCGCGCTCGATCGGCCTTGAAACGCGCGGCACCGCCGATCCCAGCTACTGGATGCGCACCTACTACCGGCATGCGCGCGTCGTCTATCGCCGCGCCGCGCTGCTGATGGAGCATCTGCCCGCGCCGGTGAGCTTCTACCGCCAGTTCCGCCGGCGCCGCACGCCCATCGCCGGAACCGACTTCCTGCTCGACCAGGGCCGCATCGACATTCAGCCCGGCGCGCAGTTCAACGACACGGCCGCCATCCTGCGCATCTTTTCGCTGATGGCCACGCACGGCTACACGCTTTCGCAGGCCGCCGAAGACCGCATCACCGACGCGCTGCCGGTGCTGGCCATCTCCATTCCCGAAGGGCCGTATCTGTGGAACGCGCTGCGCGAGGTGCTGCTCGGGCCCGCATGCCGCGCATGCGCTGCGCACCATGCACGCGCTGGGCGTTCTGGAGATGCTGATTCCCGAGTTCCACGGCATCGATGCGCTGGTGATCCGCGACAGCTATCACCGCTACACCGTGGACGAGCACACCTTTCTGGTCATCGACAACGTGCACGGCCTGCGCACAGCCCGCCAACGAGTACGAGCAGCGCCTGGCGCAGCTGCTGCCGGAGATCGACCGGCTCGATCTGTTCTTGCTGGCGCTGCTGCTGCACGACACGGGCAAGGCGCGCCGCACCGGCGAGCATGCGCAGCAAAGCGTGGAGCTGGCCGACAGCTTTCTGGCGCGGCTGGACTTCGACGCCGAAGAGCGCGAGTCGATCCTCAAGCTCATCCGGCTGCATCTGGATATGTCGGTCGGCCATGCGCCGCGACATCTTCGACCTGGACAACGTGCGCGGCTTCGCCGAAAAGATCGGCAGCCCGCAGTTGCTGAAGATGCTGACCCTGATGACCTTCGCCGACATCAAGGCCGTCAACCCCGACGCGCTGACGCCGTGGAAGGCCGAGAACCTGTGGCAGTTCTACATGTCCACGTCGAACTTCATGGACCGCTCGGTGGACGAGGCGCGCTATCACGCCGCCATCGATCCCACACTGCTCAACCGCATCCGCTCCATGGTTCCGGCCGCGCAGCACGACGCGCTGAAGCAATTTCTTGAAGGGCTGCCGCAGCGCTACCTGCAAACCCGCCTGCCCGAGCAGATTCGCAATCATTTCCAGATGGCGCTCAACCTCGACAAAGACAACGTGCAGCTGGACCTGCGCCCCAACCGCCAGCTCTTCGACCTGACCGTGATTACCCGCGACCGCACGCGGCTGTTTGCCGACGTGGCCGGCGTGCTGGCCGCGTGGGGCATGAACATCGTCCGCGCCGGCGCCTACTCCAACGATGCCGGCGTCATTGTCGACAGCTTTCACTTCTCCGATGTCTTCCGCACCATCGAGCTGAACCCCAGCGAGAAGGACCGCTTCCTCGCGAACGTGCACGACGTGGTGGCGCAAAAAGTTTCAGTGCAGCAACTGCTCGAAGCGCGCCGCCATCTGAACCATCCCGGCAACTTCAAGGTCGAAGTGCCCACCAAGCTCGAATTCGACTCCGAGTCCTCGATCGCACTCCACGCTGTTGCAGGTGGTGGCGCAGGACCTGCCCGGCCTGCTGCGCCAGATCGCGCTCACCCTCAGCTCGCATCAGTGCAACATCAAGGTCGCGCTCATCGACACCGAAGGCGAGACCGCCATCGACGTCTTCTACCTGACCAGCCACGGCGAAAAGCTCACGCCCGACGCGCAGCAATCCCT
>CAVPBL010000001.1:0-33372 GCA_963701835.1 uncultured Acidobacteriaceae bacterium | reverse complement strand
TAGCTCGAACGAGCGGCACGCCCGTCAGGACGCTGCCTGCGCCTCTTCTCGATCTGCGCGCCCTGAAGGCGCCGGCTGCGAAATCGGCCCTTCCGCTTGCAGCTTCTCCACGGGCACAGCGGATCGCCCGCCCGGCCCGTACGGCTTGTGCTTCGGATCGAGGTAGATTCCATCCTGCTCGAGCAGTGCCTCGTAGATGGACGTGTGCCGCCAGTAGCGCGCCAGCGCGAACGCGCTCATATTGGCGATCATCAACGGCAGCACCAGCCCATATCCGCTGGTCATCTCAAAGATGATGAGGATCGACGTCATCGGCGCGCGCACGGTCCCCGCAAAAACCGCGCCCATGCCCACCACGGCGAAGGCCCCGATCGAGTCGGCCGGGTGATGGAAGACCGTTACATCCAGATAGCCGACCGCGCCGCCCAGCATTCCGCCCATGTAGAGAGCCGGAGCAAAAATTCCGCCCGACGCCTCCGCTCGAGTACGAGGTCACCGTGGCCGCCAGCTTGAGCACGCACAACGCCGCCATTGAAGTCACCGGCAGATTGCCCAGCAGCGCCTGCGTCAGCGTGGTGTATGGATTGCCCGCGATGCCGTTCACGTGAAAAAACTGGATCGCCACCACGGCCAGTGCGCCCGTGGCCGCCGCGCCAATAGCTGGCTGAACCCATTTGGGAACCCGCTGAGCCCGCTGAACCAGGCCCAGCCACAGCAGCGAATCGGTAAACGCCACCGACACGAGGGCCGCCAGCAGTCCCAGCAGCGCATACCAAACCAGCGACGAGGCCTTGGCCAGCGTGTATGTCTGTAACCGCGGCACGTGGAAAACCGGATTCGAGCCCAGAATGCCGTGCTCCACCACGGCCGCCAGCGCCGCGGCCACAATCACGCCCGAGAGCATCGTCTGGTCCAGGCTGCCGATCAGTTCCTCAAGCGTGAAGGTCACTGCCGCGATCGGCGCGTTAAACGCCGCAGCAATGCCCGCCGCCATGCCCACCGACGCCATGCGCCGGCTGTTCACCGGGCTGAGCCGCGCAATGCGCGAAAGAAAGCTGCTCACTCCGGCGCAAATCTGCACCGTCGGGCCTTCCACGCCCAGCGTCGCTCCGCTGCCCAACTGAATCGTGCACAAAACGAACTTGCCCAGCGTCTCCTTGAGCGTGATCGCGCCGAAGCGAAACGTGAACGCCGTTTTGACCTGGGGAATGCCGCTGCCCGCCGCCGCCGGAACCCAATACGTGAGCCCGATGCCGGCAACCAGTCCGCCCAGCGCGGGCGTCAGAATCGTCCACCAGATCCACGCATGGCCCGGAGCCGACGTGGCGCGATCGATGAGCATAGCGTATAAGCCAGAAGCAAGTGAAGTGAAAAGCCACCGCCGCCAGCCCGCACAACCCGCCGGCCACGATGGTGATGGCAAGCAACCGCTGCCGCTCGTTGGGCATGCGGCGCCTGAGCCAGGCGAAAAAGCGCGTAAAAAGCCCCTCAATGCCAGCCCAGGACTTCAATGCAGGGGAACCTCGCCGCGAAGAACATCGCACTTCAAGTATAGGCGGGGCTTACATCGTCTGCCGCCCAAAGGGCAGCCTGATGCGCAGCACGCGTTCCCGCGCGCGTTCCTCGGTCAGATTCTGCGACCGTGCGCGCAGAAGGCCGTCGAGCGAGATCATGCCCACCAGCCGCCGGTCCGATTGTGGATCGAGGACCGGAAGACGCGTGAACCCCGCCTCCGCCATGCGATGCACAACCACGCGCAGCGGCTCGTCGGCATATGCCACCACCGTATCCTTCACCGCAATCTCGGCCAGCCGCAAGGCTCCTACCTCGCCGGGCGCTTGATCGAACAGCTCGAAGAGCTTCGTGCGCGTGAGCACTCCCAGCAAACCCCCTTCGGCATCGACCACTGGAAACAGGTATTGGCCCCGGGGACGCTCGCTGTCGCGAATCAGGTCGTGCGCTTCGTCCACAGTTGCATCGCCGGGCAGCGCCACGACGTTGGTGCGCATCACCTCCTTCACAAACAGAATCTCGAGCGGATCGAGCGAGTACTCGCGGCTCAAATGATATCCGCGGCGCGAGATCTTCTCGGTCAGGATGGAACGCTTGAGCGTGAGCACCGTGAAGAGATGGGCAAGAAAGCACGCCACCAGCAGCGGCAGAAGCATATTGATGTCGTGCGTCAGTTCCAGGGCAAACACGATGCCGGTGAACGGCGAGCGCATGGTGCCGCCCAGGATAGCCCCCATGCCCACCAGCGGCCAGAACCCGGCGCCAAAGTGGGGCAGGAACATGCCTTCGATCCCGCCCAGCGCGGCGCCCATCATCAGCAACGGCGCAAGTACGCCGCCGGAAGTCCCTGAGCCCAGCGAGATCATCCAGATTGCCGACTTGACGAGAAGCACCCCCACAAGAATCTTGAACGCCACATCGCCCTGGATCAGCATGGCGATGGTGTCGTATCCAACGCCCAGCGCCTGGGGAAAGATCAAGCCCCCGATCCCCACAAACACGCCGCCGATCGCCGGCCACCACATCCAGTGAATGGGAAGCTTTTTGAACAGATCTTCCGCCGCGTAAACGCCCAGCGTCAGCAGCGCCGAAAGCGCGCCTGCGGCAATCCCGGCAACCACGCAGCCGGCCAGTCCCGCGGGGCCGATGAACACAGGATGGGCCGACACCGGAAAGAGCGGGCCCAAGCCGAGAATGTAGCGGCGGACCGCGCACGCCGTGGCGCTGGCCAGGGCCACAGGAATAGCGCTCCGCGGCTTCCACTCGAACAGCAATAGCTCCACCGCGAGCAACACCGATGCCAGCGGCGCGGCAAACGTCGCCGACATGCCCGCCGCGGCTCCCGCCACCAGCAGCGTCCTGCGCTCCATGCTCGTCAAATGGAAGAACTGGGCGATCATCGAGCCGAATGCCCCGCCGGTCATGATGATCGGCCCCTCGGCGCCAAACGGTCCGCCCGATCCAATCGAGATCGCCGCCGATAAGCGGCTTTAGGATGGCGAGGCGCGGACGAACGCGGCTGCCATTCATCAGTATCGATTCAATCGCTTCGGGATTCCGTGGCCGCGAATCTGTTCCGACCCGTAGCGCGCCATCAATCCCACGATCAGCGAACCAACGATGGAACCGCCACTGCGTAGATGCCCAGATGATTGCCGGCCGGCGAAACAAACGCCGTACCGAGCCGCTGATAGTAAACGATATTGGTAAACAACCCGATGAGGCGAAGCAGGAACCACGCGACAAACGCGCCGAGGACGCCGATCAGTATCGCCATCAGCGAAATCGGGATCACCCGGACCGTGGTGGTGAAATCGCCGAGCTCCTCGAGGGTCGAGCCGCGGCGTTTGGCGGAAGCAGATTCGCTCATCGTCCCTCCCTCCCCGGCTCTCTTGAGGCGGCCAGAAGCTTTTGAGCGAGCCGGAAAGGGCCACGCCTTCAACCTGCAGTTGAGGCCAGATGGAAACGGTGAGCCGGCGCAGCCGGTCCTCGCCGCGCGGCGTCAGATGCAATAGAACCTCGCGCCGGTCCTCTTCACCGTGCTGCCGCGACACGGCTCCCTGTTTCTCCAGCCGGTCGATCAGCTCTACTGTGCTATGGTGTCGCAGGCAAAGCCGGTCCGAAATCGTGGATACTGTGGGCCGTGCGCCTTTCGGCAAACCCTTGATGGGAGCAGAAGCTGATGCTGCTGTGGCTCCATGCCATGCGCGCGCGCAGCCTCTTCGGTAAAGTGCAGAAACTGCCGGATGCGGAAGCGAAACTCGGCCAGCTTGCGGTAATCGGCTGCGGAGATCTCTCTTCGCCGCGCGCTGGATTGCTCGTCGATTGCCTTTGCTCATGTTCAATGCGCCCTCTCAAATATATCGTATCACGATCTAACTGGGCAAACTTTGCATATTGTATTGCGATCTATTCGAGCGGCCGCCTTGGCGCTGACTCACCTTCGCCGGCCGGCCTGCGCTCCTGGCCGCGGAACAACGGCTGGCGATGCAGCAGGCGGAATGGGGCTGGCCTCGCCCTTTATCCCTGGAATTCGACTTGCCGGGATCGTAACCTATGAGTTACACTAGGAAAGTGCAGGATCGATCGGGCTCCGTTGAGGTTCACCGCACTGAAGAATTTGCAGGCTGGTTGCGCAGCCTGCGCGACAAACAAGGCCGCGCGAAAATTCTGGCGCGGATCGATCGCCTGCAAGAAGGTAATCCTGGCAAGACTAGAAGCGTGGGTGCCGGTGTTGTCGAGATGAAGATCGATTTTGGTCCTGGCTACAGAGTCTATTTCATCCAACGCGGGGAGCTGCTCATCCTTCTGCTTTGTGGCGGCGATAAGAGCACCCAAGCAGACGATATCAAGCGCGCCAAGGCTCTGGCAGCCGATTGGACCGGCGTGGAGTAACAAGATGAAATTGAAAACGAAACCGTACGATGCAGCCGAATTCCTGACCGACAACGAAACCATCGCTGCCTACTTGACTGAAGCGCTCAATGGCGGCGACCCGCGCTACATTGCCAAAGCGCTGGGAGCAGTGGCGCGAGCGCGCGGAGGAATGGCAGGGCTTGCGCGCCAGACAGGCCTCACGCGCGAGGCCCTGTACCGCGCCCTGAGCGAAACGGGCAATCCTGAGTTAGGCACAGCGCTCAAAGTTATGCGCGCGCTCGGCATCCGGCTCAAGGTTTCTCTCGCCGGATAAATTCGCCTGCGGTCGTCAAGCGGTTTTCGAAGAACCCGCTTATCGGCATTGCGGTTTCACGATAGAATTGCTGTGAACTTATGCGCATTCGCATTGCCATCGCCAGCCGTTCGTTCCTCAGGCGCTTCCGCCGCGGCCGCCCCGACCGTGGACGCTAGCCACGCGCGCTGAGTAATCTATTCCCGACAGGCTTTTTCCCACGCGACCGCCGACGCCGGCCCTCGTTTCCAGGCGCGCGTCGGCCAACTAACCGCGCGAATAACACTAACTCCGCTAGCTCCGCCAACACCGCTAGCTCCGCTGAGAGGATCTTCCGATGAACAGCTTCAATAGCCGCGCCGTGCTCACCTCCGGCAGCCGCTCTTACACCATCTATCGCCTCCCTGCCCTCGCCGATCGCGGCTTCAACCTCACGCGCCTTCCCTTCAGCCTCAAAATTCTGCTCGAAAACCTGCTGCGCCGGGAAGACGGAGTTAGCGTCACCGCCGCCGACATCGAATTCCTCGCCAACTGGGACAACAAAGCCGAGCCCAGCCGCGAAATCGCCTACATGCCGGCCCGCGTCCTCATGCAGGACTTCACCGGCGTGCCCGCCGTCGTCGATCTCGCCGCCATGCGCGACGCCATCAGGACCCTCGGCGGCGACCCCGAGCGCGTCAATCCGCTCGCGCCAGCCGAGCTCGTCATCGATCACTCCGTCCAGGTGGATGAGTACGGCACGCCCGCGGCCTACGAGGCTAACTCGCTGCTTGAGTTCCAGCGCAATCGCGAGCGCTACGCATTTCTCAAGTGGGGCCAGTCCGCCTTCGACAACTTCTCCGTTGTCCCACCCGGCATGGGCATCTGCCACCAGGTCAATCTCGAATATTTGGCTCGCGTGGTCTTCACCACAGAGATTGACGGCCGACTTCTTGCGTATCCGGACACGCTCGTTGGTACCGACTCGCACACCACCATGATCAACGGCCTCGGCGTGCTCGGTTGGGGCGTGGGCGGCATCGAGGCTGAGGCCGCCATGCTCGGCCAGCCCATCTCCATGCTGGTGCCGCAAGTCGTCGGCTACAAGCTCACCGGCAAACTGCGCGAGGGCGCCACGGCCACCGATCTCGTCCTCACCGTTACGCAGGCGCTGCGCAAGCTCGGGGTCGTCGGCAAGTTCGTTGAGTTCTACGGCCCCGGAATTGCCGAGTTGCCGCTCGCCGACCGCGCCACCATCGGCAACATGGCGCCCGAATACGGCGCTACCTGCGGCATCTTCCCCGTCGACGCGGAGACCCTCCGCTACCTGCGCCTCACCGGCCGCAGCGAAGAGCAGATCGCGCTCGTCGAGGCCTACTACAAGGAACAGGGCCTCTTCCACACGGCCGGCGCGCCCGAGGCCGAGTACTCGCAGACTCTCGCGCTCAATCTCGGCGATGTCGAACCTAGCGTGGCCGGACCCCGACGCCCGCAGGATCGCGTGCTGCTCAAGGACGCCGCCGCCAGCTTCGCCGAGCAACTACCCTCGCTTCTCGCGCCCACGGCCAAGCCGCTCGGCTCGCGCACCGCCGTTTTATGGACCCGGAGATCCGTTGTCGATGAGGCAGTTTCAAAAACAACCGCAGATCCTTCGACCCGTCCCGGCACGCCGGGACTCGCTCAGGATGACAGGCAGTTGAGGGTGACGACGACCGTGAAAGAACGCTTCGGCGTCGATCCCGACCGGTATCTCGATCACGGCTCCGTCGTCATCGCCGCCATCACAAGTTGCACCAACACGTCGAACCCTTCGGTGATGATTGCCGCCGGCCTGCTTGCAAAGAAAGCCGTCGACAAAGGCCTCACCGTTCCGCCGTGGGTGAAGACCTCGCTCGCTCCCGGCTCGCGCGTGGTCACCGACTACTACCGCAAGGCCGGCCTGCTCTCCTATCTCAAGAAGCTGCGCTTCAACGTTGTGGGCTATGGCTGCACCACCTGCATCGGCAACTCCGGGCCGCTCCCCGCCGACGTTTCGAAGAGCATTGAGGAGCACGGCCTCGTCGCCGTCAGTGTGCTCTCGGGGAATCGCAACTTCGAGGGCCGCGTCAACGTCGACGTTCGCGCAAACTATTTAATGTCCCCGCCGCTCGTCGTCGCCTACGCGCTCGCCGGCCGCATCGGCCACAACTTCGACGCCGATCCGCTCGGCAACGACCCGTCCGGCAAGCCCGTCTACCTGCGCGACATCTGGCCCACGCAAGCGGAAGTCTCCGCCGCCATCGAGCATGCCGTATCGAGTGAAGGCTTCCGCAAGGAATACGCCAACGTCTCGCAGGGGGACTCCACCTGGCAGGGCCTGAGCTTCCCCACCGGCGAGGTTTACCAGTGGGAGCAGGACTCGACCTACATTCGCAAGGCGCCCTACTTCGACGGCATCACCGCAACGCCTGCGCCCGTTGAGAACATCGCCGGCGCGCGTGCCCTTGCGGTGCTGGGCGACTCCGTCACCACCGACCACATCTCGCCCGCCGGCTCCATCAAAGCTGCTGGCCCAGCCGGAAAATATCTTTCCGAGCATGGCGTGAAGGCTGCGGACTTCAACTCCTACGGATCGCGCCGCGGCAATCACGAGGTCATGGTGCGCGGCACGTTTGCCAACGTGCGCCTGCGCAACAAGCTCGCGCCCGGCACCGAGGGCGGCGTCACGCGCCTGCTCCCTGAAGACGCGCAGATGTCCATCTTCGACGCCAGCGTCCAGTACGCCGAGCGCGGCACGCCGCTCATCATCCTCGCTGGAAAAGAATATGGCTCCGGCTCCTCGCGCGACTGGGCCGCCAAGGGTCCCAGGCTACTCGGCGTCCGCGCCGTCATCGCCGAAAGCTTCGAGCGCATTCACCGCTCCAACCTCGTTGGCATGGGCATTCTGCCGCTGCAATTCGCGCCGGGTGAGAATGTCGACTCCCTCGGCCTCACCGGCGAGGAGGTCTACGACTTCCCCGGTCTCACCGCGCTCCTCAAAGACCGCTTCGCGTGCGGACGCACGCTTGTCGTGACTGCGACCTCGTCCAATGGACCGAAAGAATTCAACACAACGGTGCGCATCGACACGCCGCAAGAACTCGAATACTACAAGCACGGCGGCATCCTGCAATACGTCTTGCGGCAGTTGGCGGCAAGGTAGCGCTTGCCCTAGTCGTTGTATTCTGAAAACACCTAAACGGAGGATTTTTCAGCGTGGTTCTTAGGGAGGTCGCAATGAGGAAAATTACCCAAGCAATTGCAATTGTGCTGTTCACCGGAGTGGCTGCGTGCAGCCAGCACCCGAATCCGCTTATTGGAACGTGGAAGGCAGTCCCGTCGCCCGGGATGACTACGGTTGGATACTGCGCATCGCCCATTGTATTTACCAGTACGACGCAAACGTTGACTTGGCCAGGTCAGCAGCCATGGCCCCCCGAAAAGGTGAGTTACATAGCGGCGCAAACGTCTACTTATCCGACCACCGTATATGTCACCGGCGATACGTCGGCGAACCACCAGACGTATCAGTTTTCGAGCAAAGACAGCATGGTGCTCGATAACGCGGGTCAATGTCACTATCGACGGCAATAAGGGCAATTTAGCCGTTTACTTGACGCCACGTGGCACGACCGCTGGTGCTTTTACTTAATTCGAGGGATCTGCGGTTGCTTCCCGAGTCGCCTGCGCCGCCCTCGCAGCGTGGCCTGTCTGCGCCGATGCGGCGATCTTCCCGGATGCTCACCGAATCCTGGGAACCCGCAGATTCGGCGACGTCTCTCCCTCATCGAGAGCGCGCAGCCACTCGCGCACGTTCTCGCGAACGGCCTCGACTTCGATCCCTCCATAGACAGCCGGAAACGAATCGAGCCGGCGCGATGCTCGGCGCAGCAGCGATGCGGCGCCCTTGAAATTCTTGCGCTGAACGTGGTGAAACGCTGCCGTAATTTGGATCAACGCCTGCAGAAAGGTCTTTTCCGGCTCGTCACACTGCAGCCAGACGCCTTCCCAATGTTCGTGCGCGAGAAAGAATTCGCCGTTCCTGTAGCATCGCAGCCCTTCCGCCAGCGCTCCGCAGCTCCAGTCAAAGGTCATCGTTCTCTCATTATCATTCGCCGTCTGGCGATTCCAGGCGCGCGCCTGGAACGGACCGCCGGCGGGACGCTCCCTGTACGGCCGGGCAGATTCCTGACATTTCAGACCGGGCACATCCCTGACACTTTTTCCTTCTCAGGAAGGTTTTTGTTTTTGTCCTGGGGCCGAGGGTAAGCTTGCCCTCGGCCCCAGAACGGGTGCTTGATCCATCCGGGATTGCTGAGCGGAACCAGCTTACCGCGCCGGGCGTCGAAGCCGGTCAGAGGATGCTGAGCGAAGTAGACCGTGAACAACCCATCGCCGACCGGCTCCAGTCCCACGCGTTCGCCCCACAACACCTGGCTCAGGAAGATGCTCCGTTTCTTCCAGCTGAACCAGCCATGACTTTGCACTGTCACCACCTGCATCGAATCCGGATACTCCACTTCCGGCGTCCGCGCCGGATACGGCCGCGGCGAAGGCTCGTACACACTGGCCGGAGTCTGCATCCCGAGCGCCTCGTGCGGCCGCACTTCGTTGTAATCGCGGCGAAAACGATCCAGCTCCCTCTGCTGCGCCCGCCAGTTCTCAGCCGTCCTCACCTCCTGCTTCAGCGTGCGGTGCATGCGCTCATGCCGGCCGTTCTGCTCCGGATGTCCGGCCTGGATCCGTTCCGGCACGATCCCCAGCTTGATCCACCACACTGCCAGCCGCGACAACCCGCCCACCGTCGCCGAAGCAAAGGGCGGCCCGTTGTCGGTGCGGATCGCTTCCGGCAGTCCATACTCGCGAAAAGCCGCTTCGAAGATGGCCCGCACTCGCTCCGTGTCGGTCTTCTCCACCGCCTGCGAGCGCAGTAGGTATCGGCTCCACGCATCGCTGATGGTTAACGGATCGACCCGGGCTCCATCGCCGGCGCGAAACCACCCCTTGAAGTCGGCGCACCACACCCGATTCGAGGCGTTGGCGTGCGCCAAAGGCTCGCTGTACGGCTCGGTGCGGCGGCGCTTCTGGCGCGCCACTACCAGCCCCGCGCGCTTCACCATCTCGCCGATCGTGCTCGTCGCCGGCCACCTCCGCCCAGGCTGGTCGCGCTCCAGAATCCGCTTCAGCTTCCGCGGCCCCCAA
Organism: uncultured Acidobacteriaceae bacterium; assembly: GCA_963701835.1. Taxonomy (GTDB): domain Bacteria; phylum Acidobacteriota; class Terriglobia; order Terriglobales; family Acidobacteriaceae; genus Telmatobacter. The sequence continues at coordinate 23,492 of CAVPBL010000001.1, read as the reverse complement.
CGCATGTGCGCCTGACGAAGCTCCAGCACCGCCCGCTCTACCTCCGCCCGCGTCTGGTTGGGATGCCGCTCCGGCGCCCGGTTCACCTCCAGCAGACCCGCCACTCCGTTCCGCTGGTACCGCCGCAGCCACACGTACCCCGTTTCACGCGAGACGCCGAAGCGCGCACACAGTTCCCGCATCGTCGCCTCATCCCGTTCATACTCCATCACAAACCGAATCTTCTCTTCCAACGCACTGCTCGTTGTCCAGGCCATGAGCTCGTTTTTACGTCCTCATGCCCTCGCCGCAGTGTCAGTTATGTCCCCGGTTCAAAATGTCAGGTATGTCTCCGGTCCGTACCTCCCATCCACATCAAGCCCCATCCTCAACAGGTTCGCTGCATCTCTCTGATTCCAGAAATGGCGGACCCCGAATGTCTGATTTCAGATATAATCCTCAGTCAACAAGGCTTTTCAACCTTAACCAATTGGACCCGTCACGTCGGAGGTCCGCATGAAAGCTCGGGGCTCATGGGCGGTTTTGCTGCTTTGCCTTAGCTATGCTCACAGCCTGGCCGTGGCGCAAAAGACTCCGGTCCAGCAAATCGTGGCGGTGATCGTCGTCAATGCAGAAGTGCAGCCGGCCCAGCCCGTCCCCACCGTGCGCGTCTCGCTCGGTTACCTCGACGGCTCGGTGCGCGTCACCGAATCACGCGATGTGACCAACCCCAAAGGCCAGGCGTGGCTGGACGTGTCAGAGGATGCGGCCCAACGCGGGGGCATGCGCGTTGAGATCACCGGCGCCAGCAATCTGGTGATCTATCAGCCGGCCGACGGCCAATTGCCGGCGCTGCCGGCAACCATCAACATAAGCATGCTGCCCAAGGGGTCCCCAGCGCTGTTGGGGCCGGCACAAATCGAAGCCATGCTCCATCGCACGCTCTTGCAGGTGAACAGCTTGCAGAAGCAGGTGAGCGCGCTGAAGGCGGGAGCGGGGCAGGCGCAGCAGCCTGATCTGGGCGCAGCAATCGGCGGATGGGCGCAGGCCAACGGCTTTTCCTCTGCCAAAGCCGATGAGCAGGTGCAGCAGTGGGCGGAAGCGATCCAGAAGCAATCGGGGCAGACCACGGCGGAGCAGAAGGCACTGGCGGAACTGGCGCTAAAGCACTATGCCGCCGCCGCACAACTATTCAATCAAGCCAGCGATGCGGACCGGCAGGAGATCGGCGCGGAGGATGCGGAAGAGAATGCGTTGCAGGCGCAGATGAAGGCACTCGAAGCCGCGCAGCAAACACTTCTCGACAAACGACGGAGTTCGCTGCGTCAACTGCTCGATGACAGCGAGCAGGCGGCCAGCGCTTATCGGCTCAACCTGCAGTATCACCAGGCCACGCAGACACTGGAGAGCACAGAGGCTACTGTGGAGGCCAAATACAAAAAGCACCTTGACGACAAGGTCTTCCACGAGCTTTGGCTGCAGGCACGGAGGGCAGCAGCGGATGCGCTCTGGCGGGAGGGTCAAGTTTCGCCTGCGAGCGAAAGCCTGAGCCTGCTCGCCCAATCCGCAGACGATTTCGATTCGCTGGCGCGCGAGTACGCCGCATTGGGAAATCGCCAGGAGGCAGCGGCAGCGCAGGACGGCCTCGGGGGTGCGCTCGATGATGAGGGAGATCGCGCCAGCGGAGACAAGGCCTCCGGCCTGTTCGATCAGGCGGTACAGGCATATCGCAGTGCGCTCGAGGTCCGCACCAAAGCCGATTTGCCCCAGGGCTGGGCCAGCACGCAGAATAATCTCGGAAATGCGCTCGATGATGAGGGAGATCGTGCCAGCGGAGACAAGGCCGCCGCTCTGCTCGATCAGGCGGCGCAGGCATATCGCAGTGCCCTCGAAGTGCGCACCAAAGCCGATCTGCCCCAGGACTGGGCCGCGACGCAAAACAATCTTGGGCTTGCGCTCGAGGATGAGGGAGAGCGGGCTGGCGGAGACAAGGCCGCCGCTCTGCTCGATCAGGCGGTACAGGCGTATCGCAGCGCCCTAGAGGTCTACACCAAAGCCGCTCTGCCCCAGGACTGGGCCGCGATGCAGAACAATCTCGGAAATGCGCTCAAGGATGAGGGAGATCGCGTCAGCGGGGACAAGGCCGCTGCGTTGTTCGATCAGGCGGTGCAGGCGTATCGCAGCGCCCTAGAGGTCTACACCAAAGCCGCTCTGCCCCAGTACTGGGCCAGCACGCAGAACAATCTCGGAAATGCGCTCGATCATGAGGGAGAGCGCGTCAGCGGAGACAAGGCCGCTGCGTTGTTCGATCAGGCGGTAGAGGCGTATCGCGGCGCCCTCGAAGTGCGCACCAAAACCGATCTGCCCCAGTACTGGGCCAGCACGCAGAACAATCTCGGGATTGCGCTCGCGGATGAGGGAGAGCGCGCCAGCGGAGACACGGCCGCCGCCTTGCTCGATCAGGCGGTGCAGGCTTATCGCAGTGCGCTCGAGGTCCGCACCAAAGCCGATCTGCCCCATGGCTGGGCCACAACCGAGGGCAACCTAATGGTGCTCTACCACGACGGGACTTTTCAGTTTGCCGATGCGCTCAACATCGGCAAGGAAGTGGCGGATTTCAATCCTGGAATCGACAACCGCATGAACCTCCTGGAGGCGGAACTGACAGCAGCAGATTTCCAGGAGTGCACTCAGCAGGCGGCAAAACTCGATGACCAGGCGCTCGCCCAGCAAAAGGGCTATATGCCGGTACGAGATGTTATCGGCTTCGCCTGTCTATGGGGCGCCAGAGAAAATGCGGCAGCACTTGCCGCCCATCAGCGGCTTCTTGCCAGGGTACAGGCCGACCCGTCCTATAGCCAGAGCGACTGGAGCTTCATAGGAACAATGCACTTCCTTTCGGCGTCCCCCGCTTTCGAAAGCGGCCGCTCCTCCTGGGTCGCGCTCTTCAGGGCCGTTCAAAACGGCGACAGCGCGGGCATGACGGCGGCGCTGCACCAACTTGAGCCGATCCTGCAACAATAGCTTTTATGCCGATGGCGAAATACGACGTGTTCCTGAGCTACTCGCGCGCGGACACAGAGCGCGTGGCGCCGCTGCGCGACGAGTTGCGCCAGATGGGATATCGCGTCTTCTTCGACGTGCAGTCGATCGACCCCGGCGAACAATGGAAGCGGCGGCTGGAGCGTTCTGTTCGCGCTTCGCGCACGCTGGTGCTTTGCTGGTCGGAACACACGCGCGGGTCTGACTACATCACATTCGAGTATTCGCGCGCCGAGGCGTTGCACAAGCCCATCCTGCCCTGGCTGCTCGATAAAACGCCGCTGCCGGCCATGCTCGAAGTCCAGGGCATCACTGCCGCCGACCTTTCACAGGTGGCCGCACAGCTCCAGCGTGCGCTGGGTTGGACGCTCTCGCGCAGACGCCTGCTGTGGGCGGCGCTGGGCGGGCTCGCCGCTGGTTTCGCTGGCGTAGCCCTCTGGTTCGCTTTTCGCCCTCCGCCACCTCCGCCACCGTGGCAATTCAGCGCCGAGGTCACCGACCGCGTCACCGGATCGCCTGTCTCCGGCGTTGAGGTGGATGTTCAGATCGGTCAAGGAAAAATGAACCGCGCCTTCACCGGCAGCGACGGCACATGTACCTACCAACTCCCGCAGCCGGAGCCGACGACCGTTCACATCTTCCTGCGTAAAGATGGCTATGAACGGGACGAGGCAGAGGTGCCGTCCAACAAGATCTTCAAGACGGACATGGTGAAGCTGCCGTAGGCCCCTTCCAGCAGCGGTCCATCCCTGTTCCCTGTTCCTTAGTCTTTCTCCAGCACCTCATCCAGCAGGACGCGCAGGCTGGCGGCGCGCGCGTGGCCCAACTGAAGATCGGCCGAGGTGGCCTGCGACAGCTCGTCGGCGAGGTTCAGCGCGGCCAGAACGGCCACGCGCAACGAATCCGCCGTCTTTCCCTGCGCGGCCACGGCGCGCATCTTGGCGTCGACCACCGCCGCCAGCTCCCGAATATGCTCCGGGTCCTGCCCCGAGAGATGGTAGAGCTGGTCGTATATCTCCACCGTCACGTATTCGCCGGGATTGTTGCGCGGTTCCTGGGCCATTCATGCCTCACAGTTCCAGCACGTCGAGTTGCTTGAGCAGCCGCTCCACGCGTTGCCGCACCTGGTCGCGTTCCGTACGCAGCGCGGTCAATTCGCTCTGCAGTTGCTCCACCACGGGCGACTGCGTCTGCAGTTGCGCTTCAGCCAGCGACGCACGAGCTGCAAAATCTGCTTGCCGCGTTTCGGCCTGCGTCACGCGCGCTTCCAATTCCGCCGCGCGAGCCTCGGCTGCCATCCGCGCCTGCCGCTCCCGCTTGACCACGTCGACGGCGCGCCGCACCCGCTCCTCCAGAGCGGAAAAATCGTCCGCGCTCAAGGCCAATGCGGCTGGCTCCTCGCGCGCTGCCTGCGGCTGTTCCACGCCCTCCGTATCCACTGCTGCCTCCGCTTCCAACATAAACTCTGACATCGATCCACCCTCCGAACGAGCCCCGTTTGCGTTCGAGTATAGCGCCGCTCAATCGCGATCTTTTCCTCAAACCCGCAGCCGCGCCCCTGCCTTGCTAACAGCTTCCACCACCCGCGCCTGAAAGCCCCGCAGCTCCTCTTCGCGCAGCGTGCGGTCCGGCGCCTGAAACGTCGCGCCCAGCAGCAGAGCATACTCGCCCTCGGCGTATCGCGGATCGCGAAACACCTCGCGCACGCGCCAGTCCACGAGCTCGGGTATCCCAAGTCCTGCCATCGCGCGATCGATCGTCTCCCACGAAATGCTCTCATCGAGGACCAGAGAGAAATCGCGCCGCACCGGCTGATAGCGCGAAATCTCCCGCGCCACTGGCCTGCGCAATGGCAGCTTGTAGAGCCGGCCGAGATCGAGCTCGCCCACCAGCACAGCTTATTTGATCTTGCGCGCCGCGGCCTGGCGCGGATGCAGTTGGCCGAACCAGCCAACCGTCACTCCGTCCGCCACCACGCGCGCCGCGCGATACGGATGCAGCCACTCCGGCGTAATCCCGGCTTCGGCCGGAAAGTGGTCGAAGTACACTGCCTCGCATCTCGAACCGCGCCAGCACCTGCTCCACCACGCCCTTTATGTCATGGAATTCGATCTCGCGCCCAGCGTCGAGCGCGATCTCCTCCGGCAAGCCGCCCACGGCCCCAAACGCCAGCGCCGGCCGCTCGTCCACCTTTTCCGTCGTGCCGCTGAACACCGTGCCCAATTCGAAAAGGCGCACATCGCTTACGTCATGATTCAGGTTGCCCGCGATCATTGCCAGCATGCCAGGCACCAGCGAGGGCCGAAGCACGCCCGCCTCTTCGCTGAGCGGATTGCCCAGCGGCACCATCAGCGCTGGCTGCGGCGCAGTCAAAGCAGCCTCTGCCGCCGAGCAGAAGGTGCTCCCAATCGCCTCGTGGAATCCGGCGGCCAGCAGCGTGCCACGCACCGCCGCTTCCTTCTCCGCCCATGGCAGCGCGCGCACGCCTTCGCCGAATGCCGGCAGCGTGTTGGCGAACCGGTTATACCCGTAAACCCGCGCGATCTCCTCGATCAGATCGATCTCCCGCTCCAGATCGAGTCGCCAGCTCGGCAGCGTGACTTGCCACGATTCCTGTCCAAAGGTCTGCCCCACCGCAGGTGGCTGGCTCGCTAAGCCGCACCCCAGCGCCGTCAACACTGCCTCCACGGCCGCGGCCGTGATTTCCTCTTCATCCTCCGTCGCTCCCAGAATCCGGTCACTTCGCTCAGCTGGAGCGCAATCGGCTTTCGCCGCGCGGTGCGCGCCTCCATCTTCGGGAACGCGCACGTCCACCAGCTCACCCTCGGTCTATCCACCATCCGCCAGCAGAATGGCGCTCACCAGCGCCGAAGCCACCGGAGCGGCATTGAAATCCGCGCCGCGCTCAAACCTGTGGCTCGCATCGGTGTGCAGTCCATGCCGCCGCGCCGTTTGCCGCACCGCCATAGGATCGAACCACGCCGCCTCGACGAGCACGTTTCTTGTCTCCGGCGTAATCATCGTGTCCCAGCCGCCTATCACGCCGGCCAGGCCCACAGCTTTCTTGTGATCGGCGACCACCAGGTCGGTTGTGTCCAGAATGCGCTCCATGCCATCCAGCGTCTTCAGCCGCTCACCCTTGTGCGCCCGCCGCACGATGATGCCTCCCTCGATCTTGTCCAGATCGAAGGCATGCGTCGGCTGCCCCATCGCCAGCCAGGCAAAGTTCGTTGCGTCCACGGCATTCAGGATCATTTTCTGCTCGAGCAGACCGAAGTAGGTGGCAACTTCAGCGCCGGCAAACCAGTCCCGCGACCCACCGATCGTCACCTCGCGCAGCACCCGCGCCGTAAACCGTCCGCACGCATCCTCGGCCTCAATTCTCACCGGGAATGCCTTGGCGGCCGGCCGGGCCTCAGGAAGCGCAAATTGCAGCTCAGGAATCTTCAGCCCGTAAATCGCAGCCGCCTCGCGGGCAATGCCGTAGTGGTTCATCGCGTCCACGCGGTTGGTCGTGATGTCCATCTCGTAAATCGAACCATTGTCGACCGAGCCGTTCCGCTCGCCAAGGGAATAATTCCCCTCGACCGCGATGCCGCGCAGCGTCAGGTCTTCGGCTAGCTGTCCGTCATCAACGGTCAGCCCCGGTAAATACGCGCGAAGCCATTTGGTCAGAATCTTCATGCGAACTGCCCCAAGAACCGCATATCCCCCGCAAAAAGGCTGCCAATCTCGCTGATGCCGTACTTCATCATCGCGATGCGCTCCACGCCCATACCGAACGCGAATCCCGAGATCTTCGCCGGGTCGTAGGCCGGCTGCTTTTCCGCCGCAAAGGCGAATACCGCGGGGTCCACCATGCCGCAACCCAGCAGCTCGATCCAGCCCGAGTGCTTGCATTTGCGGCAGCCCTTGCCGCCGCAGAAGATGCAACTGATCTGCACATCGGCGCTGGGCTCGGTGAACGGGAAGAACGATGGGAAGAACCGCGTCTTCACTGCCGAGCCGAACAGCGCCTTCATGGCGTGGTCCAGCGTGCCCTTCAAATCGCTGAAGGTGATATTGGTGTCCACGCACAGCCCCTCGACCTGGTGGAAGATCGGCGAGTGCGTCGCGTCGGCCGCGTCGTTGCGGTGCACCTTGCCGGGAATCACGATGCGCACCGGCGGGGGCTGTGCTCCATGGTCCGCATCTGCACCGGCGAAGTGTGCGTGCGCAGCAGCAGCCGGTCGCGCAGCGGCTTGCGCTCCTGCCCCGCCACCACCAGCGTGTCCTGCGTGTCGCGCGCGGGATGGCCGGGCGGAAAGTTCATGCTCTCGAAGTTGTAGTAGTCGGTCTCAACCTCCGGCCCCACGCCCACCGAGTAGCCGAGCGCCGCAAACACGGCCACAATCTCGTTCAGCGTGCGGGTGATCGGGTGCTCGGCCCCGGTCAGCCGCCGCGTTCCCGGCAGAGTGATGTCGATGGCCTCGGCCTTGAGCGCGGCATCTGTCGGCCCCGGGCGCCCGAGCGCGGCGTCCAGCAGGCCCTCAACCACCGTCTTCAGCGCGTTGAAGCGCAGGCCCAGCGCCTTTTTCGCCTCGGCGGAGCCGTCTTCAGCCATCGGCCGGAAACCTCGTTCAGCGGCCCTGCTTGCGCCCCAGCCACTCCAGGCGAAACGTCTCGACGGCCGCCTCGCCGTCGAGCGCGGCGGCAGCCTCGCGCGCCTGCGCCTCCAGCGCGGCAAACGCCTTGTCCAGCGCAGCCTCGTCAAATCCCGTTAGTGCGGGCACCGTCAGATTCGGTATCGCTTGCTTCGTCATCTGTACAGTCAGAATAAACCATTGCATGGGATAGCCGCGCGCCGCCGCGCCTAAGGCTCTGGTTAACCCCGATTTCATTGCCAAATACCAGGATCCTGCCGTAGCATCGAACTATGAGAATCTCTTGCTGCCTCGCTCCTCGCCCTTTCCGTCTCGCCGCTGGGCCTGCGCCGCTTTCGCCGCTCAACCCACCTCCGCTGTCTACCCGGATGCAGACGGGTACGTCGACGCCAATGGCGTGCTGATCTACTACGTCGAATTCGGCAAAGGCCCGCCGCTGGTGGTGCTCCACGGCGGTCCCGGCGCCGATCACACCTACTTCCTGCCCTGGCTGCTGCCGCTGGCGCGGACCCATCGCCTCATCTTTATCGATGAGCGCGGCTCGGGCGCGCTCCGAGCGCCTGCAGGACGTGAGCAATACACCATCGAAGACATGGCCGACGATGTGGAAGCCGTTCGTGTCGCGCTGGGCCTGGGCAAGATCGATCTGCTCGGCCACAGTTGCGGCGGCGTGCTGGCCGAGGCTTACGCGCTCAAATACCAGCAGAACCTGAGCCATCTCATCCTGAACAGCACCTTTGCCTCAACCCGCGAGATGAACGCAGTTCTGGCCCGCGAGAAAGCGCAGATGCCGCCCGACAAGCTGGCCCGCCTGAACCAACTCGAAGCGGCCGGCCTCTTCGGCAAAGGCGAGATATGGGAGCACGGACGCTACCCAGCCGAGTACGAGACCCTCGCCTGGGGCGACGGCTATTTTCCGTTCCTCTACGGCGCGCGGCCCGACGCGAGCTACGACCCCGCCACCGGCAACGCCCCCACGAATTGGGAGCTTTACCGCGAGATGTGGGGCTCGGACGGGGAGTTCATCATCGACGGAAACCTCAAGTCCGTCGAGTACGTCGACCGGCTGCCCACCATCCACGTGCCGACGCTGATTGTCGTTGGCGACCACGATGAGTGCGACCCCAGCCTGAGCCGCGAGATGCACGAGAAGATCGCCGGCTCGAAGCTCGTGATCCTGCCCAACTCCGGCCACATGAACTTCGTCGACCAGCCGGAGATGTGGCAGAAAGCCGTGCAAGGATTCTTGAGCGAGTAGCGGATGGAAAAGCCCGAAAAAAGCGCGCTGTGCTCGCAAAATCGACATTCAACTGTCGAAAACGCGAGTAGAAACGATTCCTGCGCCTCTATTCCATACGCACAACGGCCCGGAGTCCTCTCGAACTCCGGGCCGCTTTGTCCGCCAGTCATAATGTCGTTCTTACTGCCGCTTTGGCCTTGGCAGCCAGTGCCGTCTTGGCCTGCTCCACGAGCTTGGTAAAGCCCGCCGCGTCCTTCACGGCGATGTCGGCCAGAACCTTGCGGTCGAGCTCGATGCCGGCCTTCTTTAGCCCGCTGATGAACTGCGAATAGCTGGTCCCGTTCAGCTTGCACGCGGCGGCGATGCGCACGATCCACAGTGAGCGGAACTGCCGCTTCTTCAGGCGCCGGCCGATATAGGCAAACTTCAGGCCGCGCTCCACTGCCTCCTGGGCCGCCTGGTACAGTTTCGATTTGGTCAGGAAATAGCCGCTGGCTCGCTTCAGAATCTTCTTGCGGCGGTCGCTCCGCTTGGTGCCACGTTTTACGCGGGGCATGGTTTTTCTCCTTTTTGGATTCCGCTATCTTTCCGCATGGCGCGGAGAATCGCAGAATCCGGTTCACGCACTCGAGCTGAAAGCTAAAAGCTAAGAGCTAACGGCTATAATTACGCGGCTGGAGGCAGGAGGCCGTCACATCGGAGTGCGACGGCTGTCAACCTCTTCACTCGCTCTTTCAAGCCTGATCTCTCGCCGCTGCGAACTGCTTTCGCAACCGGCGGGGGCCATGTCGGCCCGTAATGCAGCGGCACGAACTCCATCCAAAAGCAGCCCCGCGCGGAGCGCTCAGGCGTAGGGAATCATGCGCGCGACCTTCTTGTAGTCGCCATCTGAAACCAGCAGGGTCCGGCCCAGCTTGCGCTTCACTTTTGGCGGCTTCGACGTAAGGATGTGCCGCGTCTTCGTCTGGCCCCGCTTGATCTTGCCGGTGCCAGTCTTGCTGAAGCGCTTGGCCGCGCCCGTATGGGTCTTCAACTTGGGCATTTTGTCTCGTTTTCTGGTTTTGGCCAGGCAGAGTCGCCCGGCCATCGGTTTCAAGGACAGGAATTTCCGTTCCGCCCGAGGCCTAAATAAGTATAACGTAAGGCCGCTTCTAACGCGAAGAGTGACTTCCCTGCGAGCAAAAGCCTAAAATCGCCTGTGCGCAAGGTGCTCGGGAGGCAGCGATGCGGAGAGTTGGTCTGAGAATCGGTATTTGGGTACTCGCCGGAGCGATCGTGACCTGCTTCTGGGTCCTATTCGGAATGGCAGTCGGTCCGAGCCATAATTTTGGGCATTGGACAGTCGTCGCAATCACTCTCCCAGCGTCTCTGCTCTGGCAAACAAGACCGGTTTCCTGGTACGCGGTCATGTTCCTCAACGCCGCTATCTATGGTCTGGTCGGTCTTGCTGTCGAGCCTTTGCTTCGGCTCCGCCGCCCAATGCCGGTCAACCTCCACTAGCCCCACCAACCCCGCTAACTCGCCGACTCGCTGACTCGCTGTTCTCACTCCGCCGGGTCCTCCGCTGTAAACGGCGAACAGCACGGCTTCTCGGTCGCATGGAAATTCATCAACTCTACGCGTGTGCCGTCCGGATCGTACATATTGAATTGATACTTTCCATCCAGCCCGATCTTCGGCGCAGGATCGTGGTGGTCATCAAGCCGGTCACCCGTCTCAAACATCTTGTAAGTGTCCGGAACCGAAACCTCGCCGATGGAAAAATGATTCATGACGCCGAGGTCGTGCTGCGTCATGTCTGAGGGGATGCCTGACGTCCCACGCGTCATCATGTACTCCATCCAGTCGTGGCCATCGGGGCACTGCTGGCTTACCCACTCGACCTTGCCTTCGCGCCCGCCCCACCAGTACGGCCGGAAGCCCAGCAAATCGCGATAAAACTTGTCTTCGGCAGTGCGGTCGTGCGCGATAAATCCCACGTGGATGATGTGATGACCGATCGCGTAGGGCGCCAGTTTCTGAGGATTGGCTGGCTTGGGATGAGCGGGCGGCTCGACAAACTGCACTTTGTTGCCTTCGGGATCGAGCACCTCGAACCAGCGGCTGCCGTCCGCGCCGTGCTCCACGCGAGCGGGCGTCTTCCATCCATTCGCGGCCAGGTACTTTCGCATCCCTTCGGCACTGTCGGTGTTCCACGCCGTATGGTCAAGCCGGTTGATGCCCGCGCCGGCGGGCAGCGGCAGCACCTCGATGAACTGCGTGGCGCTTAGCGCATACCGTACGCCCTGCGGGTTCTCGGGATCGGGAAGCTTCGCCGCGCCCACGACTTTAATGTAGTAGTGCTCGGTGGCTGCCGGATCCGACGCATACACGGCCAGGTGCGAGACCCCGGTAATCCTGGGCCGCGCCGGCCCGGTTTGCGCAACAGCGGCGGTCACCGCGAAAGCCGCGACGAGAGCAAAAAGAAGAAATCTGGTTTGCATTCGATTTCCCTCACGATTCATGGAGCCAGATAACAATAAATCGGCTTTGGCGCCGCGCGCAATCAGGATCGAGCTTGCAGCCTTAGAATGCCTTAGGAGAACCGGCGCCATGCTCACCCGCAGATCGTTCGTAGGTGCTTTCCCTGCTCTTTACGGTTTCGCTCGGAACTTCGGCATTGCGGATGTGGCCGCATCAGCCAAGCATGAATACCACGTTTCTCCAACGGGCAATGACGATCACGACGGCACGCTTGGCAGTCCGCTCAAGGCCATTTCCGCCGCCGCGGCAATTGCGATGCCCGGCGACACGATCGAGGTTCACGAGGGCGTCTATCGAGAGAGAGTATCGCCGCCGCGGGGCGGGACGTCCGATGCAAATCGCATCGTTTATCAGGCTGCGCCCGGCGAGCGTGTTGAGATCAGCGGCGCTGAAGTCATCAAAGGATGGGCCAGGTTGCAAGACGCCGTCTGGAAGGTGACCATCCCTAATCGTTTTTTCGGGCGATTCAATCCTTACAGCGACATGATTCACGGTGACTGGTTCGATCCCAAAGGGCGCGTGCATCACACAGGCGCGGTCTATCTTAACGGCGACTGGCTGGCAGAGGCGGCAACGCTCGACGACGTCTTGCGGGACGCTGTCGGAACGCCACTCTGGTTTGCCAGGGTAGAAAACGAAACCACCACGATCTGGGCGCAGTTCGGGTCGGCGGATCCCAATCAACAGCAAGCAGAGATCAATGTGCGGCCGGCTGTCTTCTATCCGGAGAAGGCCGGCATCGACTTCATCACGGTTCGTGGCTTTATCCTGCGCCAGGCAGCTACCCCGTGGGCGCCGCCGACAGCCGAGCAGGTCGGCCTCGTCGGCACGCATTGGAGTAAAGGCTGGATCATTGAGAATAACGTCGTCAGCCACTCGATCTGCTGCGGCATATCGCTCGGCAAGTACGGCGACGAGTGGGACAACACCTCGGCCAATTCGGCCGAAGGCTACGTGAAGACGATTGAACGGGCATTGCAATCGGGCTGGTCAAAGGAACGCATCGGCCACCACATCGTCCGCAACAATTCGATTTCTCACTGCGAGCAGGCAGGCATTGTGGGCAGCCTCGGGCCAGTGTTCAGTGTCGTTACAGGAAACACCATCCATGACATTCACGTCCGGCAACTCTTCACGGGCGCTGAAATGGCCGGAATCAAGTTTCACGCCGCCATCGATGTGGAAATAAGCCACAACCATATCTTCCGAACGTGCCGTGGCCTGTGGCTCGACTGGATGGCGCAAGGAACGCACGTTACGGGCAATGTATTTCACGACAACCAGAGCGAGGATCTATTTGTTGAAGTCGATCACGGCCCGTTCATCATCGACAACAACGTCTTCCTGTCGAAGACCTCGCTGCAGGTGAACTCGCAGGGGGGAGCGCTGGCGCACAACTTGATTTGCGGAGGCGTGAATCTGCATCCCTACGATGGACGGCAAACACCGTTCATGAAGCCGCATTCGACCGCGGTGGCCGGCTACCACGACAACCCGAGCGGCGACCTGCGCTTTTACAACAACCTCGTGGCCGGAAACGGCGACCTGACGCCCTTCAATGAGACGCGCCTGCCGATGCACTTTGACGGGAACGTTTTCCTGAAGGGCGCCAAGCCGTGCTCACGCGAGGCAGCGCCGCTTATCAAGCCGGACTTCGACCCGCATATCCGGCTTGTTGAAGAGGAACCGGGGCCTCGTGTCGAATTGAGTCTCGATCTCGCGTGGATCGTGGAGCGGCAACGCAAAATCGTTACCACCGATGCGCTTGGGCTCGCGGTCATACCACACCTTCCCTTTGAGTGCGCCGATGGCGCCGCCATTCGAATCGATACCGATTTTTATGGCCAGCATCGAGACGCTGGGAACCCCTTCCCCGGTCCGTTTGAACCGGCGGGAGGGAATAGCAACCCGATCTAATCGGATTTTCGGAAAAGCAGGACTGGGGCGTATCCTGACCGCGAATGGAATCCGGTTACACAAGGAGTACCCTGCATTAGAAGCTGTTTCCCCGATTGAAACGGACGATCGAAGAATTCTAACCCCCTCAAATTGCGTAAATTACGACCGAGAAAGACTCGGGAGATTCTTCGAGACGCAAATTTGAAAACGTTTCGAAATAATCCTTGACATCCCCTAAGCGCGCTTGTAACCATGGGGAGCGGATTCTCAGTGGTCTGACCACGTTCCGGGAGCCGCGAGCAATCCATTCATCGGAAGTCTGGCGATTTTCAGGTAAATCGCCACACACAGTGAAAACCTTTAGGAGGCAACAATGCAGCGATTCACCACCATCCTATCTTTGCGTCCGAACAAGCGCGCGTTCAAGCGGTATGCACGCTTCATCTGCTTGCTTGGCGTAGCCGCTTTTGTTATGGCGCCTTGCGCCATGCGGGCGCAAATCGCAGGCACCGGCAGCATCCAGGGCACTGTCACAGACGCGTCGGGCGCCGTGATTTCCAGCGCCAATGTCGCGCTCACCAACGAGGCTACTCTGGTCAAGCGCACAACCCTCAGCGGCGCTAGCGGCGGTTACCTTTTCCCGAACGTCCCCATCGGCACATACGACGTAAGCGTCGCGGCCGTGGGCTTCAAGACCTACGTGCAGAAAGGCATCGTGCTCGAGGTCGGCAGCAGTATTGCCGTCAATCCCATCCTCGCCGTCGGCTCAACGACACAGAGTGTTGAGGTGCAGGCCGAAGGGCTGGCGCTGCAGACCGAAGACCCGACGTTCAAGCAGACGATTGACAACAACGAAGTGAACCAGATGCCGTTGCTCGGACGGCACATGACCGACCTGATCTTGCTTTCAGGCGGCTCAAACGCCGCTCCAGCCGGCGACTTCACGGGGACTAAATACTCCTATGCGACGATTTCGGTTTCGATCGCAGGCGGAGGAGGCAACACGACCCTTTGGCGGCTGGACGGCGGCGACAACCAGGACTACATGGCCAACGGCAACCTGCCGTATCCCTTCCCTGACGCGGTCAGCGAATTCAGCGTTGAATCGACGGACCTGGGCGCGCAGGACGGCGGGCACGTGGGCGGCATGGTGAACGTGGTAACGAAGTCGGGGACCAATAAATTTCACGGGGAAGGCTTCGAGTTCATCCGCAACAACTATATCGACGGGCAGAATTTTTTCTCCACTTGCACCCCGAAGGCCCCAGCGACGACCTGCTCAGCGAAAGACACGCTGCACCAGAATCAGTTTGGCGGCACGTTTGGGGGCCCCGTCATGCGCAACAAGCTGTTCGCCTTTGCGGCCTACCAGCGGACGGTGAACAAGCAGTCGCAAGCGAGCACTCAGGCCACGGTACCGACAGCGGCCAACCTTGCGGGCGATTTTTCCACCTCCGACGGCGTGCCCGGCGTCACAGGTAGCAATCCCTGCAACTCGACAGGTGCGGCAATCCCACTAAAAGACCCGCTCACCGGCGCGGCGCTGGCGGGAAACAAATACCCGTCACAGCCGACGTATGCGGCACCGTCGCTTAAGCTGCAAACCTATCTACCGAAGATCGACCCAACCTACGACACCAAAAATTGCGGGTTTGTTTCCTACGCGATTCCCTCTGCATTTAACGACAACCAGTTCACGACGCGGGTGGACTTCACGATCAGCCCGAAAAACAATCTCTTTGGCCGCTACCTTGTTGATGGGTACCAATTCCCGGCGTACTTCTTCCCGACCAACATCCTGGTTACGACGCAGTCAGGGAATATTGAGCGGGTGCAGACCTTCACGCTGGGCGACGCCTACACAATCACGCCCAACGTTGTGAATTCGGCGCACATCTCCATCCTCCGCCGCGTCAACAATCGCGGGTACGCGCCCAACGACATCAACGCCGCCACGCTGGGCGTGACCGCCTACCAGGTGGAGCCCAACGGCTTGCAGTTGACTGAAGGCAAGTTCTCCATCGGCGGCGGCACCAACTCGGTGGCGCACTTCAACGACAACACAGGCGCTATCAATGACGACGTGACCTGGGTGAAAGGGAAACACCAGATCGCATTCGGCGGCGAGTGGGTGCAGAACCAGCTCAACATCGCGAACGCCTACGAAGGAAACGGCATCTTCACCTTCAACGGGGAATACAGCGGCAGCGGACCGGGTGGCGGCACCGTCATCGGCGACCAGACGCTGGACTTCCTGATGGGAACGCTGGGCAGTTCCTCGCCGTTCCAGCAGAGCAAGCAGCAGCAGAACGCGCTACGCGGACCGATTCCCAGCCTCTACGTGCAGGACACCTTCCACGTGAATCATCAGCTCACATTGGTGGGCGGGCTGCGCTACGGGCCGAACGTGATGCCGCACGACTTTTTCAACCGCGGCGTGGAGTTCAGCCAGGCGAACTTTCTGGCCAACACGATCAGCACAGTGTATCCGAATGCTCCGGCGGGCGCGCTGTACTACGGCGATAAGGGCGTGACGAAGCAGTTCACGAAGAACTCGTGGATGCAGTTCTCGCCGAATTTCGGCGTGTCGTATGACCCGTGGGGCAACGGCAAAACGGTATTCCGCGCCGGCGGAGCGCTGATGTTCGACAACCCGAACTTCTTTACCAGCCAGCGCAACCAGCAGAATCCGCCGTTTGCCACGGCGGTTACCAACAGTCAGACGTCGTCGTCACCGCCGATTCCGTTCGCGGCTCCATGGTCGGTTGGCACGTTTACCACCAGCCCGTTCCCGCAACCGCAGATTCCCAGTCCATCGCAGGCGTTGTACTTTGCGCAGTCGCAGTACATCGTGATGCCGGCGCAGTTCAAGGCGGCGTACACGATCCAGTGGACGGCGAGCATCCAGCATGAGTTCCCGCATGACTGGCAGGTGCAGGTGGATTATATCGGCAACACCACGCGCCACGATCCTATGAGCTTCACCTTCGACCCGGCGGTCTACATTCCCGGCGTATGGGGCGCAAACGGCACGGGCTGCACTGGCATCGTGACTTCGGGTCCCGCCAAAGTGACAGCAGGCGCTGCCGGCACGCCGTGTTCCACGACCAAGAACCAGGCTTCGCGCTTCCTGCTTACACCCAGGAAAATCCCGCGCAGGGCAATCAATACCTGGGCGGCGGCGCGGGCTCGAACATCGTGGGCGACGAAGGCACGGCCAACTACAACGGTCTGATTGCGTCGATCCAGCACCGCCTGTCGGGCACATTCAGCCTGATGGCCAACTGGACGTGGTCGAAGTGCCTGAACATCGAGGATGCCCAGGGTGACCTTGCCAACGAGGTCATTGAGAACCCCAATAACCCAATGCTGGATTACGGCCCGTGCGGCTCCGATTTCCGGCATATTGAAAATGCCTCTCTCGTAGCAAGGAGCGAGTTCCACTGGCAGAGCCCGTTCACGAAGGCGCTGATCAACGGATGGGTGCTGGGCCCGCTGATTCACGTCCAGTCGGGCTCGCCGTTTACGGTAACTCAGGGTGCGGACGATTCGCTGACCGACGTGGGAAACGATCGACCGAACCTGGTTGCGGGCATGAACCCCTACGCCGAGGCGAAATTCCAGAAGAATCCTGGAGAAGCCAACCGCGAGTACCTGAACCCATTGGCGTTTCAGCCGGTCTGCGCCGGCAACGTGACAGCCGGTTGCGCTGCGGCAGGAACCTACGGGAATATCGGCAGGAACTCATTCCGGGGTCCGAGTTCGCTGCAGTTCGATGCGCAAATCTCGCGGGTCTTCACGATTCACGAGAACTGGACGTCAACGCTGCGGCTGGAGGCGTTCAACGTGCTGAATCATCCTGACTTTCAGCCTCCATCCAGCTCAACAACCGGTTCGCTGCCCGCAAATACCGGAGGCGCCGCAACTCTTACGTCAGCGACCTTTGGTCAGGTCTCGGCGACATACAATCAAGCCCGCGTCTTCCAGGGCAGCATCAAGATCAACTTCTAACCTGTTGCTTATTCCGATGCATCGTTGAAAAACCGGGCGCTCAAACCCAAGGGCGCCCGGTTTCATTTTGCGGAACGCAAAATTATTCGCCCGAACTTCCCGCATCCACCGCACGATTACAATTTCAACGGAAGACCATCGTTGAAGGGAAAAGCCATGAATCCGAATCAGAACAATCGCAGGGAATTCTTGAAGGCGGGCGGCGCGGCGCTGACCGCAACCGCAGTTTCGTGGAACGCCAAAAGCTACGCACAGATACTGGGCGCGAACGATCGAGTGCGCGTGGGCATCGTGGGCTGTGGCGATCGCATGAAAGGCGGCGATCTGCCCGCGTTCCAGCAGAGCGCCCAGGAGCTGAACTTCCAGATCGTGGCCGTTTCCGATATCTGGAGCCGCCGCTGCGAGGAAGGCGCTGCGTACATTGAGAAGCTGTGCGGAAACCGTCCCGGCACCGTCAGGAACAACGATGAACTGTATGCCCGCAAGGACGTGGACGCCGTCATCATCGCCACAGCCGATTTCCAGCACGCATACCACGGCGCTGAAGCCGTGGGGGCCGGCCGCGACGCTTACGTGGAAAAGCCCATCGCGCACACCATGGCCGACGCGCGCATGATTCTCGACGCCGTGAAAAAGAGCGGCAAGATTGTGCAGGTAGGCACGCAGCGCCGCTCGACACCTGCGTATCAAAAGGCGGCGGAATACATCAAGTCAGGCCAGTTCGGCGACATTGTGATGGTGGAAATGAGCTGGAACGTGAACCAGCCCGGACGCTGGCGCCGCCCCGATGTCGTCCCTCTGCTTAAAGAAGAAGACACTGACTGGAAGCGTTATCTGCTCAACAGAACCATGGCGCCGTTCGATGCCCGCAAGTATCTTGAGTTCCGTTTGTTCTGGCCGTATTCGTCGGGAATTCCCGATCAGTGGTTAGTCCACCAGATCGACACCGTGCACTGGTTCACCGGCTTGCCGCATCCTCGCTCGTGCGTGGCTAACGGCGGCATTTACTTGTGGAAAGACGGACGCACCAACTGGGACACGATGACGGCGGTGTTCGATTACGGTCCGCTCGACGACTCGACGAAAGGCTTCCAGGTACAGTACACATCGCGTTTCACCAACTCCGCCGGCGGCGTGAAGGAGCTCTACTACTCCAACGGCGGCATGATCGATATGGACAAACAGACAGTGACGCCGACGGGCGGGTTGACGGCGAGATTTGCCGATGAGATGAAGATGAAGCCCAACCTGCTGCCAAGCTCCTCGCTGGTTGAAAAGGCCGAGACTGTCGAGACGGATGCCAACACGCATGGCGATCCGCAAACGGCAGCGAACATGCGCAACTGGATGGAGTGCGTGCGCTCGCGCAAGATGCCCAACGCGCCGATCGAAGCCGGATACAGCCACTCCATCGCACTGTGCATGAACGTCGCTGCCATTCAGACCGGCATGAAGGTAACCTTCGACGACAAGACACAGCAAGTGATGGCCGGAGGCAAGGTCTATGCGTAGCCGCGCGATGTTCGGCTTTCTGGCTGCAAGCTCGATGTTGGTTGCGGGCGCTCTCGCCGCGCCGAAGGGCGTCCAGGTCGTTCCCGATCAGGCCAACCGCCGCGTCGACATCACCATCGACGGCCTGCCCTTTACCTCCTACATCTGGCCCGCGACACTCAAAAAGCCGGTCCTCTACCCCATCCTCGATGCGGATGGCGTGACCGTTACCCGCGGCTATCCGCTCGAGCCGCGCCCAGGCGAGCGCACCGACCATCCCCACCACGCTGGTCTCTGGTTCAACTACAGCAACGTGAATGGCTTCGACTTCTGGAATAACTCCGAGGCCATCCCGCCGCAACGGGCGCCGAAGATGGGCGCCATTGTGTTCGACAGAATCGTCTCCGCCAAGAGCGGCGCAACCCGCGGAGAATTGGTCGCTGACTCCACGTGGATCGACGGCCAGAACCACCCCATCCTGGCCCAGAGGACACGCTACGTCTTCGCTTACGACGGGAAGACACGCAGCATTGATTTGATCGTCGCGCTCAAAGCCCTCGATAAGGTCGTCTTCAACGACGACAAGGACGGCTTGCTTGGTCTTCGCGTCGCGCGCTGGCTCGAATCGCCGGAAGAAAAGGGTGGAACATTTACTGACGCGAACGGCAACGCGACGCAGGTATCCGCGGCGGCGAATATGTCCAGGCGTAGCGCCGCCGACGGGCGAATATCTCACAAGTGAAGACGTAAAAGGCGAGGCCGCGTGGTCAACGAGGGGCCGCTGGTGTGCGCTCACAGGTCACAACGGCGAGGGCCACACTGTGACCATCGCCATCTTCGATCACCCCGGCAACATCGGCTATCCGACCTATTGGCACGCCCGCGGCTACGGCCTGTTCGCCGCCAATCCGCTGGGCCGCCACATGTTCGATCTCAAGCAGCCACCCCTCGACTTCACGCTCGAGAAGGGCCAGTCCGCCACCTTCCGCTATCGCATCGTTATCTTCACGCACGCAGCCACGCCTGCGGAATTGAACCGCGAAGCAGACGCTTTTGCCGCGGCGAAGGACTAGGGCCAACCCTGCGATGGGGAGTTCTTCGTCAGATTCCCGAAAAATTAGAGCATTCTTCGACTTTGTTCAACTCAAAAAATTTGGGCGCATCTCGCTGGATGCGCCCATGTAATTGAAACCCAAGCTCTTCGAGAGTTAGAAGTTGATGTGCCCTGCGAACTGCCAGTCGCGCGGGCCGTTGGCGATGCCGTTCACCGTGCCGAACGATGTGGAACCGGAGGACCAAGCGGCGGTTGGATTCGAGAAGACCACGTTGTTCCAGGTATTCAGGCAGTCGGCCTCGAAGACAAACTCCGCGCTTTCCCAGTGCAATGGGAAGCTGCGGCGGACGCCGGTGTCGAGATCCCAGTTGTTGGGGTTCCGGACGCCGTAGGGAGCCGTACGCGGCGCATTGCCGATGAGAATATTGCGCCGTGCTGATGGTGGAGATGTTTTCGGGGTGGCGAAAGCCGTTGGGATCGACATACTGGACCTTGCCGCAGCGATGCGCGATTTGATATCCGTTCGGTCCTTTGCCATAGCTGCTGTTCATGCGGGCCTTCCGGTGTAGCCGCTGGCCATGTCAGGCATGTTCTGACCCTGGGCCGGGCAGTTCGTTGCCGTGCAACCCGACCAGGTGATCTGCCAGGGACCTCCCTGGTTGAATTGATAGATGCCGGAGAGCTGCCAGCCGCCCGCGAGCCAGCGGACCACAGATTGTTGGCGCCGAGCCCGCCCTTACCGAACGGCAACTGGTAGACGCCGTATGCGTGGAGTGTGCTGGGGGCGGAGATGGTCGTCCAGGACGATCGATGCGGTCCTGCTTTGTAGGATTGGGTTCCGTGGGAGATGGCCGCGGTGGGAAGGTTGTAGCCATCGCGATACGGACCATCATCGCCCAGGTTCTTGGAGAATGTGTAGTTCACGTTGAAGGCCAGGCCGTGGCTCATGCGCTGGTCGAGGACGATCTGCAGCGAGTTGGTAAGCTGAAGTTGCCCACGTTGCCGAAGGTGTCGCTCACGCCGCTGTACTGTGGGAAGGGGGTGAGCATCTGGCCATGGTGGCCGTGCTGCTGACAGCTCCGGCAGCAGTGAAGAAGGCAGGCGCGGGCGCGCTGGGAACTAGCGCGCAGAACGGCCACGTTGGCCGCCGTAGCCTGCGCATTCAGCAGCGGGGTGTTTCCGGTGCTGTCCAGTAACGCGGCCCAGAACGGCCAGATACTTAGGATCGACCTGGTTGGTCCAGTAGCCGCGCGCGTTGGCGCCCGTGTTGCCGGAGTTGACGATGAAGTGGCTCTCGTTGCCGACGTAGTTGACGGCCAGGGTCATGTCCGGACGTGATGCCGCGCTCAATGCCGAAGTTGTAGAGCTCGAGCTCGGGAGCGCGCCCGAGATAGTACGGGTCGGCGTAGGAGACGCTGCTGGCGCTCACCAACTTGTGCCGCCTCAGTAGTTGCCTGTGTTGAGTTCCTGCGCGGCCACGCCGGGTGTGGGCGCGGAGGGATAGTGTGTGCGACGCTGCAGGCCGAAGATGCCGGAGTTCGGCGATGGCGCCCGGTATGCTGCCGTCGCCATTCAGCCAGTAGGAAGGTCCGGCGGTCGCGCCGTTGCCGCTTTCAGTGGGGCCGATGGCGCTGATGTTGAAGCCAGTTTGTCCGGTGCCGTGATCGCCGCCGCGGCCGCCCACGCCGCCGCCTGCGAGAATACCTGGCAAAGCCGGCGCGGACGACGGTCTTGTTGTTGAATTGATAGGCCAGGCCGACGCGCGGGCCCAAGTTCTTCCAGTAGGTCTGGACAGGGGTTGTGCACGGCAGCTTACGCCGGCGCCGCCGTAGTTGCCGGCGAACTGCAACATGCCGGCGTGCCCGTGAGTGGGTTGATGAGACCGGGATTTAGGAATGTCCAGCGGTTCCTCAACTCGTGGAATGGCGGCAGGTAATCCCAGCGCAGCCCAGGTCGAGGGTGAGCTTCGGTGAGCTTGTAGCTGTCCGAACGTAGGGCGAAATCACCTTGATATCGTCCGGCCAGTTCGCTCACCGGATCCAGCCCGAGGACGGCGCCGAGGTGTCGTTCGATGTCGATCCTCCCACTGCGCCCAGCAGGAAGCTGGCGTAGGAGAATCCCGACAGGCTGTTCCCGTCGCGGTGATCCCCGGTGTTGAGGGAAGCTCGAGCCGGAGAAATTGGCGGTCGAATAGGCGTTGTAGCCGAGATAGAGCCCCGGTGGAAAGTCGACGGGCTGCACTGTTGATCTCCTGCCACTGGAAGTGAAGCCGAAGGTGAACGAGTGCTTGCCCTTGACCCACTGCACGTTGTCGAGTGAGCGCATAGTTATTGGGGTGTCAGCTGCGTAGTGGTAGCGGTGCCGTTCGCGGTCCACCGGTGTAAGCCGTGCCATAGCCGCGGTGGTTCCGAACGATGCGCTCCGGGGAACTCCGGCTGCCTGTCCCTGCGGGCAGGTTGGTGATTCCCAGTGCCGAGGCTTCCATTGCGGCACGCCCTGCGTGGTCGTTGATTGCGCTGGAAGAACCGCGTGAAGCCGTACTTGAACTGGTTGACCAGGTTCGGGGTGATGGTGTAGACGTGCTTCGACGATGTAGTTCTTGCGGGTAGATCTTGGCGTAGTGCCGGCGACGTAGGGCAGGGCAGATATGGTTGCTGTAAGTTTGGAGATAGATGCGCGCGCCGATGGTGCCCACCGAGGAGATGCGATGTTTGGAGTTCAGTCGTAATCCACGCGCCAGTCGATAAGCGTGTTGTCGATACCCTTGGGGTGCCAGCCAAGATAGTTGTTGTAGAGCGACGCTGGGATTGGTCGGCGTCGGGAGGAATGACTCCATGGCCTTCGCGATGGGCGAAATTATGCTGGCGGGAATGACGTTGTAGGTGGAGACGCCGTTCTTGGTGCTCGACAAACGGCTGCCGGGTGCAGGTGCTGCCGGCGCATGAGGTGGTGGTGGGATCGTAGAGGATTGCAGGGTTGTTGGTCCCGGCGCCGGATGGCCCCCGTGCCCACACGCCATTGACTCGGTAAAGTGCCCTGCGTCATCATGCCGTGTGGGAACGTTGTAGAGAGCCGGAGTCGCCTGACTCGATAGTGGTACTTGTCGTAGGCGACGAAGAAGAAGAGCTTGTTGCGCGGTGTGAGGCACGACGCCGCCGAGGCTGACGGACAACTCATTCTGGTGCTCGACGGCTTCGGCGCCGGAACGGTCGCGCCGGAGCGCGTGTCCCGGTGGCGGCCCTCGGGGTAAAGTCCCAATTATCGAAGGCGGTGTTGCGGACGAAATCGACGACCTGAGCCGTGGTACTTTCAGGCCGCCCGACTTCATGGTGAAGTTCTCCGCGCCCGCGCCCATGTACTCCGCCGGCGGCGTGCTGGTGACCACCTGGAACTGATCGACCGCCTCCAGCTCATGGTCAGCGACACCAGCACGGTTGTCGCCCTGCTGGTTGACGGTCGTCGGCGGGCATGCCGTCGAGGTAAAGCTGGCCGAGATAGCTGCCGGTGCCGCCAATGATGGGCAGGCGCGTATCCGCCCTGAGCGCCCGGGGTGAGTGCCGAAGGCGGTAGGATCGCGCTGCGCGTTGTTCATCTGGATGGGCAGGTTGGT